>JANNVX010000100.1:0-62391 GCA_031414595.1 Deinococcales bacterium
GTGGTACTTGGTTGGGTTTTTTAAGAAATCCACGACTTCGGATAATTCTTCTTTGGCTTCATCGCAACCCGCGACTTCTTTGAAGGTGGTGCTTGGTTTTTCGACTTGTTTAGCTCGAGACTTGCCAAAGCTCATTGCTCCACCCGCTCCATCACCCGCTCCGCTGCCAGAACGCGAACGAATTAGCAAGACCAGCATCACAATTAAAATGGCGACACCCGCAATTTGTATGCCAATCATGATGTAGTCACCTGTTGGCACAGCCCGACTGACACTGTATTTGGTATTAAAACTAGCCCTGGCAAACTCGAGGGCATCAAACAGGCTTTTATCCATCATCAGTTGGACACGGTATTCGTCGGGTTGGGTACTGCGTTTACGGTCTGTCGTAACCAGAGCGCTGCCATTGGGCGAAAGCACCACTTTTGCCACACCACCCGAGCGCAATTCATTTAAGAAACTGCTGACCGAAGGCGCAGCCAACGACCAGCCTAAACTCAGCCAAAGGGTGATAATCAAGCGAAGTAACATGGTTAAAGGGTAGCACCTTCGGTGCGTTTTTTGGTGGGAATTTTGACACCGAATTTTTGTTAGACTGATTTATGAAACAACAATCTATCAAACAACACTTTCCAGCCCTGAGTTCTGGCTTTTCATTCCTCGATAACGCGGCTGGCGCACAAGTCCCACGGGCTTGTATTACTGGAATCACCAATTTTCTCGAGTCTGCCAGTTGCAACATTGGAATGCCTTATGTGGGTTCGCAGTTATCCACATCTGTCCGTGACCAAACCAGAATCGAAACCGCCGAATTTTTTGGCTGCAAACCCGAGGAAGTGGTTTTGGGTCCTAGTGCCACTGCCCTGACTTTTAGGTTGTCCACCGCCTTCTCGAGACTGTTTAAGGCTGGCGACGAAATTATTATTTCCGAACTAGAACACGAATGCAATGCCAGTCCGTGGCGCGAACTTGAACAGATTGGTTGTGTGATTAAAATCTGGCGAGCCACTTGGTCAGAAGGTAAACTTGAACTCTCTGAACTCGAGAAATTACTGTCGTCAAAAACCCGTCTGCTCGCCATCACTGGCGCAGCCAACAGCCTTGGCAATCGCCCAGATGTGACTGGCGCAACCGCTCTGGCACACGGCGTTGGCGCTTGGGTGGTCAATGACTTGGTGCATGACAGTCCGCATCATCTGCCAGATGTTCAAAAAACCGATGTGGATTTTGCGTTTTTCTCGGCGTATAAGGTTTTTGGCACACACCTTGGGTTTATGTACATTCGCCAGAACTTACTTAGGGACTTACCCGCCCAAAAGCTGCATTTTATCCCCGACGACAGTTTACTCAAATTTGAACCTGGCACAAACAATTATGAAGGCATGGCGGGATGGCTCGGTACGCTATCGTATCTGCGTCAAGAACTTGGCGATGGACTGAACGGACGGGCGGGCTTAACTCGAGCCTACCAAACCATAGAGAACATCGAAAAACCACTGCTCGAGTACACACTAGAACGCATTAAAAACTTACCCAATGCCACTTTGTACGGCGAACCGAGCAGCCAAAATCGTGTTGGTACATTCTGCTTTAACCTCGGCAGTGCCAACCCAATGGAAGTGGTCAAGTACCTTGGAGGACAAGGTGTGGGCGTGGCTGGAGGGCATTACTACGCGATGCTCCCCATGACTGCACTGGGTTTGTACCCAAGCGGAGCAATCCGAACCAGCCTTGCCCATTACACCAGCCAAGCCGATTTAGACAAGCTCTTTGATGCCCTCGAGAAAAAGGATTAACCACAAAACGGGCTGCTCGAGAGATTGCCGATTCTTGGCTTACGGCTACTCAGGTCTCGAGTTTGCCGTCTCGGATTCGCACAATCTGATTGGCTCTGGCTGCTACTTCCATATCGTGGGTAATTAAAATCAGGGTGCGGTTCTGACTGCCTTCCATTGGTTCGGTCAAAAGCTCTAAGATGCCCGTGCCTGTTGCGGTGTCTAAGTTGCCTGTCGGTTCATCGGCAAATAGCACACTGGGGTTGGTGGCAAGCGCCCGAGCTATCGCAACCCGTTGTTGTTCGCCACCAGATAATTGATTGGGGTAGTGGGTGCTGCGTTTACTCAGCCCGACCCGTTTAAGAATTTCGCTCGAGATACCACTTCGTTTGGCTTTGGGTAGACCCGCCAAGGTCAGAGGCAGTTCAATGTTTTCTTGGGCGTTTAAGATACTGACCAGATTATAATTCTGGAAAATAAATCCAAAGTGCGCCAGACGGTACGAAGCCAAACTGGTTTCTGGCATGGTTGTAATATCGTTGCCTTGGTGCGAGACCATACCACTTGAAGGACGGTCAAAACCTGCCAGCAAGTTCAGCAAAGTGCTTTTGCCACTGCCCGAAGGTCCAACAATCGCCGTGATTTTACCCGCCTCAAAACCAAGTGATAAATGGTTCAGTGCGGTCACACTACTTTCGCCACTCGGATAGATTTTAGAAATGTCTTTTGCCTCGAGAATAATTTTTGTCATCTTAATTCCTACCTAGTGATTGAGTTAATTCCTACCTAGTGCTTCGGTAATCACCAAACGGCTGGCGGTTCTGGCGGGTAATAAACCCGATAGCAAACCAAGTACCAATGCCACCCCAATGGCTAAGCCAGTTAAACGAAAAGTCACTTGGGCGATTTCGACACTGATTAAATCACGCACCGCAAAATTAACCGCCAGAGTACCAAGCCAACCGACCACCACCCCGCCCAGACCACCCAAAAGGGCTAAAAGCAGACTCTCGAGAACAACCAACTGAAAAACAAAACTGGGCTTTGCACCAATCGCTCGTATTACCCCGAATTCTTTGGTGCGCTCATAAACGCCCATCATCACAGTGTTGGCAACCGCTAAACCGCCAACAATTAAGGCGATTAAACTGATTCCAAAGCGAAAAGCATCACCTATGGCTATCGCACGGTCAAGAACTTGAACCACATCGCCTTGGGTTTGGGCTTTGAGTTCATCCTTGAAGCGCCGATTGATTTCATCGGCGGTTTTACGGGCATCGGCTGGGTCATTGAGTTTTAAGGCAATCAGTGTAGCTTTACCTGTGACAGCTAAGGTTTTGGTCAGGCTGGCAAAAGGTAAAAATACGGCGCTGTCAGTAAAACCACCAGATTTTTCGACAATCCCAATCACTTTATAACGGTCTGTCCGACTTAAACGCAGTTCATCGCCAAGTGCCAGACTAGCAGTTTTGGCAGCTTGAAAACCAACCACTGCCACTTTATCATTGGCTTGACTGGCACTAATCCATTGTCCAGAACCGAGTTTCATATTCGGGTAAACATCGGTCAGGGTGACTTTATCAAATGGGTAGGCGGCAATCACATAACCACTGCCTGAAAATCCACCTCGAGCAGTCAGCAACAACGGAATCACTTGTTTAATCCCTAACTCAGATTTAAGTGCCTCAAAACGCGATAGCACTTCTAAAGGCACATCTGGAATTGGGCTACCAAAAATACTTGAGGTTTCAGAACCCGCTAAACCAATTTGAATATCCGGTCCAACATTACCAAGTTCATTGCCCAAGGCTTTGCGAAACCCCTCACCGAGCGATAAAAAAACCACCATGCTGGCAACTGCCACAACAATCCCAAGAATGGTTAAAATAGTTCTGACTGGGCGGCGCATTAAGCCACGCAGGGCTAAATTGGATAAATCCGCAAAATTCATAAGTCGAGTTTAACGGGTTTTAACGGGCGGAACGTCTCGAGGTGTACGGCACATCACGTCTCGAGGTGTACGGCACATCACATCTCGAGGTGTCACGTCTCGAGCGCATGGTTTAGAATACGGTATGGCTTTTGCTGACCAACTTTCTGAAATCACCAAAGATTTTTCTGGCACAATTGGGCTTTATGCCGTTCGGTTCGAGGATGGTTTTAGCCTTTCAGACAATGCCAAAGAAACATTTCCTGCCGCCAGTGTCATAAAACTGCATTTATTAATTGCTGCTTTGCAACGGGTACAAAATGGGCAACTCGAGTTAGACACCCGAATTGCGCTGCCCGAAAGCGAAATTGTGCTTGGCAGTGGTTTACTACAAAAACTCGAGGCTGGAGCGCTTTTAAGCCTAAAAGATTACTTAACCCTGATGATTATTGTCTCCGATAACACGGCTACAAATATGGTGATTGATTTTCTGGGTGGGATTGAGTCTATCAACGCCCAACTCGAGACTTGGGATTTAGGCAGTACCCGTGTGGTCGGTAAACTGATGTTGCCCCTAGAACGCAAAAATGAAGCACAGAAAGCTGGCAAAATGCACCAAATTGTTCCACTCGAGGTGGTTGGGATTTTACAAGCCTTGTATGGTGGCAGATTGCTCAATCCAGAATTAACAGCTTTAGCCCTCGAGATTCTTAAAAAACAGGAGTACACCGAAATGATCGGGCGCTTACTGCCAACTGGCACAATCACCGCCACCAAGAGTGGGCAGATTATGGGGGTGCGAAACGATGTTGGGTTTGTCTTTTCATCTCGAGTCTATGCTGTGGCAATTTGCAGCAAAGACTGCACCGATTTGCGTTATCACATTGACAACGAAGCGATTTGGACAATTGCCAAAGTCTCGAAACTGATTTTTGAGGTTATGCAAAAATAAATGAGCCAAGAAAAGTCTTGGCTCACGAGTGTACTTGAATTTACTTGGTTGGAATAATTTCGGGTTTGACTTTAATCTCGAGTTCTTTGCCACCACGTACAATGGTCAGGCTCACTTCATCGCCAGCTTTGGAATTATAGACCACCCGTTGTAAATCCTCGGCGTTGGTGACATCGCGTCCGTTAATTTTGGTAATCACGTCACCATTGACCGCAATGTTATCCACTTCTCGAGTCGAAGCCCGCAATCCGGCTTTGGCGGCTGGGCTGCCCGCCTGTACACCACTGAGCATGATGCCACTGGCGGGTAAGTTAAATTGTTTGCGAAAATCTGGTGAAATTTGGGTCATGTCATAACTAAAGGTAGATACACCTAATCGCGGGCGGCTGGTGGCAATGGTATCTCGATCAATCACTTTGCCAGCTTTTAGGTCTGGCAATAAACTGTTTACTAAGTTAATTGGCACAGCAAAGGCAATACCTGCAAATTGTCCAGTGCCAGTCATGCTTGTGCCGGGTGAAAGAATCGCGGTGTTAATACCAATCACTTCGCCCGAAGAGTTTAGAAGCGGTCCTCCAGAGTTTCCGGGGTTGACAGCAGCATCGGTTTGAATCACGTTGTTGGCTAAATTCCCACTGCCTTCAAAGCTGCGTCCAGTGGCGGACACAATTCCTTCAGAAACACTAAACTCGAGTCCGAACGGGTTGCCCATGGCAATGGCTTTCTGCCCAACTTTTAAGGTGTCCGAATTAGCAAACGGGATTGGCGTGAATTTCTTATTTGGGGCTTCGATTTGAATTAAAGCCACATCGTAAATGGGGCTGCGCCCGACAACTTTAGCTGAGTATTTTTTAGGGTCGTTGTGAAACTGGACTTGTAATTCGCCTACCGTGTCTGAGTCGAGTGTCACCACATGGTTGTTGGTTAGCATCAAACCAGATTCATCAATTACAAAGCCACTGCCCGAACCGCCACCACTCGAGCCACCACGTTGTTGCTGCATACACATCATGTACTGGGTAAAGTCAGATGGGTCGCATTGACCAGACACATTTTGTTTTGCCCTGACTTGGATATAGCCAATGCTCTGGTCAAAGCTCTGAACCACTTCGATGGTGTTGCGTTCATTCTCGAGTTTGGCGCGTCCGTAATCAAAACCTGTACTCGAAGGTGGAGTGTTTATCAGGGTTCGTGTACTTGTATTTGAACCAGAGTTTAACTGCGCGTTACCGATAGGCGGTGAGAAACTTTGGTACAACACACCAGCCGCCACCAGTGCGGTGAAAACCATTGTTAAAGCCAGAAAGCGATTTTTCATTTTTTCCTCCGTGTATTCTCGAGTAGCTTTGTGAGCGCTTGACCCTCGAGTATCTGCTTGAGCGCAGTCTCTTCATTGCTAAATCATTGCACACTGTAGGATTTTTTACAGTAGTCAGCACACCATCTGCTGTTTCATATGCTCACAAAATACTATGAAGCCACCATGAAGCCTAGAAGAACCTTAAGTAAACACCCCTTAATAGGCGTGAAACCCGAGATTCATTGTGTGCTAAATTAGAGACGCATGATTGTCTACGTGCTGAACCCCGGCTCGACTAGCACCAAACTTGGCTTAGCCACAGTGGTGCAAACCCCAAAAGGGGTCAGTGCTTTTGTCGAAAAACAAGAAATCGAACATCAACCCAAACCTAAAGATGCCGAAGAACTGATGTTTAGTTTGGATGGCGCTGCCCCAAATATGTCTTCGGGCTTGGATACCAACGCGCTTGATAAAATCCGTGGGGCGCTGCGTCAAAGCACCCGCGAATGGCCCAAACCAGATGCGATTGCGGCTCGAGGTGGTTTGATTGGGGCGTGTGAAGCTGGCACATATAAGGTCACGAGGGAACTAGCACAGCACAGCTTAAAACACTTACACGGAGTTCATGCCGCAAACTTCGGGGCTGCTCTTGCCCTCGAGTGGAGTATGGCACTGCGAATCCCAGCTTTTATTGTTGACCCACCAACCGTGGACGAACTGCTGCCAGAAGCCCGTGTAACTGGTGTTCCTAATGTCGTGCGCCGCTCGAGATTTCATGCGCTGAACAGCCGAATTTGTGCCAGACGAGCCGCCCTTGAAGTCGGTAAACGACTCGAGGACGCTGTGATTGTCGCGGCACACCTTGGCGGTGGGGTTAGCGTCACCACCTTTGACCAAGGTAGAGCCGTAGACACCACAGGCGCAATGCTAGACGAAGGTCCGTTTAGCGCTCAACGTGCAGGTGGATTACCGACCGAAGCGCTGCTTGACCTTGCTTACAGCATTCCACGTCCGATTCTCGAGCAACAACTGACCAAAGAAAGTGGTTTTCAGGGTTTACTCGGCACATCTGACTTAAAACTGGTGCAGCAACGCGAAGCCGAAGACATTGTGATTCGCCAAGTGATTGCGGCTTTTATTTTGCAAGTTTCCAAGTCAATAGCTGCTCAAAGCAGTGTGACCACCCGCCCAGATGCAATTGTCTTAACCGGCGGCATGGCACGTTGGACTGAACTGGTGCAACGCTTAGAACATAAACTCTCGTGGATTGCGCCCGTGATCGTCATTCCGGGCGAACTCGAGATGGAAGCCCTCGCCGAGGGTGCTGGGCGGGTGCTATTCGGACTCGAAGAAGCCAAAGAGTTTAAGAGCTAAAATTAAAGAGAAAGGAGGAAAAAACCAAACCTTTCTCTTTAATCTGTTTTAGAGTCCCACTTGCTCGAGCCATGTGTCTAACTTGGCTCTCGAGAAACCACTCATGCTGACGGCTTGTCCGTTGTACTCGAGGGTTGGAACACTGCGTTTGCCATTGTTTATTTTCATCACAGTCTCGGCGGCACTTTCGTCTTGTTCAATGTCAACTTCGGTAAAAGCCAAACCTTTTTGCTCGAGAACGCGCTTGGTGACACGGCAATCACCACACCAACTGGTTGTGTACATCGTAATCATGGGCTTAGATTAACACTCACTTGGGCTAAAATAAAGGCTTTCTAACATTGTGCCTGAGCAGTTGTACTCGAGTTTAGATTATTTACTACTGGTGATTACGATGCCTTGATTTGTGCCGAGCCAGATGGTGTTGGCATCGAGTGCAAAACCTGTGTGCAGTTGTGCGTCTGGTGCAAGTCCGCGAACCGAAGCGGTGGTGTCTTTCCAAGTTTCGCCGCCATCCACGGTCGAAAGTAGCAACGGATTGCTGACCCCGACTTGTCCGACTGCCCAGCCATTTTTGCCATCTGGCGCAAAGAAAATACCATTAAACCTCGAGTCTGGACGCATGGTTGGTAACTTGGCAGCTTTCCAAGTCGAAGTTGCGGTTTTTCTGGCATCGGTGGTGAGGTAAATAAAATCGGTTTTGCCATAAAATACGGCGGCTTTGTTGCTAAAAGTAAAGCATTTTTCGCTCGAGATACAGGTCACACCATATGGCGTATCGCCGCTCTGGGCATCGGGCAGATTAGCGCGGTAAAAACGCTTACCGCCGTCGCTCGATAAACACACGCCCTCTTTGTCTGGAGCAGCCCTCGAGCCACCACTGGTTGGGTATGCCAGAATGCCAAGGTCAGCTGCAATATAAACACTTTGCAATGGCGGAGGCGAAGCTGCCAAACCGGGTAAGGAACTGCACAAAGTTTTGTTACTCTCGCGCCAGAGTTGAAAGAACCCATCGGGTGCGCTTTCAGGCGACCAAATCGAAGTCCAGAGCGCACCGGCACTGGGTTCATCCAAACTTTCGGTAATAAAAGCCTGAACGCCTAAGACCCAACGGTCGTCTTTAACACCAATTCCAGATTGATAATTTAAGCCACCTGGGGTTTTACCAAGCGTGCCGACACTCCAATTGCCAATGCCATCTTTGCTCGAGATAAGTGCGTTGGAGACATTGGTTAAAGCCATGATTTTATCGCCAGCTTTGGCAAAACCAAAGAAATTAATACCGCCCAGCAAACCGACTTTGCTTGAATTAGCATCATCAGAGCCATCCACCAGTTTTGCACCCGCGCTTTGACCATTGCTGGCATAAACCTTGCCACCACCAGAAACAGCCGTGGCAACCACACAGCTTTTTGGATTAGCACAGTAAATACCGGTTACCCGTTCTTTGGGGTCGGTCAGCTTAAAGGACTTAAACTCGAGACTCTGCGAGTTAGCGACTGCCAACAGCACCGTTGTTGCACCAAGAATTGCGCTTAGACCAAGTTTTTTCATAATTTTCTCCTTAAAGCTCGAATTACGGATTACCGAGTACGGGTCTTGTCTCAAAACTGCCATTTACTATATTCTCGAGGGGGCTACCTGAGCCATAATCAGCGGCGCTGGTGCTGATACTCCATGTTACGCTGCTACCAGCCAGATAGGCGGTGCTGGGGGTGTAAGTCATTTGTTTACAATTAAGAAACTGCCCACTAAACAGAACACATTCAGGATTCCAAGTAATTGTTCCTGCTTTAAGGACATTATTATTGCGAACTTGCAGCGCGGCTTGGGTTAAATTTTTGTTCATGTCTTCAGAAAATGTAATCACAATTGGTGCAGTCACACTCGAGAAACCAAAACCACTGGGACTAAACCCAATCACTCGAGGGGGCGCATTACCAGCCGTAAAACCAAAACCATAAGCGGCTTGTAATGTGTTACCAACAAGGTCTGTGGCACTATTAGCCAGTGTGATTGTGTACGGTGTTTGTTGGCTTAGACGATTTACTGGTTGGCAACTGGCGCTTAAGGCTGTCATCCATGTCCAAGTACAAGCAATACTGGGTTGACTGGCAAAAGCACTCTGGACACTGGTTTGGTTCATGGCTTTACTAAAATTTAAGGTAATCGGCGCACTAAAAAGCACATTGCTTTGGGCATCGGTTGGTGTGAAACCAATCAGCGCTGGTTTTACCAAATCTTGAATTGTTGTAAATCGAGATGTAAATGGCGTTGCCAATGCAATTCCACTCAAACTCTGGGCAGTCAAAGCAAGTGCATAATCGTACTGCGTAACGAACCCAAATTCGGTACTTGGGGTGCAAGTTGCGGTTTGGTCATTGTCCAACCAAAGCCAAGTACAAGTTATTGCTGGCACACTCGAGAAGGCGGTTTCAACACTGGTTTTATTCATGCTTCTCGAGAAGCGCAGGGTAATTTTGCTGTTCAGGGCAACATCCACGGCATTATTAGCTGGGGTGCTGCTGATCAAAGTTGGGGCGGCGCTAATGCTCGAGAATTGCAGGCTGGTCGCGCCACCTAAATTATTGCCAGCCACATCTTTTCCTGCCAGTGCAACGGTATATGTGGTGTCAAATTCCAAAGCTGGAGTTATAAAATTAACGACGGTATTGCCAGCGCTCCAAGTGGCTGCACCAAGCGTTAGGTTGCTGCTCGAGGCTGTCACGGTGCTGATGTTCATACTTTCAGAAAAGGTGAGTTGCACTTGGGTATTGAGTGCCACAGCCGTGGCATTAAGTGCTGGTGTACTCGAGACCAGGGTTGGCGCGGTGGTGTCTGGTGCAATTGGCATGGCGGACACAACTGCGGTACTGCTCGAGGTGTTGCCTGTGGTATCAGTCGCCTCTAGTCTAAAAAAATAGCTTGTGCCGTTGGTCAAACCCGTTTTTTCAAATTGCGTAGCGGACTTAAGAATGGTTTCAGTGGCATTCTGCATGGTGGCGCTGCTGCCCCAACGCAGGGTGTAATTGGCTAAATCGGCTTCGGTGTTGGCTGTCCACTCGAGCTTGACTTTGCTATTGCTGGCGGTGGCTTTGAAAGCGGTAGGTGTTGCAGGTGCAGTCGTATCTGGCGTTGGGGTTGGTGTGCAAGCCAATAAACCAACCAACAATAAAAGGCATAGTTTTTTCATGATTCCCTCGAGTTACGGCACGCAAATAACATTTCTGACAATTACGGATTTACGTCCTTCGTTTAGCTGCGGGTCTTTAGCTACCAAAGTGATGCGAATACTGCCGTTGTACCCATTTAAGCAATTCAAACCCAATACAGCCGTTAAATTCACTTGACCGTTAATGTTGGGTGTTAGGGCAACATCTGAGCCAAAATTTGTGGCGGTGTTGTTGCCAAAGGCAGCCAACCAAGATAAGGTTACGGGGTCGCCGGCTGGGTCGGTGGCACTGCCTGCTAAGGTCACGAAGCCATTATTAGGTACAACCGTTGTGGCTGTCGGACTTGAGATATTGACTGGATTTGGTGGCGGATTGGCTGGCGTGGGTAAAACATTGACCACAACGGTTTGTGAATTACTCAGTCCTTGAGGGTCTGTGGCAGTGATGGTTAAAGTACGTGTTCCAGCGCTCGAGAATACTTTGCTGATTTCACAACCTGTTTGCGGGAAAGGGTCGGCGGAATTTGAACTTGTCCAAGTAATATTTGAGCAAGCCAAAGCGTCGTTGGGTTCGTTGATGTCCCTGGCATTTGCCGAGAAGCCATAACTGAGTGTCTGGTAAATCACCGAAGTGCTGCTTGGGTCAGAAATATTTAATTCTGGGGCGGTATTGACGACGTTAATTGCCTTAGCGCGGCTGGTCGTTTCGCCGTTGGAATCTCGGACACTCAAGGTGATGGTGCGTGTGCCAACGGTGGTAAAGGCTTTACTGGTTTCTCGAGTGGCAGCAATTGCGCCGTCAGCCGCTAAACTCGAAGTCCAAGTGTAGGTTAGATTCGTCCCATCTTCTAAATCGCTGGCGTTGCTCGAGAAAAAGGTAGTTCGGTTCAGGTTGCTTATGTCCAAGACAGTAAAATCGGTAATGCTTGGTGGACTGTTCGGCGAAGCGTAAATTGGATAACGGGTTTCAAAAATACGGGTATCGTAGCTTTTGTCGATGCCCCATTTATCAATTTTGACCCCTATGTCAATGCCAATACCCGCATCGAGCTTAAAAAATGGTTTACGTGGTATCTGGGCATCGAGTGCCAGAAAAATCTCTGGGCGAATAAATAAGCCTACGCTTTCGTAAAGCAGCAACTCGAGCGTAACGTTGGCAAAGGCTTCGGTGTTCAGGGCAGCTTTGACGGTACTGGAGTCAATGCTAAAATCTTTGGTAAAACCACTCAGGTTTGTCCATTCTTCGTCGTATTTTGCACCAGCCGTAATAACCATCACTTGGGTCACTTCGACATCCACTTCGCCGGTGGCAGAACCACGCACTCCAATGGTTAATTTTATGATTGGGCGGATAACAACCGGTATTGGACCGATTGAAAAAGTAATTGGTCTAAACCGAATTGTGCCAATATCCACTGATTTATTGAACGAATAGACTACTTTGCCTTTTAAGGACAACCCAGATTGTTGGGTAAATTTGGCTTCGGCTAAAAAATCAAAATCGGGTGGGAAAATATCAATATCCCAGTCAAAGCGGGTGGTTAGCTTAAAATCAACATAGCCTTTGAGAACCACTTGGTCTTCTTTGGTGTCAGGGTTGCTGTCCTTATCAAACAGTACCTTATCAAACTTAAAAGTCGGATTGGTTGGTGCGGCTTGGGTGACAATTTCTACCCCACTGGTCAGGCTGCTACTTTCAATATCGGCATTGGTTAAATCCCGAGTGGCTTGCAATTTGCCTTTTTGGATTGCTTCACGCAACGTGGCTGGAGCAGTCTCGAGAATCGTTTTACCATTTTCGGTTTTAACTGCCATTACTTTTCGTAAAAAACCATTTGGGGCGCTAACAGTTGGCGCACTGACGATAACATCGCCAGTTGCCATGGTTTGCGCTCCTGCAAAGGTCAGGCTGTTGGGCTGGACTGTCTCGAGGGCGGTTTGACTGGCAGGACTCAGCACTTTGGTGGTGCTTGGAATAATCACTTCGGGCGGTATAACTGGGGGGGTAACACAAGCGACAATACTGCCACTGAGTCCAAAAATCACAAGGGCATGTCTTAACCAGTGTTTCATGTTTGCTCCTTTACGAATCACGCCGATCATTTTGAATTCGGGCTGTCCTAATTCCTAGAGCCGATGTCCTAAAATGTCCCAAGCGCTCATCACTACTTCTTGGGCATTACGTGGCGTACAGTTTGATATGGTGCAATCGCTCGAGCCAAAAACCAGCCAGTTGGGTTTTGCGGTGGCTCGAGTCGCTTGGTTGTGGCTGGTTGCCTTAATGCTGGTTTTAATCACGCTTTTTGCAACTTATTTCTGGCATTGGGCGCAAGTTAAGCCGTGTTACTTGGAAAATTGCAGCCTGATGCTCGAGTGGTTTAAGAACAACAATTTTCCAGTGCAAATCTATGGGCTGCTGTACCTGATTGCTTTGGTTTTACCCGCCCTCATTTGGATTGGTCTGGGCATCTGGATTTTTCTGGCACAACCAAGATTAGTTTGGAGTTTGGTGTTCTCAATCGTTTTTATTTTGGGTTGGTATGGCGAAATTAACCAACAGTACATTCGTGGTTCTTTGCCAGATGTTATCAATTTTAATCTCGAGATTTTTGGTTTTGGGGCTGTAGCAAAAGACCCACAAACCATTATTTTTAGTAATTATCTGCGTGGAATTCTTAAAATGTTAGCCGATAATCTGCTGCTGCTTTTGGTTTTTGCTTTTCCCAGTGGGCGTTTAAGACCACCTTGGACAATTGGGTTTTTGCTTTTTATTGGCATATTATCGCTTGGTTATTCGTTGCCATTTTTGCGCCAAACCAATTGGAATTATACCAACTGGGGGTTTCCTTGGGCGTACCTGCTTAATTTAGGCTGGCTGGCTGGGCTTATTTGGGGATTTTGGTTAAGTTACTCAGGGCGCGACCAACTCGAGCAGCGCCAATTTCAAGCTGTTTTTCCGGTTTTATTGGTCAATATGGTTTTGTACGGCGCAATCAATGTCGTGCAGTGGTTTGTGATACCGCACCTATTCTTCAGTCCAGAAGCAATGCAAATTATTGTGCCGTGGATACTGCTTTTTAATAAATACTTAAATGGTCTTGCGATGATTTGGTTGGCGGTGGTGGTAGCCCAAACGATTGTCCATCAACAGCTTTTTGATATTCGTTTTGTACTGAACCGAGCCGTGGCTTTTACTGCCTTATTTTTGAGCAGCGCCCTGATTTATGGCTTAATCATTGGTGGTTTGGGATCGTTGTTTCGTCAATCTGATGTCTGGTTATCTATTTTAGCCACAGGTATTATTGCGGTTTTGTTTCATCCAATGCTGGTAATTTTTAGAGCCTTTGCCAATAAATTATTTTATGGCGAACGCCACGACCCGTACCGTGCCATTTCTAATCTTGGGCGGCAACTCGAGGCAGTGGTCAAACCCGATGATTTGGCACTCACAATCGTGCAAACAGTCTCTAGTACCCTGCGCTTACCCTATGTGGCACTGACCACTAATCAAGCAACGGTCGCCATCGGCGTTCCAATCGGGCAGATTCTCGAGTTTCCAATGCTGGTTAAAGGACAAAACATTGGTGCGTTATTGGTCTCGAGTCGGTTTATTGGCGATTCGTTTAGTAAGGCAGAAATGCGTTTACTCGAGGATTTGGCGGCTCGGGCGGCTGCCAGTGTCCAAGATGCGCTGCTGACCCAAGAAGTTCAAGCCAGTAAAGAAGCCATCGTTTTTGCCCGAGAAGAAGAACGCAAACGTATTCGCCGCGATTTACACGATGGCTTAGGTCCAGCCTTAGCCAGTTTATCCATGAACCTACAAATATCCAAGCAGTTTATTCTTAAAAACCCTACTCGAGCCGAAGAAATGGTGGTCGCCTCGGCGCAAAGTGTGCAGGATGCGATGGCGGATATTCGCCGTTTGGTTTATGACCTGCGCCCGCCCGCCCTCGATGACCTTGGTTTAGAAGGAGCGCTGCGGCAACAAATCGGGCAGATGCTTGGTATCAGCACCCAAATTCATATCTCGCCGCTCGAGTCGCTGCCCGCCGCCATCGAAGTGGCAATTTACCGAATCACCTGCGAGGCTTTGAATAACATTGCTAAACACGCCCAAGCCAGTCAAGTTCAATTTAATCTTTACCAAGACCAAACGGGTGTGCTGCTCGAGATTACTGATAATGGGATTGGGTTACATGCGCCTAATGGGATTGGGTTTTTTGAAACTCGAGTTGGTGGGCTTGGGCTGCATTCGATGCGCGAAAGAGCCGTAGAACTTGGTGGAAAATTCGAGCTTGAAACACAAAATGGCACTCGAGTCTTGGCTTGGCTGCCTGTGCGAAAGGATAAAACATGAACGATATTGGTGTTTTAATCGTGGATGACCACTTGATTCTGCGTAGTGGTCTGCGCTTACTGCTCGAGTCCGAAACGGGTATCGAAATCATTGCCGATGCTGCCAGTGCCGAAGATGGGCTGCGTTTAGCCTCCGAACTGCAACCCGATGTGATTTTAATGGACATTCAATTGCCCAATATGAACGGTATCGAAGCCACCAGACGAATAAAAAGCACCAACCCCAGAATTCAAATTTTAATGCTGACGATGTTCCAAGACGACGACAGTGTTTTTGCGGCGATTCGGGCTGGCGCTCAAGGCTACTTATTAAAAGGTGCAAGCCAAGAAGAAATTGCCCAAGCCATACGCGGTGTGGCACGCGGCGAGGCTGTATTTGGGGCTGGGGTAGCCTCTCGGGTCTTAACCTATTTTGCCGCCAACCGACCAATGGCTGCGCCCTTGTTTCCAGAACTGACGGCTCGAGAACGCGAAATCCTTGAGTTGATCGCCCAGCACGCTACAAACTCCACGATTGCGACAAGGCTTGAGTTAAGCCCCAAAACAGTTCGCAACTATGTCTCGAATATCATCTCGAAGTTACAAGTTGCGAGCCGTTCTGAAGCCATCTGGGTGGCAAAAAATGCAGGTATTGGTTTATAAGGCTAGGGTTTTTGCCAGTTCACGCAACTCGAGCGAAACATCTTTGCGTTTTGTCCATGTATCTTTGAGCGGCACATGAACAATGCTGCCAGCCACCACCCCAATCATCACGTCGTTTTTACCAGCAATCAGGGCTTCGACTGCCCCGTACCCCATCTGTGAAGCCAAAATTCGGTCACGGGCGCTGGGGCTGCCGCCGCGTTGCACATGACCAAGAATACTGACCCTTGCGTCTAAGCCAGTCGCCGCCGAAATTGCTTCCATGACTTTAATGCCGCCGCCTTCGTAGCCTTCGGCAACCACAATAATGCTTGAGGTTTTACCTTTGGCGGCACTGGCACGAACAATTTCCACGACTTGCTCGAGCGTTTCGGGGCGTTCTGGAATCAGAACATCTTCTGCGCCGCCAGCAATGCCAACATCCAAAGCAATAAAACCAGCGTGTCTGCCCATGACTTCAATGATGAAAAGCCGTTCGTGGCTGGCGGCGGTGTCGCGGATTCGGTCGATGGCTTGCAAGGCAGTGTTGACGGCTGTGTCGTAGCCAATCGTGTAATCTGTGCCGTACAAGTCGTTGTCTATTGTGCCGGGTACGCCAATGACTGGAAAACCCTGTTCTTCGGACAGAAAGTGCGCCCCGTGGAAACTACCATCGCCGCCAATCACCACCAAGCCTTCGATGCCCGCGTTTCGTAAGTGCTGGGCAGCTTGGGCGCGTCCTTCGGCGGTTATAAATGGTTTGCAACGGGCAGTTAATAAAATTGTGCCACCGCGTTGAATCGTGTTGGCGACATCTCGAGCGCCGAGTTTGGTGAATTCGCCTTCCATCATGCCGGCATAACCGCGTTTGACTCCCATCACTTCGATACCATGTGCAGTTGCGGTGCGTACCACAGCCCGAACCGCAGCATTCATGCCGGGTGCGTCGCCTCCACTGGTTAAAACTCCGATTCGTTTCATATTCTCTCCACTAAAACTCGAGGCGCATTGTGACACGTTGTAGGGTAGCAAATGCAAACGCTCGTTCAGGTTTGAGGCTAAAAGATGATTTTCAAGGTTGCGTCAGGGATTGCGGTTAAGTTTTTCTTGGACTTGAGCGAGCGCATCTCGAGTGAATTGGATATTTTCTGGTATATCTCCGCCTTGAATTCTTATGTCAATAGATTTTACAAATGTTTTCTCTGCTTCCTCGAGACGACCAGAATCATGTAATACACGACCAAGTATGTGTAATAGGATTCCACGACTCGTCAATGTATCTCCGCCTTGTTCCGCTAATTCCAAACTGGTTCTAAGTGCTTTTTCCGCTTCCTCGAGACGACCAGAATCATGCAGCACACGACCCAGATAGTCCATTGTGATTCCACGACTTGTTAATGTATCTCCGCCTCGTTCGGCTAATTCCAAACTGGTTCTAAATGCTTTTTCTGCTTCCTCGAGACGACCAGAATCATGCAGCACACGACCTAGATAGTCCATTGTGATTCCACGACTTGTTAATGAAGCATCATCTTTTTCCTGCCATTCTAAACAGACTCTAAGTGCTTTTTCTGCTTCCTCGAGACGACCAGAATGATGTAGTACCTGACCAAGTGCGTGCATTGTGATTCCACGACTTGTTAATGAATCCTCACCTTGTTCTGCCCATTCCAAACTGGTTCTAAGTGCTTTTTCTGCTTCTTTGAGACGACCCTGAAGCATCAAGGTGATACCAATACCAGTTAAAGAACCTACTTTTTCTAGAACTAAAGCGCCAATCATTTCTTCAATTGCCAGCACTTCTCGAGCTACTGCTTCGGCTTCGACATATCGTTGTCGGTGCATTAAACCACCATAGGCACGTATTAACATCCGAATTAGCATCTTTTCTTCGCCTTTGACCCCGCGCAATTGTGCAGCCGTCTCGAGGGCAATGTCTGGGTCAAGTAACGCATCGCTCGAATTGTCTTCTTGTAATACTTGCCTACCCATTTCTAGGGCATTTTCTCGCTGCTCGAGGCGCAAATCACTTAGCATCACTTCTGGTTTTATGTTCACCAGCATTGAACGGATAGACCACCAATCCTTTGCTGACATTTGCAGCACTTCGTTTGTCCAGATGGCTGCCACAATAAAAATTGGGATGTTGTAGCGGCGCATCAGTTCGTCCCGCCGTTCATTGACTCGAGCTACAGCGTACTGCCATGCGCTGCGCCATGCTTGGTGCTGTGGGTCAAACTTGGTGCTAACACTGGCAAGCCAAATTGCTCCTGCGCCTTCTAGGTTTGCGCCCTCGAGTAACCACGGGGCAAATTGAGCTTGGAGTTCTTCGGGTGTACCAATTTCGATTTGTTCTAAGCGTTGCCCTTTGGTTTTTAAGAACTGCTCGAGAAGCGAGGCACAGACGCGGGCTGCTCCTGCATCTGGCACTAATATAATGTTGCTCGAGAAACCTGTGCTTAACTCGAGAAAGTCCAGTAAGTACGACCACTCCTCGGCGGCTTGTTTGCCAAATCGGTGTTCGAGTTCATTCATTTTCTTTTTGGAGTTCTGCAACGATTCGTTTGGCTTCAGGGAGAATCATTTGGTGTGCATCGTACCATTCGTCGCCGTTTTTGAAGAACAAAATCATGTGTGAATCAATCAGTAATTTAATACGGTCAATTTCGGCGCTTTCAGGGTTTACGGTGCGGGTTCGGGCAATTTCTTCAATCACAATGGCTTTACTTTGACTCAAGGGTAAGTAATTATTACGAATTTGACGGGTGGCACTCTCGAGAATGGTTGTTTTGACTGGGAAATTGCGTTGACTACGAACACTGGCTTCGTAGACCATGCGAAACAAATCGCGGATGTCTCCACTACTGGCACGAATTAAAATTTCGGCGGCTGCATCTGGGTCTGCGCCGAAGAAACGAGTCCAGGCGTTTGGTTCAACGGCTTCAAAACGCTTTTTGAGCAGCTTAGTAAGCCTTGCAATGCCTTCTTTTTTCTCGGTACGTTCTGGATTGTTACGCCAGAGTCGTACTCCTGAAAGCATGGTGGTGTCACCCTCGAGTGGTCTTAAAAATTTAAGCCACGGTGGAATGGTGTAAATCATGTGGACATAAGGTAATGCCAGTTTTGCTCGGTGATTCTGAAAAATAAATTCAATGCTTTTTTGGACATTTAATTGCGATTGTTCATCTGAGCCTTCGATTTTTTCTAGGTTATCGAAAATAAAAATAATTTCTTTGTCACCACGTTCGTCTCGAATTGTTGCGACAACTTGTTCAAAATACCTGCGAATTTCGGAATTGAGTTGTTCTACATGGGTTTCAAAGGCTTTACGAAAACGGGTGCGGAATGTTTCGTTGCCTTTTAGTTCTAAGTTGACACTGGCAAAGTCCATACTCAAACCAAGTTCGGTTATTTTTACATCGGTTCGTTTTAGGTAATCGGTTAGCCTATCCCACAAGTCCTTGAGTTTACTTTCGGGATTTTTGACAAAGCCTCCAAAAGCAACAGCAATGGTGTAGAGCAAATCAGTAATATTGATTGGTGCATTTTTGGAGATAAATTGGTTTGCATCGGCGTAAAGGGCAATGTAACCTTCTGCCTCGAGTTTACCCACCAATTGATTTAAGAGTGTACTTTTGCCTGAGCCACGAAAGCCAGAAAAAAACTGAATGCTTTCTCTGGTGATTTGATTGGCTCGGATTCGCTCGAGCATGGATTCGGTTGGTTCGATATACCCATCTTCGTCATCAGGGTACGGTTCGTAAAGCGGCACGTACAATTTACTATGCGCCTCGAGTGGTTTCTCGGGTTTTAATTGCACAGTCAGGTGTTGCAAAAATTCCAAATCGGTGTACGGCATAAAAACATAATACTCGAGAAAGCCCTCATGACCCAAGTTCAGATACGACTTTCAGGGCTAAGTCATAGGCAGCATTGCGCTCGAGTCCAAGTTGTTGCAATTTGGCTCGGATTTCTTTGACCCGCAGTCCAGCCTTGGCATACTCAAGGGCTTTTGAACCATAATCGAGGCTAGGCTCGAGCGAAACCATGTTTGGCGCTAAGACCAGGACAATTTCGCCTTTGACTTCGCCGCTAAAGTGTGTGGCAGTAGCCTCGAGTGTACCGCGATAAATTTCTTCGTGCAGTTTAGAAAGTTCTCGAGCCACGGCGCAAGCTCGAGCCGAACCGCACAAGGCACTTAACTCGAGCAGCGTGGCGTGTAAGCGGTGTGGGTTTTCATATAAGACACTGGTGATGTTTGAAACACTGATTTCCTCGAGTCGCTCAGTCCGCTCACGCCCAGAGCGCGGCAAGAACCCATGAAAAGTAAAACGTCCACTGGGTAAGCCCGACAAGGTAATGGCGGGAATCAGGGCATTTGCACCAGGTAGAGCCTCAATGCGAATGCCAAGCTCGAGCGCAATGCTGACCAGTTCCGCCCCGGGGTCAGAGAGTCCGGGGCTGCCAGCGTCGGACACAAATGCCACACGGGGGTATTTCTCGAGGACAGACTTGCCGCGCTCTAACATCGTGTGGGCATCTAAACGCTCGAGCGGTTTATGAATTCCAAAGTGTTGTAATAATCTGCCAGAGTGACGGGTGTCCTCACAGGCGATACAATCAACGTTTTTAAGCGTCTCGAGGGCGCGTAGTGTGATGTCGCCAAGATTGCCGATGGGGGTGGGGACAAGATAGACGATGCGTTCAGTCATGTGGTCGGGCTTGGACGTAGTGGAATTCGGGCTGGTTTCTTTTTAGGTGCAAAAGCACTGGTGATTGTGGCACGTACCAGTTCACCGTCGCCTACGGTCACAGTCACAATTGCGCCTTCTGGTAATTTGCCGCGCTCGAGGACAATCACGCCATCTTTGACCACACCACGATAAGCCTTCATGGTTTTATTCTAGCAGTTCTTGGGTGTGGCTCGGTGAGTTTTGGCTCAATTTGGTCTTTTGACCAAGAAAAATAGCTGTCGGTCGGTTACGATGTGACTATGGAAGAAGTCAATCAGCGTTTGTTGCAAGAACGTGCTAAGCGTCTAGCCAAAGAGAGTGTGCAGGATAATGAAATCCCTCTCGAGATGGTGCTTTTACATGTCGGTGGCGAACAATATGCGCTTGAATTAACACGCTTAAAAGCAGTTTTGCCTGCCGAAATCACAACCTTGCCACTTGCGCCGCGTTCGGTGGCAGGGGTGATGAATGTGCGTGGTGAGATTGTCAGTGTGCTTGATTTGGCGGCTTTACTTAAATTTGAACGCGACGAAAAAGCAGTGGCTTCGGTGGTTTTGACCGAAACCAAGTTTGGTTCGATAGGTCTGAGGATTACAGGTGTTCCAGAGTTGTATCAGGCGTTTTTAAGTCAGTTGTCGCCCGCTCTGTCGGGGCGTGATTCAGTTAAGGGTGTCTTTAATGGGCGGGTGGCTTGGCTTGATGTGGATGCGCTTTGTGGTGGTTTGGATTTATGAAACTTTGGCAATGGTTTGAAAACCTATCACTGCTTGTTAGACTCATTGTTCAGAGTATATTGATTATTGTGCCATCCATGATTTTAGCGGGTTGGCTGTTTTCGAGTTCAATTGATAGTGTTATTGAGCGTTCGGCGGGTAATCAAGTACGACAATTGGCATTTAATGCAGCCGATAAACTAGACCGCAATTTATTTGAACGCTACGGTGACGTTCAAGCCTACGCCAAGTCATCGGCGGCAATCAGCTTGGATCGAGTTCAAATCGAACGTTGGATGGAAATCATGCTGACCACGTACCGCCCGATTTATCGTTTGATGCTGGCAAGCAACCTTCAAGGACAGGTGATTGCCAGTTATGGGGTCAACAACGATGATATGAACCCAAGTTCAGCTTGGCGTAAAATTGACACTTCAAGCCTAAGAGGTCTTGATGTATCCAATGAATCTTGGTTCAAAGAAGCCGTTTCGAGCAAGATGGTGGATGGTTTAGCGGTGGTGCGTGATGTTGCCCCCAATCCTATTATGGAGCGCTTATACGGCAAGAAAAAATCGGTCGCCATGACTTTTTCTGCACCAATTCGTAATCCCAAAGGACAAATTATTGGTGTTTGGCACAATTTTTTTAATTGGCAAGTGGCTAAAAATATTATTCAGGAAGTTCAAGACCGAGCCATTAAAGATGGGTACTCGAGTACCCGTTTTTTATTAGCAGATGAGTCGGGTTTATTACTATACACGCCAACCGACAGATATGCTTTTGAACGCAACATCAAAACCTTTATTTCTTATGTGGCTTCACGTTCAACCACCGAGGGTTTTGTTAAAGCCAGAGATTTTTCTAATCCTGAACTGACCTTGACCTCCCCGGGTTTGGTTGGTTTTTATGTTTCCAAAGGCTACTCGAGTTACGCTGGGGTCAAATGGCTGGTTTTGTCGAGTCTTTCATCTGCCGAAGTCCAATCCGAAGGCGCGATTCTTAATCAAATCCTGACTCTTTTACGGGTTGGTACGTTGGCAGTGGTCATTTTTGTTCTGTGGCTTTCAGCAAGTTATATCACCCGCCAAGTGCGCGAATTAACAATCAATGCCGAAGGTCTGGCACTTGGGCGTTTAGACCAAAAACTGGGGCGGACTGGACAAGATGAAATTGGGCGTTTAACCAGTTCTTTTCACAATATGGTCAGCTATCAACGCGAAATGGCTGGGATTGCCAATGCCATTTCGCAAGGCAATTTAGCCAAGTCCTTTACCCCAAAATCTGAACACGATGAACTTGGTGTGGCGTTTGCCCTGATGTCGAAGAATCTGCGTGAACTCCTCAATGCCGTCACACAAAGCAGTTCGGCGGTGGCGGCAGCCTCGAGTCAAATTCTGGCAACTTCGGCGCAGCAAGCCAGTGGGGTACATCAACAAAGCGCAGCCGTGGCGCAAACCAGTGCAACCGTGGAAGAGGTACGAAATAGTTCTGACCAAGCCGTAGGGATTGCCATGACCGTTTCTGAGAGTGCTTCAAGTGCCTCGAGTGTGGCAGCGGCTGGGGTCGAAGCTGCCAATCAAGCCAATCAAGGGATGTCGGAGATACGCGCTCGAGTCCAACAAATTGCCGAGAATATTCTGGCGTTATCTGAGCAAACCCAACAAATTGGCGATATTATTGCTACCGTCAACGACATTGCCGACCAGAGTAATCTGCTTGCCCTAAATGCCGCCATCGAAGCCTCCCGTGCTGGCGACCAAGGCAAGGGTTTTGCGGTGGTTGCCCAAGAAATCAGGTTGTTGTCCGAACAATCCAAAGCCGCCACAGGTCAGGTCAAATCTATCCTTGGCGAGATTCAACGTGCCACCAACAGCGCCGTCATGACCACCGAACAAGGCATTAAAGTAGCAGATGTCGGTGTCGAAAGTATTGCTCGGGTTTTAACCGTCATCGAGGATTTACAAAGCACTGTTCAGTATGCGGCTCACAATGCCCAGCTTATTTCGGCTTCGGTGCGGCAACACAGCGCGGGAATGGAACAAATCACGGGGGCAATGCAGAGTATCGGCAGTTCGACCAAGGATAATTTAAGCAGCGCCCAGAATACGAGGGCGGCGGCTGAATCACTGGCTGAACTCTCGAGCCAATTACGCGGTATGGTAGAGCAGTATCAGACTTAATTTAGTGATTGAGGTGAAAATGACAGATGTTTTAACTCAAAATCTTGGACACGAATTTGCCTTGTACTTAAAGGCAGTCACCGAGGCTACCGATTTACCAAGTGCATTTTTAGCCTTGCATCGGGCGCGAGTCGTGGCTCGAGCCGGCAATCATGAACTCGAGCCTTACCTGATGCAGCTTGAAATGGGCAATCAGGTTAGCCCTGAGTCGGCTTTGCAAACACTTTGGTCTGAGGCTTGGCAACCGCACCTTTATCGTTGGTTAGCGCAAACCGAATTAACCCAAAGGCTCGAGTTGTTACAATCTGCCGGTAGCCAAGAAGCGGCTCGGCTCGAGATTCATCGGGCGCGGGTGGCTTTACAAAGTGCAGGCTTGGAGACTGAATTGAGCATTTTTTTAAGTCAACTTGCCACAGGTCAAACACCCATTAGCACTTCACCTGAAACATCGGTTTGGTTAGGAGCTTGGAATCGTTTTGCTGATGTTTCGGTTTCCTTAGACCCTGCTGCACCAAAAAATTGGCAATTGGTTTTTGCCCAAGAGTTAGCCCAGCGTTTAACGGCGTTGCGTCAAGCCAAAGACCCAAAAGCCATGCGTTTAGAAATTCACCGCCTTCGCGTGGCAGCCAGAGCCGTCCAAGATGGTTTAGAACCTGAGTTAAAACGCTTGGAGTTTGGCGAAACCAACATGGTCACAGATTCGCGCCTCAAAGCTGCCCTGCCTGTGACTCGAGCCAGTCCAGAACCTGTGACTCGAGCCAGTCCACCAGAGGTACGCCCCGATAATACCCGTCTGGACAGTGCGCCTACGCTGGTCTCAACGAGCATCATGCCACCAACGAACCGTTCAACCGACCAAAATGCCACTTTGGAAGGTTCGGCTCGAGCCGTTGCCCAAGAATCGGTGCGGGTTTCGGTGGCACGCCTCGATTCGCTGCTGGCGCAAGCTGGTGAACTGACGGTTGGGCGTATCCGCATCGAAGAACGCCTGCGGGATTTGCGGGATTTACTGTCACGCCGCAACCTCGAGCGGCGCAACTCGAAACATTCACGCACCCTGCGGCGGCGTTTGCAGGGCTTAGCCGATGAAAACCGTGATGTTGCCGCGGTGCTTGGTTTACTTGAGACCAGCGAAGAAAACACCCGTCGGGCATTGGATAAACTCGAGGATGTACTCAACCGTTTAGCGGGCGATTTAGCCCAACTGCGGACGGTCAACACCACCATAGAAGATGAAGTCCTGAGTGTGCGTTTACTGCCCGCCGCGATGCTATTTCCGCCACTCGAGCGTTTGGTGCGCGACCTTGGGCAGCAACTCGGTAAACAGGTGCGTTTAATTACTCTGGGCGGCGGTATTGGCATAGATCGTAAAATCCTTGAAGGGCTGCGTGACCCGTTAATGCACATGATTCGCAACGCTGTAGACCATGGTTTAGAACTGCCCAATGTGCGTGGGGAATTTGGCAAACCCAGCGAAGGTACAATTAACTTATCGGTCAACTCGAGTGGTGGCATGGTCACACTGAACTTGTCCGACGATGGCAACGGTATGGACGCACAACGAATCCTCAAAAAAGCCGAGGAAAAAGGAATTATTCAAAGTGCGCTGACTTACGACCCAAAACTGGCGCTAGACCTGATTTTTGAACCCGGTTTTAGTACGGCGGCAGCCGTGACCGATGTTTCCGGGCGCGGTGTCGGCATGGATGTGGTGCGGCAAAACATTCGTGCTTTAAGCGGAACAGTCAGTGTGCAGAGCCAACTCGGGGTTGGAAGTCATTTTGTGATGCGTCTACCAGCCCAACTTGCTACGGTGCGGGTCTTGTTGGTGCGGGTTGGACACGATAGCTTTGCTGTGCCAACTGCTAGTATTGAACGCACTGGACGGGTCAAAGTCGAGGGAATTCATCAACTCGAGGGACGCAGCGTGATTATTTTGGAGGGTCGTCCGATTCCACTGGTCGAACTCGGCAGTGTCATGGATGTGCCATTTGAGGCTGGCGAATCTTGGCAGCCATACTTTATTTTGCGCCGTGACGATGACCGTTTGGCGTGTACCGTGGATGCCATGGTTGGCGAACAAGAAGTGGTGGTTAAAAAACTATCGTACCCACTCGAGAAATTCGCACCACTCGAGGGCGCGGCTGTGTTGGGCAGTGGGCAATTGGTTTCAATTTTATCCAGCACCCACTTAATCGAACGCGGTTTACGGCGTGAAATTCGGGTTCGCCGCGACCTTAAAATTGCACCAACCATCGCGGCTCGAGTTCCACGAATTATGGTGGTGGATGACAGTATCACCAGCCGAACCTTGGAACGCAGCATTCTCGAGGCGGCGGGCTTTGAAACAATCACGGCAGTCCATGGCGCTCAAGCCCTCGAGTTTTTACGCCGTGGTGAACATGTGGACTTGGTTGTGTCCGACGTTGAAATGCCAGAACTCGATGGGTTTGGTTTAACATCCGAAATCCGTCGTGACCCGCGCCTAGCCCAAATACCTGTTATTCTGATTACCAGCTTAAACGCCCCTGAACACAAGGAGCGCGGCGCAATGGCAGGCGCAGATGCGTATATTGTCAAAGGAGAATTTGACCAAGGTGTACTTCTCGAGACGATTAACCGCTTGTTGTAGGAAAAGCGAAAGGCAAAGTAAAAACTCAATTCCTCAACCACATAGCTTTTTAACCCCTTCGCCTTTTGCCTTTTGCTTGCTCTTTTCCACTATCCGAAAGTCCATATCTATTTCTCTCTTAAACAAGGTATCTTTTAACGCTTTATGCAGCCATCCAGCCCCCTAAAACGAATCCGAGTTCTTGTTGTGGACGACTCCAGTGTGCAACGCCGAATGCTGGTCAGTCTGCTTGAATTAGATGGTGGTTTTGAAGTGGTTGGCACTGCCAGCAATGGGGCAGAAGCTGTGCCGATGGCGTTGCGCTTACAACCCGATGTGATCACCATGGATTTACGAATGCCAATCATGGATGGCTTAGCGGCTTCCGAAGCAATTATCGAACAAGCGCCTATTCCAATTTTAATGGTCACATCTAGTGTCTCCAAAGACGACCAACGCCTTGTGGCTAAAGCTATCGCGGCAGGGGTACTCGCCATTATTGCCAAACCCAATATCCACACTGACACCCATGAATTCTTGCGGATGGTACGGGGTATCTCAAAAGTCAAAGTGATTCGCCGTAAACCACAACCCAAACCAGCCCCGAGTGCCTTGTCACGCACCGTGATTGCTGAACCGATTACATTGCCTTTTGAACGGCGCAGCAGTAACTCTGCCACACGCCTCAGCCCAGCCATTTTGCCGTCCAGTGTTAGTCGGGTCAATGTCATTGGGATTGCCTCGAGTACCGGCGGACCCCAAGCCCTCGAGCCATTATTAACCCGTTTACCCGCCGATTTCCCTGTGCCAATTATTATTGTGCAACACATTGTTGAAGGTTTTGCCGCTAGTTTAGTTGAATGGTTACGCCCACTTTGCGCCCTGCACATAGACTTGGCACAAATTGGCAGCCCTGTCAAACCGGGGATTTGGATTGCCGGTGGTGGCTCACATCTTGTGGTACGCGAGGGCTTGTTTCACTCGAGTATGGAAATGCCAGTCTCAGGGCAGCGCCCAAGCGGAACAGTTTTGTTTCGCAGTTTGGTGCGTGAATACCGCAATAATGCAATTGGTGTGATTCTTTCTGGCATGGGTGACGATGGGGCGGCTGGGCTTGAAATGATGCAAAAGGCTGGCGCAGCCATCCTCGCCCAAGACGAAGCAAGTAGTGTCATTCACAGTATGCCAAGTAGTGCCATCCGTAAAGGTGTGGTACATCATGTCATGCCGCCGCTCGAGATTGCCAATACTTTAATAGATTTTGCTAGACGAGCCAGACCTGATTGGATACCGCCAACTTAAATCTATTCCAAAGTATAGTGATTGTAGCCAACCCGTGATGATACTCTTTTGAAGTTAGGGAGACATCATGAAAAAACAATGGTTACTCGGCGCAAGTGTTGCTGCCGTTATTGCTGGCTTAAGTGTTCAAAGTAGCGCTCAAGTTCAAGGACTTAAAATTATTGCACCAGCCGCCGTGGGTGGTGGTTGGGATCAGACGGCTCGAGCCATTAAAGCCGTGCTGGATTCGACTAAACTTGCTGATGAAGTCGAAGTGGTCAATATCCCTGGCAGTGGTGGCACAATTGGCTTAAATCAATTTGTCAACTTAAAAGGGAACGAAAATACCCTGATGGTCATGGGCTTAGTGATGGTTGGAGCAATTCAAACCAATAATTCAAAAGCCAATCTCGATATGGTCACACCAATCGCCCGCTTAACTGGCGAATACGAAGTGATTGTTGTCCCAAGCAGCAGTAAAATAGACACTCTTTCTGAGTTTATTAGCGCTTGGAAAGCCAATACCAGTAATTTTGTGATTGCTGGCGGGAGTGCTGGCGGGACAGACCATATTGCGGTTGGTTTACTCGGACAAAGCACTGGAGTTGACTTAAATAAAATTAAGTACCAACCATTCTCTGGTGGTGGTGAAGTGGTCACTGCAATGCAAAATAACCTAGTCTCGGCGGGTGTTTCGGGGTTATCGGAGTTTTTGCCTTTAATCGAAGCTGGCAAACTTCGGGCTATCGGAATCACCAGTGGCAAACGCCTTACTGGTGTCAATATTTCTACTTTTAAGGAACAAGGGGTACGTTTAGAACTTGCTAATTGGCGCGGTATTGTTGCTCCACCACGTATCAGCAGCGAGCGCCGCCGCGAACTGATCAACATGATGAATCGTTTAAGCGCTTCAGATTTATGGCAGAGCATTCTTAAACAAAAAAATTGGCTTGACTTATACCAAAGTGGCAGCCGTTTTGATGTTTTCCTAAAACTCGAGGATGAAAAAATAACCAACACCCTACGAGGCATTGGGATAATCAAGTAACAGCTACCTCACCATACCTTTCTCTCGAGTACCAAAATTGAACTGATGTTAGAGTGACCTATTTTTTACCAGTCGAAACCGTAAGTCGTTCGACTGGTAAAATGCTTTTATTTCCTCGAGAACAGCTTTCTATAGCTCGAGCCTTAGCCGTGCCGAATTAAATTGGCAAATTTAACGTGGGCTTCATGCGAAGCGCTTTCGGCAAGAACATGGGCATGGAGTGGCTTACCAATCAAGTACAGGTCGCCGAGTAAATCAAGGGCTTTATGGCGCACAGGTTCGTCTTTGCCACGCAGCAAAATGTTTGTGCCTTCGTCTTCAAAGACGACTGCATTTTCGCCGTTAAAGCCCATGCCACGCCCTTGGGTAAAAAGGCGGTCGAGTTGGTACTGGAAGCCAAAAGTACGAGCATCGAGTAAGTTGTGCCAGTCGCCGCGTACCCCTGTCCAGCTTTGCATTCCAATCCGAGGGTGGGCAAAACCAATTTTTACAGTAATACGAAGTGGTTCGTCGGGGCTGGCTGGCTCGAGTCCGACGTACCCCTCACGGACTTCGGCAACCGCCTCGCGACTAGGACTGATGGGGGTTGGCATCGGGTCTGGGACAACATCGCGTAGCACATGATACCAACCCAAGGCACTGCCATCTAAAATCGGTATTTCTTCGCCTTGAACTTCGATGATAAACCCAGTCCAGTGATTGAGGATATACAGGGCAGCCAGTAAATGTTCGACAGTGGAAACAGTCACACCACCAGCACTTATTTTGGTGGCGAGGTAGGTATCTAGGACATTTTCTGAGACAAGTGGGATTTCGGTACTCCCTACCCGCAAGCGAACTGGTTGCAGTGGGGTCAGGTGGAAACGAACACGGCAGGTTGCGCCTGTATGGATGCCCGGTCCACTAATCCAAGCGCTTGTGCCACGCCCCGACCAAGGAAGAAGATCGAACTGTTTGAGTCTTTCAAGATGTTGTTCGATGACCATGCCTGATTTCTTCCCCTTCCTCTAAAAGATAATAGCACCTAAAACCACATTACTGCATTGATGAGTTGTCACTTTGTTGGGTGACAGCCTTGGGCAAGGCTTGCTCGAGTTGCTTAAGGCGTTTTTCATAATCTTCTAATCTACGCACTTGCGCCTCTAACCGTAACTCATCCCTGATTGGCTGGGCTGGCGCACCACGCCAAACTTCACCGGCTGGAATGTCTTTAGATAAGGAACTGCGAGCCGTTAAAACCGCTCCTTTACCAATACGACAATGCCCAATCGTACCTGTTCCACCCCACAAAACCGCGTCGTCTTCGATGATTACGCTGCCGGTCAAACCGACCATACCAATTAAAATGACATTCTCGCCTAGCTGGCAATTATGGGCAATGATGCAACTCGGTCCAATTTTCGTACCACGTCCAATGCGGGTTGGCTCGAGTGTCCCTCTGTCAATCACGGTATTGACCCCGATTTCCACATGGTCAGCAATTTGCACTGCACCAATTTGTTCTTGGCGAATAAAACCATTGGCTGTGCGGTGGAAACCAAAACCATCTGCCCCAATCACCGCCCCGCTTTGCACCAGCACACCATTTCCTAACTGGCAATCATGACGAACCGTCACCCGTTCATGCAGTAAGCAACCCTCACCCAGACTTGAACGTTCACCAAGACTGGAATACGCCCCGATAATGCTGCCAGCCCCAATACTGGTGTTGGCAGCAATGACTGCAAAAGCCCCGATTTGCACATCTGGGGCAAGAATTGCACTTGGGTGAATTTTTGCACTTGGGTCAATACCCAGATTCTCGAGCGGCAACGCAAAAACCCGAAGCAACTCGAGCCAAGCCACTTCAACATCGGCTACACGAATCAAGGTTTTTGAGGTCTCGAGCGTCAAGCCTTCGGCAAGCACCAACACCTCGGCAGCACTGGACAGGGCTTTTTCCAAAGCGGTTTTTTCGCGCAGCACACAAACTAAATCATTTGCTCCAGCCACTAGCGGGTCAGCTAAACGCCCAATCGGAGCATCTATGCCGTGCAATTCACCGCCCAGTAAGGTGGCGACTTCGGCTCGAGTTTTTGGTTGGCGACTGACATTAAATGGTTTTTGATGCACCCAGATACCCCTTTATTTCAAAACTGTTATATCAATATAACCCCAACCCATCACAGGAACGTCAAAACGTTCAATTCCAACAATCCGAGGCTCATCTGCTAGGGTTTCGACCACCAAATCCGAATCCTTAATCCGGCTTTTTAAGCGCTCGAGCAGTTCTTCAAGCGTTAAGATACCATCCCACGGGTCAAGATTCTCGAGTTCATTCGGAGGACGCGGTGTACTTGCGCCACGCACCCGAAAACGGTACTTGCCCTCTATAGCTGGAGCTTTATAAGTAATGCGTTTAACACTGATGGCACTGCGGTAGGCTTGCAAACGCACATTGATGATGGCGAGTTCTTCTGGTTTGACTATCCTTTTTTCTGGCTCGAGTTTAATTACCCGTAAACTCGAGTAGGCACTGAGTTCGATGTCTAAACTAATTTTTTTAATACGGCTGTCTTTATACGGATTTTCGGACACCAAGGCGGTCATCAGCGCGGCTCGAACGGCGGCGGCTCTTGCCACATCATCCCCTGTGACCACTTCACGCAGCGTCACAGCCGCACGGTCAGCGAATTCTAAAGTAATTCCTAGCCGTGCCAAACCCGGACTCGAGCCTTCTAAGAGTTGTTCAATCCCACTCGAGACACTTGCCACAATCATATTGGCAAATAAATCTTCGACTGGCGCAAGTCCAATGTTTAGATTCTTGGTGTTACTGCCGCGTTTCAAACTGATTTCCAGTGGTACAGCATTGCTCGCCCCCAGTGTTCCAGCAATGGCGGCTGGATGGTCGGTGTTAAACACGCCAATCGGCTGACCAATGGCTGCCCCAAGTTTGTAAGGCACAACCGAAGACGGAATAATCGCACTGATATACGCGGGCATGGCAATAAAACGCGCTCGAGCATCGGCAAAAACGGGATGCCCAAAGGCAAGAATCTGATTTTTTTCGATGGTTGTGACCGTACCAATTGCCCCAAGACTAATATCTCCCGTGGCAAGTTGCGCCGCGATAGCTGCGCCCGGCTCGAGCTTATACGGACGAGGCAGCGTAGAAGCCACCACCGAACCCTGTTGTAGCTCGAGTGCATAACCTTTTGCCCTGAGTCCCTCGAGCAGTAAGCCTTGGGCTTTTGGGGTCAGTCCAAAACTCGAGAACGGCAGACTTAAAGGCGCTGCACAACCAACACCCGCTAAACAAAACTGCTTTAATGGCAATGCCAAAGCCAGTGCGGTTGGTGGCAATTGCGCTCGGCGCATGGCTGAAATTGGAGTCACCAATGCCAAACGGTGGTCAGCATTTGGAAACCCCCCAGAAACCGCCCCGACCAAACGCCCACCAATGTAGACAGGGCTACCACTGAAACCCTGTCCAATCCCACCGACGGTATCTAAGAACTTGCCAGACCCACGCACCAAAATTAAAGGAAACCCACGTGGGTCATCCACCAAATCAAGCACCTTGACCTCAAAGCGTTCTAGCACATTCCCAGCCCCAGCCGTTAAAGCAAAGCCCTCGAGACCGAGTTTGACCTCGGCAAGAGGAAGGTCTTGGGCGCGGGCTTGGGGCAAAAGGGCGACCACAAGCGCCCCAAGCCCGAAGGTGCTGCTTTTGCGGGTAAGAAGGGTCGCGCTGACGAAAAACTTTGTTGTACCAAACTGATTGAGTGCCAATCTCATCGGTGAGAAAAAATGGGTCAACAAAACTCGAGCCACAGATTTTAAGTTCATGGCTCGAGACTCGCAAAATTATGTGAGATACGCCCTAGGGCTTATGTGAGAAAAAAGAGGAAGGTATAGTTGCACATTTCTCTTTATTACCCAAGTTTTTATCTTCCGTAGTAGTTTTCGCTCGAGTCGAGCGCATCGCGCAGAATTGGAATCATGTCTAGGGCTTTACCTGTGCCAAGTGCCACGGCTTGAATCGCGTTTGGGGCAATAATGACTGGGATACCAGTGGCTTGACGCAAGCGTTCATCAAGGTTGCGGAGCATTGCGCCTCCACCTGTTAAAATGATGCCTCGGTCTATGATGTCGGAAACCAGTTCGGGCGGGGTTGACTCGAGAACTTGTTTGACCAAATCCACAATTTTTTGAACTGGTTCTTGTAGCGCATCGGCAATATCGGCACTGGTTAATTGCACGGTTTTAGGCAATCCGTTAATCAGGTCGCGTCCACGAACCTCGGCAGTTAAAATCGTGTCCTCGGCGGTTAGCGTAGCTGCCCCAATTTTGACTTTTAGTTCTTCGGAACTGCGCTCACCAATCATCAGGTTTTCTTTGCGACGCACGTACTTAATGATGCTTTCATCAAATTCGTTGCCAGCAATTTTAATGCTGCGCGAAACCACAATACCGCCCAAGCTAATGACCGCAATATCGGTTGAGCCACCGCCAATGTCCACAATAATACTGCCCGTCGGCTCGGCAATTTGCACCCCCGCACCAATCGCGGCTGCCATCGGTTCTTCGATTAAATAAACTTTTCGCGCCCGCTCACGCACTGCCGTGATAATGCCGCGCTTCTCGAGGTTGGTGACTCCACTTGGCACACCGACCATAATTGTTGGACGTAAAAACCGAGCGTAACCGGTAATCACTTTATCTAAGAACTTGGTCAGCATTCGTTTGGTCAGTTCAAAGTCGGCAATCACACCATCTTTAATCGGACGTACCGCCACGATATTGCCCGGTGTACGCCCAATCATGCGGTAAGCCTCTTCGCCCACTGCTTTGACTTCTTTAGAGTCCCTGACCATTGCAATCACCGAGGGTTCTTGCAAGACAATGCCTTTGCCACGAATGTAAATCAAGAAATTTGCTGTACCCAAATCAATTCCGATGTCCTCTACAAGTTTCACGCCATCTCCTAGCTACGCAGTCTAACTGCGAATATCCATAATTTATACTGCGCCAATAAAAAAGCGCGAGTCTCGAGGTGCGAGTATACATCTTTAGGTGTGCAAGGCATAAGAGAGGTAAACTAGCCCAGTGACCCTAGGCTTTTTGTTGCGCCGAGTTTTAACTGCCCTGATGACGCTACTGCTTGCCAGTGTGATGGTCTTTTTTGCAATGCTGCTTGTTCCCGGCGACCCTGTGCAACTGATTCTTGGCTTAAATTATGACCCAAACCAATATGCGGTGCTGCAAAAACAATTGGGTTTGGATAAACCACCACTCGAGCGGTTCTTGGTCTGGCTGGCTGGAATCCCGCAAGGCGACCTAGGCAAAAGCATCAGTTTAAGTAAAGAAGTGAGTACCTTAATCTGGGATAGGCTACCGATTACCCTGCCTTTGGTTGGACTCTCGAGCCTGCTGGCACTGGTTATTGCCCTACCTGCCGGAGTTTATGCGGCTCGGCACAGGGGCAGCCTTGCCGATGTACTGGTTGTGACCCTGACCCAAATTGGACTGGCGATTCCGAGTTTCTGGCTTGGGATTATGTTTGTGCTGCTTTTTGCCGTCACCCTTGGTTGGCTACCCGCCAATGGCTGGACAAACTGGTCAGACGACCCGCTCAAAGCCGCCCGTAGCCTCGTCATGCCTGTGCTGACCTTGGCGCTTGGACAAGCGGCTGGACTGGTACGGATGGTGCGTTCTAGTGTGATTGAAACCCAAAGCCAAGACTTTGTTCGCACTGCCCGTTCCAAGGGTTTACTCGAGGGTGTGGTGATTCGTAAGCATATTTTACGTAACGCAGCCATTAACATCATCACGCTGCTTGGGATTCAATTTGGGCAATTACTGGCTGGCGGAATTGTGGTTGAAAGTGTTTTTAATATCCCTGGACTGGGCTTACTTGGCTTAGGCGCAGTTCGCTTTGGCGATTATCCTTTGGTGCAGGGCGTGGTTTTTGTGATTGCGGCGATGATTGTTTTTATTAACTTAATTGTTGACCTGATGTACGGCGCACTTGACCCTAGAATTCGTTACGACTGATTCTGGGCTTCAGCCACCCACAATGGCACAAGCCCAGACACCAAAATTCGTTTCTCGAGTTGCAAATCAAAAGTAAGAAATTGCAAATCACTGGATAGTGAATGGAGCGTAACAGCCGTTGCGACATGAACAGCATCGCAACCTTTGAGTAAATGCGTATCGGCTAATGCACCCGCTAACAACGCCAAAGGATGACTGACCTGTAAGGACTGAACCATTTTCCAGTCACGTTCAAAATCATGGCTTGCTTGAATAAATTCTTTTTGGGTAATGCGTTTGTTGTGCCGCAAAGACCGAAAAGCCGCCCGAACTTCGGCATAAGTAATCACACTCGAGGCGGTTGTTTGCGCCTGAGCAATCGCTTGCCCAGTCAGCACTGCATGGTTAGGATTGTCATTGGCGTACAAAGATACAAAAGCATTGCTGTCAATGTAAAGTTTCACCGCCGTCCATCCCGAATAATTTCAACGATACTTGAGCCAGTACCACGAATCCGCACCGACCCAATCGAGCCAATCGGTTTACCAGTCATACTCGCTTTTTTAACAGTCTTAGCTGCATTTGCCACCAACAAAGCAAAATCGGGTTCTTTGGTCGTCTCTAAAAATGCCTCATTTGGGGTTGTTTCAAGTAAATCGTTAATTGTGACGGGTTGACCAATAATTTTCTCGAGGGCAGTAATAACTTGTCCTACAGTAGCCAAGTCAATTCGCTGAGCCGGTTTTCTAGCAAGGTCGTAAATGGTATTGGGCGATAGGGTCGTTTCTTTAACAATTCGGTAAGGACTGACCGCATGTTGTACCAGAAATTTATTTAGATTCAAACGGATGTTCATAATTTACGAATATATCATACTCCGATAAGTTGCGTAGTATGATATAGGTTGTTTCTCAAAAAGCATTGCATCGGCTCGAGTCACCACTTAGAATGACTTCGGATATGAGTTCAACAACTTCTACAATTCATGACCCAGCGCCAAGACGCTTACCTACCGATATGCCGACATTAAAACAAATCGCGGCTCGAGTGGCAGAATTTACTGGGGCAAAAAAAGTGATTGTCTTTGGCAGTGTGGCACGTGGCGACACTAACGAAAACAGTGACCTTGACTTACTTTTATTGCTCGAGGATGGTGCTAATTTATGGGATGCAGCCCTAAAAGCCCAAGATGCCTTTTGCCCAAGGTACTTTCCAATGGATTTTGTGCCGATGACCTTATCGCAGTTCAAAGAAAACAACACGCCACTGGCAATTGTCGTGGCTCGAGAAGGAAAGGTGTTATATGGCAAATCCGCGTGATTATGCAAGGCATGAACTCAAATTGGAAACCGAATGAACTCGAGGCAATAAAGTGTTGACTTCGTATACAATTGTTATCATGAAGATTTTGCGAGTAAAACCATGATTGCTCAAATTAGTTTACCCACTGCAACTAAGCAACGCTTAGGGCTACCAAAGCAGCCTTTACTCAATCAAATCACTTGTGGCGATAGTGCCGTACTTCTAAAAAATCTTAGCAGCGACAGTATTGATTTGGTCATTACCTCACCTCCTTATTTTCAGCAGCGTGATTATGGCAGTGGTGGTATTGGCAACGAAAAGAGCTCAGAAGATTATATTGCTGCCCTACTCGAGATTTTTAAGGAATGCGTGCGCGTTCTTAAGCCTACTGGTAGCATTATTTTTAACTTAGGCGACAAATACGAAGATGGAAGCCTGATGATGCTCCCATACCGTTTTGCCATTGCAGCCACCAACCAAACAAAGGTGAGTTTAGTCAATCAAATCACTTGGTTAAAAACCAATCCAACACCACGGCAATTTAAGCGCCGTTTGGTCAGCAGTACAGAACCATTTTTTCATTTTGTAAAATCAAACACTTATCAGTATTTTATTGATGATTACTTAGCGCCACTGGAAATGACCAAGCCAACCAGTGCTGGGGGAAATGTTGGACAAAAATACTTTGGCTTAATTGAGCAATCCAATTTGACCGATGCACAAAAAACAATGGCGCGTGATGCACTCGAGCAGATTATTGAAGAAGTTAAACGAGGTGAGCTTCAAGGTTTTCGGATGAAAATCCGAGGAATACACTCCGAGCCTTTTGGCGGGCAAGAAGGTGGACGAAAAATTCAACTTGATAAAAATGGGTTTACCTTGATTCGTGTTTATGGCAACCCGCTTAAAAAAGATGCGCTAATTTCGCCTGTTGAATCCATTAAGAATTGTCCACACCCTGCTATTTATCCTGTTAAAATCATTGCCGAGTTGATTAAATTACTGACTCGAGAAGGGGATATTGTGCTTGACCCGTTTCTTGGGTCGGGTTCAACTGCGGTGGCAGCGGTGCAGAATAAACGCCAGTACATCGGTTTTGAAATTAGTCAAGAATACTGTGATTTTGCCAGACAGCGTTTAGAAAATTTATCAACATCAAAACCCATCGCTAAGCAACAACTTGCTTTTTGGGAGAATTATGCCAGTCCATCCAAATGAAATTTTAGAAACGGCTTTGCAGACCGCTCGAGAAAATCCCAAGATTCAATTGCCAAATGATTGTCTGCAAAATCTTAAAATCATCGTGCAGAATGCAGATAAACAAAAAGCTGTCCTTGGTGCAACACTGACTTCATCGGCTTATAAAATTTTTAATCCGAATCAGGACATTCGATTACACCAAGAAGGCATGGTGGGTGGTTATTCAGCCAGAACCTTCGATACCAAGTTTATGACCCCTTTTGTAAGAAAATACTTCCCACATTTTGCAATGGCAGAAAGTGCTTGGCTAACACGTTCGCTCGAGCAGCCTCATCCTTTTACACTGGATTTTCCCGGTAAAATCCGTAACCCATTATTAAAAACAGCTTTTTTGCAAGTCATGGATTTTCTCGAGCAGTATCCAAATCAAGCTGTCAATGTGCTATCTGGTTTGTTTGTATTGCTATTTGAAATCACAAAAGATGATGATTTGTTATTTGAGGTTTTAGAAACAAACGAAGTCAGTATTACCAAAATAATAGATGCGATTACTCAACACATCAGATATTCTTATCCACAAGGAACAGTTGGTACAGCACGACTTCCAGTGCTTGCGATGTATGCTATTTACCGCCTATTACTACCAGACTTAAAGCGTTATGAAGGTAAAATACTCGCGCCGCTCGAGTCCCATACCAGCCCAGATTCGCGTTCTAAAGCCTTGGGGGACATTGATATTCTCAATACCAATCAAAGCTCTTTTGAGGCTGTTGAAATTAAGCATAATAAACCCATTAGTGCCGAAATGATTGATCTTGCTTATCAAAAAATCAAAACAAGTCAGACAGACCGTTACTATATTCTGACAACCAATGAACCAAACGTATCTGACCAAACCTTGGTCACTCAAACAATCGAAAAATACAAACAACGTCACGCTTGCCAGTTTATTGTGAATGGCGTGATACCGTCCTTAAAGTATTATTTAAGGCTCATTAGTCAACCACAAGAATTTTTAGCTGAGTACACGCATTTACTCGAAACAGAGTTTAAGCGCGGTAGTGGTATTAAGAAACAGCATTTGCAAGTTTGGCAGCAGATTTGTCAAACTGTTTTGAATCAGGATACCCCATGAATCAAATCACCTCTCAAACTCCAGAACTCGAGCCTAAGCCCACGGCACGTCTCGAGTTTAACTTGCTGTTTGGTTTTGCCACCCTTGGCTTGCTGCTTTTTGCGGCGCTGCTGGGTTTAATTTGGACTCCGCACAACCCAACATTTCAGAATTTTGCGGTACAACTGCAAAGCCCAAGCCTGACTTATCCACTTGGCACAGATAACTTTGGACGCGACACTTTATCCAGATTGCTGCGTGGCGCAAGTACCAGTGTTCTGGTGGGTTTAATCAGTGTTGGCATCGGCTCGAGCCTAGGCTTGTTGCTGGGCATGATTTCAGGCTGGCTTGGCGGGTTAATAGATGACATTATCATGCGAATTTTGGACGCACTTTCGGCGTTTCCAACGATTTTACTGGCACTTTTAATCGCTGTTATTCTCCGCCCGAACATTTGGAGTGCCATGCTTGCCGTGGGAATCTCGAGTATCCCAACCTTTGCACGACTGACTCGAGCCGGTGTCATTGCCACCAAAAACCTAGATTTTATTGATAGCGCCAGAGCTTTAGGCGCTCGAGATGCCCGTTTGATGTTCAGGCATGTCTTGCCCAATATCGCTTCGGCATTGATTGTTCAAGCCACTTTTGCCTTTGGCATTGCAATTCTAGCCGAAGCTGCGCTTTCTTACCTTGGGCTTGGGACGCAACCCCCCGCCCCAAGTTGGGGTGTGATGCTGCGCGATGCCCAAACCTTTATTTACCAGAGTGCTTGGGCAACGATTTTTCCCGGTTTAACGATAGCCATAACCGTACTAGGACTTAATTTATTAGGTGATGGACTGCGTGACCGACTTGACCCTCGGCGTTAAAGCTGCACCTCGAGAATCGGCAACATTACACTCGAGAAATCCCCAATTTGCAATTCTAAACCAATTTCTTGCCAAGCCATGCCCGAACGAATCACATCGCCAATTTGGTAAAGCCCATTTGGTTTAAGCCCAGCCAAGTGAATTGGTGGGAGTTTTACGGGGTCTGGTGCGTGGGTGCGAAAAGCAAACAGCACCGCTTGACTTTGGTCAAAGCTAACGTACATCAGACTCGAGAAGAAACTTGTGAAGGCACTTCTAAGGCGGTACAACTGCCCATTTTGAATAATTTGCCGTACTGCTTTGTACTCGAGAATGAGTTTTTTGGCTTGTTGGCGCTCGGTGCTATTCCAGTGGTGCAAATTTGCGCCAATGCCAAGTAAACCCGCCATTGAAACATGGAATCTAAACTCGAGTGACAGGTGTTTAGCGCCCATATCCGTAACCCATGCCTCCATCGTGTTGGCTGGATAAACCTGCGAGTATCCTTCTTGAATTTGTAAGCGCATGGTTGGTTCGGTCATGTCTGAAATCCAAACTTGGTCGGCAAAGCGCAGAATCCCAAGGTCGGCACGTCCGCCGCCACCAGAGCAAGATTGCCAAATCACATCGGGATGCGCCCCTCTTAAAGTTCCCCAGACACGGTACAGCCCTTCAACGTAACGCACCCAAATGGCTCGAGGTTCGTCCTTGTCTTGCCAGCCCGGTTCGGTCACATTGCGGTTCATGTCCCATTTGATAAAAGTAATCTTGTGTTTGGATAGTAAATCGTCTATCAAGGCAATTAGATAATCTTGAACTTCAACTCGAGCTAAATTCAGAATCATTTGATTGCGGGCTTCGGTGCGAGCGCGGGTGGGGAAATGAATCACCCAATCTGGATGAGCGCGGTATAACTCAGAATCTGCACTGACCATCTCTGGCTCGAGCCATAAGCCAAAATCCATGCCAAGCGCACCCACTTTTTCAATCAGTGGATTTAGACCATTAGGGAATTTAGTCTCATCTGCCCACCAATCGCCCAGTGCGGCGTTATCTAGGTTGCGCCGGTGGAACCAACCATCATCTAAAACAAACAGTTCCACACCCATTTCGGCGGCAATTTCGGCAAGGGCTACTTGGTCTGGCTGGTTGACATTAAACATTGTGGATTCCCAAGAATTATATAAAACTTTGCGAAGCTGATGTTTGTGCGGCAAAACCATTTCGCGCACATAGCGGTGTAAAACTCGACTGGCAGCCCCAAAACCAGCCCTCGAGTAACCACCTAAACTGCTTGGCGTAATGTAGGACTGCCCAGCTTCCAGTTGCAGTGCAAAATCCCAATCGTTGATGCCAATCCCAAGGCGGGTTTGTCCGTGGATGGTGCTTTCGGCGGTCAGTTTCCAATTGCCACTCCATGCCAAAGCCCCAAACCAAACTTCGCCTGTTTCTTCGCTGGCTGGATTCTGTACAGTATCCACAGCAAACCATGGGTTGTTCTGATGACTGCTGGTGATTCGCCGTGACTCGAGGACTTTTGTGCCAAGGTCAAGCACTTCGCGGTGGATTTGGGTTTCTTTGAACCAAGCCCCAGCCAAGTGACTTAAACGGTATTGTCGGTGGGCTGGTGGATGCCACTGGCTCGAGAAAACCCGCTCGAGTTTAACAGGGTTGGCATCGTTATTCTGCACCGTCACAAATCGCTCGATCAGGTCAAGCTCGGCATGAACACGGTAATGCAGGGTGATTAAAAGCGGATAATGTGTATCTTTTAGCACAATTTGCAATTCGTTGTGTTCAATTTGGCTCGAGACAAAAACCAGTACCGCATCGCGGACACCATCGGCAAAACTGACTTTTAAGCATGGTTCAATGTACTTATTGCCTGCATAAGCTGGAAATTCCTCGGGCAGTATATCGGCTGCACCACTAAAGGCAGCCCAACCGTCAGATTCGCTTGGTGCAGGATAATCTTCGGCTCGAGGCAGTTTAACACCCCAATACGAATGAATCAGTAAGCCTTGGCTGTTCAATCCAAAAGCATAAGCTGTACGGGTCGTCTCGAGAATCCAAGTGTTTGCTGTGGGAATAATTGCCATGTACAGAAGTATAACGTAAGGAAACTGGCAGACTGCTCGGTATGAGAGCTTGCTTTCTCATCGGTAAGAGAGCTTGCAGACTCGCTCATCGAGATTCGGTACACTAATACTCAGTCGCCAATGCGACATTTTAAGGAGAAAATCATGAAATACGAATTACCAGCCCTGACCTACGCCCATGATGCCCTAGAGCCTCATATTGACACCGCCACGATGCAGATTCATCATGGCAAGCACCATCAAGCCTATGTCAATAACTTAAACGCTGCCCTCGAGAAACACCCCGAATTTGACATGCCACTCGAGACGATGCTACACGACCTGAGTCAAGTACCGGAAAGCATTCGTGGTGCAGTTCGTAACAACGGCGGCGGACATTATAACCATGCTTTTTTCTGGACTTTGATGACCCCCGGCGGCTCGAGTAGCCCCGTTGGTGGGCTGTCCGAAGCAATTACGGCAATGGGTGGTTTAGACACCCTAAAAGAAAAAATCAATACCGCAGGAGCAACCCGTTTTGGTTCAGGTTGGGCTTGGCTTGTGGTTAAAAACGGGGCATTGGAAGTGCTTTCAACCGCCAACCAAGATACCCCGCTCGAGTTAGGTGCAAAACCAGTTTTGGCTGTCGATGTTTGGGAACATGCTTATTACCTGAACTATCAAAATTTGCGTCCAAAGTACCTCGAGTCTTGGTGGAATGTGGTCAATTGGGATATGGCAGAAAAGAATTACCAAGCTGCTAAGTAAATGTATATTTGCAATCACCTCAGTTTTTGGGGTGATTTTTTTATATCTAAACACAAAACGCAACAAGCCTTGATTTTTCGAGAATCGCGACTTAGGGTAAAAAAATACTTTCTCTGACTATATTGTTTCGCTCTGAGCCATGTTGCGATCTTGTCACGCTAGATTTGTACACTTCATACACATTCTCGAGTCACCCTCTCCCAAGTGACTCGAGGATGCCCAAAAAAAGTCTCGAGAGTACAGCGCTTCATCGCCGCCTCGAGCAAGGAGAATTTATGAAAAAATTGATTCCATTGTTAGCCCTAACCGCCGCGATTTTGACCGCTTGCCCAACACCACAACCTGCTGGTACAGCCGTGCCAACCACTGGCGGCACAGTCAGTAGCAGCGATACGCAAGCCTCGTTGGTTGCGCCCAGTGCCACAGCAGGAACATTTGTCACGGTTACACCCTTGAGCGACCAAGGGCAAATACCGTCAGGTTTGACATTTGTTCGTGCCTATAATTTCCAAGTCACGGCGGGTTCAGTCCCCAGCGCGACCATCAGTTTCGCGGTCAATAATGCGGGCGTGAGCAAAGCTACAAGCAATGCCATTCGGTTGTTCCGCCGCGATGGTGTTTATTGGCGCTATGTGGAAGAACAGATTAGTGTCAAAGGCGCACTCCGGGCAACAGTTCAGACTTACGGTGTTTATGGTGTAATGAGCGGTGTTGCCACGATTAAAGATATTGTCCTGACCCCAAACCCAGTCAGTTTGACCGTCGGAAATACCCAACAAATGACCGCCGTTGTGCGTGACAGCTTAAACCAACCGATGCCAAGCGTGGATAGCGCCATCACTTGGAATCTCGAGAGTCAAACATTGGCAGGCGCAATACCGCAAGCCCTTGAGGTCGTTGGGGTCAACACCATTAGCGCTACAGGTTTATTCACCGCCAATGCCGTCGCCACCGACAAAATCATTGCCACCACCAATCAAAATGTTGAAGTCCGTGTCCCAGTTACCGTGACCAAAGGAATCAAATAGGCTGACTCATCCTCGAGTCACCATGACTCGAGGATACCAAAAAAGTCTTGAGGCTACGGTATCGCCGTCTCGAGCAAGGAGAAAACCATGAAAAAATTGTTGATTGCCGCTACGCTATTCGTCTCGAGCCTCGCGCTTGCTCAAGCGGATTTTAGTAAGGGTCTGGCAGGTGTGATTCAAACTTTGGCTTCGGAGGATATGTTCTTTACGGGCATTGAAATCCCAACCCTCAAAAAACTGATGGGCAACCCAATCAAAGAAGATACTGTGACCTATAACCTCAAAGACGCGGGTGGATTTGAAATGAGTTACCGCGTTAAGAAAAGCCAAGGCTTTGTGCAAATTTTTGAGAGCAAGATGACCTACTGGGTGACTTTTGCCGCCTTCCTGACCTCGGATGATATTTTGGTGGGCATGGTCACCAGCGCCCAAAAAGCCAGCAATGGACGCGGCAACGACCTCCAGTTTTTTAGCATTGCTAAGAAAAAGCCAGTCTCGCCGGTTGGTGCAAAATGGTACAAAGCTGTGACCGATTTTGCCAATGGCAAGTGCAAAGTGCCAATCGAGAACATTCACTTTGAACTCAAAGAAAACGCTGACGACATTAAAATTTCGGGCTTTGACATTTTCTTAACAGGCAAAAAATACACCCTCAGTGGTGTGCTGAAATTTGGTGAAAAAGGCGAAATTAGCTTTGACCCGAAAACCGCCAAGTGCTAAGGAATGTGCAATGAATAAAACCATTCTCTTGCTATTCTCGAGCTTACTGATTTTGGCTTTTACTCAACATGGTCTGAGCCAAAATACAGATTTGGGTTCGATTACTACGCCGACTGGCAATATTTTTTGTCGGGTCGAAAAGGTCGCTGGCAGTACACTGCTCACTTGCCAAGTCTCACAAAGTACGGCGGTTATTCCGCCAAAACCCAAAGACTGTAACCTCGAGTGGGGTAATCGTTTCCTCATGAGTGAACGCGGTAAGCCAGAGCGAGCTTGTTATGGTGATGTGCTGTATAGCCCTAGCTTAAAGCGGCTCGAGTACGGGCAGACCCGGAAGATGGCTGGCTTTACTTGTGATTTAACCACGGCTCGTTTGCGCTGCGTCAACCTAGAGAAACACGGTTTTGAGCTTTCAAAAGCTGTTCAGAAACTGTTTTAAGTTGCGATTTAGTCACGATACATCCTTAAACTATTTAAATCTCGAACCTCGATAAGGAGAACGATGAAAAAAGGTCTACTTGCACTGTCTTTGCTGGCGCTAACTGGCGTAGCACTGGCACAATTTAATCAGAATCGGAATTTGCCAACCAAATTCCCAATAGATTGCCGCGCTCTTGACCGTCGCCCGACCAGCCCAGCCGAAGCTGTCCAGAATTGGAACTTTCGCTGCCAGCGCCTCGCTGACCAATGGGGCAAAGGCGCACGTTTTGGCACGGGTATTGGACCCGCTCAATTGATGACTGGCTTCCCAACCAAACCCGGCTCGAGCCGCTATTACGGCGGATTTTTAGACAATGCCAAGCGCAAAATTTACATTGGTAGCACTTGGTCAGATAACCGCGATGTTGGCGGCAACCCAGACTTAAAAAACTTTGGTGTGATTTACGAAGTGGACATTGACTGGTCAAAACCAGAAACAGTCGGCAACCGCAAAGTGATTTCTGGGAAATATCTCTCGAGACAAGGCGATGTGGATGTCGGTTCTGGTGATACCTTACGCACGGTGCGAACCATCAAACGCGGCAAGGACGGCATGTTCTATGCTTTTACATATGACTCGGGCAATGTGTCCACGATTATGAAAGTAGACCCGACGACAGGAAACCGCACCACCGTCTGGACGGAAAAAGCCATTTTGTACTCTGACAAACCTGAATTTCCCAAAGACCAATGCGAACAAGGCAGCGTGCCTCAAGCCCCCGGCGTGATGGGCAGTGTACCCGCAAGCTCGAGACGAAGTAAACAAATCAACACTGGTTTTGCGCCATTTGAAATGAACCCCAACACTGGCGAGTTCTACCTGATTCCAAACCCTGGCACAGGACCATTTGGGATTATGAAAATTTCTGCCGACGGCAAAGAATGCTCTTGGGTGACACGCATGAAAGCTCAGGGCAACAACCGTTACACCGACAATGCCGAAAATAAAGCCAAAGCAGATTATGGTTTGCCCAATGGCTCTGGTCCAAGGGGTACGGGTATCACCAACATGACCTTCCCCGGTACAAACATTTATTTTCATGAAATTAAGGGTAAGCAATGGCTCTACGTATCATCAGGCAATACCTACTGGCGTGCCGATGTTGATACTGGCAACCGTGAACAGGTCATGCAGCAAGAACCCGGTGATTCCTACAGTGTCTGGGACCCTGTTCGTAACTTCCTTTGGACAAGTGGCACAGGCAACGGTTCGGGTATTGCACCAGTCACGATTAACGATGAAGACAATCCAAAACTTGGCGGTAATATATTCTGCATGAACCCAACTGCTGCATGGTTTCAGTGTGTTCGTGGCGTTGGCGAAGCAGGACCCATGCTGCGCGGCGGCTTGTTCTTAGACCCAGCCGATGGAAATTTAATCATGGCGCACGATGCAGTTGGCTTGGTACGAATCGAAGTTACAACAGGCAACACCTACACATTTTCGTTGTAGAACACTTCAAAACCCCACTCAATTGAATGGGGTTTTTGTTGTTTCTCGAGCCTCGATTTTTTCACAACACCACAGAAAATACTCGAGAAATGGGGTTCGGGACACCAAAAGTCATTCATTAAAATCAGCCAAATATAAGCCCTTGATTCTAAATCTCGTGGTGTTTTCCTACAGTCAAAGCTGCCTGTTTTGACGTAAAACAGAGCATGAAACGATTACTGGCTGTTTTACTGTTTTTATTGGTCTCCTGTGCGCCTGTGGCTCGAGACCCAAATGCGCCTTCGGTAGCGGATGCCCCGCCAGCGCCACGTCTGGCGGGAATGACCTCGAGTGCCTATGTGATTCTAGCGGGTGAACGGGTTTATTACGAGGTTGGCGGTTCGGGAACACCCGTGGTTTTTGTGCATGGCATTGGCGCGGGCAATTCCATGCACTTGTACCGACAAAATACTTTAGCACTGAGTAAGCAACATCGGATTTATGCTTTTGATTTTCCGGGCTTTGCTCGTTCTGGCGCACAACCAATCATGTACACCAACGAACTCTATGTACAAGTCTTGCGCGAATTCTTGCAAAAAGTGGTGCGTGCGCCAGCCGCTATCATCGGCGGAAGTTATGGCGCAGACTATGCCATTCGTGTAGCTGCCGAAAACCCCGAACTGATCACAAAACTTTTTTTGGCTAATCCAAGCGGTTACGGCTTTTCCGACGAAGCCAGATTTGCGCGTGGCTCAGACCGATTCCGCCGCAACCCTGACTTATTTAATCAGTACGCCACTACCCCAATCGGGCTGTTTTTATTTCAGATTCTCAGTGGTGAGGGCGGCTTAAATTTTTTCTTGTACAACACTGTTTACTTAAATGGCAACTTGGTTACGCCTGAACTGACGCGGATTTACCAGCAGAATCTCGAGGGGGCAAATAAAGCCTTTGCACCGTTTTCGTTTTTTGCTGGGATGCTCGCCCAAGATGTTAGCGGGTACTGGGCAAAACTCAAACAACCAGCCTATTTGGTTTGGGGTAACGAGGATGTCTTTACACCAATTACCGAAAGCCGATATTTTCTCGAGGCACGCCCTGTGCCAATGGCAGTTGTACGCGCCCGTGCAGTGCCTTACGATGAGGCGTTTGAAAAGTTCAATAAAATTGCTTTGCAGTTCTTGAAGTAGCTAAATCACGTCTTTGACAAAGCCTTCGCCTCGAGCTTGTAATTCGCCCCGTAGGTGGCTGCTGACGGGTTTCTCGAGGGTCGGGTCAAATTCGAGGATGCGTTTTGCGAGTTCACGGGCTTGTTCAATAATAATCGTGTCCCTCGCAATATCGCCAAGTTTCAGGTCGGCAAGTCCACTTTGGCGTGTTCCCATGATTTCGCCGGGTCCGCGCAGTTTGAGGTCAGCTTCGGCTATTCTGAAGCCGTCGGTGGTGGATTCAATCACTTTTAAGCGTTCCTTGGTTTTTTTGCTGTGGTCGCCCGCCACCAGTAAACAATAACTTTGCTCTGCGCCGCGTCCGACCCGTCCGCGCAACTGATGCAGTTGCGATAATCCAAAGCGTTCGGCATTTTCGATGACCATAACCGTGGCGTTGGGGATGTCAACCCCAACTTCGATAACCGTAGTGGAAACAAGAATATCAAAATCGAGACTACGGAAACGCTGCATAATCTGGTCTTTGTGTTCGGCGGGCATTTTGCCGTGTAGCAGTTCGATTCTGGCTTCGGGAAGGATTTCTTTGAGGTCGGCTGCCAGTTGAGTGGCGGCTAGAATCTCCTCGAGTTTTTCCGATTCTTCGATTAAAGGCGCAACCACAAAGGCTTGTCTGCCAAGGCGAATTTGTTGCAACACAAAACTATAGGCTTGCCGACGATGGGTGTCTAAAAGCAACTTGGTTTGAATGGGGGTGCGTCCGGGTGGCAGTTCGTCTATAATTGTTAGCTCGAGGTCGCCATAAGCGGTTAAAGCTAGACTGCGCGGAATGGGGGTGGCGCTCATCACCAGAACATCGGGGCGGCTGGCAAGTAACGCTCGGCGCTGCATCACTCCAAAACGATGTTCTTCGTCTATGACGGCTAAACCAAGGTTCTTAAAATTAACCCCTTCTTGAATCAGGGCTTGTGTACCCACCGCTATATCAATTTGCCCCGTCTCGAGCCGTTCACGGGCAGCACGGCGTTCTTTGACGGTCATTGCACCAATCAGTAATTCTATTTTTAAGCCAAGTGGATACAAATACTTTTGAAAATTAAGGTAATGCTGCCGTGCCAGAATTTCGGTTGGTGCCATCATTGCGCCTTGAAAACCATCCAGTGCAGCCAAGTACAAAGCACAAGCTGCCACGGCGGTTTTGCCACTGCCGACATCGCCTTGGAGTAACCGTGCCATCTGCTTTGGCAGGCGCATACTAGCGGCAATCTCGAGTAAACAGCGACGTTGGGCTTTGGTAAACTTAAACGGCAAGGCAGCTTCAAAACGGTTGATGTCTTCGTCTAACGCCCTGAATTGCTTACCGAGCAAATGACTTTTCCCCTCGAGCATCACCCGTAACTCGAGAAACAAGAATTCATCGAATTTAAGCCGTTCTAGTGCCAATTCTAAGGTCTCGAGTTCAGTTGGTTGATGAGCTTCCCGCAAGGCTTGAGCAAGCGGCATCAGCTTAAATTCACCACGGGTTTTGCTGCTTAAAAAATCCTCGAGTTCGGGAAAAGCATCCAGCACCGCTTGTCCGCAGCGCCGCAAAAAGGCTTGGGAAATGCCATCGGTGGTGCTGTAAACCCCAATCACACGGTCGGTGCTGAGGCTTTCGCCGTCGTCGTCAAGTTCAAAGTATTCGACTCCTACTTCTAATTTGCGTCCAAAACGCTTGGCTTTGCCAGTCACAATCAGCCGAGCGCCTTCGCGCAGGGTTTTTTCGACCCAAGGCTGATTAAACCAAGTGGCGGCTGCCATATTGCCGTAGTCGTCGCGCAGTTCGGCTTTAAGAATCAGCATTCCTTTACGCGGTTGCACTCGAGATTTACTGGTGACAGTGCCAACAATCGTGACTTTGGCGGCATCTTCGATTAAGTGAAAGCCCGGTAATTTGCGCCTGTCTTCGTAACGACGCGGATAGAAATGCAGTAAATCCCGAACGGTACGCACATTTAAGAGCGCCAGTTTTTTGACCGCACCAATCGGCAGGGTCAGTTTCTCGAGCAGGCTGTCCAGATGCACAGGGCTGCGTTCGGTTGGTAAATCTTTTTGGACTCGAGTCACCACGGGTTTAGCTATTGGCTCGAGCAGTGCCAGTGCCTCGAGCAGTCGGGTTTGGCGTTCTTCTAAGCTAAAGGTGCTGTAGCCATCCAACACTGCCCGCACCTTGGGGAAAGGTTGTGCCACATTGCTGAGTAACGCCTCAAGTCCAGCCGTCACGACTTTATCCTGACAACCAGTAGCCAATTCGCGTTCCAGTGGTCTTTTTAGGCGTTCACGCAGTTCTTCAACAGTTGGCACACCTCGGATTTTAACATATTCTGTTTTGGGCGAAATAATAGAAAAATACCAATGACACATAACGCATCATTGGTATTTGAATCTGGCAAAACTTTATTTCAAATCAAATGAAACTTTAATCTGGTCTGTGCCTACCAACGTAGATTTTAGTGACAAGGTAAAGCTCTTAAAGCTCAGACTTGCCTCGAGACCTTTATCCATCATTGTGCCGCCCATTGCATCGGCTGGTTTGTCCATTGCTCCACCTGGTTTGTCCATTGCGCCACCCGGTTTGTCCATTGCTCCATCGGCTGGCTTGTCCATTGCGGCGGCTGGTTTGTCCATTGCTCCACCCATCATCGCATCGCCGCCCATATGGGTTACTTTCCAACCTTGTTTTGCAAAAGCAGTTTCATGGAACTTAAAAGGTTCGGCGGCATCCTTACCTTTGTAGACCAAAACAACACTTTTACCAGAGTTACTGCGTGTCAAAATTGGTAGTTGTGTGTAAGCAGCGATATTGACCACTTCGCCAGTCACCCGACCATTTTGCAAAGCACTCGAGGTTAAACGCAGAGCAGGAGCAGCGAGGGCGATTCCACCAACGACAACAGCAGCAAGAGCTAAAGCAATACGATTCATAATTTTCTCCTAGGGCGTAACAACCCATCGTGACCTTCTAGGTCACGGGCATAACAAACGAATGAGGATCGCAAAAAAGTTCTAACGACTCGAGTCCGTCAAACATTGGTGCGTCAGTGGAAGATACGGGCGGTAGTGCGAGGAAGTTCAATTGGACTTGAGTTCACTTAACGGATTTCCCTAGACCGAATTAGCCAGACACCGGCAATTAAAAACCCAGCATTGGCAAGCCAAGGGGCAATAAAGGCGGGCAGCACGCCCATTTGCCCTAGGGTGCGCCCAAGAAACAAAGCCGCGTAAAAGCCAATCGCAATCAGCACCGCGTAACCAAAAGCGGTACTCGAGTTTCGAGCGCCCCTTGAAGCCACCGCCACACCAAAAAGTAAAATAATAAAACTAGCAAAAGGCAAAGCGGTTTTTAAGCCCAGTTGCGCTGCAACTTCGCGTTTTTGTATCCCTTCAGCTTTTTGATGGTCAATATACAAATCCGAAATACTGCGTGGGTCTTCAAAACCACTGCCGTCATTTTCGGCAACCAACTGGTCGGTTGTTTTTTTAATTGGCACACTGGTTTTGGCATTTACATTCAGCGAACCGCGAAAAATCTCGAGAAAAGCATTCTGCGTCCAAGTGGTGGTAATTTCATCGGGTGGTGGAAAAAAATCGTGGTCTACCGTGTACTTACGAAAACCAACCATCTCGAGCCGATTCTTGGTAATTTGGGCGGTGCGAGCTAACGTAATGCTTTGCTTATTGCCGACCCATTCTTCAAGGCGGACATTCTCGAGCCTGTTACCACTGACCCCCGTAAAAAACAGGGTTTTACCGTCTAAGTCAAGGCGTTTACCCGCAATTCGGGTTAAGGCATTGCCAGAAACACCATCCCACCAAGTCACACTGACGAGTTGATTGGCTCTTGGGGCAATAAATTCTGACACCACATAACCCAAACCTGTCACCAACGCCCCAAAAAGCAGCACCGGACGCGCCACTTGCAGTAAACTGATTCCACCAGACTGCGCCGCCAGAAGCTCGTTTTCTCGAGCCAGCCGCCCAAAAACCATCAGGGCAGTAAAGACCGAAGCGATTGGGAAGGCTTGCAGCGCAAAATTGGGAATTTGGTATAGCATCCAAGGCAGCAACGACTTGGCGGGTAATGCCGATAAGAATGGTTGTGCCAGAATTCGCCAGAGCAGAAAAATACCAATGTACAAAAAAGTACCGATTAAAAAGTTGGGGATGGTTTCACGGGCTACCATACGCTCGAGTCGCGTCATGGGTGCATCCTAACTTTTAGGAAATAAGAAATAATGAGGCGCAAAATAAAATCAGGAGGCGTGATACTCGTGCCTCCTGAAAAATCTTGTCAGATTTATTCTTTAATCGTCAGGGTGGCAGCACTCGAGCGTCCGCGGACACTTGGGTCGTACATCAAGTCGGCTGTGGTCGGTAAGGCAGTGAATGTACCGGGGGTTTGGGCGCGTAAGATAACCGTAAATTCTTGTTCGCCACCAAAAGTATCGGCATAGAGTTCTACGCGGTCTTGGTAGATTTCGCGTCCAGAATACCAGTACCACCAACGATAGTAGGATTGAAAGCGGATTGGTCTGCCGGGTTCAAAATCCCAGCCGTTTTCGTTGACGGCGCTAAATCCAGCCGGTACGGGTTGAATCACTTGCAAATGGCGCATACTGCCGCTTTCGGGTTTAATACGGATATGCACCGCAATCATTTCGCCGACCTCGAGGGCTTGGGCTACACCATCTTTAATCAGGGGTACAGGAGTGTAATCATAATTACGGGCAGATTCGTTCCACTTTTTCTCGAGTTTGTAATAGGTTGGGGAGACGTTAATACCGCTCGACTCTGCCACCAAGCGCTCTGGTTCACGCACGTACTCGAGACTAGCGGCGTAATTGAGGTCGCCACGAACCTCTAAGGTATTTTCGCCAATTTTAAGTTTGGGGTCTAAGTCGAGGGTTGCGCCTTTTTCGTCTATGGTTTTGACGGCAATTTCTGTGCCGTTCAGTAGCACCCGTACAGTTTGGTTGCTGCTGGCTGGTTTGGGTAGGGCAAGCGCCGCAATAACAGTGGCGGCAGTATCCTGAGTGCTAACCCACCAGTAGCCGCGTCGTTGTTGCAGTAAATAATTAATGGTTTTGGGAATCAAGCTGCTTTTCGGTTCAATTTTAGCCAAGGCTTCTAGGGCAACAGCTGTCACCAGCACTGGATTATCTTCCCAGTAATAATACCAACGGTACTGACGGTTTGGACGTTCCCAACGCACATTGCTGTCAGTTTCGATACGAGCAGTTTTCAGACGGGTCAGCATTTTTCTGGCTTCCTCGAGCTTACCGAGTTTGTGGTAAGCCAGTGCCAGTTGCCCAAGGTGATACGGCTCGAGGTCACGCAGATTGGCAAAAGCCTCCATGCTATCTGTGGCAGGGCTACCAGCTTCGGCAAGGGCGCGGTACGCCACCGAACGAGCGCCGCGTTGAGCATTACTGTCGTTGATGTTGTTGCGTAACCACTGGACTGCGCCCTCGAGTAAATACGCCTCGAATTTCACCCCAGCATTTTTGGCTCGAGCCAGTGCCAAGACAACCTGACTGGTCATCTCTAAGGTGCTGTTGTCTTGTGTCCAGAATCCCCAACCGCCATCATCGTGGCGCAGCGTCTCGAGTCGGCTAAGCCCAGCATCGAGTAAATCGGGCAGGTCATCTCGAGGGAAGGCTTGTTGTGCCAGCAGCGTCGGTAGAAAGCGCGACAACGTTTGTTCGGTGCAGCCATACGGGTAGCCAATCAGTTGTTCTAAAGCAGGGCGAACAGCACTGAGTAAACTTGGGGTCAGGGCAATTTTTAATCTGGCGCTGTCAAGGTTAGCATCTTGTGGGATACTAAATTTCTTAGCGCCGCGTTTGGCATCGGCTGCCCAACCAGTGCCATCGGTAAAACCACGTGGTTTAACGTTAATCGGTAACTCGAGCGCATCTCCGCCAAGGCTGTCTACATATTTAGCCGTGACTTTGGCAATGCCAAATTCGGTAGCCGTGACTCGAGCATCAAAACTGCCACGCTGACCAGATTTAATGCTCAGGTTGGTCTCGAGTGGGCTGCTGGTGCTTAAGCCATTTAAGGCAATACTGAATTTTCCTGCGGCGGTGGTTTCGCGGTTGTTGTTGACAATACCGCGCAACTGGAAACTATCGCCACGCACCAAAAAGGTCGGTTGTGAAATTCTGGCAATAATATCTTGGGTGACCATCACTTCGGTTTTGCTTGTACCAGCTTTGGCTTCCAGAGTTTGTCCCCTTGCGGTGATTCGCCAAGTGGTCAGGTTCTCGGGAAATGGGATGGTCAGGGTGGCTTCGCCAGCTTCGTTGGTAATTAAACTGGCTCGCCAATCAGCGGTGTCCCTAAAATCCTTACGGACTTTGACATCTGGGGCAGCAGGTGCTTCGGCTTTGGCGGCACGGTCTGCGGTTGCCGAGGTTGGCGCACTTGCCGATGGTGAAGCTAAGGCAGTTGCCACTGGGCGCGGCGCATCTACATAAAGTGGTTCGTCCTCGCTCGAGACCGTTCCCACAAGGTTATAACGACTGCCGTGCAGCACTTCAAATGGGTCTGGGGTGTTGTCCTCTTTTAATAAGTAGATTCCCTTATCTACCACGGTTATGCCCAATTCGGTTTTGACTGGTTTGCCGGTTGCATCTTTGACCAAAAGTTTAACTTGTCCTTGTTCACCAGCTTGGAATTTTTGCTTACTGGGCAGAACCTGAATGCTCAGTTGTTCTTGGATTTTTGGTACAACTAAACCCACTTCAGTTTCGCTTTTTGCGCCCCCAGAGATATAACTGGCTTTTAAGGTGGTGTTTGGCTGCATCTCCTTGGTGATTTTGAATGTCCAAGCGGCATTGCCACCTGCGGCTCGAGACACACGCTGAGCCATAATTTCATTGCCCTCTAAAGTCAACCAGACATCTGCGCCTTGTTTGATGCCGCTAATAAACGCCACGGCGGTATCGCCCACGGCGTATTCGCGTTTATCCATCTTAATTTGCATCCCGCCATTTTCGTAATACCAGTACCACGAAGGGTTATCTTCCGTGACCCAAACAAAAGCCTCACCCAAAGAAACTCGGTCTTGTGGGTCTTTGGCTTTTGCCATGACGCTGTACCCGCCGCCTTTGCTGGCTTTGAACTTGACCACGGCATTGCCATTTTTAGTGGTCACAGTGCGGGTCTCGAGCCGTTCTTCGCGCTGCGTCCAACGGCTTGTGTTGTACCAGTAATCACGGCGCACAAGGGTTAATTCGACAGGCGCATCGGCGGCTTCACCCTCCAGATTACGAGTACGGACATTCATCTCAATTTCTTCGCCAGCTTTGACCACATACCGATTCGAGCGCACCGCCACCCGCACGGTACTGGGGTAGGCAATAATCGTTTTACTGGTGGTTTGCGGACGGCGGGTTTCATCTTCGATGGTGGTTTGAACCGTGTAAGCCACAATTGCATTATCAGGGTCGCGCTCGAGTGGCACACTGACCTCGAGTTTGCCGTTATCGCCTAAAACGGTGTTTTTTTCTAAAATAATCGCTTGGCGCGGCTGCCAATAATCCCATTCGCCCCAGTAATAGCCAAAGTCCGAGTAACGCGGGTCGTCACGGCGGTAACGCTGCGCCCGAGAAACTTGTAAATTGACCTTACCACCCGATACGCCGCCGCCAAATAAGTATTCGGCACTGGCAGCCACTTTAACACTGCTGCCCTGCAAAGCAATTTCGGGATTCTCGAGGGCAACCGTAAATTCTGGCTTGATGTAATCTTCAACTTGGAAACTGGCGACAGTCAAACCCGCACCACAAGCCGCTTCGCCACTTGGCGCAACAAAGACACGGTATTGTTCATACTCCGAGGTTTTAGCGCGTCTCGACAGGCTAAATGTTCCACTGAAAGTGCCGTATTCATTGACCGCTTGTTTGCCGCGCCAAAGTTCGGTGCTGTCATAACAGGCAACCACACTGATTTCTTTAAGTTTAATTGGCTTTAAGGTGTTGCCTTCGCGCAGTGTCCCACGAAAAGACACCGCATCGGCGGGTTTATACAATGGTCGGTCGGTCTGCCCAGTTATTTTCCAGCGCTCGACCCCGTAACTCTGCCACCATGACCTCGAGACTGCCCAATTTGCGCCACTGTTTGCGACAATCACACCGTTTTTATCGGTATACAGCACCAATTTACCCAAGCCGTTAGAATCGGTCTGAATTTGCTTGGCATTTGTACCATCAATCCCGTAGACGGCGGCATTACGGCGCTGCCCATTGACCCGATTGACGGTCAGTACCGTCACGTTTTTATCAGCACGTTTGACCAACATCCCTAAATCTGTAACCAAGGCAATCCCCACGCCTTTGGCTTGTCCTGCCGAGAACCCCAATAAGTACAAACCGGGCGAGAGTTTGCCAAGATTGACCTGCCCGTAATTTCTGTCCAATTTAACGCTACTGCGTTTGACGACACTGGTTTTCAGACCCTCGGGAATTTTAATTGCCGTATAGCCATCGTTGGATTTTAAGCGCAGTAAATCAAGTGGCTCGAGAACCTTATTGTAGGTCACACTGATTTCAGAAGGGTCAGCCCCATAACTGTACAAATCAAAACGCAGGTCGTCGGATGGTAAAAAAATCCCCCGCGAATAGACATAGAGCGCTTGATTTTGTTGCGCCCAAACAAAAGCCGCGCTTAAACTTAACAGCACCATCAGAACGCCAAATAACCTCGAGAATGGTTTCATGGCATACAGTCTAATCCTCAAACCTGATTTCTGTCTGATGAAGAATTTTGGACTGGAAACAAAAAAGTGTTATCATTGCCCTCTGTGATGACCCTTTCTACACCCGCGCCAAAACCGCTCTTGCAAGACGACTTAAAACTCTCATTGCGTGAGCGTCAAAAAATTCGCCGCCGAAACCGCATTTACCAAGTGGCAATCCAGTTGTTTAAGGAAAATGGTTTTGATAAAACCACCGCCACCGACATTGCCCGTACTGCCCATGTCTCACGTGGCACATTCTTTAATTACTACCCCTACAAAGAAGCGGTACTGCTCGATTATGGGGCATACATCGTTTCCAACCTTCACGATGTGATTGAAGAACGCCGACAAGAAGGCTTAGATGCCGCCGCGATGCTCGAGGAACTCTGGCTTGAACTGGCTCGAGTCACCCAAGAAGAACGCGATTTAATCCCGCCTTTAACTTATGAACTGATTAACCCAGACCCAATTCGCGCCAAAGCCGCCTATGAAGCCATGCCACTAGCCAAAATCATCGAACCTTTGCTGCGCGAAACCCACCGAATCCGCGATGATGTCAGCATTGAACGAATTGCCGCCACGATTGCCTATACATACTTAATGACTGCCCTGCGTTGGAGTGCTTTTCACCCAAACCGCCCAGCCAAAGATGAACTCAAAAAAGCCTTGACCTTGGTCTTAGATGGGGCGTATAAACGCTGAACTTGGAAGTTCAGTCGGCTGCTTCGAGTGCTGCGTAGATTTTTAACTCATCGTAATAAGCGTTACGTTCGACTGGTGTACGCCCAGCCCTTCTAATCATGTCCACCATTTTGTCCCTTGATAACCCTAACGGGCTGGTTGCGCCAGCTGCATGGGCAATGTGTTCTTCGATGATTGTGCCGTCAACGTCCGACACGCCCCAATCAAGGGCAACCTGCACAAGGTCTGAGCCAATCATCACCCAGTAACCTTTGATGTGCTGAAAGTTGTCTAGGTACAGTCTCGAGACCGCCAGATTTCGCAGGTCGTCTATGCCAGTCGTAAATTCGGTTTTGCCAAGGTTAAAAGCCAGTGCATTGGCATCGGGCTGGAAGGCAAGCGGAATAAAACTATGGAAACCCCCAGTTTCGTCTTGTAAGGTGCGTAACCTGTCCATGTGGTCAAGGCGTTCTTCGAGCGTTTCGATATGACCATACAACATGGTGGCGTTGGTGCGAATACCAAGACTGTGGGCTTGACGGTGAATCTCGAGCCATTGGTCAGCACTGACTTTGCGGTGCGCGATTTGCAGGCGCACTCGGTCAGCAAAAATTTCCGCCCCACCGCCGGGCATGGCGGCAAGTCCAGCAGCTTTAAGTTCGGTCAGCACCTCGAGCGTAGATTTCTTGGCAATGTGGCTGAGGTGTTCGATTTCGGCAGCTGTGAAGGCTTTAACTTGTAATCCGGGGAAACTTTTATTCAGTTCACGCACCATCTCGGGGTAGTACGCCCACGGGCGGGTTGGATGATGTCCACTGCTCATGTGCAGTTCTTGCAGTCCGGGTTCGTACTTTTCGCGCACATGATTAACCACATCTTCAACACTGTAATCCCAAGCTCGAGCCTCGTTTTTATGGGCGGCAAAGGCACAAAATGTACAGCCAACATAACAGATATTGGTAAACTCGAGGCGCATCGAATGGACAAAATAGGTTTTATCGCCGTTTTTGCGTTCCCGTACTAAATTAGCCAGTTTTGAAAGCGTGTTCAGGTCATGGGTGTTGTACAGTGCCATCCCTTCGGCAAAACTGAGGCGTTCGCCAGCCTGTATTTTTTCGGCGATTGGCTCGAGGGCTGGGTCTAAAATTAACTTCATAGCTGTAGTTTAGTCTCAACAATGGGGGACTTTGGCTTTTTTGCTGTACAAGCGCTTGAAAACTTCCAAGTCTTGTGCTTATTTTCACCTTTGAATTGATGATTTAATGGTGCTGCCGACAGCTTCAAATCAGAGTGGCAAATTTACCTGATGGATTGTCAGAATCCTTTGACAAACAGCCTTTTTCTTAGGTTTTGCCCATCTTCGCGGCTAGTATAAAGGGGAATGAAACCTTTCATTCAGGAGATGATACTATGTTCGGGCTTATTCTAACTGTACTTGTTTATGTCGTTGTTATTACCTTGGCTGCCACTGCTACCAAGCACCTTGTTCCACAAAAACCATTTGATGCACGATAGACCACCTCACTTCTTGTTGCGCCTCGAGAGAACCCGAGGCGTTTTGTTTGGATTATAATGACCGCGTGACAACTAAAATTCCCGTAAAAGAATTGCGTGGTGCATGGGCAGAAATTCTGGCAGCCGAACATCTCGAGCAGGCTGGGTTAAAAATTCTCGAACGCAATTACCGCATTCGTGGTGGAGAAATAGACTTAATTGCCATAGACCCAAGCCAGACCACGGTTTTTATTGAAGTCAAACAACGCACTTCAACTTCGCATGGCACGGCTGGAGAATTTATCAATGCCCGTAAAGCTGCCCTCATTCGCCGAGCAGCCCTGTATTACCTTGGGCGAGACGATTTACCTTGTCGTTTTGATGCGGTGCTAATCGAAGGCTCTCGAGCCAACCCAAAGCTGACGTGGTTACAAGATGTTTTTTAGTTGGCTATGGGCTATGAGTCTTGAGCTATGAGGAAACCATCCGACTGATTACCGCATCAGACTTAAATAGGTTTGCACTGGTCCGGCAGGGGTGATTTCTCGTCGGGCGGAGACAGCAATCCAAACTGTTCCACCAAAATTCTCGAGTTGGTCAATAAAGGCATTGATTTCTGTTACTGATACCAGTCCTGTCGGAAGGTTCTCGCGAGGTACACCACGTTCGATTAAGTCACGTTCAGTTTCACGCAGTAAATTCTCTATGGCTACCCGCCAACTCGAATTGGGACGCTGGTTGCTGATGGTGCCAAGTCCGAGTTCTCTGGAGCGAATTGGCTGACCAGAGCTAAACAGAACTTCGTTGGAGCGCACTTCTAAGGTGACTGGTAATTCAATGCCCGTTTGGGTGACGCTGCGCGAGGTTCGCATCAGAATAAGGTCAGAGCCTTTACTTTTAAGGGCTAAATTAATGTATGGGTCTAAATCCGGGGATGGTTTTAGCACCACCGATTTACTGCGGGTCGCACCACGAATCTGTGCCACTTGGGAGGCTTGTTTTAACCATTTTTGCAATTGGTCACGCATTATGTCTGCCGAATTGGTCTCGAGAACCAGTTGTGAAACCAAATCGCCTTGACGGAAAATAAAGTTGCCACTGGTGGCTTCGGCTAGGGCTTCTTGGGCATCGCGCAATTCGGTTTCGGCACGGTTGAGTTGCTGGGTTAAAGTGGTGTTTTGGGCTTCTAAGCGGTTGACACTGGCTTCTAAGGAGGTGCGGGTTTGGTTTAATTCCCGAATATCACTTTGTAATTTAGAGCGCTCATTCCTAAGCACATTTGATTGATTCTCGAGTTGCCCAATCGAAGCATTTAAGCCCGTGCGTTCGGCTTGTAGACTATTGCGTTCGGCTTGTAAGCCGTTGCGTTCACTCAGTAAGCTGTTGCGTTGGGTTTCTAAATGGGCTTGTTGGCTCTCGAGGGTTTTCTTACCAGCCTCGAGTTTTGCCACGGTCGTTTCTAAGTTGCGTTGTTGGGTAAGGGCTTGTTCGGTGGCGGTCTGGGCGCTTAGGACTTTATTCTCTAAACTGATGCGTTCTGTGCCAAGTGCCAAAATGCGTTGCTGCAATTGGCTGCGCTGCGTGTTTAAGCGTTGTATCTGGGTGGTGGATTCATTGCGCTGGATTTCTAAAGAAGTTAATTCTTTTCGCAGTACCGCAATGCGCTCTTTAGACTCGAGACCAAGGCGTTTAAGCTCGCCTATTTTTTGAGTAATTTGCTGCCCTAACTTATTGCGCTCAGATTCCAAGCCCACAATTCGACCACCCAAACGCCCATTTAAGGCAGTCGTGGCGTTTAATTCATCTTGACGCAATTGTAACTCGTTGCGAACCCGTTCAAATTCTTGTTGCTCGAAAACTCTTCGATCCTTCATTTTGACAAGGTTAGCTTTGCTGCTTTGGTACTCAGATTCGATTGACTTAAGGCTGCGTTTTAACTGCTCGAGTTCAAGCCGCATTTCTGGGGCTTTAATGGCATTGTTCACGGTGCTACGCGCCAAAATCGAAACTGTACCAAAGGTCGCAAGGGCAACCAGCACACCACTGCCGACCGCAAAGACCAAGCCAGTGGTTTTAGGTCTTAGTCCAAAAATCCGCAGGTGTTTACGCCCAACCCGCCGTCCGACACTATCGCCAAGCCAAGCAATCAGCCCACCAATTAAGGCGACCCCAAGAATCAGCAGCAACCAAAAAAGTTCCATTTACAACTCAAACTCCTCGCCAAGATAATGCTGACGCACTTCTGGATTTCGGGCAAATTCTTCGGGCGTTCCCTTAAAAACCACTTTACCATCCCACATTAAATACACGCGGTCGGTAATCGCCACAGTTTCACGCACTGCATGGTCGGTAATAAAGACACCCAAACCACGTTTTTCTCGGAGTTCACGAATCAAACGCTGAATTTCTCGGACACTTTTGGGGTCTACGCCCGTAAAAGGCTCGTCGAGCAGAATAAAATCTGGATTGGTGGTTAAACTTCTGGCAATCTCGAGTCGGCGGCGCTCGCCACCCGATAAGGTATACGCCATTTTATCGGCTAAGTGCGACAACTGAAATTCCTCGAGCAGCGAATTTGCTTTATCCATCCGTTCTGAAGGGGTTAATTTTTGGTACTCGAGAATGGCGAGCAGATTATCTCGAGCCGTCATTTTGCGAAAGGCACTCGGTTCTTGCGGCAAGTAGCCTAAACCCAACTGAGCGCGGCTGTGCATTGGTAAACGGGTAATATCGGCTTGACTTAAGTGAATTGTGCCAGAATTGGGTTTAACAAAGCCAACCATCATATAAAAAGTTGTGGTTTTGCCTGCCCCGTTTGGTCCAAACAAAGCCACGATTTCGCCTCGAGCCAATTCGAGGTCTACCCCACCGACCACTTCTCGTTGTCCAAAACGCTTATGCAAACCTCGAGCCACCAAAAAAGGCGCAGCCGAGGCACTAGAAGAAGGAGAAGCAAAAGTCACAGCACTACTTTACGCCATACCCTCAGTGTTTTTGTGAGGACTGGCACGCAACTGGTGAGAGACTACATCTGAGTTCTGCGGTACGCCACCAAAACACTGTAAATCACTTCGCCGTTCTGCATCACGGCGGTTGAAAAATTGATGTTGCCAATGGTCACGTTTTTCCCAAGGCTTTCTATAAAATCCCTGAGACGAGTCTCGAAAATATCCTGATCGGGGGCGGAAATAAGTTTGAATTCCATAATCCTATTATGCTCCTTTTTGCAACAATTTGCTCTAGTGGGTCATTCTATTTACGTCACACATCTTTAGAAATACTCGAGAATTGTATTGAGCGTCTAATGGCTAGTAGCCGAATGCCCCATTCGCTTATTTTAAGCCACTTCGGGCAACTCCAGCAATAAATTGCTTTTGTGCCACCAAAAACCCAACAATAATTGGGGTAATCACCAGAATACTGGCTGCCATCAGTTGCCCATAATTGCTGCCCGCCTCACCAATAAAGCTTTGCAAGCCAACTTGGAGGGTACGCATTTCGGTTTTGCTGGTGACGATGATGGGCCAAAGCAGCGCATTCCAAGACCCTAGAAAACTAAAAATCCCAAAGGTCACAATCCCCGGTACTGCCAATGGCAACGCCACTTTGGTCAGTTGTGTACCGTATCCCGCCCCATCAATTCGGGCGGCTTCAAACAATTCGTTCGGCAAACTTAGGAAAAATTGGCGCAACAAAAAAATCCCAAAGACACTGGCAATCCATGGCACAACAATGCCCGCGTAAGAATCGAGCCACCCGAGCTTAAAGACGGTCACGAAATTTGGTACAAGCAGCATCTCGCCGGGAATCACCAAGCTCGAGAGAATCGCCGCAAAAACGACATTACTGCCCCAAAATGGAATTTTAGCAAAAGCAAAAGCTGCCAGCGTGACCACCACCATACCCAGCAGAACTTGGGCAACTGAATTGATAACGCTATTTAAGAAATACTGACCGAACGGTGCGACCCGCAGTGCATCACGGTAATTTTCTAGGATATAACCAAGCAGTCCGGGTGCAACATTGCTCCAATCGTACACCGCCCCCGTGTCATTCCTCGAATTGCGGTCTGGCGGCAGGGTACTCGAGACCAAGGTCATGCCATCAGGCAAACTGATTTTAAGTGGGACTTTTAACTCGAGAGCATCTGAAGTGTTTTCGATTTGCACTGACCAAAGATTGGGCTTTAGACTGGAGACACTGACTTTTCGTGGGTCGGTGTTTTCGGCATTGCTCGAGCCAAATAAAAACGAATTGGTGTTGCTGCGTGAATCCGATGGCACTTCGGCGACCAGTTGCCCATCTCCTGTTGTTTGCACCTCGAGCCGAATTTCTTTTTTAGCCGCAATCCCGCCCCAGGTGGCATCTCCGCCAAGTGAACCAAGGCTTTGAGCGGCGCTCCAATTAGCCACATGCAAACGCTGCGGAAACCAAACAGGTGTGGCTTGCAGACTTTCCTGCGGACTTTGAAAACTGGTGACAATCATCCATAAAAAAGGAAATGCCATCAGTAAACTCCCCGCAATCAGCACAAAGTACAAACTGGCTCGAGAAAAAATAGCTTGTGGGGTTCGGCGCATTTGCCTAGGGGCAGTCATGAATTCAGTTTACCTCAAGAATTCACTAATCGTTCCCAAATCAGGTAATCCAAACCGTACCAATGCTTTTTTAGGGTTGCCACGACCACATACCCAGCTTTCTCGAGCATCCGCGCACTGGCAGTATTCCCAACCCGAGAATCACACCAAGTTTTATGCACTCCTCGAGCCTTGGCACTGGCATGAAATGCCTCGATTAACGCCCCAGCAATGCCGCGTCCTCTTGCCGCAGGGGAGACCACACACCAAGACAGCCACAATAAACCAGCTTCTTCTGAACTCGAGACGAGAACACCTAAAACCACGTCATTCTCGAGAAAAATCAGTACATTTTCTTTTGGTATGGTCAGTAACTTATCGGCAGTTAGACCTGCCATTTCTTCGGATTTTGCCCAGTCAGAATAAAACGGACTCTCGAGAATGGCAGCTTTTAAGAGTTCGGCAGTTGGAACGGCAAAATGCGGCGCGAGATTTTGAATCACAAAGAAAATATAGGCTAAGGAACTGTCCAAGAATAACTTCCTGATTTCAAATAGACCAAAAACAGACAATTGGTCACAGGGCGGACACGGGGGTCCGCCCCTACCTGACGTATTTTTATGGATTTTGTAGGGACAGACCCCTGTGTCTGTCCTG
>JANNVX010000101.1:0-27694 GCA_031414595.1 Deinococcales bacterium
ATTGAAACAACCATGCCCGTGATGCCCTTGAGTTCCCCTTGGCTGTCTCGAGACGCGTACTCTGCGAAGAGATTGAAACATGGGTTTACCCCGTCGCCCATCCAGTGGCTTAGGTGTCTCGAGACGCGTACTCTGCGAAGAGATTGAAACTTCTTCCGCGCAATAGGCTTCTCAGCAACCACTGTAGCGTCTCGAGACGCGTACTCTGCGAAGAGATTGAAACGAGCCAAATTCGATCCGCACACCTTTAACAATCGTCTCGAGACGCGTACTCTGCGAAGAGATTGAAACGCTTTGCTGATGCTGTCCTCACGTTGCCGACGAGTCCGTCTCGAGACGCGTACTCTGCGAAGAGATTGAAACTTCGGCAATTGATTTTCCGTACAGATGTTTTGCCATGTCTCGAGACGCGTACTCTGCGAAGAGATTGAAACCTCTGACGGTGTTGCGGTTGTGTCAATTTCGATCATGTCTCGAGACGCGTACTCTGCGAAGAGATTGAAACTAACAAAGTCGTCACCGACGATTTTGGACCAGAAATTGGTCTCGAGACGCGTACTCTGCGAAGAGATTGAAACCTGCTCTTTCGTTTTCTGGATTTCCGGCGTGTCCTTTGTCTCGAGACGCGTACTCTGCGAAGAGATTGAAACATCAAGAATCAGCGTTCCGAAACCTGATTCGTTTTGTCTCGAGACGCGTACTCTGCGAAGAGATTGAAACGTGCTGGCACCGTCAGGGTGCTGAACTCTGCAAAGGTCTCGAGACGCGTACTCTGCGAAGAGATTGAAACCGCCGTTCTTTTTCTACCGTAATCAATGAAGCAGGGTGTCTCGAGACGCGTACTCTGCGAAGAGATTGAAACTGCCTCGGTCAGTCCCGCCAAACAACTCTTACGTTGTGTCTCGAGACGCGTACTCTGCGAAGAGATTGAAACAAACGTATCCAACTTACGACGTGTAGCACGTATGTCTGTCTCGAGACGCGTACTCTGCGAAGAGATTGAAACACGGTGGCTATAGGTTTCCGTTGCAATTCCTACAAGTCTCGAGACGCGTACTCTGCGAAGAGATTGAAACTCGCGGCTTTCAAGTTGGCGCAGGGTCTCGGCTTCTTCGTCTCGAGACGCGTACTCTGCGAAGAGATTGAAACACCCATTAGCTGGAAGCTTGCATCACAATTTTGCTTAGTCTCGAGACGCGTACTCTGCGAAGAGATTGAAACCCCACCAATAGAAGCCCTCGCCACGGCTGATGGATTGGTCTCGAGACGCGTACTCTGCGAAGAGATTGAAACGGTGTCGTTCGTCTGAACCAGCGTCAAACCAGATGTGTCTCGAGACGCGTACTCTGCGAAGAGATTGAAACCTCGCTCATTATCGTCCAAGCGGCGCTTTTCTTTTTGTCTCGAGACGCGTACTCTGCGAAGAGATTGAAACTTTCTATCTTCTACGACAACTTGAGTCTCATAGACCGTCTCGAGACGCGTACTCTTTTCAATCCGCCTATTTTAGCATAAGGATTTTCATGCAATGGGGCGAATTAGTACAAGGATAAGAAGTTTTGAAGGTTATATTCATCAAACAAAGCCCGTGCAACTTCAGGTGGTTCAAGAATAGCTATTATGTCTCGAGACGCGTACTCTGCGAAGAGATTGAAATCCATAAATCACGGTCACGCTTTTTTCGTTTAACTGCCATCTCGAGATGCGTTCTCTGCTTTTGCACGGTAAACTACTTCTATGCCTTTACATAGCCTTATCGAACTCGAGTTGTTGCGTTTGCCTGACCAACGCGTGTTGTTGCACTCTGCTATTCATGGTTTGATTCACCAAATTCTTACCATTGTTCCGCTTGAGTCAGACCAAGATGTTCCTGCTGCAACGCGTTTGCATGAGCAGCAGCGTCAAGCTGTGAGCTTAAGGGGTTTTGAATTGGATGGGTTTGTTCTGCGTTTAGAAGTGGTTACTCTTTCTGATGATTTGGCAATGGCGGTACGTGTTGCTTTTCAAGCTCCGAATCAATTTGGGCAAAGTCATGATGTGTTGCGTGGTTTTGTACTTTCTGCGTCGCATTCTTATTTTTCTTTAACTGACATTGTTGATAAAATTTATTCTCAAACGCAAGCTTCGTTTTTGCGCCTCGAGTTTCTAAGCCCTACGGCTTTCACGCATAAACGTGGTACTTGGGCGAGTCCGCATCCTTCGTTGTTGTTTGATAGTTTGTTGGCGCGTTGGCTTGATTTTGGTGGTGCGGATTTGGTGGTTAATCTTCAAGCGATTGTTAAGGCAGTTCCACTGATTCAATCCAGTATGACCAGTATTGGCTCGAGTCAAATGCACTCGTTTGAAGGGCAATTGGATTTGGAATTGGCTGGTTCGGATCAGGATAGGTGGGTTTTGACTACTTTGGTTGCTTTTGGGTGTCTTGCCAATGTTGGTCGTCGAGTGGCGTATGGTTGTGGTGCAATGAGGTCAAATGCTCGGTCTGTGCGGTCAGAGTTTTTCTTAGAGCCAAGGACTTTGGTTAAATCATCATAGGTGGAGTGAATCGAGTCCACTTGCTGTTTGATAATTTAGCGATTGTAATTATGATTGAGAGTTGCCTTCTAGCCCAAGAAGCCAATCTGAACTCACTTTAAACACCCTAGCAAAAGCAGCAATTTCGTAGTCTGAAACACCACGGAGTCCAGATTCAATCTTGCCTATTGTACCAATACTGATTGATAGCAATGCTGTTTCTTCTAAAATCTGGCTTAATTTTTCTTGGGTCATTGGAGGTTGGTGGTCGTGTCGGGCTTGAGCTAGTCGTTGACTAATAATGTTTCGTTTTCCGTTTTTGTGCTGTAAACCCCTAATGCGAATCATGGAGCGAACATAGTAGGTTACTCAAAAATACTCTACTCTTAATAAGAGTAATAGTTGTATACTTGCGAATGGTGCAAGAGTGTCAGAATATAAAAATGGACAACCAACTTTCAACAACTTATTCCCACTTACGAATTAGTACAGAACATGTGCTGAATGTTTCTAACGCAGAAAAAAAGGCATACATCCTTGGTGGTTTTTGGGTTCCTTATCCCCAAGCAGAATCTGGAATTCTCGAGCTAGAAAAGCTACTTCAACATCCTCAAATTGGCAGAGTTCCGGGAATGAGCTTAATTGCCCATACACACAATGGAAAAACCACTTTGATTGAGGAGTTCATGCGCCGCAATCGACTTCCGGAAGCTGAAAAATGGGAAGGCTTGTATCGCCCGATTGTGTTTGTGAATGCTCCAAATACAGCAGATACACAAAAACTTTATCGAAAAATCTTAGTGGCTTTAGGTGCAAAGTTCAATGAATCTGAACGCGAAGCAAAACTGCAATCCTTGGTCATGCACCATCTCGATGCGACTGAAACTGTCATGCTTATTATTGATGAGTTTCACAATGCACTCGCAACTTCAGAAAAGAAGCTATCCGCCTACTTAAATGCGATTAAAGACTTTTGTGTTGAACTCCATATCCCAGTGGTTGTAGCTGGCAATGAAAAAGTACCAAATGCGCTCAGTGCTGTGGAAGAACTCGAGAATCGTCTTGAACCATTTGTATTACCAAATTGGACTGACCACGCTTCATTTCAAAAAGTCCTCAAGGGAATTGAAGAACGACTCCCCTTTCCTAAACCGTCAAATTTAAGCAATAAAGAAATTGCACAACATATCTTTTTACGAACTGGTGGCTTAGAAGGTGGGGCGCTTTTAGGGGAAGTTATTCGTTTGATAAAAAAAGCCTGTTTGATTGCTTTAGAGAAGGATAAATCACGCCTTGATCTCGAGATCATCAAAAACGTGATCCATGCTGCACCTGCTCAACGAGCGGCATCCGTGAGAACATCACTGCAAAAGAATTCTCAACGCTCATTGTTAAAAGAATAACCAATGGCTCGAGTATCAACGCGTCTGCCAATTTGTCCACCACCACAACAAGATGAACTTTTGTCATCTTGGCTGGTGCGATTATCTCGAGCAAATTCAGAAAAACTCTCTACATTTACCAAACTTATCTTTGATGGTTCAACTTTTCATTCACAATTTACTCGAGAACCCCCAACGGCTGGGTTTTGGCTTCACGATTCGGATCGAAGTATCAACGCTAAACAAATTGAGGCTTTATCAAAAGCCACAGGTCAGTCGCCAATGCAACTCGAGCAATTAACACTTTTAAGTCTTAAGGGACAGCTTGCACATAGTATTCCTCGCAATGGAAATGTACGGTGGCTACTTCATACTGGAACACATAACAGTAAAGGGACGCGAAAAGGGTTGCAATTCTGCCCAGCTTGTTTAGCTGAAGACTCTCAGCCATACTTTCGGCGGTCTTGGCGACTGGCATTTGTAACTGTTTGTTCAAAGCACAGGCTCTTGCTTTCCGATAGTTGTAGTCATTGTCAAAACCCTGTTCAGATGCGTTACATTGATCGCGGTAGCTCGCGCCGTGATGTTGGACAAAATTCAATCATCCACTGTTACGCTTGTGGTGCAGACCTTCGTCAAAATCATCAGTTTAGTGCGACAAAAAGTAGTATCCCTCAAAGTCTTTTGCAAGTTACGCTGACTCACAAGTTTAAGCGTTCAAAAAGTGATCACTGGTTTTCAAGTGCTGAGCGTTTACAAACATGGCTACTTGAAAGCATGGCAAAAGGTACAGTGAACCTAAGAGACTTAACTCTAACCGAAACACCAAAAACCACAAAAACCACTCAATATCGTAAAAGATTAGTGAATCAATGGGTTGACAGTCCCGACTTTTTTGCGGGATTGTATTCATTGGTGCGACTGTTTCTAAAACCACCATTGCGTTATCAGAAAAAGCGGTATCGGGCAGGAAAAACTGGACATTTACGAACCATGTGGCGACGAGGATTAACACATGCTGTCCGCCAATCCACTCGAACACCCTTTTTGGAATGCTGGCAAAATACCGAACGTTCCATGTTCGAGCATCTTTGCGTATCAGATAGGTTTCACATGATGGTCATGCTTGCTTATGTATTAAGGCATTTCCCAAAGCGATTAAATACACTGTGTAGGACGTATGATGTGACCGCGTCACGCCTACAGTTTGAAGGTGATCAGGCGATACCAGACTGGTTGGTTTCAGCATTACTTTGAGCGTCACTGTTGGATTGAAACGGTAATTTCAATACTCGAGCCAGAATTTTCGCATAGTGGTTTTTAGAGTGCAGAATTGCATAAACAGAATTCTTATCAGGAGGAACAAACCATTTTCCGTGAATGCTAAAATTTCGTAGGTACGGGTTTAGGACACGTTGCGGATTTACAATCCGCTTATCAGAAACCAGAATCAGTGCCCGAAAAGCCCGAGTCGTTCTAAACACTTCCACGAGATACGCAAAATGATTACCATTATTGACATATTGAATTTCGGCAACAAACACGGCTCGCTGAAAACGCACTTTATTCGTATTTGTTGTACTATAGAGTCCGCTCTGGTCGGGAAAACCGCTATGGTTTTTTGAGTTTTTACCATTAATGATGATTTCTCCCCAAGAAAATAAAAATTCTTCCACTAAGGATTCATTTAATTGATTTAGGGCGGCAGTTGCAACCGAAAAAACTTCTATTGAGTCGGTCAGGGGCTGTACCTCGCGTTCTTGGGTCTGGTCAATATTGTCTTCATCTAGTACGAATTTTGATCCAGACACACCTTGGTTCTTGCGTCCGTGAAAATCTAGTGAGTATTCGTCGGTTTTAAGTTTACTATTGATTTTAGGAAAACGATAGCGATATTTGTTCGTCTTCTCTATTTTCGGAGTATCAACAACAAACGCTGAAAACCTAGATCGAACCCCCGAAAAAATTCTTGTACGTTTTGTTATATTCTGAGGTTTTGTCGTGATTAGGGATTCAACGGATGTGTCAGATTTTCCATAACTAAATCGTTCAGAATCCATGTTCGTCTCATCTGAATCATCAGACTGATACTCAATTTGTCGAACAGAAGTAAAAGGAAACGAATGTGAACAGCAAAAAATTTGATTGATGATATAGGCGGGTTTCCCATGGTCGGTTTGGAATTGATTTCCAATAACTTTGAGTAGGGTTTTATCTAAAAAAGGAAACGTAAATTCTGGGACTATATAATGCCGCTCTTTTCGAGCTAATTGAATCCTCCGTAACATTGTCTGTAGCGATGCAAGTGCATCGCTACTTGTTGCCAATCGTGCGATAACTGCAAGGTCATGTTTATCAAATTCTGACTTCAAAGCAATTTCGTAAATAGAACCATCCCAATTAGATTTATCGGGGCAGCGAAAAACATCTAAATCCTTTTCTTGTTTGATTTTACCTTGCAATAAAATATGTGCTAAACTTGTTGTTCTAAACAAATAGAAAGCTGTTCCGACAAAGTGTGGCAAGATTACTAATTGGTTCTCTTGCTCGAAGACTAAATCTGTAATTGATTCACCCCATTGATTCTTGACTCGAAAAAATGGAGCATTTTCAAAAAAAAGTCTATCCTTTGCCAGCACGGATTCATGAAAAGGAATTCCGTTGCTAGGGTCTAAAATAATTTTTGTACACTTTTTCCGCTCGTGGAAAACCCGACCCTCTTTGATGCTACCTCCAGGGTGCAGTATTGGCAGTAAGCCAACTGAGGTACAAATACCATGTAACTTGTTAGACTCCATATTTTCGAGCAATAAACGTGTTTGATTGTGATCGGATGTTTGTGAATTACCTAAAAGCCGAAGATGTCCAAGAATCCTATAGTTACCTCTGGGTAGAAATCCAATTCGGAACAAATTTGATAACTTCGGCACAGGGCAGTTTATCATCTTTCGCAAAATTAGCTATAGTTTTCGCAAAATTAGCTATAGTTTACAAATCTGCCCGAAGAATTAAGGACTTTAAGTACAAGGATTCTGGAATCTGCAAGACCCAAGGATGGTCGGCGGGTTGGTAGGTCACATCCAAAACCTCGAGTTTACGCCCCGCATCCGAACCCGCCATCCGACAAGCCTCGAGCAAATCATCGGTTTTGATATGAAAGGCACAGGTACTGACCAACAAAATTCCGTTTGGTTCAAGCATCCGCAGAACGTTTTTGGTGGCAATGGTAAAAATGCGTTTAGCTGCCAAGACTTCTTCTTTGCGTTTGGCTAAGGTTGGCGGGTCAATAATCGCATGGGTAAAACGTTTCTTCTCGAGAACAAGCTGGTCAAGTACCTCCAAAGCATCGCCGAGCCGTACCGAAATACGTTTCTCTAGACCGTTTTTTTGCGCCGAACGCTCCAAGGCTTGCAGGGCAATCGCGTCCTTATCCACGGCTAAAGCGGTTGCCCCAGCTTTAGCGGCATACAAACTAAAACCACCAGTATAGGAATAACAATCCAGCACGCGGCTGCTCGAGTCAACCATGCTTGCCAGTCGCCGCCGATTATCACGCTGGTCGAGATAAAAACCAGTCTTTTGCGCCTCAAAGGGCTTAAATTCAAATTGAACTTCGTCTTCAGAAAAACGCACCGTTTCGGGAACATCACCCCACAAAATACCGACCTGTGGCTGCAAGCCTTCCTTGTTGCGCTCTGAAGTGTCGGAGCGTTCAAAAGCACTGCTGGTGGCACATTCTTCTTTCAAGGCTTTGATAATAAAATCACGGTGCATTTCTAAACCCGCATTACGAATCTGGACTGCCAGCACATTATCGAATTTATCAACGATTAAACCAGGAATGCCATCGGCTTCAGCATTCAAAATTCGCATTGCGTTGGTTGTCCCCAACAATTGGCGTTTACCAAGTGCCAAACGAATCAGCTTTCGGTAAAAATCGGTGTCTATTTTGCCCCTCGCTAAACTGATGACCCGCCCGGGAATACTGGCTTTGGCATTGTAAAAAGCCTGTCCGACAAACGCACCATTGGCATCACGCACCTCGAGCAACGCCCCAGCCACATGTTTGCCACTAACGCTGGCAATATCGTCCTTAAAAATCCATGGATGAAAATTTCTGACACGGCGATCACGGTTTTGTTTTAACTCAATCATCTAGCCTGTATTGTACTCGAGTTTTCCTTGTCCTCGTGTGGCATTTTGCAGCAACGTTTTAAGCTGTATCACTTCGGATTCCAAACCCAAGAAGCAGACCTCGAGACCAGCCTCGGTAAACCCATCCACGCGCTCGAGCATATCCAAAGGCTCGAGTAAACGATACAGCACACTGATAAACTCAAACGGTACACTTATCTTCACCATAACTCGAGGATGTACTTCGATTTTGACCGCTAAGCGCAGCAACTCTGCTACAACCCCACCGTAAGCCCGAGCTAAACCACCCGCACCAAGGTTTGTACCACCATAAAAACGCACCGCTGCCACAGTTAGAAAATCCAAACCACTGGACTCGAGAACCCTAAAGATTGGTGTGCCAGCCGTGCCACTTGGTTCACCGTCATCGGAAAAACGATACTGTACGCCAATTTTATATGCCCAACAAACATGGCTGGCATCTGGATAACGTCCACGAACACCCTCGAGCCACCCAAGCGCCACCTCGAGTGTCGGGCTAGGTGCAACAAAGCCAAGAAATTCGCTGTTTTTAACAACAATGCTGTGGCGAAATTCGCTAGAAACAGTAATGAACATCTGTTAAGTATCTCACGCTTTCATTTTAGAATTTCCAGAAAAACGTCAATTCTGTTCTTGCTCATGGAATAGCACCTCACGGGCTACTCGCGCTCATTTCAGCGTGAGATACGTTACCCTTACTCCTGTTCTTGACCCTAAGACGCACCTCACGGGCAGGGTCGCTTAGTCGGAAATGTTTTAGGAAAAAGACTCTAAAACATTTCGGGGTTGTATTTAATTGAGCATTCGTTTCTGCACGCCCACAAACTCGGATAGAATCTCGAAGCGTTCAAATAAGCTCTTGGCTTCCAGAACGCGCTGACCATCTATACCACTTAAACGTAAATTGGCAGCCACAAACGAGGCTTTTAGGAGCATGTCTTCAGGAATTTCGCTCGAGACATCACCGAACTTGGTTTGCATTCGGACTAAGAACTTTTCTAGCACATCTCGAGCCACGACTTTGGTCCATTGAGGGTTACTCGGCTCTAGCGGGTCGAGTTGTGCTTCGGCACAAGAGTACGGGTATTTGTGGTTATCAATACTTAAAATTTTGAAGCGTTCACCACCAACCACCAAAATGTTGGCACTGCCATCGGGGTTATAATCCACTTCGACCAGATGCGCCAAGGTTGCCACCCGAGCAATTCGGGCTTCGGGTTGACGGGTTGCCCCTCCCATCCCAGCAGGAGTATTGACAGGCAGCACACAAGGAATGCCGAACGGTTCCCTGGTATGACGGATTCGCCCCAGCAATTCACGATAACGCGGTTCAAAAACGTGCAAGGGGAGCGCCATGCCCGGCAGCAGCACGATTTCACCAACCGGAAAAAGGGGAATCTCCATGTTGCAAATCTTAGGACTTATAAACAGACACAGCAATGAGCCAGACTACAATTTGGAAACGTTTCCTATGTGTTCTGCACACGTTTAGCACAATCTTCTAGCCGCACAGAACACATCGGAAGTGTAGTTATTCTTACGGATGCGGCAACTCCTTACTGATGCGGCTCGAGCAAACCATAATTTCCATCACGGCGCTTATAGACCACATTAACCCGTTCGGTCTTGGCATTCTCGAACATGTAAAAATCATGCCCCAAGGCTTCCATCTGCACCACCGCGTCCTCGGGACTCATCGGACGAACCTCAAAACGCTTATTCCGCACGATCTCTGGCATGAATTCATCGGCATCGTCGGTCACAGTAGGCATTAGCACAGGGTCGGCTCGTTGCTCTCTGGAAATGAGTTTGGTTTGGAATTTCTTTAGTTGACGCTCGAGGAGATGCACCGCCGTATCAATCACGGCATACATATCGGTGCCAGCTTCTTCGGCTCGAATGACTCCATGCGGCACATTTAGCTGCATTTCAACCCGGTGCGGCGCATCTGCCCGACCATCATTTTTAACACTTAAGACCACTTTGGCATCCACAATATGCTTACTAAAACGCTCGAGTTTACTTAAGCGTTGCTGCACATGTTCACGGATGGCATCGGTGACTTCGAGATTGCGTCCGACCAATTTGTAGACGTTCATAACGCCTCCTTGTACCAAAAGCGGTAGAATTGAAGTGCTGATTGCCTTTGGTAATTGCTAGTCTAACCCTTTAGATTTCACTTGTCTGAGGAATAGCACACACACGAAATTGTCAGGACAGTGTATGCTACTTTTTGGCAGGCAATCACACATCACTTTGGCAGTCATACATACATCACTTTGGCAGTTAAACACAGCTTACTCGAGACTTGCCAGCCCGTGCGTTGACAAGAGGTACAATTGTAGCTACAATACCACATGGTGATAGAGTGGGACGAAGAAAAACGGCTCAGTAACCTCGTCAAGCACCAATTGGATTTCCGTGATGCACAAATTATCCTCAACAGCACCATTTTTGAGATTGACGATACACGAACCGACGAAAACCGTATTCTGGCATTTGGTTACTTGAAAGGCATTGTGGTGATTGTTTGCTACACCATTCGCCACGAAAATACCCTACGAATTATTTCAATGCGAAAGGCAACCAACCATGAAGAACAAAACTTCCTTAACTACCTCCGAGACTGATTTTGCGGCACTGGCAGCCTTAAAATCTGAAAACATTGACCTGAGCGACATCCCCGAAGTCACCCCAGAAATGTTTGCCCAAGGCATCCTCAGACGCGGTGGAATTCAAAAACCAGTTGGCAAAACACTGGTCAGTCTTCGGATAGACAACGATGTTCTCGAGTGGTTCAGAACTCGAGGCAAAGGCTACCAAACCGAAGTCAATGCGCTGCTAAAAGCCTACAAAGAGGCGCACAGCCCCTAAACTTGCCAGCCCGTGCTTTAGCGCAAATAATGCCGCTTGGGTTCTCGAGGACACCCCGAGTTTAGATAGCAACCTCGAGACATGGGTTTTAACGGTGCTTTCATTGACCCCAAGCTCATTTGCCATATCTAAGTTACTCTGCCCTCGAGCCAAAAGTTGTAGCGTCAGAACTTCCCTTGCGGTTAAATGCTCGCGCATATCTGGCGCACGGTAATCGCGCAGCAGTTTTTCTTTTGCCACAGGAGAAAGCCGCACTTCGCCGCGAGCCGCCGCATGAATTGCCTCGCGGATGTCGGCAGCTTTGGCATCCTTGATTAAGTAGCCAATTGCCCCAGCTTGAATTGCCCCATTGACTTTATGTTCCTCGAGTGAACTGGTCAGCGCCAGCACCTCGGTATTGGGGAATTTAGCGCGGATTTCACGAGTGGCGCTGATGCCATCCAGCACAGGCATAAGAATATCCATCACGACCACATCAGGCTTGAGAAGGGCGACTTGCTCGAGGGCTTCTAAGCCATTTTCGGCTTCTCCAACAATAATGATGTTTGGGTCAGCAGATAGGTAAAGCTGCAAGCCTTGGCGGACAACGGCATGGTCATCTACAATCAGGACTCGAGTCATAGGCTAACCTGTGCTTTTTCGCCAAGTCGAATCTCGAGTAAAAAAGAGTTTTGAGTGGCGTTTTTTGTTTTACCATTCAAGTACCAAGCTCCTTTCTCGAGATTCTGAATAGTTTTAGGTTCTTCCCAAACGATGTCTGGGTTAAGTGATGATAATAAGCGTTGACGAAAGGCTTGTGCAGTTGGAGCTTTTCCAATGATGAAGATATTAAGTGACGTTTGAGGGACAAAGCGAATATCAACCAAGCCGTTTTTGGATGCAATGTTCATAACGCCTTGATTAGTTTGGTCAAAATAAACTCGAGTAAAGCCCATGTCATTGCGAATAGAAAATCGGGTCTTGGGATTACTTTGTGGCATTTTTAGATTTAAGTCCATTGCTTGTATATCACCGCTTCGTAAACTGAAGTCTTGAACAATCAAACCTTGGAAATTTAGGTTAGCATTGATACGGGTTTTATCCCAATTATCAAACAGAATCTGAATGTTAAATGGAATATCTTTTGGTAGCCGCAATTCTCCACTTCCAGTTGTGTACGGACGACTCAAGAAAAAACTAAGATATGAACTTGAATTTGTTTCGTACCTTACGGAATTTATGTCTTTTTTCCCAAGTTGCGGCTCTCCTTCTTGAATTCGCAATTCAGAAGCGGCTGTGGCTTGGTATGTTCCTGTAATTCTTTTTGGTTCACCGGCACGAATAGAAAAATTCCCTACGCCTTGTGGAAAAACCAGCAAATCAATATTCTTGGCTTTCGAGGTATCTAACCTTGCAGTGTGCAACTTTCTTTTGGTGTGTGGCAAATCCACATTATCCATCGTGAAACGCATTGCCACGGCACACGCGCCAAGCAAAAGCAGACTGATTCCAACTCGAGCAAGCCCATTCATTTCGCACCTCCAAAATTAACCAAAATTCTTGTCCCAGCACTGCCCGATTCAATCCCCAGAACCGCACCAATCCCCTCGGCGCGTTCGCGCATACTTTTAATACCTAGCGCTCCTGCTCGAGCCACCGCCAAGTCAAATCCACGCCCGTTGTCTGAAATCTCGAGAATATCCGTCTCTAGGCGAATCTGAACTTGGTTGGCTTTGGCGTGCTTAACCGTGTTATGAACGGCTTCTTGAGCAATGCGGTAAAGTGCGCCTTTGACCTCGAGTGACACATCTGGCTCGAGTGGCGCGGTCACAATTGCCGTTAGTTTATACCGTGCGAGTAACATTTCGCCAAGTTTTTGTAGCGCTGCCGCTAACCCGCCTTCCTCGAGGGCATCTGGACGAAGTGCAAAAAGCAGGGTTTTCATTTCGGCAGTGCCACCATCGGCTAGGTCTATGGCGTACTCGAGCGATTTTCTGGCATTTTCTGGGCTGCTCTCAAGTTGTTCTAAAGCACTGCGCGTCCCAAGGGCAATGCCGTACAAGGCTTGAGCCACGCTATCGTGAAGTTCTCGGGCAATTCGAGCGCGTTCTTGTTCGCTAGCAGTGGCGCGTTCTCGAGTCAGCAAATTTTGCAATTTTAGAGCGGTGCTGGCATGAACTCCAAGGGCATTCCAAAGGCTGGTATCTCGAGCATTGGGCGGGGCATTTTTGTATAGGGCTTTCAATTCTGCATTCTGCTCGAGTGACACACGCAGCACTACATTTTTGGGATTCTCGAGGTCGCTGGGTTCGAGGTTGATTCGCGTTTCACCAATGCCTGCACCACTGGCGCTTGAGGCGTTCAGACCTTCTTGAAGAATGGTGGTGATTGCCTTGTCGGTACTTTCCTCGAGAACACTTTTACTGGCTGTTTCTAGGGCTTGTAGGCTGCGCTGCGAACCCGTGTCACTCGATAAAGCATTTTCGGCGGCAACTCGCCAAACTCGAGCCAAAAAATTGCTGAACTGCAAGGTTAAATTCAGCATTGGAATCCCAGCCAGAAATGCGATAGCACTACTCAAAGCCGTAAATTTCAAGCCTTCCGAACCCGTCCAGAGGATGCTATCGCGCCAGTAGGAAAAAGCATTTGAGGCGGGTTGCCACGCAGCAATGATTGGAGCGGATAAGCATAAACCTGTGATGTAAAGCATTGCTCCAAGTAGAATTAAAGTTCCTGTCACAAAAATAAATTGCAGAAAAAGATAGGTAAACCCTTGAAAAGTTCTTAAATTCAGCACTTCTTGACTCATCCAAACGACAAATTTGGTATGTCGAACTCGTAAGGGGGCTTTGATTTGTGCCTCGAGCAGCAGCCCAACTCGCCATCGTTCAAAATCCAGTAAGCGCAATCCAAGCCACGCATACAATGGCATTGCCAGAAAAAAAGCAATGATTCCAAGAAAACTAAGCCAAAACGTAAGTTGAACCGAGGCTTGTGGAATGGTTCGGAATTCCTTAAAAACACCAATTGTGCTGCCCTGACCACCCACAAAGTTTTCGGGAAGCACGGGAAATCTAAAAATAAGACTTAAGCCAAACCAAAGAAAAGCCAGCACCAACCAACTCGAGACGAAGTACAGCAAATGCTTGTAGCTCGAGAGATTCAGGATTGGCGCGAAGTACCCTTGGTTCATGGTCTTTATCATGCCGTATATTGAAGCAGTTTGTTTATCGGGGCGCGTCCATCAAAAGTGACATACACTTTAAGCATGACCCCTGATTTCCTCAAAAAACGCAATGCACTCTGGGCTGCCCTGCGTCAACTCGAGCCAGAAGACCCAAAAGCCGAACGTTTAATCGAAGAATTGATGACCCTAATTGCTTGGTCTCGAGAAAAAATTTATGCAGGTCTGGGCTGGAGTCTCGAGCCGCCAAAATAAAACGCTCCGCCAAAAAAGCGGAGCGCATCTTGTGAAAGGCTTAAAGTCCGAAGTGGGTACGGTTCTTGGCAGTAAAGCTCTCCCATTCGCCGGGCAGGTCTTCTTCTGGGAAAATCGCGCTGACTGGGCAAGCTGGGACACAAGCGCCGCAGTCAATGCACTCGTCTGGGTGAATGTAGAATTGGTCGTCGCCTTCGTAGATACACTCGACTGGGCAAACTTCGACGCAGGCACTGTCTTTTGTTCCGATGCAGGGTTGGGCAATAATATGAGCCATTTTTGTTTCCTCCTTGGGATGAAAGAGCGCATTTGCAACTCTAAGTAACTAGGTTGTACCAGATTGTTTTTACCACGTCAAGCACAAGAAACTGGAGTGAATTAGTCGGATTTAACTTTTTGGTCATTTGGCTTACAGACCGAACAGACCAAATCAACGCCCTACAAGGTTTATAATACTTCATGTTTGACCCAATCTCCGAAGACCCACATGTGGATTCGTTGCATCCACCAAGCAACCAAAGCGTTCGTATCGGACAAATGAATGCGCTTTTGCACCACGCGGGCGGCTTACACCCTCGCCCAGCCGTTTTGTTGCTGCATGGCTTTCCGGGTTGGGAACGCAATTTTGATTTGGCGCATGTTTACCGCCGAGCAGGATTTCATACCTTGGTGATTCATTACAGGGGCGCTTGGGGAAGTTCAGGGGTATTTTCTTTCCAAAACGCACTCGAGGATGCCCAAACTGCTTTATCTTGGCTACAGCACCACAAAGATGTAGACTCGAGCCATATTGCCGTACTGGGTCACAGTATGGGCGGATGGATAGCCCTAGCCACCACCGCCAAAACCCATATTCCCACCATCGCCATTGCCCCAGCCAATTTTGGCAAGTATGCCCGCCCCCTAAACACCCCCGAAGCTCGAGCCGTGTGGCTAGAATGGTGCATTAAAACCATCACGCCCCTAAATGCCGATGCCGAAGACTTGACCGATGAACTGATTGAACACCAAAAAATATGGAATCTCGAGTATCTAGCCCCAGACCTTGAAATGCCTTTAATGCTCTTTGGGGCAGAGCAAGATGCAATTGCGTCTTGTACGATTGAATACGCCCAAAAGCCCTTGGTGGCGCTGCTACCCAAAAAGCCAAAAATCTTGAACTTACCCACAGACCACAGCTTTAGTACCCACCGTATTGCTGTGGCTCGAGCCAGCTTGGTTTTTTTGCAAAAGCACCTCGAGACTTTTAAGTAAAGGAGAAAAGAGGAAGCCTAATCAAGTGCTGTTTTCCTCCTTTATCTAGCCTCTCTCAGCAAAACCGTAGCCCGTGTCTGAACGTGCATTGACGCTAAACCCTCAGAAGTCTTAAAAGTAATCCCAACATTTTCTGGATTGGTCTCGAGTAACCCCGCCAAATGGTCGCGCATAGCATCGCGCAAAGCCCCAAGTTTCGGGCGGTCAAGTGTCACCACCACTGCCAAATTCACAATCTCAAGATTGGCATTTTTGGTGCGTTGCAAACAATCTTTTAGAATAACGCTCGAGTCCATCCCATGCCATTTTGGGTCGGTGTCTGGGTAGAGCTTGCCAATGTCACCCAGCGCTAGGCTCGAGAGCAGCGCATCAGAAACCGCATGAAGCACTGCATCACCATCTGAATGGGCAATTGCGCCATGTGGCGAATCTGGAATCTCGAGACCCGCCAAAACCAATTTGCGCCCCACCTCGAGCCGATGCGCGTCTTCGCCGTAACCAATTCGGTAATTCATAGCAAACACCATAAACTTTTCCGCCTTCCCTTTCTTCTTTTTCCTCTATTTAATCTCGAGTTCAAAAAACTGTCCTTGGCGCTTATCCGCCCCTATGCTAAACTCCCAATTCGGCTTGGTCTTTGGTAGAGGTACAAGCCACCGGCAACACCGCCCGGACAACCCTCGAGACGACGTTCCCCCGAGCAGGCATCTTGAGTTAAAAGCGGAAAATGCACAGCCAAAGACTGTGTACTTTTTTGGAGAATGATCATGTTCAAAACGTACCTTCCGACAAAAACTGACCCACGTTGGGTTGTCATAGATGCCGAAGGGATGACCCTTGGTCGTCTGGCAACACAAATTGCCACCCTGATTCGCGGCAAACACAAACCCGATTACACCCCGCATATGGGCAATGGCGATTATGTGATTGTGGTCAATGCCGAAAAAATTGTTTTAACTGGCAATAAAATGAGCGGCAAAATCTACACCCGCTACAGTGGCTTCCCAAGTGGTTTGAAACTCGAGCCAGCCAATATCGCGATTGATAAGCACCCAGAACGGGTGATTGAACACGCGGTTTTTGGGATGTTGCCAAAAGGTCGTTTGGGTCGCACCTTGCACAACCACTTAAAAGTTTATAAGGGCGAAAATCACCCGCACGAAGCCCAACAACCAGTCAAACTCGCATTGCCATATGGCAAAAAAGAGGTGAAATAATGGCAGTCGAGATGTTCTACGGAACAGGTCGCCGTAAGGCAAGTATCGCCCGCGTCTTCTTAAAAGGTGGCGAAGGTCGAATCACGGTCAATGGCAAGGATTTCCAAGAGTATTTCCGTGGAATCCTCCGCGCCCTCCAAGCCCTCGAGCCACTTCGCGCTACAGGTGCAGTTGGTCGTTTTGATGCCCGTATCACCGTTGAAGGCGGCGGTCCAAGTGGTCAAATAGATGCAATCAAACTTGGACTTGCCCGTGCCTTGGTGCGTTTAGATGGCGACAACCGTGCAAAACTTAAACCAGCCGGTTTACTGACCCGCGATTCCCGCGAAGTCGAAAGCAAAAAGGCTGGTCTCAAAAAAGCCCGTCGCGCCCCACAATTCAGCAAGCGTTAAGATTTTTGCATACTCGAGAACGAAGGTATCTGCCTTCGTTCTTTTTATTCGACCATCCATGGCACACCTCGTGGTGCTTCCATACTCGAGATGATTGGTTGTGGGTCTATCGAACGAATTCGCTGTTTGAGTTTGTCTTTCAAATCAGCAATATCTATGGATTGTGGGAATTCTTTACTTGTTTTTAGGGGTTGCTCAAAATGCAGGACAACACGTATTTTGTTCTTTTGAATCGCATCGAGAGCAAAAATTTGTTCATTACCTAAAGCATTGGCACGCATTGCCAACAAACCCGCAAGACTATCTATAACTTTACCAACCATAATATCAATTAGTTCAGTTAAACTAATTCGAGCCATTGGAAAATTAAAATCTTTAACTTCAATTAGCCATAGCTCAGACTGTTGTGGGTCAAATGCAACAAAATCAATTGCTTTTGTACCTCGTGAACTGGCATCGGTATCTAAAGTGGATTTTCTCTTTTGTATGGGGTCTAAAGGCTTTCCTGTCTTTTTGAAGTGTTTGTCGTAAAAAACTGTCTCATCATATTTTTGCACCTGAAATTGGTCAGGAAAACAAAAAGCTCGTCTCTTTTCGATGTATTCTGACATCTCACACCAACTCAAGATAACGGTCAGATTGCTCGAGACTTGCGTCTAAAGCAGCAATTGGTTCAACTTCGTCCATGCTATCGCCTTGTTGAACACTGACACTTTTCCCTTCAAGTTGTAATGCAAAATAACGGGCTTGGACTTCAGGATGTTGGAGTAACTGAATTTTAATTTCTCGCAGCAAAAATAAACTGTGGGTTGCAATAAAAATCTGAATGCCCATACTTGAGAGAGTTACCAGTGTTTGGGCAAGTTGCACCATCATTTTTGGATTGAGATTAGATTCTGGTTCATCCCAAAAAAGCGTTGAACCTTTTTGGATACTGCCATTCATGATTAAGTACGTCAGCATTGCAATTTTGCGAATACCTTCAGCCACAAGTGGCATCTCGAGGCGTTTTTTATCTTGCTCTAAGTAAAAACGCCCATTTTTGACAATGACTTTACCCTTCATTTGTTTCTCGAGTTCTGCAACAATGGGTTGAATCAGTTCAGCCCGTTCACCTTTTAAGAGCGTGAGTGCCAAAGCATCTGCAAGGTCAAGAAATGTCTTGTCAAATGCCAATTCGCGGTTGCGTAGGGCTGCTGCAAAACCCTCGAAAATAGATACTATTTCTCGAGTTGGAAAAAATATTGGTTTTGGATACTCTGCACTGTCAAAAATACCATGCGTTATAATTTCGTTTTGACTCTTTTTGTTGAAAGAAATATCTAGCTTTGTGGCTTTGGGATATATGCCCATTTTAATATTACAAATTTCAACATCAACTCGATTTGTAACAAGATGACCCAAATTATCCGAACCAAAAACTTCTACTAATTCTTGAGCCAATCTCCTTTTTAGACCAACTAGAAAGGATGCCATATTTTTCTGATCTTTATTCGATGAGTTTAAGAAAACATAACCTAATTTAAGCAATTGACTTTTGCCTGTGCCATTCTCGCCAATAATGATATTCAAACCAGCACTAAACTCGAGGTTGGCTTCTTCAAACACCGTGAAATTCTTAATCTCGAGGCTTTGCAACATACCTTTAGTTTACCCTTTCAACACATACCGCGTATCGCGTGGGCTATCGCCCGTTTTCTCGAGTAAACCCGCTTGGTGCATAGTACGGAGCAAATGACTGGCTTGCGATAAGTTAAGCCCCAGGGCTTGGCGCACATCGCGGTTGGCAACACTGCCAAGGGCTTTAGCAATCTCGAGAACGGTACTGCGTTTCTCGAACCGACTGGCATCGGCTTTGCGTAGCATCGGTGTAGGCGCAGTCGGCATGACTCGAGAAGTTGGACGCGGCGGGATTCGCGCAAAGTGCTTACCAAGGGCTTGTAGGGCTTCTGAAGATAACTGCCATTGGTCTGTTTCACGGTGCAGTAAACCCGCTTCCTCGAGCGGACGCAGCGTGCGGCTAGTCTGCTCGAATGGGAGTTGTAAAGCGTTGCTCAGTTGTTGTTTATCGGCGCTGCCTTCGCGTTTGAGGATGGACAGGACAATCAGGGCATCCAAGCTAAATGTACCCATTTCTTCTTGTTTACGAGCCACAAACCTTGTGAACGGCTCATCAAAATCTGGGTTGTGAATGCACAATTGCACACTGTCGGGATAAGCCGTGTACTCTGGTGGTTCTTTGCCGTGGCGTAGTAAAAGACGGTACATTCTGTCCACCCCAATTCCAGCCCGTTCAATATAGCCAAGCCGTGCCAAGGCTTCGGCAAGCGTTGGGTTACGGCGTTTAGGTTGATGGCGCAGAATATTCTGGACACTAATCCCACCAGAAAATCCGCCTGGATTAGCAATCTCGAGTTTGTTGGGGTAATGATGCAACTGCACGGTATCACGAGAGGTGTAATCACGGTGAACCAAGGCATTCAAGATTGCTTCACGGTAGACGACTTCATCAAAATCCCAGACTTCGATTTGAAAAAGCCCAACGTGCAAGGTTTTGTACTTATTGCGGGCTTGCACCAATTCACGCAAGCGCTCGAGCATGGCGGGAATCGGGCGGTGAATCGTTTCACGGAATTCAAATTCGATATCGCCAGCCCCATGATGATAATAATCAAGCTCGGCTTGGGGCAGATAGCGCTTCAAGGCTTTATTTGTGCCGCACAGTAAAATACCAGCTAAATTTGGTTGTTCGCCCTCGAGTAAACCTAAAGCCCGCAATAAATCCATATCAGGCAATTCAGCAATGGCTGCGCCGCGTCGTGACTCGAGAACACCCCGCAACCGATGCACCTCGAGCGGGTCAATATCGGCAAGGCTCGAGGTAGGCGGCACACTGGCACTAAAGTCTGGCAAAGGTGCAGGGTCTAAAGAAAGTGCGGCTAATGGCTCGAGATTCAGACCATTCCAATGCAGCACCTCGCCACTTGGGGTCGCCAGCACCACTGGGCTACGCGGCACAGAAACCACCAGAATCGGTTTGCCCTCGAGGGTCGTGTTGGCACAATGTACCGTCAGTTTGCCACCCGTTAATTCCCAAAGTGCATGGGTGACTTGAAGCGGATGCAGGTCTTCTGCCCCAGAAATTTTGCCGTCGCGCACCCCCACCACCAGTGTGCCACCGCTCGAGTTGGCTAAGCCCACGGCATGACGTGCAAGGTCATTTGGCGTAACTTCGGGCGCAAGTAGAACAGAATCCTTGGCGTTACCCACACGCACAAGGCTCGAGAGGTCTGGAGCAGCAGTCGTCATAAAGATAAGACTACCATTTTGAAACAGACGGCTCGAGCGTTATTTGCATACATTAAAAATGGCAACCCACTTGGTTGCCACTTTTTTATTGTCTGTCTTAATCGGCTTTTTTGGTGCGGTAGCTTGTACCAAAGCGCTTGGTAAATTTCTCGACCCGACCTTCAGTGTCTAAAAAGCGTTGTTGACCTGTCCAGTGTGGGTGTACGCCACTCCAAACATCGACATGAATTTCTGGTTTGACACTGTAGGTTTCCATGACCACTTCACCGTTGTAAATAATTTTACAAGGGACCATCTTTGGGTGTAAATCTTTTTTCATTTCCAGACTCCAATCGCAGTTCAAAACTGCGTTAGCCCCACGATTTCCAACCGTGAGGGAGTTCAAGCACTTCCATTTTGGAACGTACCGCCTCGCATTTCGCTCGAGAAGACGGCTGTCTTAAGCAGCGCGAAGGAGTTTAGCACCTAGGGGCGTGACTTTCAAGGCTCAAAAGTCTTAGACTGTACCTATGGGCGTGTTACTCGAGCCAGTTGTAACAGTTGAAGCAGCCCTCGAGATGTGGGGGCGTTTGCGCTCTGAGCGTCCGCAAGATGTGATTCCAACGCTTGAAGTGGCATTAGCGAGGGCAAGACAAACAAGTAATGGATTGTTGATTGGGCGGGTGCTGGTGGCACTTGGGCAGGGTGCGGCGGTTCGGGCAGACGGGGCTAGGGCGCTACTCTATGCCGATGAAGCCATGGAACTGCTCAGTCCACTGTTGCCCAAGGCTGCGGAGGTGATGGTCGCAGCCTACCGAATTGTTGGGCGAGTGCAGTACGATTATGGCAATGATGATTTGGCTTTGGAGGTGTTTACCAAGGCTTTGGCGATTTGTGATTCGGTTGCCGAACGGGTGGTACTGCAAGGCAATATCGCTTCGATTCAAACCGAGCTTGGACAACTCGAGTCTGCCATTGCAGTCTATGACCAATTGATTCCAGTGGCCGAATCGTTAAACGACCTATCCGAAGTGCATCATCTTCGTTCTAATTTAGCGCTGGCTTTGGATCGTTTGGCTGGTCAGCAGCGCCAACAGCAGCAACCCGAATTGGCGCAACAAACAAGGGCGCGTGCCATGCAGGAAGCAACTATGGCGCTGCAAGGGGCAATTCAAGAAAACAGCAAGGATATTCAGTCCCATGTGCTGCGTACCATTGCTTGTATGTTTTTAGAAGATGGTTTGTTGGACAGGGCTTGGGATTACTTTGAACAATCCTTACAACTCGCCAAAGAATTAAAATCTGTTTGGAACGAAATCCATGCGCTGCACAGTCTGGCGCGAATTGCACAGGATTTACATGATTATCCTCGGGCGCTTGCCTTGGCAAAAGAATCGCTCGAGAAAGCCGAAGCGGTCGGTTTTCAAGAACATGCGTCGCAAGCCCATGCTCGGCTGGCAAGTATTTTTGAAGTTATGGGCAATTTTCAAGCAGCCTTGGGGCATGAGCGTCAGCACTTTGAACTTGATAATCTGGTCAAAAGCCAAGCCTCGAGCAAACGCGCCGAAGCCTTAGCCGCGCAAATGCAGCTTGAGCGGGCAAGGTTAGAAGCCAAAGTAGAACGCGAACGGTCTGAGACTTTAACCCGCTTAAATCAGCAACTCGAGCAGCAAGCCATGACCGATGGTTTAACAGGGGTCGCCAATCGGCGGGCATTGGGGCTGCATTTAGAACGCACCCATGCTTTAGCAAAACGCTCAGGACAGGCTTTTAGTGTGGTTTTGTTTGACCTGGATCATTTTAAGGCGATCAATGACCAATTTTCTCATGCGCTCGGTGATGCGGTGCTTAAACGCATTGGGGCGATTTTACTCGAGCAGTGCCGCAAGGGTGATTTTGTGGCTCGCTATGGTGGAGAAGAATTTGCGTTGGTGCTGGTCGGCGCAAATAAGCAGGTCACTTTTGAAATCTGTGAGCGTTTTCGCTTAAAAATTGAACAAGAACCTTGGCAGCATCTCGAGCCAAATTTGCGTGTCACAGCCAGTTTCGGCTTCTGCGATGATTTTGGTTTTGAAAAGTATGAACAGATGCTCAGTCTTGCCGATGTGCATTTATACGAAGCCAAGAATATGGGACGCAATCGGGTTTTTCCTCGAGCCGTAAAGGAATCGGGTTTTCCTCGAGCCGTATTTGAAGTCTAATCTGATAAACTACCTAAAGAGGAACAAACCATGAATCCAAAAATTACCCTGATTGGGGCTGGCAGCACTGTTTTTGCAAAGAACTTAATGGGTGACATTTTAAGTTATCCCGAACTCGAGAATTCCGAAATTGTGTTGTTTGACATTAACCCTGAACGCTTACACACCTCCGAGATTGTGGCGCATAAAGTGGCAGAAGCCTTAAACGTCAAACCAAAAATCAGTGTTTCCACCGACCCAGAACAGGCACTCGAGGGGGCAAATTACGCCATCAGCATGATTCAAGTCGGCGGCTATAAACCCAGCACCGTCATAGATTTTGAAATTCCAAAAAAATACGGTTTGCAACAAACCATCGCCGATACCCTTGGGATTGGTGGCATCATGCGTGGGATTCGTACCATTCCCGTACTGCTCGAGTACAGCCGTATGATGGAGCAGGTCTGCCCCGATGTGCTGCACCTGAACTATGTCAATCCAATGGCGATGAACTGTATTGCCTTAGCTAAAGCCAGCCCGATTAAATTGGTCGGTTTGTGCCATAGCGTACCGCACACCGCCAAAGAAATTGCCACTGACCTTGGTGTGCCACCCGAAGAAGTCAAGTATCTGGTAGCGGGCATTAACCACATGGCGTTTTACCTTAAACTCGAGCAGCACCATAAAAACGGTTTAATAGAGGATTTATACCCAAAGGTGCGTGAATTTGTACAAAAAGGAAAATTTACCCACCGTATCTCTGCCGATATGCCTTGGGGTTTAACTGACCATGTGCGTTACGAAGTTTTTAGGCATTTTGGCTATAGCGTAACTGAATCCTCAGAGCATTTTGCCGAGTATGTGCCGTGGTTTATCAAGAAAAATCGCCCAGAGTTGCTCGAGCAATTTAACATCCCCATCGAGGAGTACCTTCGGCGTTGTGAATTAAACACTGCTAAGTGGCAGGATTTACAAAGGCGGCTCGAGAACAAAGATGAAAAACTCGAGGTCAAACGCAGTGTCGAATATGGCAGTTTAATTATTCATAGCCACGTCACTGGGCAACCAAGGGTGATTTATGGCAATGTGCCGAACAATGGTTTAATTGATAATCTGCCCCAAGGGTGTTGTGTCGAAGTGCCATGTTTGGTGGATAAGAACGGGATTCAACCGACCAAAATAGGGGCTTTGCCGCCGCATTTAGCAGCCATGATGCGAACCAATGTGAATGTTCAAGAACTGACCGCCGAGGCGGTTCTGACTGGCAACCGTGAGCATATTTACCACGCCGCGATGCTCGACCCACACACCGCCGCCGAACTGGACTTACAACAAATTCATGACATGGTGGATGATTTACTTGAGGCGCACGGCAACAGCATCCCTGAGAATTTACGACGCTAAGGACTTGCGCTATATCTCGAGTAAGTCTTTGAACATTCGGGCGTTCTCCAGTCCTTGTCCTCTGGTGGTGTTTTCAAAAAAAACATAGGTCTGAGCATTTCGCACTTGCTTTAGCACCACTGCCCACGGCTCGAGTTCAGGCACTGTGTACAAGTAATCGTGTCGTTCGGCTGCGTCTTTTCCTTCAAACCAATTGGCGCTGTTTCGTCCATGCAGCCGCAAATAGACCTTTTTGTCATGGCGCAAGACTGGGGCGGGTAATCCGGCTAAACTCGGTAAATCCAAACTGACAGGCTGCAATCCTAAATCGGCTAGGAACTGATAGACCGCCCGTTTATCCCAACTGACATGACGAAATTCGACTGCCACAGGAAACCCACTAAACCAAGTGGCAAGTTGCTCGAGGTAGACTCGAGACTCAAAGGTATTCTTAAAGGAAAACGGAAATTGTGCCAGCAGCGCCCCGAGTTTACCTTCTTCGAGCATCGGCTGCATGGTGTATTTGAATTCAGAGGCACTTTTGGCGGTGGCAGTAAAGTCATGGGTGAAACTCTTATGCAGTTTGGCACAAAACATCATCTGTCCTTTGGTACGGCTAATCATGTTTGCCATTTGTTTTTGGGCGGGTACGGCATAGAAGGTGCTGTTGATTTCTACAGTGTTAAAATGTTGGGCGTAAAACTCGAGCCATTGGGTCTTTTTCAGACTCTCAGGATAAAAAATTCCAACCCAATCATCGTTAGAAAAACCGCCAGTGCCAATAAAAACCTGCATCTGCCCATTATCGCATATGTCTCGTTTATACTGCCTCTGTGAACACAGACCTGTACCAATGGCTCGAGGAAGTCGAAGGCACTGATGCCCTTGCTTGGGTAGAAACCCAGAATGCAGTCAGCCAGCAACAACTCGAGGCAAATCCCATGTATGCGCCTTTGCGCTCTCGGATTGAAACGATGCTCGACTCGAGTGAGAAAATCCCGTTTGTGATGGCTCAAGATGGTTATTTGTACAATTTTTGGCGCGATGTCAACCAAGTCAGGGGCATTTGGCGGCGCACAAGTTTAGAGTCGTATAAAACCCAAACCCCGAATTGGGAAGTTTTACTTGACCTTGACGCCTTATCCCTTGAAGAAAACAAAAATTGGGTTTGGCACGATGCAGTTTTTGAAGATTTTAGTCATGCTCGGGCTTTAATTTTCTTGTCCAATGGTGGCACAGATGCCCACACGATGCGCGAATTTGATTTGGGTAGCAAATCCTTTGTAGCAGATGGTTTTTACTTACCACAAGCCAAGTCTCGAGCCGTCTGGATTGACGCAGATACCCTTTATGTCAGCACTGATTTTGGTGAAAGTAGCCTGAATACTTCTGGGTATGCTCGTTTTATCAAAGAATGGAAACGAGGTATGCCACTCGAATCGGCAAGCACCGTTTTTGCAGGGGCAGTTGAGGAGGTTTTTGCTTTTGTACAACGCCAAAAAGAAGCACCGCACCGAATTTTTATTTTCCAAGGACTGGATTTCTACACCAATAATTACATGCTCTGTTCAGACGGAGGCATGAGCCAACTCGAGAAACCTGTCAGTGCTGTTGCAGAAACATTTCATGATTGGTTACTGCTCGAATTACGCGAGGATTGGATAACAGGCAGTGTGACTTACAAACAAGGGTCTTTATTGGTCTCGAGTCTCGAGGCAGCCTTTGCTGGAAAAGCCAACTGGACGGTGCTGTTTGAACCCACTGAACGCAGTGCTTTAGGCGATTACACCCTGACTAAAAATTTTATTGTCTTAAATGTTCTCGAGGATGTGCAGAATCGAATCTTTTCAGTGCAGTTTAAGCATGGGACTTGGCATACCGAAGTGGTCAATGCGCCAACCAACAGCACCATTTATGTGACAGCCTTTGATAACCTTAATAGCGATGATATTTGGCTGAATGTGACTGGTTTTTTAACACCCAGTACGCTGATGCTTGGGGCGGTAGGCTCGAGTCAGTTTGGAATTATTAAAACTTCACCAAGTTACTTTGAAACCAGTCATTTAGAAGTTCAACAACACTGGGCTATTTCTAAAGACGGTACACAAATTCCGTATTTTTTAATCTCGAGTAAAAACATTGTTTTAGACGGTACAAACCCCACTTTACTGACTGGTTATGGTGGCTTTGAAGTCTCTAAAGTCCCAGACTACTCGGCTTCATTAGGCATGGCATGGCTCGAGCAAGGCGGGGTATACGTGCTGGCAAACATCCGAGGCGGAGGTGAATTCGGTCCGCGTTGGCACAGAGCCGCCCTGCGGGAAAATCGGCAACAGGCATTTGATGATTTTATTGCAGTGGCAGAGGATTTAATTGCTAAAAAAATCACCTCGAGTCAGCAGCTTGGAATTCGTGGTGGTAGCAACGGTGGCTTACTGATGGGAGCGATGTTCACCCAACGCCCAGATTTATTTGGAGCAGTGGTTTGCGCTGTGCCATTACTCGATATGCAGCGTTACCACACCTTACTGGCAGGCGCTTCTTGGATGGCAGAATATGGCGACCCAGACAACCCCGACGACTGGGCGTTCATAGAAAAGTACAGCCCATACCACAATGTTTTTGCCAACCAGACCTACCCACCGATTTTGTTCACCACCAGCACTCGAGATGACCGTGTTCACCCCGGTCATGCTCGAAAAATGTATGCCAAAATGCTTGAACAGGGGCATCAGGTACTGTACTTTGAAAACACCGAAGGTGGACACGCTGGCGCAGCCAACAATCCACAATCTGCCAAAAAATTAGCCCTCGAGTATTCGTTTTTATGGCATCAACTGACAAAAAAGCACTAATCTGAATCAGTCTCGAGTACAGGAAAAACAAATAGTTTTTGTGTAACATACTGAGTATGGCGACAACCGTTCAAGTAGATAAAACATTATTAGACCAAGCCAAAGCCTTAACTGGCTTGCCATCTAAAGGTGAAACTGTAAATCAGGCTTTACGTGAATTTATTCGAGTGCGTCAAAAACAACTACTACTTGAATTACAAGGGCAAATAGATTTCCACGATGATTTTAACCCGAAATCGTTGCATCATAAAAAAGTATGATTACTGTAGATACCTCAGCACTTTCAATGTTTTTTAGGCGTTCAAAAAATCAAAATCAAGTAATTGCAAAAATAGTTGCCGATTTGATAGACCGCGAAGAGTTGGTGCTTTTTGGAATTGTTCGCCAAGAGTTACTTTCGGGCATTAAATACTTGGCACAGTTTGAAAAACTAGAGCAACTGACCCAGAGTTTGCCCTTGGTTATTGCGAGCCACGAAGACCATGTGTTAGCGGCAAAGTATTATAACTTATGCCGAGCCAAAGGAATTCAGGGTTCAGTCACGGACTTTCTTATTTGCGCCATGGCGACACGTTTTGATGTCCCAATTTTAACCACAGACCCTGACTTTGTACATTATGCTAAGGATTTGTCCGTAAATAACTTCCCGATTTACACCTCAAGTCGGTTTAGCCACATAATTCCATTGCGGCATGACCTTATCAAACACAATACGCATCGAATCCTTGAAGTCATCTGCGACTTTTCGTTTAGTGGCATAA
>JANNVX010000102.1:0-47416 GCA_031414595.1 Deinococcales bacterium
TGAGGAATGGTTTTCTGCCTGCTCCAATAGCTCGCTTTCGTTTTTGTCCTGCAAGTGTTTTATTGTTTGGCAGACTCGCTGTAAACGCTTCTTGAAAGTATGGAAGTAAGGCTTGGAATTCTTTTTTGGTTAGTCCAGTCAAGGCTAAGAAGCGAGTTTTATTCTTGACGAGTTTGTCGTAATGCAGCACTCGAATAGTTTATCCTAATTTCCGATAACGTCTATTGATTTAGGAAACGCCAACTTATTACCCTCAGAAAACCTTTCCAGCGCCCCAACCTTTATTTTTAATGTTCTTGGTTCAATTCAAATTATTCAAAATGGCATAGAAATCCGTTACCGTGCCAAAAAACGTCTCGAGATACTGATTTACTTGCTCGAGGCTCGAGCCGCCGAACAATCCGAAAGTAATCATTTAGACTTGCTCGATGCGCTTTACCCAGAATTAACCGAAGCCGAAGGCAAAAATGCCTTAAAACAAAGTGTTTACATCCTGCGAGAAAAATTCGGTTCAGACTGCATTATCAGCACTGCCAGAGGTTACAGACTAGGGGCTGCCAAAAGCGATCTTGACGAACTTTTTACCCAGCCCAACAGCAAACTCTGGCGTGGCACGTATTTACAAGGCATGGGACAAAGTTATTTTGGAATTGTCCGTGGTGCATTGCTGCAACAACTCCTGAGTGCTGCTTTGAACTCCTTGAACACTGACCCAATAGAAACCATTCGATTATGCCAAATTCTGCTCGAGATGGAACCCTATGACCAAGATGCTTTAGCCCTTTTGTTACAAGCCTCAACCCACCAGCCACACATTGCCAAAAGCACGTATCAAACCATTCGGCAACGTTACCTCGAGATTGGCGAGGAATTACCACTGGATATGAAAACTTTTATGACCGAACAGCGTGTTTTGAATTAATTCATGGCAAGCGCGAAAAAATCACTTTCGCAGCAGCTTTAGCCACCTCGAGCGAATTCTTATTTTTTTGATAAACCGTGATGAAAACACCAATGTTTTTCTTAGTAAATCCAAGGATCGTGGTTGGGAAACGGGTCATTACTTCCACCGTAAAAGCCCCAGCGCTAGGGCTGTCCAGTGGCACAATTTTCACGTTCGGCATTGAAAATTTCATGATTTCTTGTCGGGCTTTGGCTTGTTCCAAAGCGATTTTGGCTGATTCAAAAGCAACCACCTCGAGATTCAAACCAATATTTTGTGACATATAGGCGCAGTTACTCGAGGGGGTAGTACCAGTCACTTGGTTGCTACCAGGTTTCGTGATTGGGGCTTTATCAGATTTTTCTTGTGGGCTTAAACCAGTCCCCAACCAAGCGGTGACTTCTTTGACAGTTAGTAACGTACAGGCTTTTGGCAATACAGGTTCGGCATAAGCAAGCGTTAAGAACACAAAACTACTGGCTAAAAGTTGTATTTTTTTCATGGCGGTCTCCTCTTCGAGCAATAATAATTAAACGTGGGCTGCTGAGTACAAACCTTCCACCGTCGGGACTAGAGACGATTTGTTCGACAATAAATCCGTTGGCTACAAGCATGGTTTTTAATTCGTTTAAGGTGTATAAGCGTACCGCAAAAGTATCAGTTTGCAGTGTTTTTCCAAGCCTGCAAATTTTTTTGCTTCCGTGCATTTCGCCTTTTTCAAGGTCAAACCCCGAGGTGGTGATGGTGTACAAATCTGTGTGTAGTAAACGATTTTTTACTAAACTTAACTGGCGTTTAAGGCTTTTCCAACGACCATAAAACCAGTGCTGCTCGAGCAGTTTTTCTAATACTTTGGCATCGCGGTTATAAACCTCAAGTAAGAAATATCCATTTGGTTGCAATGCCTTATAAACCCCTTGCAGGATTGTATTGTGGGTGGTGTCATCCCAGTAAAACATCGAATTGTACAAGTTATAAATAGCCTTAAACTGCTGGTTAAACTCGAGGGTTCGCATATCGCCTTTTGTAAACTCGAGGGCTAACGAACGGCTTTTAGCTTCGGCTCGAGCGTGGTCTAGGGCTGCTTCGGAGTAGTCCAGTCCTGTCACATTTGTAAATCCACGCTTTGCCAACTCGAGGGCGTGCCGCCCATGCCCACAAGCCAAATCAAGAATGGTATCTGAGGTTTTTAAGTCCAGTAAACGCAGTAGTAAATCAGACTGGCTACTTGTACTTTGACGTGAATGCCGTAACCCTTCGGCATTCACGTAGGCTTGGTTAAATAGCTTTTCAGTCCAACTGGTTGTCATTAGATACTCAGTCCTGTGACCAGCACATACTGTTCTTGAGGCTCGAGATGCGGCGGAGTGTAGGGTTCTTGTTGTTGCGGCAATGTATCTACTTGGGATTCTGGGAGCAATAAATCTGCCGTGGGTTCTGATGGCATTACAAGCCACCTCCGTCGTAACAACCTCGTTCGTCTAATGCCCTAAACATCGCATCAGCCATCCAGACGAGTCCAGCTTTGTATAGTCGAACAGCCAATGCGTTTGCTCCATCACAGTCCATTGGTTTGGCTTGGGCTTGACCGAGGAACATCATGCAGACACAACCTAAAATCAATAACTTCTTTTTCATAAATCTCCTTTGTGACTCGAGAAGGCGAATACCAAGTGACCGATTCAAATACCAGAGTTGAAAATATGGATTCAAATACCAGAGTTATCAATCAGAAATTTTTGTAAGACAAAGCCATACGGCACAGTAGAACTCTCGAGTTTCCCCGCCATTAAAATGTCAGCGCCGCTAAATACAGCCACCACCATTTGTTCGTACCCGCCGTATAAATGAGGCAGTAATTTCTTACCTGTACCGTTAAAGGTTGTGTCTAAAACACCAGTATTGGTGAATTTAGCAATTGCAAAACTGCTTTGATTATTGGGACTAATATAAGCGGTCGCTAGAACATAAATTTGGTTATTAATTAGGATTACACCACTGGCTGTATCTTCTCGATTTGCTGCGATTAAACCTAGGTCTTCGAGGTGAATACCATCGCTCGAGAAAGTTGTATCTGGAATGCCAAAAAGATTTAATCTAACAATGGCAATGTTTTGATGAGGATTAGAAGGATTGCTATTATCCAAAACACTGCCAACAGCGATTATTTTCCCGACATTCGCGCCATCGTCATTGGGATAAGCCTTCAAGTCATTCATGACTGGGTTTGTTCCCATGGTCACGCTGGCGATACCATTTGTGCCAAAGAAGGTATTGATTGAACCATTGTTATTTAAGTGAGTGAAGACAAAACTATTACTTGATGCCCCAGCCACGGCAATTCTATTTGGGTTACTGCCGGGGTCGTTAATCATTTCAGTACAAACACTCGAGGCGGGTAAGGCAACTTTGCCATCAATATCAAATGTCGTATCGAAAGCACCTGTAGTGGTGAATCGAGCCACACTGCAAATACCACCTGTGGTACTCGAGACCACGATTTTACCAGCATCATCTAAGGTCATGGCTCGAGCGATGTTCGAACCCCCTGCGTCCCAAATGCGAAGACCTGTGCTGTTAAAACTGGTATCCAAAGCACCACTTGGCAGTAGTCGCGCCACACCCAAATTAAAATCAACACCAGCGTAGACAATAATATTTCCATTGCCATCAGTGCGGATTGCCCTTGGGGTATCATCACCACCAAAATCGAGAATGTATGGGAAAGGTGAGTTGTTCAAATTATAATTTTGACCATTGGCATTGACCGCCCAAATGACGGCATTGCGGTTTGGGCTACTGCCAATGCTGCCTAGCACATAGGTAATACCATCAAAAGTAGCTACATCTACTGGTATGGCTGGAATACTAAATTGTTCTGAACGTTGCCCCGAAGCCCCAAAGTTACAATTCAATTGGTTTAGTTCTGCAAACCACGGGCTGCTCGAGATACCTCGAGTTGTCGAGTAATACTTTTTGTTACTACCATCATCAGTAATACGAATACCACAACGTGGTTCAGCAAAACGATAACGGTGCAATTTTGTGCCATCTAGTGTGCGAATTGGATGATCTGGATTATTTTGAACTGACTGCACAGGTACATAATCATCTTTTTGCTCACTTGGGCTTTGTGAGACAATGCCTTTAGAATCATTGACTACCAAGTAATAAATACTGAAAGCAAATGGGTTAGCACTGCGAGGATTGATTTTTGGCAATTGATACGCCAAAGAAATATCAGCACTCGAGCCAGGAGGTAAAAGCCGAGCGCTTAAATCAGTCGGGTAATTGGTTGCCACAAAACCGTACTCGAGGGGCTGCACCAGCAACGGCGGTATAAAAGCAGCAGCTTGAGTTTTTAGTGTAACTGTTTCGCTTTGTTCGATAATTTGAAAACTGCGATAACGTTGTTCTATCGGGACAGGTATGAGGTCTTGAATCGCCACAGGAACATCTGGAATGATTCGGTGCAGCACATTCGGGTCTGTGACCGCCGTACCATCACCGCGTTGCACCACACTAAAACCCGTACCAGCCACGGTTGTACCGGGTACGGCTGTCGCCACCAGTGTTAGGTTATCAAAAGTAAGACTGGTGTTATTAGTCACCTTAAAAATGGCGGTGATGCTGCGTTTTGCTCCTGTGGTCGTAATGTCCGAAGTCGCTGCCGAATCGTTAGAGTCGGTGAATTGCACAATTTTACGGTCAAACACAAGGTTGGGATTGGTGTAATACGGATATGCTGTCAAGGCTTGCGTGCCAAGTTGCCCAGAAGGTCTTCTAGGGTCAACAAAATTTGCCGAAGCTCGAGCGGGAACTCCATCGCCGCCTTCGATTCGTACCTCGAGTAAACCCAAGACGCTATTAACGGGTTTGGGTTGGGTTGAACAAGCCACGATGCCAAAAGCAATCAGTCCGCACATCAGTATTCTTTTCATGAATACCAGTTTGAAGATTGGGTGGTCACACTTTAGTTATTGTTTTACTCGAGCCATGGCAGAATCTCGAGTAGATTTTTACACTCGAGGTCAGCGCTCACAGTTTTTGGTTTGAAGCCACGGTCAAGCCAGACCGTTTTCATACCCGCATTGATTCCGCCTTGAACATCTCGGTCTGCATTATCGCCAACCATGACGCATTCGTCTAAACTGACCTCGAGTTCGTTGGCAACCCATTCAAAAATACCTTTTTCGGGTTTACCAATGCCGACTTCGCCACTTATCGCCACTGCATCAAACCAAGTCTCGAGTCCGCAACCATGCCATTTTTTGCGTTGCAACCCAGCAATTCCGTTGGTGACAATGCCAAGTTTGTACTGACCGTATAAGCTCGAGAACAATTCATCGGCATCGGGATAAAGCGGGTATCTCGAGCGCAAGGCTGTCCAACGTTCAGAAAGTTCTACCGCATCGGCATCTAGGTCGGTTTCCTCGAGTGCCTCTGCCCAACACATGACTTTGATTTCAGACATGGCTTTTTCTAATAACCGCTCTGGCTCGAGACTTGGGTTGTATGAAGCCCATAAACCCTCGAGCGCACCATGCCCAATGCGTTTGGCGTACTCGAGGGCAAGCGGCGGAATGGTTGTCCAGAGGCGTTTGGCGTGGCTTTCGGCGGCAAGAGCCAGCGCAGAGGCTTGCGCTTTGTCTCGAGTGACAGTTTGCGCCGTAATATAAAAAGCATGAAGCACCACAGGCTCATCTAAAATCAGGGTTTCGTCGAGGTCAAATAAAATCGCTTTAATCACAAATTCATTCTATCGCCCAGAACTAAAAAGTACATTAAGCAAGAAAAACACCGCCACAATTCCACCAATCACCAGTAATACATGAGGCAAAATAATACTATAGGCGGCTAAAGTCAGTGCCAAAAAGTCCTTCATGTCTGCTTTTAAGGGCGGGACATCATCGGCTGTTTCGGTAATTGGTGAATCGTTACGGTACACACCTTGGGGCAGGTTGTCTTTCATAAATAAACTCTACACTGTCTCGAGGGCAATTTGATGACTTGAATCATGATTCACTGCAACTGCGCTCAAAACAGTCCAACCATTTCCAAGTTTTTCTTGCAATGTGCTGGTTAATTCTCGAGCCAATTTGTCATTTGGGAACTCAGTCCAATCCAGCATACACAAAAACAACAAACCATCTTTAACGCGTTCAATTTTGCCAGTGAAACCCCAGCCAACAATTGGTTTATTAAAATACTGAAATTTGACCTCTTGAACCGACAAACCAAACACCGCCGAATATAAAGACACCGAATACGGCAAAAATAAGTATTGTCCAAAAATTCGCCAAGGATGGTGAAGTGGCATCCAAACAAACCTTGCTTTTCGCAAAACTTGTATTTTCAAATAAGGCGGAAATCGCATCTCTTTAGATTCCATCCGTGACACTCTACCCGCAAGTTCCCTAGTAAACTGTAATCATGTTTGAGATTAAACGCCGTAAAACCGTTGCCGTGAACATTGGCGGAATTCTAATGGGCAGTGACCATCCGATTGTGGTGCAGAGCATGACCAACACCGATACCGCCGATGCGATAAAAACCGCTTCGCAAGTGATTGAACTGGCGGCGGCTGGCTCGGAGATTGTGCGTATAACGGTTAATAACAAAGAGTCCGCCGCCAAAGTTCCCGAGATTAAAGAGCGTATCGAAGATGCTGGCTATCCTGTGCCTTTGGTGGGCGATTTTCATTACAACGGGCATATTTTGCTGCGCGAATACCCAGAAACGGCTCAAGCGCTTGCCAAGTACCGAATTAACCCCGGTAATGTCGGTGTCGGCAAAAAACACGATGATAACTTTAGAACCATGATTGAGGTGGCTAAAGAATTTGACCGACCAGTGCGAATTGGGGTCAATTGGGGCAGCCTAGACCAAGCAATGGTGATTCGGATGATGGATGAAAACACCAAAAATGGTGGTGTCTTAAGTGCCGAAGCAATCATGATTAACGCCATGCTTGAGAGCGCCATCTCGAGTGCTGAAATGGCACAGAATTACGGACTGAGCAAAGACAAAATTATCATCAGTACCAAAATTTCCAATGCCCCGATGCTTTGGAATGTCTACACCCGTTTGTCTGAGGCTAGTGATTATGCACTGCATCTTGGTTTGACCGAAGCTGGCATGGGAACAAAAGGCATTGCTGCCTCGAGTGCCGCCCTCGCGCCGTTATTGGCTCAAGGCATTGGCGATACCATTCGGGTTAGTTTAACCCCAGAACCCGGTGCAGCCCGCAAACTCGAGGTTGAAGTTGCTAAACAGATTTTACAAGCCATAGGCGCACGGTTTTTTAGTCCGCAAGTCACAGCTTGTCCCGGGTGCGGACGCACCACCAGTAGTTTGTTTCAAGAACTCGCCCAAGATATTCAAGCCAGTTTAGATAACAACATGAACACATGGAAAAAAACCCATCCCGGTGTCGAAAACATGACCGTCGCTGTGATGGGTTGTGTGGTCAATGGACCTGGCGAATCTAAACACGCCAACATTGGCATTAGTTTACCCGGTACTGGCGAAGAACCAAAAGCTCCTGTCTACCGCGATGGGGCGTTGGTCACGACCTTAAAGGGCGCACACATCGCCGAGGAATTTATGGGCATGGTGGCAGAATACGTCGAGAATCGGTACGGGAAGTCGGCGGCTCGAGGATAGACAAAACTAGGTGTCAAGGCTATACTTTAAGCATGAAATACAACGTTATTTTGTATCCATCTGACCAAGGCTTTGCAGTCGAAGCCCCTGATTTGGTTGGTTGTTGGTCTCAGGGTGCAACTCAAGAAGAAGCATTAGAAAACATTGGAATTGCCATTCAAGAATACTTGGAATTCACCCAAGAGCAAACAGGAAACCGTCCTGTGATTGAACCAAGTTTTATAAGGCAAATCGAAGTGGCAATCTAATTTATGCCCAAATTACCAGGAATTCATCATTTAGAAGCCATACGAGCCTTTGAAAAAGCTGGTTTTTGGGTCTCGAGACAAGGAAAACATACCATCATGTACAACGGATTGATCACCCTAATCATTCCTCGCCATAATCCAATAGATGCAATGACAATGGGTGGTTTGATTAAAGCTGCGGGTTATAAAGTTGAAGATTTTCGTCGCTTTTTATGAATCTCCCACTTGGACAAAATGTAACACTGCTTAATTCGCTCGAGACTGGTTTAATCGCCCTGCACAAACCAGATGGCATCATGTCGCATCCAAACGAGACTCGAGCCAACCCAAAAGCCTTACTGACTTGTAACTACGACCTCGAGCATGAGCGTTATTATTGGCACGGCGGCGAGTTATTCTTGCTGCACCGCTTAGACAGCCCAACCAGTGGCGTGATTCTGGGCTGCACCGATTTTGCATTGGCTCGAGCCATCAAAAAAGCCTTTGAGGACAATACCGTACAAAAAACTTACCGCGCTCTGGTGTTTGGTAGTCCAGTCAGTAAAAAAGAAACTTGGCAAGATAGGCTCGAGAAAAACGGGACTGGCAGTGTGATTGCAAGGGGCAAACCCAACGCTTTAACCGAAACAAAACTGGTCAGTACCACCCGACTCGAGGATGGGATTTTTTCGGAGCTTGAACTCAAACCAAAAACTGGTAAAACCCATCAACTACGGGTTCAAGCTGCGGCTCGAGGACTTCCAATGATTGGCGATGCAACTTACGGGAATTTTGCTTGGAATAGGGCTTTTGCTCGAGTCGCAAGACAAAAACGCCTTTTTCTTCATGCCCTCGAAGTTTATGTAAAACTCGAGTGGAAAGGCAATCTGCTCGAGTTTTACGCAACTTCTGAACTACCAGCAGAATTTAACATTTAACCGAACTTTAAGCCCAATAAAAACCCAGGCACAAACGCCCCAGCAAACGGCAAGTTATTGGTCAATACGCCCATTACCCCATTTAGCGCAGTCTCGAGGGCTGGACGTTGCAAGGCGGGTTCAGCAAATTGTTGAACCCGCAACCAGTTAATTTCAATAATCCCAAGGTAAGCCAGCAATTGCAATAAAATAAAAATTGTGCCGAACACAAAAAGCGCAATTTTACCAATTTTTTTCATCGCATAACCCGTGGCAAAACCAGCCAAACCACCAAAAGAAATTTGCCCAAGGTACGGCGCGACCGCATCGAGGATTTGAGAACCAACTTCAGGAGTCTGACTTTGCACCTGCGTAGTTTAGCAGCCAGCATCATGAGAGTCACCTCAGATAGGCAAAACCGTGCTGCGTTTTTCTTCCGAAACCGCGATGATACTGTTGATATTCCGCACTCCCGAAATTCTGGTCAGATGCTCGAGATAAAACTTTTGGTAGGCTTCCAAATCTGCCACACAGACTTTAAGTAAAAAATCTCTATCGCCAAGAATCAGGTAACACTCGAGAACTTCGGCTCGAGAACGCATTTTTGTGGCAAAATCATCGTAAGTGCCTTTAGTTTGGCGGTCTAACGTGACCATCACAAAAACCGTTAAACCCACACCAACTTTTTTAGCATCCAGCAGGGCTGTATAACCCAAAATGAACCCTTCTTCCTCGAGCCGCCGCACCCGCCTTAGACACGGCGCAGGCGTAAGCCCAACTTCATCGGCTAAGTCAGTATTGGCAATTCGGGCATTGCTTTGCAGCACCTCGAGAATTTTCTTATCTATTGCATCCAAAACAGGCATGGTTTGAGCTTAAACAAAAAACGTGTTAAATCGCAAGTCGTACAAAGCCGCATAAGGACTATACTTTAACCGGAGGTACAACATGAAACGAATCATCGGCATTATTCTCGGTACAACCGCATTACTGGGTTGTAACAATCCAACCATACTTCCAGTCGGCACAACCTGCCCAAGTACAATAGAAATTTCTAGCACAGCCAATGCCTACTTAACCACATCCTGCACCTTAAAAGTCGGAACGCCAATCACCATCCAAGCCCGAACAGGACACCCTTTATCTGGAAACGGTGCTGGACAAAGTAAAACTGGAGCAACCACCGACCAAGTTATTGCCTTTGCTAGTGCTGGAACATTCAATTTTAATTGTGATTTCCACGGCATTGGCATCGGCACAATGAAAGGCAGTATCACCATCGTCCAATAAGCAACAAAACAGCAAAAAGATAAGGTTCAACGCAACAACTAAAAACTCAACGTCAAGACTCGAGGACAAAACGCAATCATAACGCCTCGAGTCTTGCTAGAATAGATGGTATGACAACCCTAAAACAGACTCCACTTCATGGCACTCACCTCGAGTTTGGCGCTCGGATGGTCGAATTTGGTGGTTGGGACATGCCCGTGCAGTACGCTGGAATCATTGCCGAACATACGGCAGTGCGAACCAAGGCTGGGATGTTTGATGTTTCGCACATGGGCGAGTTTGTTGTAAGCGGAAAACAAGCCCTCGAGTTTTTGCAGTACGCCTGTGCCAACGACGCAGCCAAACTCAAAACAGGAAAAGCCCAATTTAGTATTTTACTAAACGAATCTGGCGGCGTGGTGGATGATGTTTATGTCTATCGCCTCGAATTAGAAGCCTTTATGATTGTCGTCAATGCCAGCAATGTCGAAAAAGACTGGGCGCACCTTGAGCAGATTGCCGCAAAATTTGATGTGACCTTTGAAAACCGCTCTGATGACAACGCCCTGATTGCTGCCCAAGGCGCAATGGCAGCCGAATTGCTCGAACCAGTAACCAGTGCAGATTTACAGAGCTACCGCAAAAACAGTGTCTTCCCAAGTAAACTCTTTGGTATAGATGTGCTGATGGCACGAACTGGCTATACTGGCGAGGACGGCTTTGAAATTTTTTGCGCCCCAAGGGAAGCCGCTTTTTTATGGAAAGAACTGCACAAAATTGGTTTTGCAATGTGCGGCTTGGGCGCACGCGACACGCTGCGGCTCGAGGCGGGTTTACCGCTTTATGGGCATGAGTGGAATGATGACAGCAACCTGCTCGAGACACCGTTCACTTGGGTTTCTAAAGAATACAAAGATTTTATTGGGCGCGACGCGATGCTGGCTAAACCCAAAACCAAGATGCTGCGCGGCATCCGCATGATTGGACGCGGCATCCCAAGGGAACACATGGATGTTAAATTAGCGGGAACAGTGATTGGGCAAACCACCAGTGGCACTCAAAGCCCAAGTTTGAAACAAGGCATAGCGCTGGCATATTTACCAAAAGAACTGGATTTTGGCACAAGGGTTCACCTCGAGATTCGCGGCTCAGATGTAGAAGCCGAGATTTGTGAGCCAGTCTTTATCTCGAGAAGCAGCCCGGGGCAGTAAAATGGGAGAAAATAAAAAGAAGCGCAAACAAATCTCGAGTATGCTAGAACGCATTGCCGAACACGAACTTAAAATTGCTGATGAACTCAGAAACGACCAACCTGACTACATTTTAATCGAAGGTTGGGAACACGAAATCAAGATTTGGCGCAGGGATATTACTCAAAAACTCAAAAGATTACCAGAAGGGAGATGAAGCCATGATGAACACCAAAGCCCGACTGCTCGAGGACTTAGAAACCGCCGCACAGCGCATCCTAAACCGTATCGCCGAAATCCGAACTGCCAAAACAGAAGATGCTCGAGAAAACGCAGAAGCCGACCTTTATGCCGATTCGATGGTCATGCGCGAAAAAAGTAAAACCGTAGCCAAATACCTCTCGAGCGACGCGAATTAAAAAATTAGAGGGATTACTTTATGGAAAATACCACCCAAGCACAACTCCAAAACATGGCTCGAGTCATGGGTATTGCCAGTGGCGCAAAGCAAGTGATTTTATTTGGCAGCACCGCTAGAGGCGAAGCGACCCAAGACAGCGACTTGGATTTTTTACTCGTCATGCGAGATGAAGACTGGAAGTGGAACGGCAAAACCTTAGAAAAACTCGAGCCTGCCATGAAAGCCCGAGAAGCAGTCAGAGAAACAGGATACTGGATGCCATTAGATGTATTGTTATTACCCGAAAGTCGATACAGAGACCCTAATTCGTATTTAGCAAGTGAAGTCCAACGAGACGGCATTGTTTTGTTTGAACAAGGAGAAAATCATGCCAGCACCGTACTACGCGCCTATGCTCGAGGAGAATTAGGATTGGAGGGATAAGGAGTCCATATGCGATTAACCGCCGTTTTAACCAATGCCGAAGAAGGAGGATTTATTGCTTTTAACCCAGAAACAGGCACAACCACCGAAGGAGAAACTGTACAAGAAGCGATTGACAACTTAAAAGAAGCAACAACGCTGTATCTCGAGGAGTTCCCAACGAGGTGAAACCATGAGCGTCAAAGATAAGTTACTCGAGAAAATAGAAACCATGACCCAAGCCGACCTTGAATGGTTAAGTTCGGTACTTGAAGCACACGATTACCCGGATATTCGAGTAGATTATGGCGAGGCAAAACGATTAGAAATGATTGATATTCTCGAGAAACTAGGCGCACCAAACGACACAGACATGACCGACTTCAACAATTCCATTCAGCGTCGCCCTTGGAAATCATGAGACACATATTCATAGCAAAAACCAACTATCAGATTAAAGGAGATTTTTGTGATTAGGTATGAGGTAGGAATTGTTGTGGCAACTACGCGTGAATTGAATGCAATCAAAGGTTTATTTAAATCTGGTTACACTGAACATCGTTTAGGTTATGAATATGAAATAGCAGGGGGCGGACAAACTTTCATAGGGTATCTTGGAGAGATTTCCAATTGCACTATTTTAGCAATCAAAGGCTTAAAGCAGGGGAGTGTTCATGCAGCAATGGCTACACTTCAATTATTACGAGAAGGCAGACCACAACTGTTAATTTTAAGTGGGATTGCAGGTTCATTAAGTGAGTCTATACAGCTAGGCGATGTTGTTTTTTCTGATAGTATTTACGCATATGAATACAAAAAAATTCTAGATGTTGAAAATGAAATTTCAGAACAAAGTGAAGCAAGAGTCATTGAGAGTAGATTTAGTGTTATTAAGTCTTATTGTGAAGAATTCATCAAAGAGAGAAATAAGGAAGTGAGTGAAAAGCCTAGATTTCACTTTGAAAAAATAGCATCAGGTTCAAAAATAGTTGCTTCCAAAGCTCTAAAGTCAAAAATGGGTGAAGTTGAAAGGCAAGCAAAAGCTGTAGAAATGGAAAGCGAAGGCTTTGCAAGTGTAGCCGTGGTTGAAGACATACCTTTTTTTGTGGTGAAGGCAATATCAGATTTCGCAGGGAAAGATAAAGTTGAAGGTTTCGCTCAAAACGGTACTCAAGATACTGCTGTAAGTAATTCGGCAAACGCAGTTTCCTTATTTATTGAATTTATTAGCGAAAAGTTACGTTGGATAAAAGAAAAATCGCAAATGGCAGACTCTTTCGATGTTTTTATGCCGAAAAACGAAGAAAAAAGTTTTATTGAGCTAATTGGTTACACTCCAAGTATCAAAATTGGTGATTTTGATACAAAATGCCAAGTGTTTCCCGAGACTGCTTTCAAAAATCCGAATCAACATATCTACACTGATTTCGGAGTAGAGTCGAATAATAAACTAATCTTTCATATGCTTGAAGATACAGCAACATTAGAAGCTTCAAAAGATTTTTTTACAACTCTCGAAAAGATATTGACAGAAAACAAGGAGTATATTGAATACGAGAAATTTGTTTCGGCAAACCAAAATGTGAGAGATGGCAATAATCAGTATCCGAGACTAATACACAAACCTATTGAAATAAACGGTAGTTTACATTTAATTTTAGGGAAGAATAATTTTTTTATTACAGATTTATCAAGTAGAATTCCAGCATTTCCCAACTTAAGAAGTTTCATGCAGGAACATATAGTCAATTCATTAGCAGTTAGAGTTTGTTTGGTCTTTCAAGAATCTAATCAAAAAATTATTGCCTTTCAAAAACGAGGAGAGAGCAACTCCACCTATTCGGAAGCATGGGATGTTGCTGCTGCTGGATATATTGATCCTATTAAGCATATTCATAATGAATACAAAAAACTTAGTGCGTATGTTACTGCTCGAAATGAATTAGTGGAAGAACAAAATATAGAGTTTCTTGATTTACCAAACCAAGAAAGATTTAGTTTTTTTGGGATTTGCAGAATGGAATTGACTAATAGTTTTGATATTATTGCCCTTTGTGAAACTGATCAAGATATTGGCAGGCATAGATCACCTCGTGAATCAGTAAAAAAAGTATCAGAATTTGGATATTGTGCGTTAAATCCGAAAGACGTAGCGGATTTTATAGCTGAAAAGAAATATTGGATTCCCGGAGCAATCATATCTCTTTATATGACTCTTCGTTATTTTGGTTTTTCAAATGAAAATATTTTAGCCGAATTTTCTCCAATCATTAATCAAATAAGAATTTCTCCGGATTGAGTTCTTAGTGTATTTTTGATAGTTAATTTGCAATTCAAATCTAAGGATTCTGCAAAGTACCAAAACCTCAAATCTTGACAATAATCACAAAGGAGTAAATCATGAACATCCCATCCGACCTGCAATACCTCAAATCCCACGAGTACGTCCGACTCGAGGGCGACATTGCCACCATTGGCATTTCCGACTTTGCCCAAGACCAACTCGGCGATGTTGTCTACGTCGAACTGCCCGAAGTTGGGCGTATCGTCTCGAGCAACGAAGCTGTCGCCGTAGTCGAAAGCGTCAAAACCGCTTCGGATATTTACAGCCCTGTCTCTGGTGAAGTGATTGAAATTAACTCGAGCCTGACCGATGAACCAGAGAACATCAACGCCGAACCTTACGGCAATGGATTCCTCTTCAAAGTCCGTGTCACTGACACCTCGAGCCACTTGCTAGACGCTGCTGCCTACCGAGAAGTTGCCGAAGCCGAGGCGTAAGAGCAGATTGGGCTAGAAGAAAAACAGCAATGCCTCACAACTCCCCCACTCTCGTTCCTCGAGTTTCCCCCTCCAAGAGGGGGGCTTAAAGTACCAGACCTTGACTTTTGAACCCCTCTTGGAGGGGTCGAGCCTAAGGCGAGGGGGAGTTGCCCCAAAGGAAAACCGATGAAATACACGCCACACACCCCTGAAGACATTTCCCATATCCTAAAAACAATTGGTGTCCCGAGCGTAGACGCGCTTTTTGATGATTTACCGCTCGAGATTCGTAATCCCAAAATTGATATTCCAGCAGGTCTGGACGAACACGGTGTTCTCGAGCATATGAAGGGCTTGGCAGCCAAAAATACCAGTCTCGAGGCTGCACCAAGTTTTCTGGGTGGAGGAATGCGTCATCATTTCCAGCCAAGCGCCGTCAATGCACTGACCTTCCAGAGTTCGTTTGTGACCGCTTACACACCCTATCAACCCGAAGTTTCGCAGGGCGAATTACAAGCCATGTTCGAGTACCAGAGCATGATTGCTGCCCTGACTGGTTTGGATATTTCCAACTCGAGTTTATACGATGGCGCGACGGCTGTAGCAGAAGCGGCACTACTGGCGATGCGCCAAACCAACCGCAGTACAGTCTTGGTCTCAAGGGGCGTACACCCTGAGTACCGCGAGACTCTGGCTACGTTTCTCGAGTGTGTGGATGCCAAATTGGTCAATCTTGAACTCGAGGGGACAACCACCATTTCGCAAGCCGTTGAGCCAGACATTGCGGCGGTGATTGTGCAGAATCCAAATTTTCTTGGTTCGCTCGAGGATATGAAAGCGCTGGCGGCAAAGGCGCATGAGGCTGGGGCGCTTTTTATCGCCGTAGTTGACCCGCTTAGCTTAGCAGTGGTGCAAGCCCCGTCTGAGTACGGCGCAGATATTGCTGTCGGTGATGGTCAAGTGATTGGCAACGCTGCAAATTTTGGTGGTCCTGCGTATGGTTTTATTGCGGTCAAAGATGCCCTGATGCGCCAGTTGCCCGGGCGGATTGTTGGAGCAACCAAGGATGTAGACGGCAAGCGCGGTTTTGTTTTAACTTTGCAAGCTCGAGAACAGCATATCCGCCGTGCTAAAGCCAAAAGCAACATCTGTAGTAACCATGCACTGATGGCGTTGCAAAGCTCAATTTACTTGGCTTCGCTTGGACCGAACGGCTTACGAGAAGTGGCAACGGTCAGTGCGGTTATAGCTCGAGAACTCGAGGCGGCATTAAATCGGGTTGGTCTCGAGACAATCACAACAGGCAAATACCTGAACGAATTTGTAGTCAAACTTCCTAAGCCCGCCGTAGAAATTCGGGCAGCATTGTCCGTCGAAGGCGTACATGGCTGTGTCCCAATTCCGCTCGAGTATGGGTTTGGCAATGCTGGTTTGTTCGCGGCAACTGAATTAACAACTTCGGGTGACATCGCCAAACTCGAGCAGGCATTACTGGAGGTTTTAGACTAAACTATGTCTAAGAAATTGAGCATGGATGGTGTAAAATGAAGGATTACCATATCAACCTTTTCTTTCACGAAAAAAGCAATTGTTGGGTGGCTGACTTACCCGACTTTCATTACTGTTCGGCATTGGGCGACACGCCATTGGAAGCCTTACAGGAACTTGAGATTGCCAAAGCACTTTGGCTCGAGGCTGCAAAGGAAAAAGGACATGAAATCCCTGAACCAAGGTATCGTCCGGCAATTTATTCGGTGTTTAACAGGGTAGAACCATTAAAAGTATCGGCAAAGAAACCTTCTGTTACCAAAAAAACATCTCCGAAAATCCAAAAGAAACGTGTTGCAAAACAAATCGTAGCTGCTCTGTGAAGGTCTTAAATGTCTAAAAAAGCCAAGCAAATCTCTAAACCAATTCTCGAGCCGATGCCACCCACCACGGCTGCCTCGAGCGCACGTTCTTTATGGCGACGTAATGGTTTATTTTTTGCGATTGGGTTTTTTGTTTTGGCTAATGTTTTTTTATTGGCAATGGATAGCAAAGTGATTGCACCTACGGCTTTTGGAATGATTACGTTTCTGACGATTTTTTCTATTACTACGGCAATCACTTATGGTTTACAGTATTTGCAAGTCAAGCGCAAAGCCCAACTCGAGGCTTGGTCGGAACGTAAATGGAAGCTCTGGCGTGAAGGTTTTTAATAAAGAGGTGTACCTATGAATGCAGTTCTCGAGAAACAAGACATCAAAATAAGCAACGATTTTCCCCTTATTTTTGAACGTTCTAAAACAGGTCGGCGTGGTGTGATTCCGCCGCAAGCCGCCAAAGCCCAAGGCGTGAAGCTGGGGGAGTTACTGGGCGAAGAAAACTTGCGGGTCTCGAGTTTGCCGCTTCCAGAAGTGTCCGAACTCGATTTGGTGCGGCATTATACGGGTTTAGCCAACCGTCAGATGAGTGTCGATGCCAATTTTTATCCGCTTGGAAGTTGCACCATGAAGTACAACCCAAAGGTCAATGAAGTTGCTGCCGCATGGTTCACCAGTTTGCATCCGTACCAAGACCCAAGCACGGCTCAAGGGGCGCTCGAATTGCTGTTTAATTTGGCTTCCGACCTCGGGCAGATTACGGGCATGGATGCCGTTACCTTGCAACCAGCCGCAGGAGCGCACGGCGAATTTACAGGCATCCTAATGATTCGTAAGTATTTTGAATCAAAAGGCGAACTCGAGCAGCGCCGAATTGTGATTTGTCCAGATGCGGCGCATGGCACAAACCCTGCTACGGCTGCCATGGCTGGCTTTACCGTGGTCGAAGTTCCAGGCAACGAACGTGGTGAAGTGGATTTTGAGGCACTCGAGGCGGCGCTTAACCCAAATGTGGCTGCCATCATGTTGACCAACCCAAACACACTGGGAATTTTTGAAACGCGGATTCTCGAGATTAGCCAGAAAGCCAAAGCCCTTGGAATTCAACTTTATTACGATGGCGCGAACACCAATGCAATTGTGGGCAGAGCGCGTCCGGGCGATATGGGTTTTGATGTGATTCACCTCAATTTGCACAAGACTTTTACCGTGCCGCATGGCGGCGGTGGTCCTGGAACGGGTCCTGTCGGGGTAAAAGCCCACCTCGAGCCATTTTTGCCCACTCCAATCATTGCAAGGGCAGCCAATAACTTTGTTCTCGAGTTTGACCGTCCGCATAGCATCGGACGGGTCAGGAGTTTCTATGGCAATTTTGGCAATCTAGTACGGGCATACACTTATATTCGCAGCCTTGGTGCAGAAGGGCTACACGATGCCTCAAGCATGGCGGTATTAAATGCTAATTATTTGCGGGTCAAATTCCAGCAAATTGGTTTTGAAACTGCCTATAACCGAGTCAATATGCACGAATTTGTAGCTGTGCCGCCCAAGGGCATGAAAACCTTAGATTTTGCCAAGGCGCTCCTAGACTACGGCATTCACCCGATGACGGTTTACTTTCCACTGGTGGTTTCTGAGAGCATGATGGTTGAACCGACCGAAACCGAGAGTTTAGAAACCATGGACAGGTTCGCCGAGGTAATGCAGGAAATTCTTCTAAAAGCCAATGCCAATGCGGGTTGGCTCGAGAATGCGCCGTATAACACTGTGGTGCGGCGTTTGGACGAAGTGCTGGCAGCCAAAAAGCCGATGCTGACCTATCAGAAACTTTCAAAAAGCTAAAGATAATGGAAACTATTCGTCTGACTTGTCCACTTGATTGCCCCGATGCCTGTTCATTGCTGGTCAGCTTAGAGCATGGACGAGCCGTTAAGGTTGCTGGCGACCCAAACCATCCAGTCACCAAGGGATTTGCTTGCAGCAAAACGTATCGCTATCCAGAACGGGCATATCTCGAGACACGCCCCAAATTTCCTTTGCGTCGCAATTCGGCAGGGGTTTTAACTCGGGTTTCTTGGGATAACGTGCTGGATGAAATTGCCTCAAAACTTCAATCCATTCTCGAGCAGTACGGCGCACAAAGCATACTGCCGTATCATTACGCTGGCACGATGGGCTTAATGCAGGGAACGCATGCCCATGCCCTGTTTAGAGCATTAGGTGCTATTGAACTCGAGGAGACGATTTGTGCTTCTACAGGCAGCGAGGCTTGGGCGCAAACTTACGGCTCGGCACGGTTTGGCACAAACCCAGAAGATGTCCCTAACGCCAAACTGATTTTACTATGGGGAATTAACAGCTTAGCCACCAACAGCCATTTGACCCCGTTTTTAACCGCCGCTCGGCGAAATGGGGCAAGGATTATTCACATAGACCCGTACCAGAACAAAACCAGTTTATTTGCCGACCAGCACATTCGGATTCGCCCCGGAACAGATGCGGCTTTGGCGCTTGGTATAGCCAATATCATCATTTCAAAGAATTTGCACGACCAAAACTTTCTAAGCGCTAATGCTCGAGGCTTCGAGGCGTACCAAGAAGCAATGCAGCCTTGGACACTCGAGAAAACGGCAGAGATAACAGGCATAGATGCCAGCGTGATTGAAGCCCTTGCCCTCGAGTACGCATACACAAGCCCCTCTTTTATTCGCACCAGTTATGGCATGACGCGGCATGAAGGCGGCGGCAACGCCCAACGAGCCGTGACGATGTTGCCGATTCTGACTGGACAATGGAAACATCTTGGAGGCGGAGCGCTTTTAAGTACCAGTGGGGCATTTCAACTCAACCGCACTAAACTTGGGGCGGCGCATTTGATTAAACCCAGCACCCGCAAAGTCAACATGAATCAATTAGGCACTGCCTTAGAACCAGAAAACGGCATTCAGGCGCTTTTTGTTTATAACTGCAATCCGGTGGTGGTTGCACCAGACTCGAGCCGTGTTATTGCTGGATTTAAGCGCCCAGATTTACTGACTGTGGTTCTCGAGAATGCCATGACCGAAACTGCCGAACTTGCTGATTATGTACTGCCAGCCACAACTTTTCTCGAGCATCAGGATTTGTACACCGCCTATGGGCATTACTACCTGAGTTATAACGAGGCAGCTTGCCAGCCGTACTTTGAATCGCGTTCCAACACTTGGATTTTTGGCGAATTGGGCAAGCGCCTTGGCTTGACCGAACCGAGTTTGTATTGGGACACTGAGACTCTAGCAAGGGAACTCCTGAACAGTGAGCATCAGTTCATCAAAGGCATTTCACTCGAGGCGCTTCAAGAACATGGTTTTGTGCGCTTAAACGTTCCAGAACAATTTATGCCCTACCTTAACGGCTCGAGTTTTACGGCTGATGGATTACTACACTTAGACCCAGCCCCACAGTACATTGCCCCCAAAGACGCACCCAACACCGAATTTCCACTAAAACTGATGACTCCGCCAGCCCATCACTTTTTGAACAGTACCTACGGCGAATTACCAAAATTGCGGCAACTCGAGGAAAACCAACCTCAAGCCATGATTCACCCACTCGATGCTGAAAAATTTAATCTTCAAGACGGCGGTCTGATTCGGCTGGTCAGCCAGCAAGGCAGTGTCATCCGCCAAGCCAAAATCACCGACGCAACCTCTCGAGGGGTGGTGATTGTTGAGGGGACGTGGTGGGGAAAACACGCTCCAGACGGTTTAGGAATCAATACCCTGACCAGTCAAGCCGTCAATGACATCGCTGGAGGCAGTATTTTCCACAACACCCCGATTCGACTTGAGGCAATCTAATGCTACAGCACAACTAAAAACCGCCTTCTCGAGAAAATTGCAGGGTAAAACTTGGCGAATTTGGAAAGGAATTGCCTTCATTCAGTCGGCTCGAGCTTAGCCTGTGCTTTTCTTTTGCGCCAAATGACGTAAACTATCTGTAATGACCATGAACCGTTTAGATGCCCGTGCGCGTTTGGTGTTCCATTACGCCCGTGAAGAAGCAGACCGCTTAGGTCATGCAGTGATTGAATCTGAGCATCTGCTGCTGGGTTTACTGCGTGAAGGTGGTACGGCGGCAGTGGTTCTTAATGCTTCAGGTTTGACCTTAGAGGCTGCACGACACCGCGTGGTGGAACTGATTGGGCGGTTTGATCGTTCAAGAGATGCGCCTCCTCCCGCGATTACAGCTTTGGCACGGCGGGTCATGGATTTAGCGGGGGTCGAAGCCGCTAATTATCAGTCCTCTTTTATCAACACTGGTTTTGTTTTGTTGGGCATGATTCACGCTGGCGACGGCGTGGCAATGGGCATTATTAACCAGACTGCTGGTGGGACAAAAGCAGTACGCCGCGCCACACTCGCCGCCTTAAATTTGCCGCCAGATGCAATCCTTGATACCGAAGAATCTTCGCCGAACTCGAGCTTGTCGGGGATTGTGGCTGTTCCTGCCGATTCGGTACTTTCTCGGTTGTTTAACCGTGCGCCAGAACAAAATCTCGAGCCAAGTTTACCATTACCAGCACAAGTAATCCCTGAGATTCCTGTACAACCAATGCCTGAGATTCCAGCCCAGTCTTTAGGGAGTCAACTTCTCGAGCCAGAATTTACAAAAGCCCCAATCCCAGACCTCGAGCCTGTGCGTCATGCAGCAGAAACTTCCCTAGCCCAAATAGAACCTCGAGACGAAGAAATTCCGGATTCAATGCTGATGGATGAGGCATTTGAAGAAGTGCCGCCAGAAGTTGAAACTGTTCTTGTGCCTGAAACAACTGTAATTCCAGTGGTCGAAACCACAACGCCAATATCAGTGCTTAACGAAGTAACACCAATTCGTGAACTTGACGAAATCACTCTAATTCCAGCACTTGAAGACGCACCACCTATTTCTAGCGAAATAACACCCATTTTAGAAGTTCTACACCCAATCCCAATAATTAAAGCCGAGACAAATCTTATAGCCGATGTCATTGACCCATCGGCTAAGGTCACAGCCGAAGTTTTGGTCGCTGAAGTCGAAGTCATGCCTGAAGCAATTTTGCTACCAGAAAAACCAGATGTAGAACCTTCGCCAAATGATTCAACCGAGGGCTTACTGATTAGCGATTTGCTTGAGACACCTTTTACCCATGACTCAAACTTGGTTTCGTATCAAACTCCTGCTTTGGCGGTGTTATCCCAGCCACAAGCGAATCTTGAGATACCAACAAACGAAGACTTCAATCAAACCATTGATTTTACGAATTTAGCACCAGAGACGATTGAAGAAGATAATTCTAGGTTAGTCTTATCTGAAATAGAAAATTTGGTTGATGCAGTCCAGCCAGAATTCCCTAGGCAGCCTGAAATTATTGAATCCATTCAAGTTCCCGAAATAACGCAACCAGAATCGTTTGTCCAAGCACTCGAGTCTATGGATTTTGCAACAAGTACCGAAATAGCGCTCGAAACCCCAGCCTTGCCCGAACTTATGGAGACCATAGAGGAATCCGCACCAATTTTAAGCAACGATTTAACCCTTAAACCTGTACTCGAGAACGAATCTAAGTCTGGTCTTGAGAACGAATTTAAGTCTGTACTCGAGGAGAACATGTTGAGTGCTGCCTCAAATGCCTTGCCATTTGTACCACCAGCGCTGCTTAAAGTGGCTTCTTGGGATATGGTCACGGCTTCTAGTGTGATTAAGCGCCAAATTATTGCTTTAGGGGGCGGTGGGTTTTCGCAAGAATCGAGTAATTTGCTGCTAGACCAGTACATTCTCGAGGTGGCTAGTTCGGCTCGGGAAGTGGCAGTACCTAGGGTTTGTTTTGTCTCGACTGCCGCAGGTGATTCCGATGTCTACATTAAGCGGTTTTACAAAGCCTTTGAACAACTCAATTGCCAAGCCTCGCATTTACCGCTTTTTCATACCGAGGACTGGGCAGAAGACTTGGAGGACATGATTTTAAGTGCTGATGTGTTGTATTTTTCGGGTGGCAGTACCAAAAATGCCTTGGCACTCTGGCAGGCGTGGGAACTCGAGCCGATTTTTAAGCAGGCTTACGAAGCTGGCACGGTCTTTACGGGCGTTTCGGCGGGTGCGATTTGTTGGTTTGAGCAGTTCACCACCGATTCTATGGGGCGCTCACTTGGGGTGATGAATGGCTTGGGTTGGTTACCCGGCTCGTTCACTCCGCATTATGACACCGAGCGTTTCCGCAAACCAATTTTAGAAAAATTCTTACGGGCGCAAAAAATCAGCCCTGGTTTTGCTGCCGATGACCACGCGGCTGTCCATTTTGTCAATGGTGAGTACATTGGCGCAGTGGCTTCTACCCCAACAGCCAAGGCATACCATGTGACTTTGGGACGTAACCGCCTTGTTGAATCACCGCTCGAGACTCGGTTTTTGGGTGAAGTATCTGGTAGCTAAATACCTCAGCTAAAAATATTCTGAACCAACTCTCAGCAGGGCGAACACAAGATTCGCCCCTTCTTTTCCTGCATTGGCAATCCATAGGACTACTTAATGCCCACTGTTACGGATGCGCTCTTCTAAGGCATCAAGTTCTGGCTCGAGTTCTGGGTCTTGGCTTGAATGCACCAAAAATTCCCCAGGCACAATTCGGCTTGTTCCAAGGCGCTCGGCACGTAAAACACTTTCTAGGTCGTCCACGGCGGTGGACAGTTCATCATTGACAATCACATAATCAAACTTATGGTAATACTGCATGTCCTCAGTGGCTCGAGCCAGCCGCCTGCCAATCACATCCAAAGCATCTGTGCCGCGTTTTAATAAGCGCTGACGAAGTTTGGATAAATTGGGCGGAACAAGTTGCACCAGCACCGCTTCGGGCATCAGGCGTTTAACGTTAAGCGCCCCAATGCGTTCGACATCGAGAATCACATCATTGCCAGCCTCGAGTTGCTGTTCGACTGCACGGCGAGGTGTACCGTACATATGACCGACAAATTCGGCATGTTCTAAAAAACCGGTCGTCTCGAGTTCATGAATAAAGGCTTCTCGAGTCTTAAAAAAATAATCCTTGCCATCCACTTCGCCTTTGCGTTGGCTTCTGGTTGTCCAAGAAACACTAAAGTACAAGTTATCGTCTTGGCTTAGCACATAGGATAAGACCGTGCCTTTGCCAACCCCGCTTGCACCAGACAAAACAAATAAAATTCCTCGCCGCATGGCAAGCAGTCTAAACCAAATGGCGTAGTCAAGGCTTAAGACGTTTGACTTTACAAAATAAAGAGTAGAATAAGCCCATGCCAGTGATCGCAGCCAATCATCAACTGATGCAATACCTCACACCCGAAGACAAATCCACTTTGGAACGTTTATGTCCACCGCGTAAATTCAAAAAAGGACAAGCCATTTATCGTTACCAAGACCGTGCCGACGACTTGTTTATTGTTCATTCAGGCAAAGTCAAAATCACTGCCCCAACTTCGGACGGCGGCGAACGGATTTTGTCGGTCTTAGGACCCGGGGATTTTTTTGGCGAGAGCTTTTTAAGTGGTCAAGAACGCCACACCACCGATGCAGTTGCCCTGACCGAACCAGTAATTGCCAGCCCAGTCTGCATTGATAAAATCCTAGAGCTGACCGCCAAACAACCAACCATTGCCATTGCCTTGGCTCGGGTTTTAGCCCAACGGGTTCAAGAACTCGAGGCACAACTTGAAGCCACCACTTCCCCCGTCACAGCTCGAGTCGGTGGGGCGTTAATGGCATTTGCCGAGCGTTTTGGCTTAAAGATTGCTGATAAGACCAACCTTAAACTCGATTTAACCCACGAAGAACTGGCGGCTTTTGTTGGCAGCACCCGTGTGACTGTTACCAATGCGCTTGGCGAACTGCGTGACCTTGGCTTGGTAGTGGGTACTCGTGGCGAATACGAAATCAACTTGCCAGCTTTGCGTGAATACGTCGAAACGGCAAGTTTTATTTAAGAACGGTTCACATATCAACAGCATCAAAGCGTTAAACTACCCGCATGAAACAATTTTGGGTGCTGCTTTTTGCCGTGTTGGTCTCGAGTTCACAAGCCCAAGCCCCTCGAGCTAATTTGCAAAGTTACAGTATTGTCAAGACCTATGCCCATGACCCAAAATCCTACACCCAAGGTTTGGTCTGGAATGGCAAGGGTTTTTTTGAAAGCAGTGGCGGATACGGCACAAGCAGTCTGCGTGAAACCACGCTCGAGGGACAAGTGCTTAAAAACATTCCCGTGGACTCCAAGGTATTTGCCGAGGGTTTAGCTTGGCTTGGCAATAAACTCTATCAACTGACCTGGACAGACAAAAAAGCCTTTGTTTACAACGCCACAACCTTTAAGCTTGAGGGAACACGCAGCTACCAAACCGAAGGGTGGGGCTTAACCACTGATGGCAAAGAACTGATTTTATCCGACGGTACAAACCAGATTTATTTCCTCGAGCCGAACACTTTTAAGGTGATTCGCAGCCTTAAAGTCAGTAATGCAGGTTCGGAAATCAGAAATCTGAACGAACTTGAGTGGATTGAAGGCGAAATCTGGGCAAACATTTGGCAAACCGATTTAATTGCTCGAATTGACCCAAAATCTGGTGTGGTCAAAGCCTTTATTAACTTGGCGGGTTTGCGCCCAGATGCCACATTTGGTAACTCGGATGCAGTGCTAAACGGAATTGCCTATGATGCCAAAAGCAAACGCATTTTTGTGACTGGTAAGCTCTGGGATAAATTGTTTGAAATTAAAGTCAAGTAATTGACGTGTTATCATAACGGCAGTGTTTCGCTTCATGGATTTATTTGCTAAAATTTGTGGTTTCCGAGTTGCCTTTAACAGTCAGCGTTTTTAGCGCGGTTTTTTTACCCCGTTTGCTGGAGTCTAGACACGAGTTTAGTATAGCCAATTTAGAGGGATTCAGCTAACTTATTTGACAAGATACTTATTTGACACTATAGTCAATTCATGAACACCAACCAAAAACAACTCGATTTAGATTTGGTGATCCTTGCTGTTCTCGAGCAAGAAGCGCTCTATGGACTGGAAATCATTAAAGAAGTTAAAAGCCGTACCAACAATACCCTCGAGTTCAAAGAAGGCAGTTTGTATCCAGCCCTGCACCGTCTTGTTAAACTGGGTTGGATAGACAGCGCATGGCAACCCAGCACCACGGGCGGCGCACCACGCAAATACTATGTGCTAACCGACGACGGGTGCAGCGCCTTGGTCAAGAAAAAACTCGAGTGGACAAAAGTAAAAACAGCACTGGATAGCCTGATGGGAGCAATATGAAAACTCGAGCCATAGACAAATACATTCGCCGCGCCACGGCTGGCTTGCCGCAGTTCGAGCGCATAGACACAGCCGCCGAAATCAGGGTTAATCTGAATATCCGCGTTAAAGAACTGATGTGTGAAGGTCACACTCGAGAAGAAGCCGAGTATTTAGCGATTAAAGACTTGGGTGATGCGTTTAGTACCAATCGGGCGCTTTTAGGTCATGCGTTTACCCACCGCCTAGGCTGGGTATTGGTAGCGGTTGCACTGCTTGGAATCTCGAGTTGGTGGGTATGGCAGCACCGTTGGGATTATTTTTGGGGAAGTACACAAATAGCTGCGATGGAACTCAACTCTCGAGATATGGATTACACTTTAAGAGCAGATAAGGAATTTGTTGAGCGAGCAAATTATAACAAATTTCGTCTTAGTTTACCTCGTGGTTCAAGAAGCATTGAAATTCTGTATGTAACACCTTTTTTATCAAGTTGGTATGTGATGGCTTCAAATTCACCCGATAAGTATTTCCCAACATCTCCTGATTCTATCCAAAATCCAACTTCAATTGAGTTACTATTATGGACTGGAATTTCAAAAACCAAAAGTCGGAAAAACGGAGTCGAATATCATCAAATTAATTCTGTAATTCACAGCCCAGATAAACCATTAAATGTAAAAGTCAATAGAGATAGTCAAGGTAAGCAAATACCAACTCTAGTACCATATCAATTCAATAGTAAGAGTTTTACGGGTATAGAATGGGCAACTATTCCTCACAATCTTGGCGTGTGGAACGACCCAAATTATGGTTCTGGGTTAAGTTCGATGGTTATGGAAGAACCAGAAGAACTTATTCTCAATCATTGGGTATTAATTCAAAATCTGAAAATTGCGCGATTGGGATATGCAAAACCGCCCAAAGTTCTACCAACAAGAAATGAAGTATCTGTTTATTTGCGAGCTACGGACTTATCCCAAGAATCTGCTAAAGAAATAAAAGCAAAACTAATTCAGGAATATCCTTCTGAGTATTCGACATTCCGAGCTATGACATTGGATGGAAAACCGCTAATTAAGTAAACCCTGTAAACTCGAGCCATGCAAACCCACCATCTCGAGTTGAACGACCCCGATTTTATCCGTAACCCTTACCCAATACTTACAGAACTCCGCAATTCTCAACCCATTTTTTATGATGCCACTTGGAAAAAAGTCTTTGTCTTGCGTTATGACCATATTTCACAACTCCTGCGTGATAAACGCCTTGGGCGGAGCATTTTTCATGTGTTGTCTCGAGACGAACTGGGTTTCCCACCGCCAGACCCGCGTTTAACCGCCTTTGATGCTTTTCAAGAACATCATATTCTGGATATGGAAGGCGGCGGGCATACGCGAATTCGAGGCTTGGTGCAGAAAGCCTTTACGCCTTCGAGGGTCGAGAACCTGCGTCTGAGAATCCAAGATTTGGTACGTGAAAGTCTCGAAGATTTACCTTCCACTTTTGATGCAGTCCATGATTTTGCCGAGCCGTTGCCCGTAACGGTGATAGCTGAACTTCTAGGTGTCCCTAAACCAGACAGGCATAAACTCCGCCCGTGGAGTGCAGCGATTGTCAAACTCTACGAACTTGGCTACTCGGATGCCACTGCCGAAGCTGGGAACACCGCCGTTCTCGAATTCTCGAGCTACATTCAAGAACTGGCGAGTCAACGCCGGCTCGAGCCACAGGATGATTTAATTTCTGCATTGGTGCAAGTTGAAGAGGCTGGACACAAATTATCCAATGCCGAGTTAATTGCCAACTGCATCTTGTTTTTGAATGCTGGGCATGAAGCTACTGTCAATGGTTTATCCAGTGCGCTTTTGGCACTGCACAATCACCCAAGTGCCAAAGCCGAATTGGTCGCGGCGGTTTCGCAACCAGACACCGCCAAAATCTGGACAAGTGCGGTGGACGAATTGCTGCGTTTTGACACGCCATTGCCAATGTTTGAGCGCTGGGTTCTTGAGGACATGGAATTTGCTGGGGTGCAACTCAAAAAAGGTATGGAATTAGCACTGATGTATGCCAGTGGCAACCGTGACCCAAATAAATTTGAAGCGGCGGACCAAATTATGCTGACTCGAGAACCGAATATGCACCTGACTTTTGGACTCGGTACGCATTACTGTATTGGAGCGCCTTTGGCTCGGCTCGAGATGGATGTTGCCTTGCGGATGTTTTTAGAAAAATTTCCAAATTACAGTATTCCAGTGCAACCTCTCGAATACATGGGTTTTGTGATTCGGGGCTTAAAAAAATTGATGGTGGATGTGTAGCCCTTATTGCTCAAAAACAATTTCATTCAAATCGGCTTTGAACCAGAATTCATTGCCTTTCTGCACCAGAAAATCGGTGAGCTTAAAGCGTCTACCTGCATAAATCAATTGGTCATTTTCAACTTTGCCTTGGCGTAAAAAGTCAAAGAACGAAAGACTGGTTTTTTTGTCGTCTCGAGCCGCAAAGTATGATTTTAAGCGTCGGTACAATTTGGGGAAAATCAGTTCACCTTGTTCGGTAAGTTGTACAAAATTCTCTGCTGAAAAATTGGCTGATTGATCCACCAAATGAATCCCCAGTTTATCTTTTCTGGCTTGAAACACAGCTTGTTTGAAAACTTCACGGTGACTGGCAGGTAAAGACAAATAATACTCTGGAAAAGCAAATCCTTTTTGCATTAACGCATAATTTAGGGTTTTCTCGAGCCACATGGGTTTTATAAGGGTTTCTTTGGCTTGGCTAAAGTCCCAATCTGATTCTTTGAAAACATAAACCACAGGGCGACCTTGAGTCCCACTTGGAGCGCTACGACTCAGCAGCACCCCTCGAGTTCGATTTGGATTAGCGCGGCGAACTTGTTTACCTTGGGGTGTGAATTCAATTTGTTGATACCCCAGAAATTGCAATGAAAAATCCCGTGCTTCTTTGCCCAGTGGTTGGCGTTCAATCCCATCGCCAAATTCTGGTGTGTCAATACCCTCAAAACGAAGTTGCACACTGTTTTTTTGGTCTGGATTGGTCTCTTTTTGGTTCTGCGGGGTGTCTAAGTATTCTTGGTAAATACTCTTTGCATTCTCGAGTAAATCCCAATCTTTGATGTCATCGGCAATAAACCGCACACTATCCCCATCTGGTTTATAACCTTCAATCACAAATGCACCGCGAATCATGGTGTACAAACTCGAGTCTGGAATCTGTGTGGGTTCTGCTAAAACAAGGCTGGTTACGAGCAGCGCAAATACACTGATAAGGAATCGTTTCATTTCGCAGACAGCGTAACACGAAGAGGGTATTTATTGTAAAGATTTAAGCCGTTATACTTTTGAAATGGCAAATGTTCTTGATTCTACCGAGCAATTCACACCAATATCTCGAGCCGAGTGGCGAGTGTGGCTCGAGGTAAATTACAGAACCAAAAAACGCATTTGGTTGGTGTTTTATAAAAAAGCGACCAGTAAACCAAGCCTGACCTATGCCGAAGCCGTCGAAGAAGCCCTGTGTTTTGGCTGGATAGATTCTCTGCCAAAAAAACTAGACTTTGAGCGCCACATGCTGCTTTTCACCACCCGTAAACCCAAATCGCCTTGGTCAAGACTGAACAAAACCCGAGTCGAGCAATTGATTGCTGGTGGCTTAATGACTGCTGCTGGACTTGAGAAAATCGAAATTGCCAAGAAAAATGGCGCTTGGGAAATTTACGATGCTGCTGAGGACTTACTCGAGCCAGATGATTTAATGCTCATGCTCAATGCAAATGCCACAGCTCGAGCCAATTGGGACGGCTTTGCGCCATCGGCACGAAAAGGCATTTTGTACTGGTTGTCCACTGCTAAACGCGAGGAAACCCGTTTGAAAAGGTTGCTCGAGATTGTAGAAAAAGCCGCAGTCAATAAAAAAGCCAATTTCCCAAATCAGTAAGGGCAGAAATACACCCCTCATTTTCCCAAGGCTTTAGAAAATTCATCTGCCGATACACCAGCCTGACGCAAAACACCATTGACCGTTCCAACTTTAACTTCTTTATGATTTGGCACAACACAACCCGAAGCACCACGACGCATGATGATATGACTACCTGTTTGACGCAGAACTTCAAATCCTATACGTTCAAACGCACGAACCATATCTTGTCCTGATAAACCCGGAAATTTAGGCATGACCTACATCAAACGTGGTCACAAGTGGATGAGCCGTAATCATCATTGGAAATTCCTCGAGATACAGTTCAGTGGCTTCTTTAAGGTTGGCAACCGCTTCTTGCACCGTTTCGCCTTGAGTTGTAGTCCCTGTTTCTGGGTTGAAAGCGACAAAGCCGCCTTCTTCGGCGGGTGTTAAAACTGCTGTTAATAACATAATGACCTCATTTTAACTATTGACTCGAGACAACCGAAACTTGAAAACCAATAAACTCTTTTTTGATTTGTTTTGCCAAAATCTCGATTGATTTAACATTGAAACTATGATCACCTAGAACTGTAGCATCGGGTGAGAATCTTAGGTGTGTTTGGTTTAATTGGTCACTAGAAGTAACTTCAAATGCGCCAATTTGGAGTCCTTGTTTGAACAATACTTGACCGTGGCGACCATTCCACACTGTTTCAAGAAAAAATTCGTTTGAGAAAGCATTAACTACTGCAATTCCCATATTGCAAAACCGAGAAACATCTTCCGTATGCCATTCGGTGATACGACAAACACATAATTGAGTTGTAACTAATTGAGCGAGGGGAACTTCTTCATTTGATAATTCTAAGCTCAGACCAGCATTGTAATCTATTTCAACAGTTTTTTCGGCAATACGAAAGTTTAGCTCCGTACAATTACCTTTTTTGAATTCATCTACAGGATGCCAAAGAGTGTTTAGAATAAGATAATCGTAGATGCCTTCGGGTTTTGCGATATACATTCCTGGTCTTTGACGCATTCCATTCAATTGTTTCATGTTTCTTATATCAGGCATAGGAATTTGTCTTTGATCGTTCATATCAAAGTATAGCTTCTGAGCTTCATTTTTTGTCAAGCCTAGCGCGTCTCGAGACCAAGCAAAACTCGAGCATGAAGCCTTAAAACTGTTGTAGCGTTTTGAACCGCCTCAGCTTCCTCGGTGGTTGGGTCGTCTAATTCGCTTGGGTATCGGGCTGGAATCGAAACCGCGTTAATCAAACGGGCTGCTTTTATTTCAGGGCTATTTGATTGAATTAGTGGCGAAACCATTTGTACCAATTCACGTAAATTGTGCGAAAGCGGTGGGTCAATTCCTTGAAAAAGCAGAACAGCTTTCAAATACTTTTCGCTCGATTGCTGCAATAAGTACACAGCCGTATGAGGTGAGTCAATCATTAGCGTTCCAGCCGCCACAAATTCTTCTTCTGCAAAACGTACCCAACGTGTGTAATCTCTTGAGTTAGCCATATAAAACGATGCCTTCTTGGGCAACTCGCCGCGCTAGAATAGATTCCCCAGCTTGGTAATGCTCGAGGCTCATTGGAATAAGGTCAACAGAATACGGCGCATTCCAAAAAACTTCATCAGCTTCAATGGCAGCGTTTAACAAAACTTGACGCTCAGCAGTTGGCATTAGCAGCAATAAATCTAAATCGCTTATTAAGGTTTGTGTTCCTCGAGCCACACTGCCAAAAACCATAATTTTACTTGCACCACTGACCAAGGCAACTTTTTGGGCTAAAAAACGCAGTTCCTCGAGCTTACTTGGGGGTGCAATTCTTTGTACAACTTGATTGCTTGCCATGCTTTCCAGTCTACAAGGTTTTGTCAAGCCTAGCGCGTCTCGAGAATGGGCAGTAACATAGTCTCATGTCTGATAACCCCGCCACCCTAGCCCATAATCTCGAGCAGTCGCTTAAACCCAAACGATTTGCCCATTTGCATCAACACACACAGTACAGCTTGCTGGACGGTGCGGCTCGAGTCAAAGACTTACTGAAATGGGTCGCTAAAACCAGCCCAGAAAACCCAGCCCTCGCCATGACCGACCACGGTAATATGCACGGTGCAGTCCAATTTTTTAAGTACGCACAGGATGCTGGTGTCAAACCGATTATTGGTTACGAAGCCTATGTTTCGGCTGGCTCGAGGTTTGACCGGATTCAACGCCGAGATGTAGACGGTGGTTACTACCATTTAACGCTTCTAGCAAAGGATTTTAAGGGCTACCAGAACTTATGTAAATTGGCTTCGATTGCCTATCTCGAGGGCTTTTACCAAAAACCACGCATAGACCGTGAAGTGCTTGCCTTACACCGCGAGGGGATTATTGCCATGAGCGGTTGCCTTGGCGCGGAAGTTCCGAATATGATTCTCAATGACCGTCTCGAGGATGCCGAGGAGCGCTTAAAATGGTACTTGGCGACCTTTGGTGATGATTATTATATTGAAATTCAGAATCACGGCTTGCCAGAACAGCAAAAAGTCAATCCAGTCTTAAAAGCGTGGGCGGCTAAATACGGTGTCGGAATGGTTGCCACCAACGACGGTCATTATGTGCGTCATGAAGATGCCTATGCCCATGAGGTACTGCTGGCGATTCAGACCAAAGCCTTGATGTCTGAAGAAAAACGCTTTAAGTTTAGTTGCGAAGAATTTTATGTCAAAACCCAAGCCGAAATGGAAAATCTTCTGCCCTCGAGCCAGTGGGGAGACGAAATTTATGACAACAGCAATGTAATTGCCGAAAAATGCAACCTCGAGTTACCAATAGGTTCAAAGCGAGTCTATCAAATGCCAGCCCTGCCAATTCCTGAAGGGCGAAGCATGGCAGAAGAACTTCGGGTTCAAGTTTATCGGGGAACAGCTCAGCGTTATCCCAAGGAATTTACCCTCGAGTTGTTGCACAAATATGCTGCCTTGTCTTTAGAGAAATTAGACAATGAAAATCGTGAACATGTCTTTGCCCGAACCGTAGGGGCGAGGCATGCCTCGCCCTTGCCCGAAACGATGTTGGGTTTGCCCAACCAGCCGATGCCAGAGGCTGATGCTGGTCAGGGCGAACACGAGGTTCGCCCCTACGAAAAACAGGTTCAAAATCTGAATCTCGAGGAAACCATTTTATTATTGGCTTTTACGGGTGAAATTTGGCTCGAGAATTCAAAAGCTCAAAAGTACACGCAATACATCGCACTCGATGCACTCGAAGCGGATGAAAACATGGTATCAAAACTTGGGCAGTCCTTGGTGGTCTTACGCCGTGCCGAGTACGAACTTGGTGTGATTATTCGCATGGGTTTCCCAGATTATTTTTTGATTGTGGCAGATTTTATCAACTGGGCAAAAGACCACGGTATTCGCGTCGGTCCCGGGCGTGGTTCGGGCGCGGGTAGCCTAGTGGCGTTTGCACTTAAAATCACCAACCTTGACCCAATTGGTTACGGCTTGCTGTTTGAGCGGTTTCTCAATCCAGACCGTGTTTCGATGCCAGATTTTGATGTTGACTTTTCGGATTCGCGGCGCAACGAAGTGATTAACTATGTGCGCGATAAATACGGTGATGACAAAGTAGCCATGATTGCCACTTACGGAACAATGTCGAGTCGGGCGTGTTTTAAGGATGTGGCTCGGGTTCTCGAGTTACCGTTTGCCGAAGCTGATAAACTCTCGAAACTCGTACCAGTGGTCTTTGGTCGGGCGCTCAGTCTCGAGGATGCCGAAAATGCTGTACCGGACATTAAAGCCATGCTCGAGGCAAACCCAGCCACCCGTAAAGTCTATGAAATCGCCAAGAATTTAGAAGGTTTAACCCGCCACTCGAGTATCCATGCCTCAGGTGTGGTGATTGGGCGTGAGCGTTTGGATAACATTGTGCCACTCATGCGGGGCGGTTCGGACGAAGGCGTGGTTTGTCAGTACGACATGAGCAGTGTTGAGGATATTGGCTTAATCAAAATGGATTTTTTAGGGCTGCGGACCCTTTCTTTTCTCGAGGAAGCAGTGCGGATTATTAAGGAATCCAAAGGTGTCAGTCTCGAGCCGGATGATTTTGGGCTTGAAGATGCTAAAACCTATGAACTGATTTCGAGGGGTGAAACCAAAGGGGTTTTTCAACTCGAGGGCGGCGGAATTACCGATGCAGCACGTAAATTAAAACCGCGTCGAATTGAGGATATTAACGCATTATCAGCGTTGTATCGCCCGGGTCCGATGGATAACATTCCAGCCTATATCGAGCGCCATCACGGACGAGAAGCGGTGCGTTATGACCAAGGCGAGTTTAATCTGCCAAAGTGCGAACCGTTGTTGCGCCCGATTCTCGAGGAGACTTACGGTATTCCAGTCTACCAAGAGCAAATTATGCAGATTGCTTCGGCAGTGGCGGGTTATACATTAGGGCAAGCGGATTTGCTGCGCCGGGCAATGGGGAAAAAGAAATTGGATGAGATGGAAAAAGAACGGGTTAAATTTGTGGCTGGTGCAAAAACCGTGCATTCCATTCCCGAAGATGAATCAGCTAGGTTGTTTGGCATCCTCGAGAAGTTCGCCAATTATGGGTTTAATAAGTGTTTAGTTGGCAATACTGTTGTGCATTCAAGTAATGGTGTGCCTCATACGTTGCAGACTTTGTTTGAAAGTCAACAGTTGATTGAAGTAGCAACCCTAGAAGAAGGTTTTACACTTGGGCGCAGTCGTGTGCTTGGGGTTTTTGAAAATGGGATTAAACCTGTTTTTGAATTGCAAACTTCGCTTGGTAAGTCACTGGTGGCGACTGGAAATCATCCATTATTGACCTTGAATGGTTGGAAAAATCTCAAAGATTTACAGGTTGGTGACAGAATTGCTGCTCCTGCTCAGTTACCCATTGAGGGTTTGAAAAGTTGGGAAAAACATCAATTGGTGATGCTAGGTTGGGTGCTTTCTGAGGGCAATACTTGTCATCCTTGTGGTTTTTATGTGTACACACAGAATCAGGAATCGTTACAAGATATTCTCGAGTCATCTCGGGGTTTTGTGGAAACTCAAGCAACTGCTAAACTCCGTGCAGACCGAAATAATGTTTTTGATATTTATGTTGGAACTGGGAAGCGCGGGATTGCTGGACGGTCTGGGGCGCGACTTTGGCTGGAGTCGCTTGGTTTGGTTGGTTTGAATGCTATAGAAAAATGTGTTCCAGAGGCTGTTTTTGAACTTTGCAATGCAGATTTAGCGGTGTTGCTTGGTCGCTTTTGGTCTGGTGATGGTTTTGTGTTTGGGGCTGGGTCAAATTCAACACCTTATCTTGCAACTTCCTCGGAAAAAATGGCACGACAATTACAGCATTTACTATTGCGTTTAGGGATGGTATCGCGTTTTACGAAAAAATTATTTAAGTACAAAGAAGGACGAATTGGCTACACCGTTCATCTTTTGGGGCGACGCTCACTCGAGGTATTTGCACACTTAATCGTGCCACATCTGATTGGACGCGATACGCAAATCGAGTTACTGACTTCTTTTTTAGAAAATATACCTGCAAATCGTGAAAGCGTTGATACTCTACCTCCTGAAATTAAAGCATGGGTTGTGGCTGCCAAGGAACGGAGCAATCAAACTTGGCTCGAGATTGAAACAAATGCAGGTGTTTGTATTAAAGAATTTTATGGCGCTCCCAAAACGCATAAAAAAGGTTTTAGGCGTGAAACTATTAGGCGTTTAGCGGACTATTTTTCGGATTTACGCCTAAAAAATGCTTGTTCTAATGACTTATTTTGGGAAACCATAACGGCTATTGAACCTTTAGGTGATGTCATGACTTATGACCTTGAGGTTGACAATACCCATAGTTTCATTGCCAATGATATTATTGTGCATAATTCGCACAGCGCTTCTTACGCATTACTTTCGTTTCAAACAGCTTATATAAAAGCCCATTTTCCAGTCGAATTTATGGCGGCACTTTTAACCGTCGAGCGCCGCAATTCCGATAAAGTCGCCGAGTACATTGCCGATGCACGACAAACCAAACTCGAGAATGGGCAGTTAATGCAGGTCTTGCCGCCAGACATCAACCGTTCAAGTACCGATTTTAAGGTTGTGGGTGAACAGATTCTCTTTGGTTTGTATGGTGTGAAATCGCTCGGTGAAGAAACTGCGCTTTTGATACTCGAGGAACGGGAACGGGCTGGGGCGTTTAAGTCGCTTGCTAATTTCTGCTCGAGAATGCAGGGTACGGGCTTAAATAAACGTTGGGTAGAATTTTTGGTCAAGTGTGGCGCATTTGATATTTTTGGCGCAAGGGAAGCGCTTTTAGAAAGTGTTGAGGAAGCGATTGAATTTGCCAATGGTCAAGCCGATATGAACTCGCAAGGTATGGATTCTTTGTTTGGCATGGCAACCATTGCGCCAGAGCCAAAACTCAAGTCAATCGCACCGCCAGCCTCTGAGGAAGAATCGCGTTCTCGAGCCATCACTGCCCTACAATTTGAAAAGGAAGCGGTGGGTTTATACATCTCTGGGCATCCGCTTGAACATTACCCCGGAATGCTCGAGGCGGCATCTTGTAAGGTCGCGCAGTCAGAAGTCTGGTTTCATACCTCATCCGCGCCTGTTGGCTACCGTGGGCGCAAGCGGGCGGTCTTAGCGGGGATGATTAGCGGGGTGCAACGCAAACCGACAAAATCTGGTGGGATGATGGCACGGTTTATCCTGACCGATGATGCTGGTGCAGCCGAATTGGTGGCGTTTTCTCGAGCGTATGACAAGATTAACGACAAACTGATTGAGGACAGCCCCGCCTTGGTGGTGGTTGAAATTGAACCAGATGGCGAAGAAGGGGTTCGTGTCACGGTCGAAGAGCTACTGCCTTATGAAGAAGCCAAGACCATGCCCAAAACCCTTGCTTTAGAACTGAACCTGAGCCTTCTCGAGCCAAAAATGCTTTCACACCTTGATGAAATGCTACAAATGCAAGATGGTATTGCCAACATCCCGATTCATTTGCGTTTAATTGGCAACGATGCCTTTGAAATTTGGGAACTGACCCATAAAGCCTCGGATGCCACACTGCAACGCCTAAAACTCGAGTGTCCGTGGTTAAAAGTTGGCATGGGCATATCGGGCGAAGCGGTCTTGGCTAAAACTGCACCAGCTAAAAAGCCGTGGGAAGGTAAAGCAAAAACCCCTCGAGTGGAGAATTAAAATGGCTAAAGACCGTTTTCATGATGTTGTTCGCACAGCCTTGGAAAAGGATGGCTGGCGCATAACCAACGATCCACTACTCATTCCAATTGGACGTTCTAACATTCAAATTGACCTCGGTGCAGAACGTCTCATTGCTGCCGAAAATGGCAAAAAACTCATTGCCGTCGAGATTAAAGTATTTGGTCAACCTTCTTTTACTTATGCGTTCCATGAAGCACTTGGACAGTTTATGAATTATCGTTTGCAACTTGCAAAACGTGAACCTACTCGAGAGTTATTTTTAGCTGTACCTGTGGATACTTTTGTGCGTTATTTTGATTCTGAATTAACAACTGATGCAATTACTCATTATCAAGTTAAAGTTCTTGTGTACGATCCTGTCAGCGAGGTGATTGTCCAATGGATCAACAATTAACGCCAGACCAAACCGCAATTCTAGCTGTACTCGAGCCAATGAAGCTCTGGAGTACGCCTTATGCCAAATTGCGTTACGAAATAGTTTCTGATTTCGCACATCAGCATTTTCAGGTGTGTATGACAGGTTGGGATGGCATAACTCGAGTTCATAGTTTACTAGTGCATATTGTTATTCGAGATGATTTGGTTTGGCTAGAAGAAGACCTAACCGATGCTGATATTGCTGAGCAACTGGTGCAAGCTGGAATTACTCGAGACCGAATTGTACTGGGTTTTCAAGCACCATATAAACGCGGCATGTACGGCTTTGCACAAGGGTAAAATGGTGGACTTGCTTGGTGTGCCAATTATCAATGCGACGCTTGAGGCTTGGGCAAAGATCTTTGTTTTTGAACTCGAGCCACTATTTCTTGACCAGCCAATGCTTTTAGCGCTCGAGGAAATCCCACTGATTTACTCGAGACCAGATTTTAATGTTTGGCTTGGTTCTCAACCGCTTGAGTACAAAGATGCTTACCGTTTTTGGAATGTTAAATTGGATGCGGTTGTTTTGCTGACCAGCCAAGAATTTAATTTATTGCCTCGAGTGCTACAAAAAAAATTGAATGCAGTACAAATCAAAGCCAAACGCGGTTTAGTTTTTACTATAGCCGAGGCAGAAGGCTTTGGTGTACCTGCCGAGTTCTTAAAACGCGATTCTTACAAAGACCATTTTATTTTGCGTTTTGATGCGTGGTGGTCGTTGACTCGAGCGCAACGTTTTTTTTGGCTTCGTGCTTTTGTATCTGAAGGTCTTTCTATGAAAAGTGTGTACGCTCATCCATTGATGCGTTTTTTCCCAAGTAGTGGTGCAAATTGTTTTGCTACTGCTTTAGCTGCTACAGAAAAAATTTCTACTCGAGCGGTCAGTATTGCAAGGTTATGGGTGACTGAAACGGTTTTTCAAGCTCAACTTGAGGCTCGAGGGTATCAGCCAAGGGCATTTCATGACTCGGATTATCAGCGATACACAGTCTTAACTTGGCATGACTCGAGCGGAAAAATGGTTCATGCAGCAACTTGTTTAGGCAATGATTTATGGCTAAATAAGGATTCCCAAGCGTGGTTTTCGCCCGTGCAGGTGCTAAGTTCAGCTATGCTTTTGGAGCGTTGGAACGAACCTGAACTCGAGAAAAAGATTTGGGTAAAGTCGTGAAAACAACTTTTGTTAGTTTAAGCCTTCGCACCGTCCTAGTGCTTTTTGTGGCTGCCATTACCTTGTTTCCGATTATTGGAATTGTCTATTTTCTGATTTCCACAGGTACATTTCGCTTTGAAGCATGGCTGCCAATTTGGATGGTCTTGGTAACGCTGTTTTCGGTGCTGAACGGAATTATTGTTTCCAATACTTTGCTTAAACCCATTTTTGTGCTGCGTGACGAGTTAAAAAAATTAGCCAACCGCAAAGAACGTCTTGCCAGTCTCGAGATTGACGCGGGGACTGAGCATCCAATCGAGGTGCGAACCCTGCGTCAAGCCTTTGCTAATCTGCTCGAGGCACTGCGTGAAGAAAATCAGAAACGTGGGGCGTTTATGGCGACGCTGGTACATGACTTAAAAACCCCGATTATCGCGGCGAATCATGCCTTAAGTGCTATTGAACATAACGATGCACTGACCAAAGCTGAACGGGTGATGTTGGTCAAAAACATTCAAAACGAGAACGAAGCACTGTTGGCGTTGGTGCAGAAAATGGTGGATGCCAACCGTTTTGAACGTGATGATGTCGAGTTGCAACTCGAGCCAAGCGATTTACGTCCAATGACAGAAATTCTTATTCAACGTCTTTCCAATCAAGCCAAAGAACGCAATATCAGCATCACACTCGAGGGAGACGGGACAGCTTTGGTGGCTAAAAAAGAACTTGAACGGGCTTTGCAGAATTTACTCGACAACGCCATTCGCTATGCCCAATCTAAAGTGACCATCAAAATTGAGGATGCTCGAGTCACGGTAACGGATGATGGCGCAGGTTTGCCAGCCAGCTTAGAGCAACTCTGTAAACCTTTTAATTCCGAACGGGTGCAAATGGCTGGGCGTGAGTACACCAGTGGTACGGGCGGACTGGGTTTATTTATTGTCTCGAGAATAGCCGAGTTGCACGGCGGAACTTTGGAACATCTACCCACCCTATCGGGGGCTAGTCTTCAGGTTTGCTTACAAAGCACTCATGGTAGTGTATCTTAAGTAAATGCCCTTAAGAGTCATCATTGTAGACGATCACCCACTTTTTAGGGTTGGACTAAGTTATGCCCTCAAAACCCTCGAGTTTGATGTGATTGCCGAAGCAGTAGACGGGGCGGATGGTCTGCGGCGTTGTCTCGAGTTGCGTCCAGATGCGGTGCTACTGGATGCCAAAATGCCCAATATGGATGGCTTAGAGGCGTGTCGGCAAATTCATGCAGCACTACCAAACACCCGAATTTTAATGCTGACCACTTTTTCCGAAGCTGCCCTAGTACAAGCTGCCAAAGACGCTGGCGCAATTGGTTTTGTCTCCAAAGACACCGAAGCCCCGCGCCTAGCTGACCTTATTCGTAGAGCCGTAACAGACCCTACATTTATGATTTTCCCAAAAATAGATTTACCAAAATTATCCAACCGTGAACTCGAGGTACTAAGAAGCATGGTACTCGGTAAAAGCAACAAAGAAATCGCTAAAGAACTCGGACTTAGCCCAGACACCATCAAAGACCATTTAGAAAATGTCTATCGTAAACTTGAAGCCCAAGACCGTGTAACCGCCAGTCAACGCGCTAGGGACTTGGGCTTTGTTTAGGGGCTAGGAGGAAAGAGGAAGGATAAAAGAGGAAAACCCCTTCCTCCTTCCTCTTTTATCTTTCCTCTGCTCTTAATGCTTAAAGTGTCTCGAGCCAGTGAAAACCATCGCCACACCAAGTTCGTCGCAAGCCGCAATCACTTCAGGGTCTCGTTTTGCTCCGCCAGGTTGGAGGATGGCGGTTACGCCAGCTTTTGCGGCGAGGCGTACCACATCATCAAAGGGGAAGAAGGCTTCTGAAGTCATAACTGCGCCAATCGCTTTTTCACCAGCGTTGATAAAGGCGCGTTCGGCTGCCCAGATTCGGCTGACTGCACCAGCCCCTAAGCCCACAGTGACACCGTTCTTGGCAATCACCACATTGTTGCTTCGGGCATGTTTGCCAACATAAAAAGCAAACTCGAGGTCTTGCCATTCTTGGGGGGTCGGTTGGCGCGTTGTAACCGTTTGGGGGTTCAGGTCTGCCCAAATTCTCGAGTCACGGTTTTGGACTAAAAAGCCACCAGTTATTTGTTTGTACTCGAGGCTTGAGAATTGGTTTTTTTCAGCTTCTAAGACCCGTAAATCTGGTTTTTTACTTTTGAACCACTCGAGTGCTTCTGGACTGATTTCTGGGGCGATTAAAACCTCTAAGAATGTGCCTTTGGTACTCTGCGCGACTTCTAAAGTCACGGTGCGGTTCAGGGCGACCACACCGCCAAAGACCGATAGCGTGTCGGCATCCCTTGCAGACTCCCAAGCGAGTTGGGCATTTTCGGCTAAGGCAACACCGCAGGGGTTGGCATGTTTGACTGCCACACAAGCGGGACTCGAGAATTCGCTGACCAATTGCCAAGCGGCATCGGCATCGGCGTAATTGTTGTAGCCCATCTCTTTGCCAGCCAGTACCGTAGCATCCAGTACCGCGCCTTTTTCGTGACCAAAACGGTACAGGGCAGCTTGTTGGTGTGGGTTTTCGCCGTATCGCAGGGTTTTTATCTGGCTTAACTCGAGCGGTTGCTGGGCGTTAAAAGTCTGAGTTGATAAATATGTGGCAATGGCTGCATCGTAACTGCTGGTGTGAGCAAAGGCTTTACGGGCAAGATTTTGACGGGTTTCTAGGTCTGGACTAAGATTCTCGAGAATGCTTGGGTAATCGTTTGGGTCTACAACAACAATCACATTGAAGAAATTCTTTGCCGAAGCCCGAATCATCGCAGGACCACCAATGTCAATGTTCTCGAGCGCTTCATCTAAGGTCACGTTTTGAGCAATTGTTTCGCGGAACGGATATAAGTTGACACAGACCAAATCAAAGCGTTCGATACCGTGAGTCTCGAGTTCACTGTTGTGTTCAGGGGTGTTCCTTGCCAGAATCCCAGCATGGATTTTTGGATGTAGGGTTTTGACTCGTCCATCTAAAATCTCTGGAAAACCTGTCACATCCGAGACATACTGCACTGCCAATCCCGCTTTTTGCAGGCTGGAAAACGTCCCACCCGTGGAGACCAAAGTAAAACCTTGTGCGATTAAACCAGAAGCAAATTCGATTAAACCAGATTTATCGCTAACACTCAGTAACGCCCGCATAATTACCTCTTCTCGAGCGACCCAGGCGAGCGATCTTTTATAAGCCTTGATTTCCCCACGGATTGCCCGTGTTCTTCGCCAGTTACCAAAGCAAAAAAATTGTACTCGAGACTTGAATACTTGGCTAGGGACATAACCAAATTCTACAGACATCCAAATGGTTTGGTAAAAGCGTATACACTATTGTATGAAAAACTTAAATCGTCGGAATTTCGTTAAAGTCCTCGCGGCTGCACTGCCTGTTGGTGTGGCAATGGATTTAGGGTCTCGAGCCTTAGCCCAGAGTACGGCTGGGGATGTTGAAATCCTTAATTTAGCACTGACTGCCGAATACCTCGCTACTGATATTTATTATAAGGTCGTGCTTTGTGGTTTTGACGGACTGGTCAAAGAGTACATAGATGCCGCCAGAGACCAAGAAAACGAACATGTGCTGGCATTGCAAAACACGATTCGCGCCCTTGGTGGCACAGTTGCCAAACGCCCAGAATTTGTCTACCCAGTTGAATTTAATTCTAAGACCCAAATTCCAGTGCTGCGGGTGATGAACGCCCTTGAGGATGCTTTTGTTGGCGCGTACCTAGGCGCACTGCCTTTAATTCAAAATAAGGACGTTTTAGCCGCCGCCGGAGCAATCATGGGCAACGAAGCCACGCATCGCTGCCTGATTCGCCAAAGTCGAATTAACCTCGGTGACAGCACCGTGACTGGTTTACAAGTTGGCAATGACCGAGCTTATGAAAAAGCCATCACCCCAGCCCAAGCGCTGGCGGCGGTTGGCGGGTTTGTAAAGAAATAGAGTTAGAAGCTAAAAAAGCTAAAAGGTAGAGTTTTTGCCTTTTAGCTTTTTTGTTTCTCTAGATTCCTAAAATATACGGCATGTCCTGAATTGGCGTGGTAACTCGAGCGCCATTCTCAAGAATCAGGACATTCACTTCGGTACGAATCCCAAGGTGTTCTAAGTACACACCCGGTTCAATCGTTACGGCAGTGCGTGGCACAAGCAGACGTGTGTCGTGGGTCTCGAGGTTGTCGAGGTTCGCGCCGTCGCCGTGGGCATGGTTGCGTCCTAGGCTGTGTCCGAGTCGGTGGGTGAAGGCATCACCATAACCAGCAGTGTCAATGATGTCGCGGGCGGCTTTGTCTGCCATCCAGCCTTGCAGTGTACCGTTTGGTTTGGTCAGCATTTCTATTGCAATGTCTCTTGCGGCTGCCACGCACTCCCAGATTTTAAGGTATTCGGCGGTGGGCTGCCCCGCAAAGCCAACAAAAGTTACATCTGCCATTGGACGGTCTGGCAGCCCCGCCCATAAATCTATCAGCACGCACTGCCCCATCTCGAGGGTGCGGTTTGATTCTGGGGTGATTTCGTAGTGCGGGTCGCCAGCGTGACCACCAAAACTAACGTTAGCTGGGTGGTCGGCTTGTAAACCATCCTCGAGGAAGCATTGCATGATCAGGTTCTGGACTTCGAGTTCGGTGATGGCTTCTTTGGCTTTAAGCCTTTGGTCAATCAAGGCAAAGGCGGCATCTTTAGCGCGGATGACGGCGGTTGCGGCTTGATTGTGGGCGGCTTCGTCGGCATCATCCCATGTCAGCCATTGTTGCAGTAAATCGGCACTTGAGACAATTTCTACTCCATGTTCACGCACCCGTTCAAGTGTTCCAGCATCTATGCGGCTGACATATGGGACTGCACCGCGAGGACTGTATTCCATAGCGATTTTTTTCTGACCCGCGAGGATTTTGGCTAAAGCCGCATCAAGTTCTTGGTGGCTCGAGTAGACGATGTAGTTGAGATTTTGCGTGGCGGTCAGTTTTTTCCAAGTTCCCGCTTCGATGCGGTGGCAAATTAGGCTTGGTGTGCCGCTACTTGGCAGATATAAAAACCAGCGTCTCGAGAGGAAGCTCTTGCCAGACATACCAAGCAGTTGTAAGGAGAGTGGGTTAATACCGCGAAAATCGTAGAGTAACCAGCCGTCAAGGTTAGCTTCTTTCGCCGCCAATCCAATTTTTTCTAAGTTCATACTTCATAGTTTACCGTTTTTGAGGTATCTCGCGTATACTCGAGCCAATGGACATTAACTATGCGTTGCAAAAAGTTTTTCGCCTGACTGAATTTCGTGTCGGGCAACGCGAAGTGATAGAAGCAGCAACGGCTGGCTTGGATGTCCTTGGGGTGATGCCAACAGGGGCGGGTAAGAGCCTGACCTATCAATTACCAGCCGTGGTGGCGACCGGTCTAACGGTGGTGGTCAGCCCTTTAATTGCTTTAATGCGTGACCAAGTTGCCAGTCTCGAGAAACTTGGAATTAAAGCTATAGCACTGCATTCTGGTTTGTCGGAAGACGAGCAAACACAAGCCTTACAAAAAGCCTCGAGTGTCAAAATGCTTTACCTTGCCCCCGAGCGGCTGCGCTCACAAGTCGTTTTGGAGCATTTACAAAAAATCAGTATTTCACGTCTGGTGGTAGATGAAGCTCACTGTGTTTCGCAATGGGGGCATGATTTTCGTCCAGATTACCAATTGTTACAGGAGGCTCGAGTAGCCCTTGGTCATCCGCCAGTCACGGCTGTGACCGCCACTGCCACCAAAGCGGTTCAACGTGACATTGTGGCTTCCTTAAAACTCGAGCAGCCATTTACCTTGGTGACTGGCTTTAATCGTCCAAACTTGGCTTACCGAGTCTGGGAAGTGCTGGGCGAAGCCACGAAACTCGAGGCACTGCGCGATTTAATCACCCGTTTGCCCAAGCCCGGTTTGGTTTACGCGGGTACGCGCCGCGAAGCCGAGGATTTGGCTTTAGAATTGCAAAGCTGGGGCATTAAAGCCAGTCCGTATCACGCTGCCCTCGAGACAAGCACCCGAAATGCCGTACAGGATGCCTTTAAGGTCGGTAAAATAGAAGTCGTGATTGCCACCAATGCTTTTGGCATGGGGGTGGACAAAAAAGATGTGCGCTTTGTGATTCATTACCGCATTCCGGGGACTTTAGAAGCCTATTACCAAGAAGCTGGACGGGCTGGACGCGACGGTAAACCTGCCCAGTGCTGGTTGTTGTTTGACCCCAAAGACAAGGATTTACAGGCTCATTTTATTGAAACCAGTACGCCTAGTCAGCATGAATTAAAACGCTTGTGGGCGTATTTTCATGCGGCAAGGGATGCACAGAATCAGATCTCGATTCGGATTCTTGATTTGGAGCGCAATTTGCAGATTCCAAGTAATAAAATTCGAGTCGCCTATAATCACCTCGAGACGGTTGGGGCATTGGAGCGCCTAGCTGCTCAAGGTGGTTTTTTAAGAGCTAAAATTGCCGAGACTGCCCCTAATTTTCGGGTCAAAGCCTTAGAAGAATTAAAGCACCACAAGACCCAGATGCTCGAGCAGATACTTGGTTTTGCGGCGGGCAAGACTTGCCGAGCCAAAGCCATTCTCGAGTATTTTGGCGAAGAAACACCGTTTGGTACTTGCGAACAATGCGACCTTGAAATTCCCAATCCAATGCCGATTTGGACGCGCCGAACCTTGGAGCATTTACGCGGTGTGACCTCAGATTTTTTTAAGAAACCCAATTTGGTACGGATTGTCAAAGAAGTCAACCCAGCCTTTAGCAACCCAGAAGCGGAGCGCTTACTCGAGCTACTGCGTGCCGATGGGTATTTGGACAGCACCCAACGGTTGACCGCCAAAGCCTTGGAGGACTTAGAACAAGTTGTGGAAATCCAAAAAAGTATTGCGCCAGACCTACCAGACAATGTGCTTGAAGATTACCAAACGGGTTTGAGTATTGCAGAAATTGCTCAGAAAAACGGAGTCAATGCAGTGGCAATCGAAAAACGCCTCGAGCGAGCGTTAGAAAAAGGTGAACTCGAGCCAAGTCAGTGTATTAGTTCGCCTCGGCTCGAGCAGGTGCGGCTGGTGGCAGATGAAATTGGCTTTTCACCGTTAGCCAAGCTCAGTGCTGCCTTGCCGAAATTCTCGAAGCTCGAGCTAAAAGCGGCGCGGTTGCTGCTCGAGTGAGCATAGAATAGGAAACACCATGACCTCACTCCAAGCCCCAAGCGACCCAAGCCCGACAGGTGTATCTTTAGGGTCAAGAAGTCAAGCCGCTCCAAGCGGCTGTTAATAAGTTTAATGGAGTCTCGAGTATGAGTAGAAAGGGGAATTGTTGGGATAATGCTGTTGTGGAGAGCTTCTTTGGTACAATGAAACTCGAGTTAGGCTTAGATAAGGTTATTGGGTCTTGAGAGGTCACTAAAGCTGTGGTGTTCGAGTGGATTGAGGTGTTCTATAATCGGAAACGGCTGCACTCCACAATTGGCTATAAATCACCTGTTGAGTTCGAGGAATGCTGGACTCAAGCTCAAGTACCGACCTTCATGTCCACGACATCTTGACAATTCAAACTTCTGTTTTTAATGTAATAGGGAGAGGCTGTAATGCAATATAAAGACATTCTCACATCTGGACCTGATACCACATCAGTTAGTTTTTTGGGAATACTAGGGCTAATACTAATATTGATTTTATTTTTTTGGATTTTTTCAAACTACATATACCATTTTTTTGATTGTGATTTTAATGAAAAAGAATTTTTCATTAAAGCTGGTATCCTCATAATCAAAAGATTTGAATTAAGTAGAATTGGAAACATTAAACACATCTCACTCTTAGAGTTTTTCTTGTATCCATTTGCTATACGTCTTGTGAGTTTCTCAATGTATTTTCTGCCTTCTTATCTAGTAACTATAGGTAAAGTACAATATATTGTAACTCCTAAAAATTCAATGCACTTTTCTGAATTTATTAAACGTTTCAAGCCATAACCGTATGAAAATCATTTTTAAAATCAATCCTTCCTCAAAGTCACACCCCGTGTAAGGTGGGCATCGCCCATCTACATAATCATCTCATCTTTCATAACTTCTTTCCCGCTCGCTCTTCTGCTCGAGCCTCGAGCTTGGAGCTAAGGAGGAAATTAAGGACAAATGAGGAAAGAGGAAGGCAAGATCAAAAGCAAAAACCCCGCCATCTCGAGCGGGGTTTGGGTTCTCTCGGGTCTAAGAAATCCCGTTCTGCCTTAAACTCTCTTCATTTAATCCTGTTGCAGCTGCGATTTGCTCTAAGCTCATTCCCAAGGCTTTTAGGTTTCGGGCTGTTTTTAAGTTGGCGTTCAGTTCCCCTCGAGCTTCAGCTTCCTCCACCGCCGTTTTTAATGTCGCATAATTATCACGCAAGATTTTTAGGCTTTGCTGATAACTCTTTTGTTCCCTCGGTTTGAGATTGGCAAGTTTAGCCCTTTCAAACGCACTGGTAAACACTTTATCACTTAAGAGTTTGGGAATGCTTTGTAAGTCCTCTAAGTTCTTAATGAAATACAGCCATTTATCAAGCCGTGTTTTTAGTTCCTCGAGTCGTTTACTAAAATTTGGTATCTCGAGATAAATAAGCGTGAGTTTGTCACAGAAAACAAGGTTATTTTGGTCT
>JANNVX010000103.1:0-15436 GCA_031414595.1 Deinococcales bacterium
GCAATGTCCAACAATTCCAAAGCGAAAACACATTAGCACTCGAGAATTACCAAGCAGCCCTCGAGTTATTCCGTGCAGTCGGCGATAAACTCGGCGAAGCAAATACCCTACTAGCAATCGGCAATGTCCAACAATTCCGAAAAGAAAGCACATTAGCACTCGAGAATTACCAAGCAGCCCTCGAGTTATTCCGTGCAGTCGGCGATAGACTCGGCGAAGCAAATACCCTAAAAGCAATCGGCAATGTCCAACAATTCCAAAGCGAAAACACATTAGCACTCGAGAATTACCAAGCAGCCCTCGAGTTATTCCGTGCAGTCGGCGATAAACTCGGCGAAGCAAATACCCTACTAGCAATTGGAGATGTCCAACGATTCCGAAAAGAAAGCACATTAGCACTCGAGAATTACCAAGCAGCCCTCGAGTTATTCCGTGCAGTCGGCGCTAGACTCGGCGAAGCAAATACCCTTGGCTCATTAGCCCAAATGGGAATTTCAAAGAATTTAGACCAATCCGAATTATGGCTTGAACAGGCTTTGAGCATCTGTCGTCAAATTGGGGACCGGTATGGCTTGGCTGCCCAGACAGGAAATTTTGGGATTGAACTAATAAACCTTAATCGTTTACCAGAAGCAAGACCATATTTACTCGAGGCAGCCAACTTATTTGAAGCCATAGGCTTAACCGACCATGCCAAACGCCATCGGCAACTGGCAGAATCCTAGCAAGAAATAGCCCGAAAAATGGTGTCTCGAGAGATTGCTGAGATTGAGATTGCTTCGCCTCGTTCTTGACCCCTACAGCAGCACCTACGGGCTTGGGTTGCTTCCTCGGCTCGCAATGACGAAGCCAAAGCCCTGTCATTGCGAGGCACGAAACAATCTAGCCCTTCCTGCACTGCTATTTTGTACTTCGGGGTAGGTGCGGGGTATGCGCCGATGTGTGACTAACTGCTCTAAGCATCTCGAGTGGCAAAATCTTTAAGCACTTGGGCAATGGCTCGAGAAGCGTTCTTTTGGCTTTTGAGCCATTTGGTAATAATTTCCATATCCTCGAGCGGCGCAGTAATGCGAACTTGTTTGGTGCTGTGACCCAATGGTTTAGGTCCGGAATTGGGTCGTGCGCCGCCACGCGAAGGGTGCTTGGGATGCTCAGAATAATTTTTTTGCATTTTGAGCCAAATTTCGGCTCGGCGTGAACCCAATCGTTCAAGGTGTTGGGCAATACTGGGGGTTACTTCGAGTTCACCACAAATCAATTGTGCGTATTGGGTTTGACTAATCTCGAGTTCCTGAGCTGCTTTTTTTGGATTTATTTTCAAGGCTTTTAAGTCTCTTTGAATTCCATAACCTGGTGGTAAGGCAATGAAGGGGATTAAATCCCCTTCTTCATAAACGGTATATTCTTGATTTTTTATTTGCGTGGTGTACATTGTTACCTCCTAGTGGTAATCCACAATCTCGAGTATCAATATGATGTTGCCATCTTGGTCTTTTATAATTTCAAAGCACAATCTAAACTGCTTATTCAGTCGCACGCTGTACTGTCCTTTACGCTTACCTTGTAGTCGTTCCATATGTAAACCTGGTGCTTTGTATAAATCACGTTCATCTGTGGCTTGCTCCATCAATAGCACGGTATCAAAAAATGCTTGATAGACAGCAAGAGGAAATCTATGAGCTTTTTCTCCTTCAACCAGAAGTTCTCGAAGTTTATGGTCTTTGAAAACAACCTTCACAATTACATTCTACTCAAGAATTTGAATTCTGTCAACGGCGTTCAAATTTTATGGTCATTTAGCATATGGTCTTGCAAGTTCACAAAATGATAGTTTCTAGGATATGGATTCTTATACAGTTGGTCAAACCATCGGTGGCTACACCATCACTCGAGTCGAAGCCTATAAACAAGTCCAAGGCACATATCTCGAGTTACAACACCTTGCCACGGGCGCAAAGCACATGCACATTGCCTGTGCCGACGACAACAATGCCTTTACCGTAACCTTCCCAACCATTCCCCAAGATGATACCGGTGTGGCGCATATTTTAGAACATATCGTGCTGTGCGGTTCAGAAAAATTCCCAGTCCGAGACCCATTTTTTAGCATGTTGCCACGCAGCCTAAACACCTTTATGAATGCCATGACCTCCTCGGCTTGGACAACCTACCCATTTAGTACCCGCAACCAAAAAGATTTTTTTAATCTGCTCGAGGTTTACTTGGATGCCACTTTTTTTCCTAAAATCTCCGAGGAAGCCTATAAACAAGAGGCTTGGCGTTTTGAATTTGCCGATGGTGCGAACCCTAGCACGCCGCTCGAGTACAAAGGGATTGTCTTTAACGAAATGAAAGGCGCAATGGCAAATGCTGGGGATCGGCTTCACCGTGCTTTGAGTGCTGCGATTTTTCCCGATATTACTTATGGCAATAACAGTGGTGGTGAACCAAGTGCGATTCCAAATTTAACTTGGCAAGACCTCAAGGATTTCCATGCCACCCATTACCATCCAAGCAACAGTTATTTTTACACCTATGGCAATTTTGACCTTAAAAATACCTTAAAGATGATTGAAGATAATGTGTTATCGCGTTTTAGCAAACTCGAGAAAGACTGGTCTATTCCCAATCAACCGCGTTTTCTCAAGCCGCGTTACACCGAAATCAGTTATGCGATTGCCCCTACCGAAGCCAGTGCTAAAAAAGCCCAAGTGGTAATGGCATGGCTGACCGCGCCGATAACCGACGGTTTTTTATTGTTAAGCCTGCGAATTTTGCAACGGGTGCTGCTGGCTAATGCCTCGAGTCCTTTGCGCCGCGCCTTAATCGAATCGCAATTGGGCAGTGCTTTATCTGATTACACCGGCTTAAACGATGACCCTCGAGAAGCTATTTTTAGTGCTGGCTTAAAAGACGCTGACCTTGAAGACACCAAAAAAATCGAGCAGTTAATTCTGGGTACACTCGAGCAAATTGTGCAAAATGGTGTAGACCAAGAGGCAGTAGATGCCGCAATTCACCGTTTTGAAATCGAGGCTCGAGAAGTCAGCAATGCTGGTTTTCCATTTGCCTTTAAGCCCGGTTTTGATGCGATGGGTGCTTACTTGTACGGCGGTGATGCGTTTAGTGCTTTACAACTTGATGCTGACCTTGAAAAGCTGGCGGTGGTTCGAGCAAACGGGGCTTACTTTGAGAACTTAATCAAAACCCAGCTACTCGAGAATTCGCATCGCGTGACCTTGGTCTTAAAACCAGACCCAGACCTGACAGCTCGAGAAGAGCTTGAGGAAAAAACTAAATTAGAACAGATTAAAACGCAACTCTCCCCTACCCAAACAGCTCAAATTATTGCTGATGCAAAAAAACTCGAAGCCGACCAGAACAGCCAACAAAACTTTGATTTGCTGCCAACCCTTGAACTGAGCGATGTCCCAATGAACTTTGAGGATGTACCGCACAGCTTGGAGACCATTCATGGCGCAACCGTTGGTATTTTCGCCCAACCGACCCAAGGTTTGACCTACCTTGATTACAACCTTGATTTTAGTGGTTTAAGTGCTTGGCATAAAGCCTTACTGCCATTTTTTGCTTTTGCAATTACCAAAATGGGTGCGGGAAGCAGCAGCTACCTCGAGATGGCAAACCGCATTGAAGCACACACCGGCGGCATTAACGCAGGGATTGGATTTAGACGCGCTCCAAACGACCTAAACACTGTGCGTCAGAGCTTTGCTTTTAGTGTAAAAACCTTGCACCGTAATCTCGAGCCGACTTACGGCATCCTAAAGGATTTTCTTTGCAATACAGTCTTTGACCGCGCTCACTTAAAGAACTTGCTGGGCATGTACAAAGCCAGCCTTGACAACCGTTTAACCAGTGCTGGACACATGTACGCCGCACGAATGGCAGAAGCCCAACTGTCTAATCTTGGCGCGTTACGTGAAACAATGGAAGGGATTACCCATGTGCGACTTGCCAGAGAACTGGCGACTCGAGACGAAGCAGGGCTGGATAATTTAATTGGGGAATTCAAAGAAATCATGACCGCGCTTTTTCGCGCCCCAAATGCCCGAATTTGCATCACCACCGATACCGAGCAAATAGAAAACGTCAAAACCCAAATGACCGCGCTGTTGGCGGCTCTGCCAGCCCAAGCCCCAAACTCCTCAAGTGACCTGCCAGACTTGCACCCGCGTCAGGCTCGAGCCGTCAGTGTTGCCACGCCCGTCGCCTACGATGTGGCGCTGTTTACCACCGTGCCATTTACCCATGCGGATGCACCAAAGTTTATGGCGCTGTCTGAATACCTGCGTAACCGCTACTTACACAAAGAAATTCGTGAAAAAGGCGGCGCGTATGGTGGGTTTGCTGGCGCAAACCGCGAAGATGGCACATTTGCCTTGGTTTCATACCGTGACCCGCACATCAAACGCACTTTCGATGTCTTTGACGGGATTGCCGAATTTATGGCACAGCCTTTTGAAAAAGATGCGCTTAAAGAATCCATTTTGGCGGCTTGCGCCGACCTAGACCCACTTTCTAGCCCCGATACCAAAGGGCGCAGCCGCTTTTTTAACGACTTAAGTGGTTATACCCTAGAAGCTCGAGCTACTTTTAAGCAGCGCCTGCTCGAGACCAGCGAAGATGATTTACGCCGCATTGCTTTGGAGTATTTGCAGAATCCAAGCCGCGCAGTTGTCTCGAGCAAAGAAAAAATTGCGGAAGCCAATGCTTTAATGAATGAAATTTTTTCTAGCGAAGCGGTTTAGAGAATAGGAATTTGCCTCGAGCAGTAGAAGAAGTGACATGAAAAAAAGTTGAAGGTTCTTGGCTTATTCTTCAAGCCACGGAAAACCATTGGGATTGGCTTCCACTTTTTTCCAGAGAATCTCGTTGTTGTGGGCGCGAATTGACTCGAGAAATGGAAAATCGGTTGGTTCAACTTGGACGCTAAAGAGTGGTTTGACAGGGTTTAGATTTGCCCAGTGGTGCGCTTGGTACGAAACACCTTCACGTTCGTCTTTGGGTTGTTGCTTAAATCCTTGCTTGGGTAGCACATAAACCCTTCCAGTACGAAAAGGTTTTTGCTCGAGGGCTGTATCTTGAACGCTAAAAAAGTAGATGTCTCGAGGCTGTGGCACTAAAATTTGTATCGCTGCGTTACTGATGCTCATGGGGATTTTTGGGCGGTCTAGGATTGCAAAAAACATTGCCCAAATACCGTCAGATGCCGCATAGACTGCGTTTTGATTGCCAAACCAATTGGCATCATCGGATTGTCTTGGTTCAAATTCTAGTATGCTCGAGTCTCCTGTACCATGAACCAAGTAATTTTTATGGTGTGTCAGCCAGATTAAAAACGCCCATTTAGGAATCGAGGTTTTGGTTAAAAACCCCTGCTCGAGGGCTGAGCCAAAGGTCTGTTCTAAGGCTTCTTGGTTTTGGGAATAATCAAATTCTGGGCGTGTGAGCCAGTAACTGGGTAGGTTCATGTTCAAAGTCTAGTGGTCTTCAATCACCAAAAGTTGTTTGTTTTCATGATTGTGGCGTAAATCCAAGATGCAGCGTGTAGGCTCGAGTGTGTTGTTGGGCTTGGCTATTTTCTTCGAGTACCCTTGTCCATAATTGGTGCAGTTCGTTGTGCAGTTCCATCGCTTGTTGGGTACTGAGATGAATCGTTGTCCATGAATTCCAAAGTGGTTTGAGATTGTTTTGTTCGATTTCGATGTTGGGTGGTGGTGTGGCAGAAAAATCTATGCTGTGGCGGTTACTAGAAAGCGCTCGAATACACATTCCGCCTTGGCTGGCATTAGGTTGTATTAGTTGTCCAGTTCGTACAAAATCAATGCAGTATTGCTCGAGCAGTGGGGTTTGTAAGGACAGCATCATGGCTGTTAGATTTTCTTCTTTGGTGCTGGCAAATGGAATAAAAAATTGGTCTGTGACCGCTTGAAAGTATTTGATTGGCTTGCCTTGGCGTGGTTGGGTTCGGGTTTCAATAACCAAACCCCATTTGATGAATTTTTCTAAGTGGTATTTGAGGCTCGAGACGGGTTGATTCAGGATTTTAGCGGCTTTAGATAAACTTTGTTCTTGGAAAAAAATGGCAAAACTCTTAAGTGTTTCTGGGTCGAGCAAGGCTTGGGCGGCTTCGGCGTGGTTCACGTAATGCCAGTCTTTTTGGGTCATGGGGCAGACTATACGCTTTTATACCGACTTTTTAGGTGTAAAATCTAGGCATGGATTTTTCTGAGGCTGTGCAAAAAATTGCGGTGGCACTTAATCCACAACAAATTATTTTGTTTGGCTCGAGAGCGCGGGGGGATTTTAGAGCCGATTCTGATTATGATTTGTTGATTGTGGTGGATGATAAAGATGAAAGTCGGTGTTTTGAATTGGCAGGTAAAGCCCATAGTGTTGTTCGTGGCAAAGATTTAGCTTTGGATGTGATTGTGTATCCTAAGTCCGAATTTGAATTCAGTTTGCGTGAACAACATGACGTTGTTTGTTATGCAATGGATGATGGGAAGGTTTTGTATGCGCGAAGCGACACGGCGTTGGCTTGATCGAGCCGAAGAAGACTTAAAATTACTTTCGGTGTCCAGTGTTTCTGAAACTCCAAACGCGTCTGGTGTGTTGTGTCAACAAGCAGTTGAGAAAATGCTCAAAGCCTGTTGGGTGGAACTTGGTCGTCGTCCACCAATGACCCATTTACTCGAGGATTTGTTTTTGGGAGTAAAAGATCAACTTGGTTTTGAACTGAACGAAGATTTTCTTGAGCAACTGACTCCTTTTGGTACTGAGGCTCGTTATCCAGCACGGCGTATCTCACCTATTCAAGCGTTATGGGCAGCCGAATTTGCTTTGGAGACTTGTACAACCTTAAAATTATGGCTCGAGTCGCGTGAATAGTGCCGAGCGCCTTGGTTTAGCCGGTGCGTTGGCAGCCGTGACCTCGTGGGGCGCAAATTCGGTAATTCTAAAGTTCCTCACAGGGCAGATGAGTGTTGAACTCTTAAACGCCTCGAGAATTCTGATTGCCAGTGTCTTTTTTATGGTTATTTTTGTCTACTTGCGCCGTGGCAAGGGTTTTCCTAAGCTCGAGGCTCGGGACTGGTTGGCGATTGCAGCACTTGGGTTTATCGGAACAAGTCTGTATCAACTGCTTTTTGCCAACGGAATCAAATTAAGTAATGCCAGCATTACAGCCCTCATCTCGAGTACCAACCCGATTTGGGTCGGGATTCTTGGGGCGTTTTTAGGGCTAGGGTTCACCCGTTGGCAATTTATTGGTGTGCCAGTCACGATGCTTGGCGTGGGTTTACTTTCGTACTCGAGTATTGTTGGTGCAAGTGTGCAACCGCTTGGGGTGGTGCTTTTAATTGCCTCAAATATGTGTTGGTCGGTCTATACAGTTTTGTCTCGAGGCTTGATGCAAAAAATCAATCCACTTGAGTTCACCTGTCTTAGTTTTGTACTTGGTGGTCTGCCTTTTGTGCTTTTGACTGTTCCAGCTTGGTCTGAAGCATCAGTTATCTCGAGTACAACTTGGCTTTGGCTGATTCTATCCGCCCTGATTGCCCAAGTGATTGGTTTTATGGGCTGGTTTCTTGGCACACAAGCCCTTGGTGCAGCAAGGGTCAGTGTCTTTTTGAACATCACGCCGCTTGTGGGTGTGGCGTTGGCGGCTGGTTTTCTTGGTGAAAAAATCACGCTCGAGAAAGTCTTGGCGGGTTTAATTATTTTGTTTGGTGTCTGGTTAGCCAATAAAAAATCATAGCCATTTGGCAAAATACTCGAGCTTGGCTGTCCAGTTGCGAATTTTTGCATTTAGGTCGGCTGTACCATGTCCATCATCAAAAATCATTATCTCAAAATCTTGTCCTTCTATTTTGCCGTTCTCGAGCAGTTTAGCCACAAAATTCTCGGCTTGGTTGAGTGGGCAGCGTGGGTCGTTGCGTCCGTGCAGAATCAGCATTTTGGCACTTAATTGTTGAGCATAATGAATCGCGCTGCGTTCGCGCCACAAGGCTTGGTTGGTGTCTGGGTCGCCCATCATGGAGCGAAAGTAATAGGCAAGAGCGGGGAGTAACTCGAGGTTGTCTTTGTAAAGTTGCTCGAGGTCAGTGATGCCAATTTCGGGTATCGCCACTTTGAACAGTTCGGGGCGTTTGGTGCTTGCGATATAGGTCATGTATCCACCAAATGAACCGCCAGTAATCGCAATTCGGTCTGGGTTTACAAAGTCTTGGCGCTGTAAATATTTTGCGCCGTAAGCCACATCTTCAAGGTCTTTTCCACCCCAGTCGTTTAGATTTGCGTCGCGCCATACAGTGCCGTAACCCGTGCTACCGCGAATGTTGGGTTGCAGTACCACATAGCCTTGGTCGGCAAGCACTTGGGCATCGGGGTCAAAGGTATAGCGAAATTGTGAGGTCGGTCCACCGTGAATATCCATGATGGCTGGAAATTGCTGTTCTGAACTGGCTTCTCGAGGTTTATACAAGAATGCCGAGACCATCTGCCCGTCAAAACTTGGGTAGTTTATCAATTCGAGTTGCACAAAATCACTTGGCTCGAGGTCGCCATAATCGGCGGCTAAGATGGTTTGGTAAGTGTCGGTCTCGAGGTCATACAGCACAAATTCTTCGCGTCTAGTGGGCGTTTGAAGACTGACCAAGACTTTGGTCTCTGATACCCACTCGCCGCCGTATGCCACGCCTTTAGGAATGTACAGGACTCGAGGCTCGAGTGTACTGGTGTGGTACAAAATCGGCTGCATGGCAGCTTGATAATCGCGCAGTGCCAGTAGCCAAGTGCCGTTTGGAGAGAATTTTTGGATGTATTCGGCTGTGCCAATCTGTTCGGGGCTGAGCCAAGTTGTGATTCTCGAGTTCAGGTCAAATAAGCCAATGCGGTGTTCTCCGCTCGAGTCGCTGGCTACGGCTAATTGGCTACAATTCGGGTGAATATCGCCGATTCGGTCAAATGCGCCATCTCTAATGCTCCAAACCCGCTCTAAGTGACTGCCATCGGTCTGGATGGTGTAGCCGTCCAAGTTGCGTTTTAGGGTGCTTTGGTTGCTGTCAAAGGTGATAAATTTTCCATTGCTCGAGACGGCTGTCAAAAAAGCTGGGGCTTCAAAATAAGTCAGTTGCTGCCACGTTTTATTTTCTAAGTTCATGGTGTAAATCTGGGATTGTCCAGATTGGGTACTCGAGAAAAACAGGGTTTGACCATCTGGACTGATTTTTTGTGGCATTTCTTGGCTTTTTGGGTTGTCGGTCAGTTGTTGCCAAACCCTTGTCTCGAGATGACAAGACCATAAATTATGCTGCTCGTTGCCTGCGTTATCCAGTCCTAGAATAATGGTTGCATTATCTTGCCAGACAACATTGGTTCGTGGGGTGGCTGGCAGTTGACCATCTGAAATTTGGGTATTTTGCAGCGTGGATAATTCGAGCAGCCAAAGCTCAAAACGCCCAGAGCGGTTACTAAAATAAACCATCTGCTGTTTATTGATTGAAAGGAACATCCCAAAAGAAACATGAAGCCGAATCATTGCCTCGAGTGACAACCTTGGTTTTGACATAGGGCAGTATAAATCATAATTTTATATCGAATTTACTCATGTAAACTGCTCTAAAATGAGCTTTACCCGTTGGGTGTTTCATCAAAACTCGAGTAGCCTAAGTCCATGAATGCCTTAGAAATTGTTTTGGACGGCTTAATGCAGCGTTACCAATCTCGAGTGCCAGATGTTGAAAAAGTGATTGCCGCAATGGTGCAAGAAAAACTCATCTCGAGTGCCGCAGACATCGAAAATGACCATATTGCTTTTCGGACAATGGGTGTACCGCAATTGGGTATGAAATCTTTTGAAAAGATTTTTTTGCATTACGGCTATGAACGCCGTGAAGCCTACCGTTTCGCCCATAAAAAACTCGATGCTTTTTGGTACAGCCCTCCAGACCCAAAGTATCCTAGAATTTTTGTCTCCGAGTTGCGGGTGGCTGACCTCAGTCTCGAGGCTCGAGAGATTATTACTTCTTACACCAATCAAATCCCGACCGACCCCGTGGACAACTTAGATTTAGACAATGGTCTCGAGATGGATGCTTTTCTGCACAGCCCCTTGTGGCAACTCCCGACTTTAGCGCATTACGAAGCACTCCAAGCCGAATCTGAATACGCCGCATGGGTGATTTACAACCGCTATTACCTCAATCATTTCACGGTTTCGGTGCATAACTTGCCTACACCGCAAAACACCTGTCTTGGCTTTAACGAATTTTTGAAAGCACATGGTTTTAAGCTCAATAACGCTGGTGGTGAAATCAAACAAAGCCCTGACGGGTTCTTGCTCCAATCCAGTACGGTTGCCGAAATGATTGATGTAGAGTTTCCCTGCGGTGAGACCAAACGAATCTCGGGGTCATATGTCGAATTTGCCGAACGCCGAGTCTTACCGCAATTTGCCCATCTCGAGCCAAGCCAAATAAACCGCCAACATCGCCGTGAAGGTTTTGAGGCTGGAAATGCTGATAAAATTTTTGAGAGTACCTTTACCACCCAAACGGCGCAAAGAAGTTCCTAGCTCCTAGCTTCTGGTTATTAGCCAAAACCATGTCATAGATGAAATTTTTGCACACGCTGTAAAGTGAATAATAACGAAATCCCAATCAACCGTAGGGGCAGACCCCCGTGTCTGCCCTGACCAAGCCAAAGCCTCGAGCCAAGGCACAACCCAAAAGGACAAAATCATGAAAACCTATTCAAACATTATCGGTGGTCAAGCAGTCTCGAGCCAAAAAACCTTTCTTTCGCGTAACTCGAGTAACTTATCGGACATTCTTGGTGAATTCCCAGAATCTAGTCTCGAGCAGGTACGGGATGCCTGTATCGCGGCTAAAAAAGGCTTTGAAGTTTGGCGTAAAACCCCAGCCCCAATTCGTGGACAGATTATTGGCAATATCGGTAAAGCCATCGAACGTGAAAAAGAGGCTTTGTCGCAACTACTCTCGAGAGAAATGGGCAAGACCTTAAAAGAGGCACGCGGCGATGTTCAAGAAGCCATAGACACTTGTCATTTTTTTCAGTCCGAGGGTCGCAGGCTTTACGGGCAAACTGTGCCATCCGAGATGCACAACAAAGAACTCAGCACCTACCGCCGTCCGCTTGGTGTGGTCGGTGTGATTACAGCCGGGAATTTTCCTGTGGCAGTGCCATCTTGGAAAATTATTCCAGCCTTGGTCACGGGGAACAGCATTGTCTGGAAGCCTTCGGAGGATGCTGCCGCAACTTCGTATGCTTTTGCCAAACTGCTCGAGGAGGGCGGTCTGCCCGATGGTGTGCTGAATGTGGTTTTTGGTGGCGGGGCTGGAGCGGCTGGCGAGTTCTTGGTCGGCATGATGGACGAAAAACGCCTCAATAAAATTGCCTTTACAGGCAGCACCGCCGTTGGTCGTAAAATCGGTGAGGTGGCTGGGCGTAACTTAACGCACCCGACCCTCGAGTTGGGCGGCAAGAACCCAATGATTGTGATGCGCGATGCTGACCTTGACAATGCCGTGGCTGGGGCGCTTTGGGCAGCCTTCGGCACGGGTGGGCAGCGCTGCACCAGCCTCGGCAACTTAATTTTGGATGAACCAATTCATGATGCCTTTATCGAAAAGTTCCTCGAGAAAGTCAAATCTATTAAAATTGGCGACCCGATTCTGCACGAGGATGTCTTGTACGGACCATTTATCAATGAGCGTTTCTATGCTGCTTGGGATGCCCATTACGATATGGCGCAAAGCGACGGTGCAACACTGCTACATGGCTCGAGAAGAATTACCGATGCGAACAAAGAAAACTTTATTGGCGACCCCAGCACTGGCTTTTTTGGTTCGCCGACTGTCTGGGCGGGTGTGACCAAAGAAATGAAAATCTTCCAAACCGAGGTTTTTGGTCCTACCGTCAGCATTGTGAAAGTCAACGGCATAGATGAAGCCATTGAAACCGCCAACAGCGTAGATTATGGTCTCTCGAGTGCAATTTACACCAATAACCGCATGTGGGCATACCAATTTAAGGACACCATCCAAGCCGGTATGAGCAGCATCAACAACAGCACGACGGGTGCAGAGGCACACATGCCATTTGGTGGGGTCAAAGGCTCAGGCAATGGCACACGCGAATCGGGGATTTGGGTGATTGAAAGCTACACCTACTGGCATGGAGTCAACGATGAACTCTCGGGCAAGTTGCAACTGGCGCAGATGGATACCGAATATGGTCAGGTCAAACAGGCTTTTGAAGTCTCGAGCTTGATGTAAGATTAGGTTTTTATCTTAGGCAGCCCTTTTCGGGCTGCCTTTTTTGATTTTGTAGTGCAATCCCTCACATGGCTACTGAGAAGATGATATTCTGCTGATAAGGAGCAATCCCAAAAGTTATGCAAAGTATCCCTTTCAGCCGTTTGGCTGTGAAAAATTCCCCAAAGGAGCCATCATGGATCAATTACTTATTGGTCTGCTTTTTGGCATTCTTGTCGGGGCTGGAGTCATTTACGCCGTTCTCAATGCGAATTTCAAGCGCACCCTCGAGACTCGGAGCAATGCTGACACGGAAATTCGTGAAGCCGCGCAACGTGAAGCCGAAACCATCCGACGTGAAGCCGAAGCAGTTAAATTACAAGCCACCTCGCTTAAAGCCCAAGCTGAGTCTGATGCAGTGCGAATTAAACAAGAAGTTGAATTACGCGCTCGAGACGAAGCATTGGCATTTCAGAACAAGCTAGAATCAGAACTTAGAACTAAATTTGAACTCGAGTCTACTCGAGAGCGCGAAATCATTAAAGCAGACCGCGAAACGATTAAAGCAGATCGTGACGGCTTAAAATCCGAACGTGACGGACTGCGTTCCGAACGTGAAGAACTCAGGCTTGAATCCGAGCGCTTATCGAGACGCGGCGAGCAAATGGATACCCGCGCCAGTAAACTCGATCAACTCGAAGAAACCCTCCATGCCGATAAGAAACGCACCAGCGAATTACAAACAAGTTTAGAACAAAAAATCCATGAATCTGAGTTAAAACTCTACGAAGTCGCCCAACTGACCCGCGAAGCCGCCGCCAAGCAAATTTTAGAAAAACTAGACGACGAACTCGAGGAAGAAAAAGTGGTGCGGATTCGCACGATGATGAACCGCGTCAATTTGGATGTCAAACGCCAAACCCAGAGCATTATTGCCCAAGCAATTCAACGCAGCGCCTCGGAAACCACGGCTCAGATTAGTGTCAGCGTCGTGCCGATTCCGTCGGATGCGATGAAAGGCAGAATTATCGGACGTGAAGGACGCAATATCAGAGCTTTTGAGGCTTTAACGGGCGTTGACCTGATTATTGATGACACGCCAGAAGCCGTGATTTTAAGCAGCTTTAACCCAATTCGCCGTGAAGTTGCGGTCAAAGCCCTCGAGCAGTTGGTTGGCGACGGACGAATTCACCCAACCCGCATCGAAGAAGTGGTGCAAAAAGCCCAAGACGAAATGAAAACCTATATTCTCGAGCGTGGCGAAGAAGCCGCCATCGAAGCCAATGTGGTTGGCTTAAAACCTGGACTACTACAACTGATGGGCAGAATGCACTTTCGCACCAGTTATGCCCAGAATGTTTTGAAACACAGCATTCAAGTCGCCCACCTGACTGGTATTATGGCAGCCGAACTTGGCTTAGATGCGGTCTTGGCACGTCGGGCTGGACTGCTGCACGACATTGGCAAAAGCATAGACCGTGAAATCGAAGGCACTCACGTAGACATTGGCATTACCCTCGCCAAGCGCTTTGGCGAACCATTTGAAGTGATTGATGCAATTGCCCACCACCACGACCCAGAAAACGGTGAAACAGTCTACAGTGTGCTGGCGGCGGCTGCCGATGCGATTAGCGCTGCCCGCCCCGGCGCGAGGCGCGAGGACTTAGAAACCTACGTTAAACGCTTGCAGCAACTCGAGACGATAGCGGTTTCTTTTCCCGGTGTGGAAAATGCCTTTGCGATTCAAGCCGGACGCGAAGTGCGGGTGATTGTTCAGCCCGATAAGGTATCCGACAGCAAAGCCACGATGTTAGCTCGAGAAATTGCTACCCGCATTGAGCAAGACATGGAATACCCCGGGCAGGTGCAAGTGACTGTGGTACGCGAAATGCGTTCAGTCGAATACGCAAGGTAAAACAATTATTTCTAAAGTCCTCGAGCGGCCGCTCGAGGACTTTTAAGTTTTATCGCCTAAACGTCGTTCCTAAAGTTGCTCCATCTTCTCTTGAAATCAGCGTAACTTGAACATCAAAACCAAGGGCGTTTGCCACTTCGGTAATGCTTTTTAACTCGAGATTCTGGGCTTTTTCCAAGGTACTAATTCGCCCGTGGGTTGTGCCGAGGCTACGCGCCAATTCACGTTTACCAATATCACGGGTTTTACGGGCATCCTCGAGTAACGCCCCGATTTTAGATTCCATGTAACCTTGTTCAACCATCTCGAGTAAATCCCGAGGGTCTTCTTCTGGGATGTTGACAGGGGTTTTAGGGATGATAATGTCATCTCGCAACTTAAGAACTCTTTGTAGAGCAGCTTTTCTAGCTTCAACATTTTTTCTCATTTTGTTTAACCTCCTGCAATCCAACTAAGCTACAATTTTTATTGGTCGAGAGAAGGTCAACCATCTAACTTCTCAACTGTCTCAACAACATATTTCACGTCAGGTTCGGAATCTGGGTTCAACCAAGCCCGAAAGACCAGTTCTGGAGAAAAGTAATTCCGATTTTGCATGAAGACATTGACCGCAGAATCAAAGTCGGGGTTTGCTAAACCGATAGATAAAGTATGTTCTGTTTGGACAGTGGTACTATTATCTGGTAAATAATGCCCCCAAGAACGACCACATTTACAGAAACGACGTTCCGAAAAAAGCCGAACAATATCGTTACAATGACCACAAAATAATAGTTTCATACGCTCCTACACTTCACTTTTCGTAAAACAAATCAAGCAAAACCAGCCTACCATAGTCAATATCTGAGTGGTATATTTGTGGTCAGATGCAATCACTACTTCCACCATTCTTCTCAAAAATATCCAGTGCTAAACGAGTTTTACTGGCTGGGGCTGGTGGCGGCTTTGACATTTATTGTGGATTGCCTTTGTACTTTGCGCTGCGAGAAGCTGGCAAAGAAGTTTTTCTGGCTAATCTTTCGTTTTCAATGTTGGATACTGTGCCGAGCATCACCACTGGTTTACATGAAGTTAAACCCACATCATACCAACTTTAGGTAGATAATAAGGAATGTCAAGATTAGGCACACCTCTAACCGCCCACCATACGACTGAAGAACTCGAGAAACACTACAAACAGTGCAAAGATGCCAAAGAAAAAACTCGTCGCCAAGTGATATGG
>JANNVX010000104.1:0-23971 GCA_031414595.1 Deinococcales bacterium
TGAAAGTATGGAAGTAAGGCTTGGAATTCTTTTTTGGTTAGTCCAGTCAGGGCTAAGAAGCGAGTTTTATTCTTGACGAGTTTGTCGTAATGCAGCACTCGAATAGTTTATCCTAATTTCCGATAACGTCTAATATATAAATTTGAATTTAGCTTGTCAGAATTACTCCATTCAAAATACATTATTGATATTTTTGATTTGCCGAATAATTGGATGGATGACCTAAGAATGATGAATTTTTATGATTTTTTAATTTTCATCCGACAGACAAAAATTCCTGCATCTCGTCTATTTTTATTAAATGCCCTATGCCACGAACCAATTGTTAAAATTGCCAGTTCTGGACTTTTAATTCAATTTTCAGACATTGAACCCTGTATGTTTGATCGTATCTACCTACATTTTGAATCAGATTATCCTTTTGGAGATTTTGGAAGTATTCCAATACATTAAGCTGTATGGAACAATCAAAAATTGTGTGGCGTGGATTTTGCTCATATCTCAACAATCCCACTTCTCGAGCTTCACGCCTAAGCCTTTGCTGTGGCTGCTTGCATTCGCTTCTCGAGCCAGCGCACTTGACCCAAACATCAAGTGCGCGTAACCTGAACCCATGACTCTGCACTTACCACCTCATCTCGAGCAACGCCTCGAGTTTTTGTCGCAGCAACTCGGTAAATCCGAACAAGTTGTGCTTGAAGAAATGCTCGAAACGGCTTTACCCAAAGTTGTGCCGAAGTACAAGCGGGCTTCGATAGGCATGGGAAATTCGGGGCTTGGGAATTTATCTGAACGGGTGGATGAACTTCTTTTTGCTCGAGATGAACCATGATTTTATGCGATACCAGTGCCTTAATTGCGTTTTTAGACCAGAGTGATAAGTACCATTTGCCAGTCAAGGCATTTGCACAAGAACGCCTGATTGTACCGACAACAGTTCTGTGTGAAGTGGATTATATGGTAGTCAAGTACCTTGGTGAAGCGGTTGCCAAACAATTTTTTCTTGAACTGATGGAAGAATGGGAAGTGCTGGTTTTTGATACCACCGACTTGACTCGAGTCAATCAGATTCGTGGGTTTTATAAGTCTTTGCCACTTGGTTTTGTGGATGCCAGCCTGATTGCATTGGCAGAACGCTACAAAATTCGGCAGATTTTAACTTTGGATCGCCGTCATTTTTTAGCTGTACAACCTGTGGGCTTAGAATTTCTGGAATTATTGCCCCAAGACTTGGCTTAAAACCATTTCTCGAGCCTAACGCCTAAGCCTTGCCGTGGCTGCTTGCACTCGCTTCTCGAGCCAGACCAAATCGTAGTATTATTTTCCCATGAGTAAACTCGAGGCTGTTCAACAAACCATTTTGGAATTATCGCCGCTCGAGAAGAAACAACTCGAGGCTTGGTTCGATGAGCAATTGCAATTATTGTGGGATGAACAATTTGAACAAGATGTTCAGACTGGGCGTTTAGATGTGCTTGCCGCAAAAGCCATTGCAGATTTTGAAACTGGAAATTTTAGGGAGCTATGAGGCATTTTGCGGCTGCGGATTTCTGGGCGTGTTACGATAAATTACCCGAAGAAATTCAAGCGCTTGCTGATAAGAATTTTGCGTTGCTTAAAGAAAATCCGAGTCATCCATCGCTGCATTTCAAAAAAGTGGGTGCTTACTGGTCGGCGCGAGTAGCCCGATAGGTGCTGTCTTACGAGCAAGAAGCTCGAATTGGTAGGAATCAGCGGGCGGTTGCCATTGAAGTTAAATTGGGTTACTTGTGGTTCTGGATTGGTTTGCACGACGAGTATGAAAGAATTATCAGGCAAGGTGGGGATTAAATTCTTGGGCCTCACGCCTAAGCCGTGGCTGTTTGCGTTTGCTGCCACTCACCATGATTTCTATGGCTTGGAGTTATGTTCCTAGCTTAACTCTTGGTATACTCGAGAGGTGCAGCGACTCGAGGTTCATAATTTGGCTTTAATAGATTCACTCGAACTCGAGTTGAACAATGGTCTAAACGTTTTTACTGGCGAAACTGGGGCGGGCAAAAGCATTATTGTGGATGCAATTTGGCTTTTAACCGGCGCTCGAGCCGATACCGAATTGGTTCGCCAAGGGGCAGAAAGTCTGGTGGTGACTGGTTTTTGGGATGGGGTGATGCTCTCTAGGCGTATCTCGAGCAGTGGACGCAGTGTGGCTCGGGTGGATGGTGAAGTGGTCAGTAACCGAGAACTCGCCGATGCTGCCGCCAAGATGGTCACAGTCCATTGGCAACACGCGGCACAGGCACTCCTTGACCCGAAGTACCACCGCGATTTTTTGGATGCTGCCCTTTTAGACAAAACCATGCTCGAGTCTTATAAATGGTCTTATAATCTGTTTAGCGACACCAAAACCCGCTTAGAGCGTTTACAACAATCTGAACGTGAACGCACTCGCCGTATGGATTTGTTGCAGTATCAATTGCGGGAAATCGAAGAAGCGAATCTTGGTGCAGAAGAAGAAGCCCCGCTTCGGCTCGAGCGTGAGCGTTTACTGAATGCCGAACGCATCGCCCAAGACACAGGTCATGCCCTTGAAGCCTTGGATGAAGCCGAAATCAGTGCGACAGCGCTGCTTGGTGATGCGGTCAAATTTCTCAACAATGCTGGGCGTTTTGATGCTCGAGCCGCCCAGCTTGGGCTTGAATTACGCGAAGCCTTATCGAGTGTCCAAGCCATTGCTGGCGAAGTGCGCGACCTGACCGAAAGCGCAGCCGCCGACCCAGAATCTTTAGATCAAACCGAAACCCGTCTGGCGCTGCTCGAGAAACTAAAAAACAAATACGGCGCAAGCCTAGCTGATGTTCTCGGGTATGCCACAACCTTGCGCTTGGAATTATCAGAACTTGAACGGGCGGCGACCGATGCTGCCGACCTCGAGCAGCAATTGGTAGAATTAAAAGCCCGTCTCGAGCAGCACGGACAAGCCTTAAGTGCCGCCCGACAAGAAGCTGCTTTTCGGGTTGCGCCACAACTTGAAGCGGTGATCCAAAATCTTGGAATGCCCAAAGCCAGACTCGAGTTTATGCTTTTAGCAACCGAATTAAGCCCCCATGGCGCAGAAAGCATTGAAATTCGCTTTACCGCCAATAGCGGCGAGGACTTAGGGGATTTAAGTAAAATCGCTTCTGGCGGCGAACTTAGCCGTGTGATGCTGGCACTGTCCACCGTGCTAGGGGCAAATACGCCCACCGTGATTTTTGATGAGGTGGACGCTGGTATTGGCGGACAAGCAGCCTTGGCTGTCGCCGAGCAACTGCTGCAATTGGCAAACTCACATCAAGTGCTGGTGGTCACACACCTTGCCCAAATTGCTGCCAAAGCTGCCCATCATTATAAAGTCGAGAAATTCGAGCAGAACGGACGCACTGTTACTCGGGTGCAACGCCTAGACCAAGAGGCTCGAGTCCGCGAACTGGCAAGGATGCTTTCTGGTACGGACTCGAGTACCGCGATTGCCCACGCTAGGGAACTTTTGGGGCAGTAAGGGGACTCGAGACTCCCGCGCTTGTGTGCTATGCTGCCACTCGGGTGCGAAATTCTCGCGCCAATTTTCTTGTGCTTAACGTTTTTAATGTTTGGTACATTGCGAGCGAAATCTTCGCCGCTTTTTTTTGAGGTTGTCATGCAGGAATTCCGTAACATCGCCATTATCGCCCACGTAGACCACGGCAAAACAACGCTGGTGGATGGGTTACTTAAACAAACGCATACTTTCCGTGATAATCAAATGGTTCAAGATCGGGTCATGGATTCTAACGCCTTAGAACGCGAACGCGGCATCACGATTTTGGCTAAAAACACGGCAGTTGAATACCACGGTATTAAAATCAACATCATGGACACCCCCGGTCACGCCGATTTCGGTGGCGAAGTCGAACGGGTGCTTGGTATGGTAGACGGCTGTTTGCTGCTCGTAGATGCTTCCGAAGGTCCGATGCCGCAGACTCGCTTTGTGCTTAAAAAAGCCCTCGAGTTGGGACTGCACCCAATTGTGGTGATTAACAAAATAGACCGCAAAGACCAACGCATCACCGAAGTGGTCAATTTAACTTTTGATTTGATGGCAAGTTTAGATGCCACCGACGAACAACTGGACTTTCCGATTATTTACGCCATTGCGCGTGAAGGCAAAGCCTTTAAGGACTTAGAAGCTCCTAAAGAAGACTTAGATGAACTGCTCGAGTTAATCGTTAAGCACGTTCCACCACCGAGTATCGAAATAGATAAGCCGTTTCAGATGCTGGTCACCAACCTTGATTATTCCGATTACCTTGGGCGTATCGCCATTGGTCGGGTACGTCGTGGCAAAGTTAAACGCAACGAATACGTGATGGTCATGCACAAGGATGGTACACAAAGTAAAGCCAAAGTTAGTCAGGTCTTTACCCACATGGGTTTAGCCCGTATAGATGTCGAGCAAGTCTTTGCTGGCGATGTGGTGGCAATTGCGGGTTTAGAAGATGTTGGTGTCGGCGAGACAATTGCTGATTTTGCTGACCCGGAAGCCTTGCCCGTGCTAACTGTAGATGAACCGACGGTCTCGATGACTTTTGGACCAAATACCAGTCCATTTGCCGGTAAAGAAGGCAAGTATGTGACCACGCGACATATCCGAGACCGCTTATTCAAAGAAGCCATGACCAATGTGGCACTGCGGGTCGAAGAGGACAGCACCGACGAATATAAAGTCTCTGGGCGCGGCGAATTGCACCTGTCAATCCTAATCGAAACCATGCGCCGTGAAGGGTACGAAATGCAGGTTTCTACGCCGCAAGTCATCACCCGTGAAATGGATGGCGTAACCCACGAACCGTATGAACATTTAGTGATCGATGTACCCGAAGGCAAAATGGGCGGCGTGATGGAAACCCTCGGCTCGAGACGCGGCGAAATGCTGAACATGGACAACCAAAACGGACGAATGCGGCTCGAGTATAAAATTCCAGCCCGCAGTTTATTTGGTTTCCGCACCCAATTTCTGAGCATGACCCAAGGTGAAGGCATTATGAACCACGTTTTTGATGGCTACGCGCCAATTGCGGGTGAAATCAAAACCCGTCAGAACGGCTCGATGGTCGCTATGGAAGCGGGTCAGACCTTTCCATACGCCATTTGGAAACTCGAGGATCGTGGTAAGTTCTTTATTGAACCGGGTATCGAAGTCTACATTGGTATGATTGTCGGTTCTAACAGCGGACCAAAAGACTTAAACATCAATGTCTGCAAATCCAAAAAATTAACCAACATGCGAACCAGTGGCGCAGATGATGCGACCACCCTCACACCGGTTTCGCCCATGAGTCTCGAAGAAGCCCTCGAGTACATTGGTGACGATGAACTGGTAGAAGTCACCCCAAAGAGTATTCGACTTCGCAAACGAATTCTCGAGCCGAACCAACGCAAGAGTTAAAGAAAAAGAGCGAACCAATTGGTTCGCTCTTTTTTAAGTCAAAAACAGGGCGACTTCAAAGGTCGCAACCAAGTTATTGCCACAGTGCTAGACTTTACAGATGCGAACCCGTGCCGATTTAGAACAGATCGAAAGTCTAAGCCTCGCGCCTTATGCGGTGCAGGCGGCGCAGTCCAAGGGCAGGCTGTACCTCGAGTCCGAAAGCGCTTTTCGCACTGCCTTCCAAAAAGACCGTGACCGTGTGCTGCACACCAGTGCTTTTCGGCGGCTCGAGTATAAAACCCAAGTTTTTACCAACACCCAAGGCGATTATTACCGCACCCGTTTAACCCACACGCTCGAGGTGGCACAGGTCGGGCGCACCATTGCTCGCTCGCTTGGGGTCAACGAGGATTTAACCGAAACGATTGCTTTAAGCCATGACCTTGGGCATCCGCCATTTGGTCATGCTGGCGAGAAAATACTGGATAACTTACTCGAGGCGCATGGTGGTTTTGATCACAACAAGCAATCTTTGCGGGTTGTGACCAAACTCGAGAAGCGTTATGAAAATTGGGACGGGCTTAATTTGGCGTGGGAAACGTTAGAAGGAATTGTCAAACACGAATCCGAGTACGATGTTGCTGATGCTAGAGACTTTGAACCGACTTGGCGGGCTTCGCTCGAGGCACAGATTGCCAATCTAGCTGATGAGACCGCTTATAATGCCCATGATTTAGACGATGGTTTACGCTCTGGGTTACTCGAGGCTCGGCAACTGGTGGAGGTGAACATTTGGCAGCGTTTTACGACAGAACTTGGTTTTAATCCCGAGTACCTGACAGAGTTTGAACGACGCGTACTGATTCGGGAAATGCTGGGCTGGGTGATTACCGATATTGTGCAGACCAGCAGCCATAATCTCGAGGGCATTGGTTTACTCGAGGATGTTCGGGCAGCGAGTCAACCCCTGATTGCCCATAGTTTAGAAGCTCGAGAAATGCTGCGCCAACTCAAAGCCTTTTTGTACCAGAATTTTTACTACCATCACCGTGTCATGCGTCAAGTTCATAAAGCCGAGCATATCCTGACCAGTCTGTATAAGGCATTCACCAGCCGCCCAAAGATGATGCCCAATAACCATCAAGCCAGAACAGAAAAAGTCGGTTTAGAACGAGCCGTCTGTGATTATTTGGCGGGCATGACCGACCGTTTTGCGATGGATGAATTTAACAAACTCTTTGAACCTTACGAAAGGACATAACATGCACAAAGGTCGTTTAGAAGCGTTTTCCGACGGGGTTTTTGCGATTATCATCACGATTATGGTTCTCGAGTTAAAAGTGCCTCATGAAGCCAGTTTTGCAGCCCTGCTCGAGTTGTTGCCAGTCTTTTTAAGTTATGTGCTGAGTTTTATGTTCATCGGAATTTACTGGAATAATCATCATCATTTGTTGCAAGTCACCAAAATCGTTAATGCCAGTGTGATGTGGGCAAATCTGCATTTGCTTTTTTGGTTGTCCTTAATTCCGTTTACTACAGGTTGGATGGGCGAGAATGACTTTGCCACCTTACCAACGGCGCTATACGGCGGCGCACTGATTATGGCTGGAATTGCCTACACGATTTTGCAGACGATGATTTTGCGGCTTCATGGCACAGATTCGGTACTGGCACAAGTCATTGGAGCAGATTTTAAGGGCAAGGTCTCGGTCTTGATTTACTTTCTAGCGATTGTTGTGGCTTTTTGGTTGCCTTGGCTGGCTGGCTTGATGTATTTGGCAGTGGCATTCCTCTGGTTTATTCCAGACCGTCGGCTCGAAAAAGCACTGGAAGCCCAGAATCAAGGCTCACTTCAAAAATAAAACTGTTCCGACAAAAGTCATCACCCCACCAAGAAGCGGTTTGGAGTAGCGTTCTGGGAATTTTTTTGAGACTCCAGCAAAAATCCAGGCACTGGGCAATGCTCCAAGTAGAACCCAACCAACCACAGCAAAGTCTATGGCGCTGCGCTGAGCGTGTCCGAGCGATGCCACCAAAGAAATAATCACACCATGCGCCACATCTGTTCCAGCGAATCTCGAGCCAGTCAGGGCTGGGCGGATAAAGGTTAGGGCAAGCGCTAACATTGCGCCACTGCCAACACTGGTTAAGCCGACCAGAACCCCAACAAGAGCGCCAATAATCGGCAGTGGAATGCGTTGCCAGAATGGTTTTGATGTAACTATTGGCTCGAGACTGGCTGGTTTCTGGCTTAGGCGGCGTTGGCGCTCTAAGATACTCAGACCCGTCAGAACAAGCGCAACTGCCAGTAATTTAAGTAAAAATTCTATTTTGACATGGGCAAGACTGGCTAAATAACCGGCTGGGATGCTGCCAATCGCAAGTTGAAAAACAATTTTCCAGTCTATGTTTTCTTCACGGTGGTGTCGCCAACCCGCGCCAATTTTGGTGATGCTGGCAATCAGTAAATCCGTGCCAATTAGCACAGGAGTCGGTAAACCCAAAAACAGCAACGCAGGGGTCAATAAACTTCCGCCCCCCAATCCAGTCGTGGCAATCAGTCCACCAGTCACAGCCCCAAGTAACACCAGAACAATTGGGTTCATGGATTCTCCGCATAGGCGGCGCGTAATACCTCGGCAACCTCGGGTCTCGAGAATTCGGCGGGCAGTGGTTCGCCAGCCGCTAAAAGTTCACGTACTTTTGTGCCACTTAACACCAGATGCTCGCCTTTGTCGTGTGGGCAGGTGCGGCTCGAGACGACTGCGCCGCATTTTTTGCAGTAGAACGTATGCTCGAACTTGATGATTTCAATGCCAATTTCCTCAGGGCTAAACTGGTTAAAGATTTCTTGGGCATCGTAAGTGCCGTAATATGTGCCAACCCCAGCATGGTCGCGTCCGACAATAAAATGGGTGCAACCATAGTTTTTGCGGCTGATGGCGTGCAGTACCGCTTCTCGAGGACCCGCATAGCGCATTGCGGCGGGGTACACGCCTAATAAAACACGGTTGCTAGGATAATAGTTCTCCAGCAGCACTTCATAAGCACTCATGCGGGTGGTGACTGGCACATCATCGGATTTGGTTTCACCAACCAATGGATTTAAGAATAAGCCGTCTATGGTCTCGAGCGCGACTTTATGCAGGTACTCATGGGCGCGGTGGACTGGGTTGCGGGTTTGGAATGCCACGATTGTTTTCCAATTCTTCTTGGCAAACAAAACTCGAGTCTCGAGTGGGGTGAAGTGATGCGTGGCAAATTGACCGCGTGGGACTTCAAAAAGCCAGATTTCACCAGCTAAGTTAATTGGGGCTTGTGCCAGTAATGCCGCCACTCCGGGGTGATTTGGGTCGGTGGTGCGGTAGACCGCTTGACTTTCGGCTTGGCGGTCTGGGGTGTAACTTTCCGAGACCTCGAGAATCCCGACTGCTAGACCATTTTTAGTGAGTTTTACCCGTCCAGATAAGGCTTCTTCGACCCCTAAAGTAATCGGGATGCTCCAAGGTAAACCATTCTCGAGACGCATTTGGCTAACAATTCGGGCATGGTCTTGACTGCCCACAAAGCCAGTCAGTGGCGAATAAACACCTGTGGCAATACACTCGAGGTCGGCATAACTGCGTTCGTTTAGCTCTAAGCTGGGTAAGGCTTCAAGTTCGGTGGGGCTTAATCCCAATTCCACAAGACTGCGTACTCGATTGACCAATGTTCCACCGTGGGCTGTATTCATAATCCGCCTCTATTCCATAAACCACATTCGGTTTTTTCTGTGCCAGCCCAACGTCCGGCTCGAGCATCCTCATTATTTTCTACGGCTCGGGTGCATGGCACACAGCCAATGCTGCTGTAACCTTGCCAATACAACGGATTGACAGGTAATTCGTGTTGCACGGCGTATTCCTCGAGTTCGGCTCGAGTCCAGAACGCCAATGGGTTATAGGTGATGCGCTCGGGGGTTTCTTCGCGCAGTTCAATGCTGGCTCGAGTGCTGCTTTGTTCACGGCTACGGGCATTCAGTAAAGCACTGGGTTTGTGCTGCTCGAGATAGTTTTTGAGCGGCGCAACTTTTCGGGCGGCACAGCAAGCCGTGGTATCGGTCTTAAACAGGTCGTCAAGCGGCAACCCTGCACTTAAGGTTATAAATTTTACGTCTGGATAGCGTTTTTCTAAGACATCTCGAGTGGCGATGGTTTCTGGGAAATGATAATCGGTGTCTACAAAAACCACTTGCCCGTTAAATCCAGCCTGTACCGCCAAGTCGAGCAGCACTGTGCCATTTAAGTTAAAAGCACTGGTCATCAGGGTGTCTTGGTGCAGCTCTAGGGCGGAGCTTAGAAACTCGAGGGTATCGGCTTTATGGCTCATAGTTTCTCTAAAATGGCTTGGAGGCTCTGTTCTAAACTGAATACATCGGTTCGTAAATGCAAATCTGGCTCGAGTGGGGCTTCGTAGGGGTCAGAGACTCCTGTAAAATGCAAAATTTCACCAGCCAGTGCTTTTTTGTATAAGCCTTTGGTATCCCGTGTTGTCACCACTTCAAGCGGTGCGTCCACAAAAATCTCGAGTGCTTTGACCCCATTTTTTTGTGCCTCGAGTAAGACTTCGCGCCGAGCATCGCGGTACGGGCTGATGGCACTGACCAAAACAGTTACGCCGTGTTTAGCCAGTAAATTTGCCACAAAGCCGATTCGTTTAATGTTGGTGTCGCGGTCTTCTTTACTAAAGCCTAAGCCTTTAGAAAGGGTTTCGCGTACCGCGTCGCCATCTAAAATTTCGACGCGGTGACCAAGGGCGCTTAGGCGTGGTGCGAGGGCTTGGGTGATGGTGGTTTTACCAGCGCCGGATAAGCCGGTCAGCCAGATAAGTGTTCCGTTTGACATAAATAACTCCAAGGTGAATGAGAGAATAGGTTTACTTTACAAATTTTGTCAACTAAAACATCGTAAGAACATCCGCCACCTCGAGAACCCTAGAATCAAAGGCAATCAATCAGAAAACATAGTTCTCGAGATTGCCAGACAAGAAGATAACGGGTAAGCTCCATAAACCAATGTTACGAGCAATACCACCAATTTGAACACAGTTCAAAAAAACTAAGTAGGAAAGCCAAATTACTCTTAATCAATTCTCAGCAGGGCAGACACAGGGGTCTGCCCCTACACATGTTGATACCTCAACTTAAATTTACTTTTTTACTTAAACCACCTTGTTTGGATTTAATAAATTCTGCGGGTCAAAAAGGTTTTTAATCTGGCGCATCCAAGCCAGTGCTGCGCCGTGTTCGGCTTGCAAATACTTTTTTTTGCGTAAGCCAATGCCGTGTTCGCCTGTGCAAGTACCACCTAAACTCAGGGCATGTTCGACTAAGCGCTGCGAAAAGATTTCGGCTCGAGGGTCGCCGTGATTGCAGACCAAAAGCGTGTGAAAATTACCATCACCGACATGCCCAAGAATACAACCCGTCAAATCCATTTCGGTTAGTAAATCACTCGAGAACTGCACCAAAGCTGGCATTTTAGAAAGTGGCACGGCAGTATCGGTAGATAAGTATTCTTTATTCGGGTATGTATTGACCAATGCCCAATACGCCTGATGTCGTGCTTCCCATTGGGCGGTGCGTTCCTCTTGGGTGCGTGCCAAGTCTAGGCTGCTTGCCCCAGCCTCCTGCATCAGGTCAACCGCCAGAGCGGCTTCGGATTCTAGGGCGGTTTTACTCGAGGAATGAAACTCTAAAAAAAGGGCGGGTTGCTCGAGATAATTCCTAGCCAAGTAGCTGTTTATGGCTTTAATACCCAGTGCATCCACCAGTTCAAGCCGTGCCACAGGTAAACCACTGCCTAAAATGCCATACGCTGCCTCGGCAGCTTGCTCGAGACTAGGAAAAAAAACCCGCAGAGCATGGATAAATTCTGGAATCGGATGAAGTTTTAAGGTCAGACGGGTAAAAATACCAAGCGTGCCTTCTGAACCAATAAATAAGTCCTTGAGGTCATAGCCAGCACTGGTTTTACGCACGCCGCGCCCTAACTCGAGCAGTTCACCGCTTATCAGCATCACCTGCATTGCCAGTACATTTTGGTGCATTCCGCCATACCGAACCGTGGTTGTTCCAGAGGCGTTGGTGGCGGTCATCCCGCCAATTGTGGCATCCGCTCCGGGGTCTACAGGGAAAAATAATCCTGTGCCTTTGAGGGCTTCATTTAGGGATTTGCGGGTCACGCCCGGTTCGACCACGGCTATAAAATCTTCGGGGCGCACCTCAAGAATTTTATTCATCCTCGAGACATCTAAACTAATTGCATCCCCAACAGGCACAACCTGACCTTCTAAACTTGTGCCAGCCCCAAAGGGAATGACGGCAATTTGATGTTCTCGCGCCCAAGCAAGCGTGGCTTGAATATCTGCCACATTCTCGGCGTAGACCACTGCCAAAGGCGGTCGCTGCACAGGATAACTCTCGTCTTTGCCGTGCGTTGCTAAATCGGCGGGTGCGGTACTGAACCTAGCACCTAGGTGTTGTTGCAGCGACTCGAGATTCATGGTTGATTCTACCTCGAGTCGCCCATCTGTTTTATTTAGCGACTAGCGTATCGCACTGGGCGTTACCAAGTGCCTGCCCAACTTTTAAGCCAAAAACTGCCCCAACATTCGATACCCGCCAAATGGCTTCTTGGACATCACAAGAAAACGGTTTGACATTATTTCCCGCCAGATTTAGGGTGTATTTTTCAGAACGGGTTGCTTCTCGTTCTGCCCCAATCCCCGAACCACTTCTTACATTGGTGAGCGCCCAAACCACTGGAGTCTGAAGGTTGACCCCATTAGAAATCGCACTTCTCGAGTACGTCCAAGTGTTGACCACAAAATCACAACGATTGCCGTAAATCGGCTCAGAACGGTACTTGGTTTCACAGACACGGCGCTGCGAGTATGTGCCATCGCCGTTGTCACGGCGCACACTGCGGCAAGTCTGCCCATCTGCCACTTGCCGAGTAGAGCGTACATCTCGGTACTGACGAACGCTGTACGCCCCAATTGGCACAGATTCACACCAAGCACTGGCTGGGACTGGGGCAAATTTCTCGATTTTAATTTCGCGCTGCCAGGCATGACCCGTGACCGCAACTGTGGCTTCTCGAGTTCGTGTAAACCACCAAATCGAACCAATAATCAGTACCGCCACAATAATCAGCCAAGACCAATTGCCTTGACTGGGGCGGCTGGTCGGTGCATTGCGAATGGCTTTCTCGGCTTGCTGACGCGCCTTTAAGTCGTCTTGAACAAACGACTGCCCATCTCCCCTTGTCTGTTCGCCCATTAAACGCACTTGGGCGGCATCGGTTAATGGCGCAGCACAATTGCGGCAAAAATCGGCTGACTTTGCATTGGGCGATTTACACGCCGAGCAGATAACATCCGCCCCTTCGGTGGCAGCATCCAGCACCGCCACCGCCTCAGATTCATCGGGGAAATAACGCCAAGTTGGGTCTTGAGGCGCACCGCATGTTGTGCAATGCCGATGGGTTCGCGCCAGCATTTTTTTATTGCCGCAATAACGGCAATCCCAAATCATTTCAAAACGTTGTTCTTCTGCCATACCACTCCGTGAGCTTTGAACCGATAAGCGACTCCCCTAATTGGCTGTTTATTGTGGTGGAAGCGGTGGTGGAACTGACCCAAAGACACTGCTCAGTTCGGCTACGCCACTGGCTGCGACCCAACCCGCCATGCCATTTTTCCAGACCAAGGTTTCTCTGGTTAATTGCCCACCGCGAGCCATGTTTGCCAAAGCTGCCGCATCGAATGGTCCTTGTTGCTGACCGCCAACACCGACAAACCAATCTGCCCCGGGCAGTGGTGGCGGGGCGACAGGCGCGGCTTGCGGACGGTTGGCGCTGGCAAGGTTGGCTGCCATTTGCTGCCCAAGCGCCACACCGACACCAGCATCCAAGAAGGCATTGCCACCACCGGGATTATTGGCACTGGCTTCGATGGCGTTGGCGGCTTGGAATTGGGTGTACTTGCCTAAGTCACCAATCACACCCATTTGTGAGCGCTTATCAATCGCTTTTTCGACTTCTTCGGGCAGGGTGACGTTCTCAATCAGCATCGTTTCTAAACCAAGACCGTACTGGTCAAAATCGGCATGCAGTGCTTCTTTTAAGGCATCGCCCATCTGCGGATACTGGGCGGCAAAATCATAAATACTGATGTTGGCTTTACCGACCCAAGCGGCGAATCTCGAGACCATCAAAGCCCGCAGTTGTTCGTCCACTTCTTCGATTTCAAAGCGCCCATCTGTACCAACCAACTGCTCGAGCATTTTACGCGGGTCTACAACCTTAAAGGCATATGAACCAAACGCCCGCAAACGAACTGGACCAAGTTCTGGGTCACGCAGAATAATTGGGTTTGGTGTACCCCATTTTTGTCCTGTAAAAACTCGAGTCGAGAAAAAATAGACTTCGGCTTTGAAGGGTGAGTTAAAACCATACTTCCAACCCTGAAGCGTGGTCAGAATCGGCAAGTTCTTGGTGGTTAATTCATATGTTCCAGGTCCAAAAGCATCGGCAATGCCTTTATTGGTTTCTGAACTGGCTTGTTGGACTTGTCCTTCGTTGACAAAAACCGCCAATTGCCCCGGACGAACCACCAATTTAGCACCCGTTTTAATTTCGTTACCCTGACGTTGAAAGCGGTAGACAAGGGTATCGTTGGAATTATCCAACCACTCAATGATGTCAATGAATTGCCCAAGAATTTTCCCAAAAATATCCATAAGTAGCTCCTTTGAATCTTACTCGAGTATAAACCCGATACCACTATATTAAATGTTTTGCGTGACTTGAACGTGACAAGCAAAATGCCACTTGATTTCCAGATATACCGCGAAAAGCTAAAGCATCCGCAAAAGTTTCAGGTAATACCCGATATGCCTTCCAAAAATCTTTGGTTGTATCTCCAAGTCATTCGCACTCTATAGGTAGTGTCGTCCCTGCACGTCGTTCAGCCCTGACTTTTTCCGACATTGCCAGTAAAAATGATTCAGAACGCGCAAACGAAGCCTGCCATTTTGCCTCTTCGATTTCCTCGAGTAAGCGCAGTGCAATTTCATGCTGTTGGGCTTCGGGAAGTGTTTGCAGTGAGTCAAAGGCTTGTTGCAAAACTTGGGTCATAAAAAAAGTCTAGCACAGTTACTAGAAACGTTCTAAGAAGGTAGAGCCTCCAAAAGGTCTGAAATTTTTAGGAATTTTTGTCAAATGCGTGAATGGAAAAACAGGGCGAACACGGGGGTTCGCCCCTACCTCACACATCTTTACGCCATTAGCGTAGGGACAGGCGACCATGCCCGTCAGGTGCGCGTTTATGGTCAAGACACCCCTGTGTCTGTCCTGTAACTAACGATGAAATGGCATTCTTTCAGAGGCTCTACTAAGAAGGCTTCGATGGTCTTGCGGTTTTGGCTGTTCAGTCCAAAAACACTGTACACAAGGTCGTTGAGCTTACCCTTGAGTTTTATTGTTTATACAACCCCGCCACCAAAGCGTCTATCTCGAGCCGAAGCGCCTTAAACTGCTCGAGTTTTTGCACCACCACTTGTTCTTGGGTTTCCAGTGCATCCAATGCCGCCACCGCATCGGCGGGGGTGCTTGGTAGCTCGAGTCCACGGGCTTCAAGGCTGGCAACCGTATCCGAGCCGCAGAGCTTAAATTGTCGCTCGAGCCAAAGCAAGGCGCGTTCTGGGGTTTCGGGCGCAAACTCGAGAACAATATCGTTGCGTCCACGAATTAAAGTCTGTCCACGCACTCGAGCATCGGATACAGTTGCACCAGAATCCAGTATTTGCATTCCCCAAAGCATTTTGGCTCGAGCCAGTGGCACTTTTTGAATACCGAGTGGCAAATGTGCGGGTGCATGACAAGTACCCTGTACGGTGCGAATCACCCAACCCAAGCGCCGTAATCCAAAGAACTCGAGTCCTAGGGAATTGAGTTTTTGTACCAGTGCAATAATCGGTTTTTGTTGCTCGAGGCTAATGTCTGGAATGGGAATGGGTTTGTAGTCGTCTGGGTAAAGATTTGTACGGTCACGACGATTGGCTTTTAGATAATCAGAAATGTAGCTTGAATTGAGAATGCCTTGTAAGAATTCTAGGCTAAAATTTACGGAACGCTGCTCGAGAATACCTCTATCCTGCTTATTCACAGAATCATTGATAGGGCGATTCTCGACACCTTTTAGGGCAATCCACGGCACAAGATGATGGATACTGTGATTGGTGTATAGCCAGCCTAATTCTTGATTTCCTTTGTCTAAAACAGCGTTGGCTTGGTTTGCGTCATTGCTCGAGACGACCATCGAAACCCCAATTTTTTGGTTCTTAAACAATTCTGGAAACCTTGCACGACGAATTCTTTCTGGCGCACGCAAACCAGAGCCATACTCGAGAAAACGCATTGAAATAAGCTCAAAAGGTTGTACGTCACTGGCTTCAATATAGGCGGCGGGATGTTGATTATCTTTTTCTAGCGAAACTAAATCATCTTTTTTGAACTCGTTTGGAAATTTGATTTCATGAGACTGCAACTCCATTCCAGCACTGATAAAACATATCTCCTCGAGCCTGTGCATTCCTTTTAATTTTTCTTGGGCTTTACTCTGCCGCCAGACTTGAATACCTATTTCGCTTTGCTTGGCGGTTTCTTCTTTGCTTAAAACACTTTCTAGGCTTTTGGCATCGGCGGCGGGTTGGGTAAACCAACGGCGTAGGGTTTTGGCTTTGGGGCTTGGAGGGGTGTTCTGGACAAAAAAGATGGTGTTTTCGACCACCGCATCTTCAAATAATTTGACCCCCGGAAAAAATGCCAGTTGCTTAATTTGGGTTTTGGCGGTTAGCAATTGGCGGATACTTTCGGTGTACGGCACAGTTTCGATAGCATTTGAGGTAATCATTCCCATTGTGCCGTTTTTGGCTAACAATTGCCAGCCAAGGGCAATAAATGGCACAAATAAATCCCATTTTTTCTGGCAAGCCTCACGCAAGGCACTGATGGGATGTTCTTCTTTAATTTGACGGCGGTATTCTTTTAAGCCCTCACCACCTTCGTCGGCTCGAACATAGGGCGGGTTTGCCACCACATAATCAAAACTGGTTTGCAGTGCCAGTTTTATTTGTTCGGCTTCGGGCATTCCGCGTAAATCGAGGGCTTCGGCTGTAGGGTTTATCTGCTCGAGTTGGGCGATTTGGGCGGCGTTAGCTTCTGGCTTTAAGGTGTCGGTGTTAAAAATCTTAAAACGCTCGAGATGAATTTCTTGCCCTGCGTCCAAAGCGGTTTTTATTGGGTCTAGTACCTGAATTAACAAATTGGTTTCGGCTAAATAACAAGCAAATGGGTTTAAGTCTAAACCGTAGACACCTTGCTGCACCGTCTCGAGTACCAAATTGACTTCTTGGGCTGGAATCTTGCCCTTGTGGTGTTTTTTGAATGCCCCAACAATGCGGTTGGCGGCTTTGACCAAAAATGTTCCACTGCCACAAGCGGGGTCTATAATCCGTTTGCCTTGGACGGCATCTAAGCCTTGGTAGCCAACTTGGTCTAGGATATAATCCACAATCACTGGTGGGGTGTAATACATGCCGCTTTCGTGCTTGTGTTTATCTTCGACATAGCGGCTGTACAAATGCCCAATCACATCTTGGTCTATCTGCGCTAAATCGAACTGGGCAAAACGGTGCAGTATCCGAATCACCAAATTGCGGTCTGGGGTGTACCAGTCGTAGAGCAAGCGTTCGCTGTAAAAATGACGGTAAATATGTTGTGCGCCACTGTACGCCATCTCGAGCAGAAAATAAGTGCTTTTGCCTTGGGCATGGCGTAAATAATACGGCTCGATGGTTTCAAACCAGTGCGCCACACCGCCGTTGGTAAAAATTCTGGGGATAAGGGCTTTATCTTCTAAAATCCGTACCAGCAGCATTCGCACCACCAGCACATAAGCAGTTTGGGCGCTAAATTCGCGTTGCAAACGGGTTGGGTCGTTGGTTTTAAGAATAATCGTGGCAACTTTTGCCACCCAAGCGCTGTAGGATTCGCGCACTTCTATCGCGTCGCGGTATTGGCGCATCAGGTCGTCGCGGTGATTGTGATAACTGCTAATCAGGTGTTGTAAACGGCTGATTTGTCGCCGCATTTCGGTGCTGATGGTTTGTTGTGGCGCAGCTTTTTTAGTCACTGGAATCTCGAGCAAGCTGCCTTGGGCTTCGGGGATAAGGGCATCAAAAACATTTTCTTGGGTTTGGTCTGGCTTGGCTTTCTTGATTTTTTTGGCTTCTATTGGCGTAGCACTGGCTAAGGCTTGTTTGGCTTGTCGCTCGAGTTTATCAATTAAGTCGCGCTCGGTAAAACGCTCGAGTTGACCTTCCAAAAAATACTTGGTCGCCAGCCAAATATCGCTAATTCCCGCTTTGCTGTATTCGGAACTCAATGCCTCCATGCTCTGCAAAATCAGGTCTCGAGCATTGCTGTTTGGTTCGCTTGGCAGCCGTTCTAGGGCAGTTTGGTATTCTTCAAATTCACGTAAGCGCAGCCGCAACTGAGCGCCGACATCAAATTCGATTTCTTGAATCACAGCACGGGTTTGTTCGATTAAACGTTGCAAAAAATCGGGGTTGCTGCTCTTAAACTCTGGGTTAAACGTGCTGCCGTCGAGCGCATGAAGTACGCCAGCCTCGGTATGGGTCAGTTCATGAACCAATTTGCCAGCCCCTGCATAAGACTGCCTCGAGAAACGGTTATAAAAGGCGGCTAAGGCGCTGATGTCTTGGTCGTCTAAGCCAGCCAAGCCGCTTAAACCGTTGCTGTATAAGTTGCCCTCGGTTCGCCACCGCGCCACCAACTCGAGCAAATCTAGGTCAGCAATTAAAGCTGGTACGGGGTCACGCAGTTCGTATGCCAGCAAGCGCTTGCCATTGCATAGTAGTCCTCGTGGCGCACCGTTTGAGCGCATATAGCCCTCGAGTTGCGCCAAGGCTTCACGCTCGAGTGCCAGAATGCCCGATTTTTTATCTTCGATGATAAAACACGGCTTTGGATAAGTGCTTAAATGCACCAGAAAATCTGGGCGGCGCTTACCAACCGCGTTATCGTAATCGTATTCGGAATCGGTGTAGCCAAGGGCTTTAATTAAAAGCTGCGAGACCCGTAAGTCGACAATGTTTTTTTCATCGCCGCCATGGTCGGTTTGACTAAAATACTGGGTAAAGGTTTGGGCATTGTAAAAATCATCTCGAGCCAAATGACCAATAAACTCAGCAATAAATGTTTCGGCGGACATGGTTTAAGTTACCATGTTGTAAAGTAAAGGATAAGGACAGGACGGTCACAAGGGTCGCCCATAAGCATCAGGTTAAGAGCAAAAGCCTTTCAGTACGCATAGAATCACAATCAGTCAGCCCCTCACCCGACTCGCTTGAAGCTCGTCACCCTCCCCCAAAACACGCTTCGCTGGGGGAGGGTTAGTGAGTAGTGTTGACTTCTGTTAAACTTGAAAAACGTGCTAAAAACTGTGTTTTTTAGGTTTCTAGCCCTCAATTTGAACAACAAACCAAACCGAACAACCCTCTCCCGCGCTTTTTGGCGGGATGAGGGTAACGAGCCTAAGCGAGTTGGGTGAGGGTTGGAGCGCGGTATGGACAATTCATTGTATGTAATAGGTTTTTATTGTTCTGCACTATAAATTTCCTTAAACTGATGCTTATGGGAGGGTCTTCTTGACCCTAAAGAAGCACCTTTCGGGCTTGGGTCGCTTGTACCCTCCCCGTTTCAATGTATTAGGCGAAATTTTTGCATTGAGTTTCGCAAATAACTTTAACTACAACTGACGTTAAAATAAAGCAGTGAAGCAACTCCATTTACAATCAGTAAACTACGAACCCCAGCCTTGGCTCGAGACGCACCCGTACAACATTCCAGCCGTGCAGCAAATACGAGACAACGGCTTAAAGTTTTCTAATCCAATCACTTTTTTTGTCGGTGAGAACGGCTCTGGTAAAACCACCGTACTCGAGAGTATTGCTGTGCGCTACAAACGCATTGGCGCAGCTACACCGTATTTGCGGCGTACAGGCACAGAACTTTCACTCGAGGATGCGCCCTTGGGTTGGAATGCGGTGCTGGGAACACCTTTAAGTGCATCACCCGAAGGATTTTTTCTTCGTGCCAGTACCTTGTCGGATTTAATCTCAGACCTTGAATCCACTCGAGCCAGACGCTTTGAACGTGGGTACAGTTCTCGTTCGCACGGTGAGCGGTTACTGCATATCCTCAACGAACACTTTGACTCGAGCGGATTTTACTTGCTGGACGAACCCGAAACGGCGTTATCGTTTCAATCGCAACTTGGTTTACTGGCATTACTACACAATTTGGCATCTCGTGGGGCGCAAGTGATTTGTGCCACGCACTCGCCGATATTACTTTCTTTACCGAATACCAGTATTCTCGAGTTTGGAGCTTGGGGTATTCGCCAGAGTACAGCCGACGATCTCGAGTTACTGCGTGATTGGAAAGGTTTTTTGAATGCGCCCGAGCGTTGGTTACGGAATTTACTCGAGTAGAATGGTTATTTAATCACCAGACATTAGAGAAGTGTGATGCGAACTGACTGCATAAATAGCTGGACGATAACGCGGTTCAGGAATTTTTAGCCCCAATTCTTCAGCAGCCTCGAGCCAAAGATTTTTAGCAATCTCGAGTTCATACAGTGCCTCGGCTGGGGATTCCCCAAATGCTGAATTTTCCACACATACCGAATACAACCGTTGGAGGACAACATAACAAGCATAATTCTCGAGCCAACAAGATTTTAGGCAGTGGCTCGAGGCAGATAAAAGCGATGGGCTTAAGTCTGTGTAGTAGAAATGTCACACATTAAATTACTTATAGGTGATATATTTGAGGTGTGAATGAATGAGATTTGGGAAATAAGTTTTTTTGAGGATGAAAAAGGGAATGTACCTGTACGAGATTATCTCATGGCGCTCAAAACTGGTGAACAAAAACGCTTTTTAACACGCCTGATTCCACTCCAAGAAAAAGGTTTAGCCGCAGGGCGACCATACAGCGACAAACTCGAAGATAATCTGTACGAACTCAGGCTCGAGAATTCACCACATAATCCACGTTTTCTGTATTGCACTGCGATTGGTCGGGTTTTACATTTACTGCACGGGTTTTCCAAAACAGGCAAAAACTCAGACCTTGTTCCAGAATCCGAAAAAATCATTGCCAGACGAAGACGTGACCAATTATTCAAACATCTTCAAGCACAACAAGCAGCTATAGAACAGCCACAAAAACAAGCCAAGAAAAAAAGGTGAGAACATGAAACCAAAAAAACCATCTCCAATTGGAGCAAATACACTGAACGCGATTGAATGGTTGAATAGTATTTTGCCAGATACCCCAGAAATGCGAGCCATTGAAGAAGAAGAATGGACAAAATATAACCTCGCTATTGCTTTAATTGAGGCTCGAGAAGCGGCAGGACACACCCAAAGCACTCTGGCAGCCGAACTTGGTGTGCAACAAAGTCTGATTTCAAAATGGGAAAAAGTCCACCATAACCACACCCTCGAGACGCTGCTGCAACTTTGCAACGCCACAGGCGCAAAATTGGTCATGGGACTCGAGATAAACGACGAGCTGCACGCGATTACGCCAGCCGCCAAGCGCTGCGTTTTACTTTCAGAAACTGCTCAGCAAAAGCTCGAGGCAAAAGCTAAAAGCACGGGATTAACACCAAGGGAGACACTGCTTGCGCCATTGGTGGAGAAAGAAAAACCACCAGCCAAACACCGCGTCTCGAGCAGCCAATCAAGACTTGAAGCGCAAAGCAGATAGCCACGGCTCGAGCCTTAAGATTTCAGGCAGAGGCTCGAGAAAGGTGATAAACAAGTTATAATCCCAAACAATGACAATTGGAGAAGTCGAACAATGGCATCATTTTGTGTATAACGGCATAACTTATGACCTATCCCATTTGAACGCCAGCAAAGTTGTGTACACCAATCCAAAAACCGAAACGCAATACGAATTTATAGTTACATACAGCTTTCATTGCTTTGCCAAAGACGATAATGCACTTTCGGCTGCGGAACATTCAGCACTCCTGTACATTGCACCTCGAGACTCGCGCCCATTTCATTTTGAGCGTTACGAAGACTCAAAACAGCTTCCTGAAATTATTAGGAAGCTGCACCAAGCCTATATTTTCGATGCTGGTTATGATGGTTGTGCAACAGTTCAGATTCTTAACGAAGCAGGTATTTTGGTGCATTACAAAATAATTTTTAAGGCATTTCGAGAGAAGAAAAAGTTTCGCCTTCACATCTCGAGCGCTCATCGGCTTACCGTGGTTGGCAAGACCAAGCGAATCAACTTTTTTACCATTGCCGAGAGTTTAGTCAAAAACAAACCATTGCCACGAAACCCATAAATAACAAAGGCTCTCTGAAGAGAGCCTTCGCCAAGGGGTTGCCTTGGTATTCGGAAAGTGTCTTTACCGGACAAGCCTCGACCTTTGCAGGTAACGTGATGTCATGTACTTGTGGCACATGTCCGCCGCATCAACAAGAAAAGAGTAGCGAAATTAAAAGTTTTTGTCAAGTTTTTTGTGCCTCGCGCCGAGCAAACAGCCACGGCTCGAGGCACAAAATAAAGCAATGGCTCGAGGCACACCGCAGCCTTTAGGAATGCAACCAAAATGCGGGAATGGCAGGACAGACACGGGCGACCATGCCCGCAGGTGCGTGTTTAGCGACCCAAGCCCGCAGGTGCTGCTGTAGGGGTCAAGATTGGTCAAGAAGGGTCTGTCCCTCCAGGGTATGGAAATACGTCAGGTAGGGCGCGACCCTTGTGGTCGCCCTGTGACCGATAATAATTTTTTATGCTGCTTGATTTGATACTCGAGAACGGGATTTAGGGCGATAGGCAAATCTAACTCTATAGACGCTTAACGTAAAGTTATTCCATTTGTATTTATAGATGTTAAATCAGCACTGGGATGAATAAATAATGCTTGATTACCAAATACACCAATATTTTGTGCAATATTGCCATCAAATTGGATATGGTCACTATCATGTACTGCGACAGCACTAGAGGGTGCAAATCCAAATACGCCACCTGAAAATAAAGGCGAAACATTGTTGGTTCGATAGAAACGATTATTAACGACACGGGCTCCACTGACATTAGAGATGAAGAGACCCAAAATAGGTGCTGTTTCGATTGAATTATTTTCAATAACGATATTTTTATTGGGTCTACTTCCTAAGAATTGATTTCTTTGGTCTGCACGACTTCCTGAAATTACGGTAATAGCTCCTAATAACCACTGTCCCCAATCTCGAGAACGATTTCCAATCATAACATCGCGTAATGTATTGCCACGAATTATAATATTTTCGGCAATGTCACCTTCATAAAAATATCCTGCTTCTGGTCCAACCCAAATACCACCTTGGGTCGTGCGTTCAACAACATTATTTTCGATGCGTTGACGCGCACTTCTCATAACAATACCACGTGCTTCAAGATCACGAAATACACAATTCTTAACAACTGCATCGGCACCTGCATGATCTGGCGAAAGCATATAATCACCAATACGAATGCCATTTGTTGAACTAAGTGTTACCTTACCCGACTCGACTGATACGACTGTTGTCTCAAGTCTTAGACGCATAGTTGGGTCATAAACGCGAAATCGATCATTTGCACGCCAACGCTGCTCTGGAAAAGCGGCATGGTCGCTCTGAATTGTTAAAGTTGTACCTTGTATATTTTCAATTCTGGAAAGCTCCGTACCAATATTAATTGCATCATCTCCCGAAAATTCGGTTAAACAATCACTCACTGTTGGACCTACAGAAGTCGAAGTGCTATGTAAACCATCTGCATTTATTGATAGCAAGCGTGGAGTATTTGCACCAGAGGGTACTTTACCCCGAGTGATTTGATAATTCAGATATGAATTACCTCCACCTGCTTCATAAATACCAGCCCCAGGGCTAGAAAACAGGGTAATATTTTCTAATCGAGTTCCAAATGAATTTTCAAGTAAAACAGCTACGCCACGATCTAGCCATTCCGAAATAACTATTCGATCACCAACCTCAAATTTTTCAAGTCTTCCATCTAAAGCGTTATACTTAACTCGAGCCAGTCTATTAGTAATCTGGATGTTTTCTGGTGTGGTAAAGACATCTACTCCAAAACGTTTAAAATATCCAAATCGGTCAAAAGTATGTATTCTTGGGTTTTTTTCAATAAAATACGATTTATCTGTTGGATAACCAGTATCAATTTGCATTTCAAATCCAGTATTATCTGACTCAACTTGGAAAGAGTACACTTTCGTGGACATGAAGGTCGGTTTCAAAATGAAATCGGAGACTATGATGTCAAAGCAAATGAAAACATATACCCTAGAATTTAAGCAACAAGCCATAAAGCTCGCCCAGCAAGAGGGAATGAG
>JANNVX010000105.1:0-49022 GCA_031414595.1 Deinococcales bacterium
ATGCCACTAAACGAAAAGTCGCAGATGACTTCAAGGATTCGATGCGTATTGTGTTTGATAAGGTCATGCCGCAATGGAATTATGTGGCTAAACCGACTTGAGGTGTAAATCGGGAAGTTATTTACGGACAAATCCTTAGTAGCCATTTCCTAAGCTCAAGCTAAAGCGCTTAGCTCGAGCTAAACGAATTTATGGGACGGGGATTACAAAACTATAAACAAAGGCGGTCTCGAGACTGAGTAAACCACTGCTTTTGGTTGCTCCTGTTCCAACTGTAAATTCGATGGTGTGAATTGTCAAGATGTCGTGAAGTTCGGCACTTGAGCTTGAGTCCAGATTTAATGGAAACCGAAGCCAAAGCCGCCCTGAAACAACTGGTGTACTTATTAAGAAACAACCTTGGCGCGAATATCAAAGGGTACGCCCTAATGGTTAGTGTCTTGTCTCGAGCCGCTTAAAATCCTCGAAGGTATCCACATCAAAAAGTTTTTCTTCATCCCAGTCCATAAAAACAGTCTGCTCGAGATGCTGCATGATTAAAGGTTTCGCCCCAGTTTTCCCCAGCACAGGCAGCAGTTGATTCGAGAAGATATGCGGTGGGGCAATTACTTGCCCAAATCTCGAGGCGACAATTTCTGGCTGCTGCTCGAGAAAAACCTCTTTCATCTCGAGCAGCATTTGAGCGCTAATTAACGGCATATCCGCCAGCATTAAAAGCGTGTTATCTGGTTTGATCACATTGACGGCGGTTTGGAAACTTGTCTCCATTCTCCCATTGTTAAATTCATGGTTGATGACAAATTGCACGGGCAGCCCCTCGAGTGAGGTTTTAAGTAAATCTGCGTCTCGTCCAAGAACCACCAAGACGTTTGGACTGACCTCGAGCGCAGTTTTAACCGCTCGTTGGAGCAAAGTTTGCCCAGCAATCGGCATCAGCAATTTATGCTGCCCCATTCGGCTCGAAGCCCCAGCCGCTAGAATCACGATATTCATGAATGAATTGGGTTGAGCATTGAAATAATATCGCGTTTGACTCGAGCTGCAAGTAATTTCTGCTCAGCTTCGATGGTGTCATCCCACATTGCTTTGGCACTACGGTATGTCCATCCAAAATCTCGTTTGGCTTTTTCGCTCGAGTCAAAATAACTGATTCGCCCAGCTTCGATTGTTTCTCTCGAAAAGACTGCTGGCAATCCAACGGCTCGTTGTACAGGTTCGAGCGGATAAAAAACTGCTTTTAAAAAATTGACTGGCAGCCAAGCCCGTTTTTTGCTGCCACCATCGTGGTTGTACCAAAACTTAAACATCTCAGCTCGAGTATGTGGTTGCCCCCCAATAAAATAGGTCTCGAAGGGCTTAGCATGTTTGGCGGCTTGCATCACACCCTCAGACAGATCATCCACATGAACCAGTGACCACATCACTTCTGGAGTCCAAGCAATTGGTGGGAGTAAATTGCATAAGTACATTCGTAGGATATAACCAAGATTTGAGTGGTCATTTTCACCAACTGTACCATTGGGACAGAGTATGATTAAGGGTAAACCACGTTTTTGCAAATCCAAAGCAATCCGATGCGCTGCCTTTTTGGTGCGTTCATAATGCGTCTTAAACGACTCGGTCTGAGGGAACAATTCATCGCGTGCTTTGGTAGCTGAACTTGCCCCATATGCCCAAGTGGTGGAAATATACAAGGCTTTAGGTATACCAAGTTCTAAGGCTAAATCCAAAGTATTTTCTGTACCACGGATATTAACGGCATTCATCCGTTCAACCCCAGCCGCATCCAAACCAAGTTCGTAGACCCCAGCGTTATGAATCACGACATCTGCGCCCTGCATTGCTAAACGCATGGATTCTTTGTTGGTCACATCGCCCTGTACCAACACTGCACCCATTGTCTCAATTTTTTTGGCTTCCAAACTATTTGGACGGCGCACCAAAGCCGTGACTTGCGCCCCATGCGCCAATAAAACGGGGACAAGTCGTAACCCAATAAAACCAGTACCGCCAGTCAAAAAAACCTTCATGCCCTAAAATCATACATGGCTTGAGGCAATTTACCCAACGGACAAAAACACACCAGCCCTCGAGTTAGACTTAAAACATGTACGACCTAGCCATCATCGGCGCTGGACCTGTGGGACTTGCCGCCGCCATTGAAGCCAAAAATTTAGGCATGAGTTATATTATTCTCGAGAAAGGTTGTGTGGTCAACGCAATTTTTGAATACCCGACCTACATGACTTTTTTTACCACTGCCGAACGCCTCGAGATTGGCGAACACCCTTTTGTGACCAGTACCGACAAAGCCACCCGCAAAGAGGCATTAGCCTATTACCGCTTGGTCAGCGCTCGAGAAAATTTGAACTTGCGTCAATACAGCGAAGTTCTCCAAATTCATCCAGCCCCAGCCGGATTTACTTTAGAAGTCGAAACCAAAACCAGCGATATAAGCGCCATCGAATGCCGATACTGCATTGTGGCTACGGGTTACTTTGATAACCCAAACCGCTTAGAAATTCCTGGCGACGACCTTGAGAATGTGGCGTATGGTTACACCGAAGCCCATCCTTTTTGGGGCTTAAATGTGACGATTATTGGCGGAGGCAACAGTGCCGCCGATGCTGCCCTAGACCTATACCGCCACGGCGCAAACGTGACGTTGGTTCACCGAGGCGCAGACATTAAAAACACGATCAAATACTGGATGAAACCCGACTTAGAAAACCGCATCAAAGAAGGCAGCATCAAAGCCATGTTCTCAAGTACCGCCAAACAAATCACCCCCGAAGCGGTGATTCTCGAGACCCCAAGTGGAGAAGTAACCCTGCCTACTGATTTTACTTTTGTGTTGGTTGGCTACACACCCAACACCGAACTCTTTGAAGGGGCTGGAATCACCCCAGACGCAGACTCGAGAATTAGGGTCAAACCGACTTTTGAAACTGAAGTGGGCGGTTTATACGCCATCGGCAGTTGCTACGCAGGGCGTTTCACAGGACAAGTTTTTATTGAAAATGGCAAAATAGATGCTTTGGCGGCAATTGCGGACATCAAGCAAAAACTCGAGGATAGGCAAAAGGCGAAAGGTTGAGTTTTCCCTTCGCCTTTCGCCTTTCGCCCTTTGCCTTTTAACCTTTGCCTCTAATCGTTGTCAAATTCTGGCATTTGGTAACTGCCCGCTTGTTGGCGTTGCAGTTCCTCGGCTTGACGTTGTTTTTCTTGGGCAAGGTGCTTATCAAGACGGGCTTGGTCAATTAAATTAATACCCATCTCGAGTTTACCCGTTGCCATTTCACGCATTGCCACGGTAATTAAATTACGGGTATTGGTGCGTTGGTCGGGTGGAATAATCGGTGGGACACCACTTTTAAGCTGCATGGCGCGTTTGGCAATGGCAACACTGAGTTTGTACTTACTATCGGTTTGCGATAAGAGTTTATCAATATTTTTTTCACTCATAAAACATCCTTAGACCAAGACTAAAGACTTGGCAACCTTAAAAGTGTACTCGAGTCTTGGACTTTTGCCTAGAGGCAGGAAAAGGCGAAGAGCAAAAGGCGAAGGGCAAAAGGCGAAAAGACGTACACTCCTACGGACTTCCCCAGCCGCGCTTCGCTCGGCAGCCCCTTCTAAGAAGGGGCTTAAAACCAAGAACTTGCCCTTAAACCCCCTCAACGAGGGGATCGCCGCTTGCGGCGGGGGGAGTCCGTGAGAGTTTACGTTTTTTGATACTGAGCTAAATCCTCGCGCCTTCAAAGGCATCCCAATCCAACCTAATGTCCATGACTTCTTCTAATTCCATCATTCCATTCTCGAGGCTCGGCATGGTGTTAGTAATATCGGTCTCGAGTTTCAGAAAAAACGCCAGTTCATTTGGGTGACTTACTTCTGGGCGACTGGCGAGCATAGCGGCGTGACGAATGCCCGTGCTGGTGCTGGCTTGTGAACCAATCATGATGCGTTTGCCTGCACTGCTTGCCATAAGAATCATCTCGAGGCTGTCAGTAAAACCATTTCGAGCAGTTTTGATGTTCAGAATATCGAAGGTATCAAAGTCAAGTTCACGCTCCAAATCGGCAGGGGTAAAGCACGAATCATCGGCAATAATCGGCAAAATAGCAAGGCGTTTGAGTTCGGCTCGAGCTTTGATTTTTCGCACAGGGAGCGGTTCTTCAACCCAGAGTATTCCAGCTTGACGCATTTTCTCGAGTGATTTGGCGGCATTATCTGGCTCGAGGGTTTCGTTGCTATCAGCGTAGAGTTTGACGGTGTTGCCAAATTCGGTGTTTAAGGCGTTCGTTATTGCTAGGTCAGCTTCGGTATTGCGTCCCACCTTTATTTTTAGGACTCGTACCCCTGCTTGTACCACTTCCCTTGCTTCTTCTAACATGATTTGGGGCTTGGCGATGCCTAAAATAAAACTGGTCTCGAGGTGCGGCTTAACCCCACCAAGTAGTTCAATCAGTGGTTGATTCAAACGTGCGGCTCGGGCTTCCCAGAGTGCCATGTCCAGCGCCCCCTTGGCACAATTATTATTGGGTAAACCCGAAAAGACTTCTTTTATTCCGTCTGTATCGGTAATATCCAGTTCGCACAACCTAGGCTCGAGCAAGGCAACAGCCGCTTTAATACTGCCAAGTGTTTCACCGTAAATCGTTGGGCGCGGCGGGGCTTCGGCTGTGCCAGTTAAACCATTTTCTAAAGTAACCCGAATTAAACAATGTTCGGCTCGAGCCAATTGCCCGTATTTCCCCCATGCCAAAGCACTTTTTAAGGGCAAAGAGAACGTCATCACCTCGAGTTTTAGGATTTTCATGCCTGCATCCAGTCACGAATTTTTAAGGCAATACTTTCTGGGGTGTCCAGAGTTGTGTCAAGGTACAAGACCCGTTTTGGCTCGAGGGCGTTCAAATAGGCATTGGCGGTTTTTGGATTGTAATTCTGGCGTTCTGTGACCACAATTCGCACTTTGGCTTCGAGGTCAGACGGGTCGGCTGGAATTGCCTCGAGTTCTAAGAGTTCTTGGGGGGTAAAAATATCTGTGATGTTTTGAATCTCTCGCAAGTTGGTTTTTCGTTGGCTGATTTGGTCAAAAGCATCATTGCGCCCAAGTAAACGTTTGACTCGGGTTAAATCTGGGGCATCAAGGGCAATAAATCTGGCTTTTGGAAAAGTAAGAGCTGCGTGCTGCACTTCGTTTAAGCCGCGTAGTCCATCAAATAAAATTAGGGGTGTGGCTTGCACATAAATGTTTTCTAGGGCTTCTGCCATACCGCCGGGGTGGGTCTGGCGGTACTGGGCAGTTCGCGCAAATCGGGCTTCTCGGTCGGTGATGATTTCACCGCCAAAAATTGCCGCATCTGTAATAATTCTGCGGTCTGGCAGCAGACTAAAATTCACACCAAGGGCTTGCAAGGCTTCTAGCGTGGTGCTTTTACCAACCCCAGTCACACCAACCAGAATGTAAAACTCGAGATTTTGCAAACTCGAGTAATCTGTTTTTAGACCAAGGTGAACGCCATCACTAAGCTGCATCGCTTTTGACCGTTGGGGCAGTGGTAACAGGGGCGCTTGGGGCTTCGGCAGCTTTAGGTTCGGTTTTAGGTTCACTGCTCGAGTTTTCGGTTTTTGCAGTCTCGGGTTTCGGCGTTTCGGTTTTTGGCGTTTCGCTTTTGCTTGGGGCGCTTTTAGAATCATTGGCATAAAACCCAGACCCCTTAAAGGAAATCGCAGGTTTACCAATCAAGCGCTTAACCGCTTCGCCTGTTTCTGGGTGATGTGTCAGGGCGGCTTCGCTGATGCGTTGCTCGAGGCTGAATGTTGCGCCGCTTTCTAAACCTTGGTACATATAAACTGGCATACACCCTAGTTTTAGCATTGTGTTGTATGGCTTGCCAAGTGCTAAACTACTGAACATGCCGCTTGTGGTTGCGTTTATGGTGATGGGCTTAGCGTTTTTACTTTTGATTCGCTATGAGCAAAAAAAGAAATTGCAAAGCAAGGACTTAGAATCCAATCTCCAAGCCATGGATGACGGCGCAACTTACGGCGGTCTGGTTGGTCTGGCACACATGAACCAATTAGGTATAGAACCAGACCTTATTGTGCAACGTGAGGACACAGAATTCAAAAAATTTAAGTTTGATGAACGCACTTGACGCATCAAAGGAGTTGGACTTGACGCATCAGCATCGGCTTGAACACACCTATCCAGCCGCTCTAGCGGTTTTGGTGGTGATTGCCCTTCAACTGTCTTTGCAAGAAAAGCTGACCCTTGGACCAAACTGGCTAATGCCCGCGCTCGAGGCGATTTTGATGTTTTTATTGCTTTTGTCCATACCTAGACACAACACCCTCGAGTTTCGTTATCGGCGTATGGTGGTGATTGGTTTAATTGCTTTGATGAATTTTGCCAATCTTTATTCGTTATCGGTTTTGCTGGCTTGGTTGTTACAAGGTGGCTTTGCCAATGGCGCGGAATTACTCTTTGATGCCCTAAAACTCTGGTTGACCAATATAATCTTATTTACCCTTTGGTACTGGGAACTTGATGCGGGTGGACCTGTGGCGCGGATGCACAAGAAACACGAGTATCCCGATTTTTTATTCACCCAAATGACCTCGCCTCAATTTGCTCAAAGCACTTGGCGACCAAGTTTTGTGGATTACTTGTTTTTATCGTTTACCAATGCCAGTGCCTTTAGTCCAACCGATACGCTGCCGCTCAGCCCTCGAGCAAAAATGCTGATGCTGATTCAAGCCCTGATTAGTCTAGTAACTGTGGCTTTGGTGGCGGCTCGAGCCGTGAACATTTTGCCTTAAAATTTTACTCGGAGTTCATTAAATTGATGAATCAACAGATGGTGAAATGAAAACACTCGGCAGGAAAAACAGTTTGGGGAAAAAGGCGCGGCACTCAGGGCGATAACGGGGCGTGATAACGAATTTCGGCTTCCAGTTTGCTTAAGCCCAAAAAGGCTGCTCGAGTCAGGTGCTTGTGGCTGCGCCAAGGGCGGTATTCACGTTTGCCCTCCATCAGTCCGTAGCCACGCATTCCAAGCTCTAGCCAACGCACAGTCTTGGTCTCGAGCAGGGCTTGTAGTGTCTCGAGGGCGGTTTGATGGTCGGTGTCGCCATACAGCCGAATGGCTCGAGTGTGGGTTAGATTTTCCGGGTAGGTCTCAAGATTGCAGCCAAGTGGGTTTTGTACGTCTTGGTTTAGAATTGGCACAGCAAAGACAAGGTAGGCATCGAGTTCTGTACCGTGGGTAAAACGTGGTTTCATATTTTTTTTCTCTCTAAGGTATTTAAGCTCAAGTGAGTTTGGATTAAGGCTTTAACGATAACGGGGTCAAATAAGTAATTGCTGTGGGTTTCAATTTCTCCTAAAGCGTCCTCGAGTGTCCAAGCAGGTTTGTATGGGCGTGGGCTGAGCAGGGCATCAAAGGTGTCGGCAACAGCCACAATTCTACCCATTATCGGGATTTCTTCACCGCGTAAACCAAGTGGATAGCCTGTGCCATTCCAACGTTCATGATGGGTTAGGGCAATAATTCTTGCCATCTCGAGCAGGGGCGAACCGCTCCCTTCAAGCATTTGTGCGCCTAGAGCAGCGTGGGTTTGCATCAAAGTCCATTCTTCACTTTCTAAACCAGAAGGCTTAAATAAAATCGAGTCTGGGATGGCAATTTTACCGATGTCATGCAGTCGCGCCGCGTAGCGTAAACGCTCGGTTTCTTCGGGGCTGATTCCCATATGGATGGCAATTGCCGCCGCAATTTCTCCGACACGGCTGGTGTGCAATGAGGTTTCGTTGTCACGGAATTCGGCAACTCGAGCCAAACGTTCAAACAATTCTAAGCGCGTGGCTTCTAAACTGGCTTCGAGTTCGATGTTCCGCAGTCGTTCTAACCGAGTTTCTAATTGAGCGCTTTTGACTTGGGTTTCTTCGACTTGAAACAGCACAGTGTTGATTTGTTTGGTCAGTAAACCAATTTCGTCGTTTCCCCGAACAGGTAAACGGTGTTTGACATCGCCTGAAATAGCAATTTGTCCGAGTTCTTGATAAACACTGGTTAATCTGGACAACAAACCAAATTCAAGCAAACCATAAATCAGAGCCGTGACCAAAATACCTATTAAAGTCAGAGACCAACCTAAGCGTTCCAAGTATTCTCTGGCGGTTTGATAGGTGGTGCGGTCAGTGCGAACCTCGAGCAGTAAAATTCCTGCCTTATTTGGCTTAGAAAGCAAAGTAAAACCATCTATACTCTGATTATTGACTGGCAAAAAGACATACGGTTCGTTTTTGAGTAGGCGCTGGATGGCTTTTTGTTCGGTTAGACTAAACTCTTGGCTGGTTTTTTGGACAACTTTAATTTTAACTTGGGTTAATTCTGATAATTTTTTCAGGGTTTCGATGTCCAAAGCCCGCACCATTGTTAATTGCCCATTGGAAGGTCTGGGGTTACTCGAGGGAACGATGGCGGCTTGTGCCACAAAGTAAAGCTGCTCTTGATTGGAAACCAAGCCGCTTTTAATGTTGAATTCTCCCATGTATTGACGTGCCATCTGAGATTCTTGCCACAACCAGTGTTCTGAATTAATAAATCCGCCCAGTGCTTCAAAAGAAGCTCGGTACTGATCGTCTTCAAGGCGTTGACGGGTTAGTAAAATACGGTCTCGTTTTTCAATCACAAAATACTCGAGATTTAAGATTCCCAAATTGGCAGTTAAATTGCGTTCGGCAAAACGTGGGTTTGTTCCCAAGACATATTCGTAAGCCTCATCAAAAACCGCCCAGTCAAGGGTGGTCGTCTCGAGTTGCCGTAATTCGCTAATCACGGCATTTTTAGCTCGGGTTAAGTTACGGCTTAAGTCTTTTGCCTCGAGTTCGAGGGCTGCACCAATGGTGCGTTGCCCAAGTAACACATAAACCGTCAGCATCAAAATAAAAACGCAGATGCTGACGGTTAGGATGGTTTTGAGGCGCAAGTTCACTGTGTCTTATTGTAGCCTAATTGTTTGTTTTCTGAAGTTCAGTCGCCAATCTGCAAATGTTCAGTCCCCAATGTGCCACTTGTTCAGTCGCCAATCTGCAACTTGTTCAGTCGCCAAAGACTTCAAGCATTTGTTGTTGCTTAGCCGCCCGAGCATCGTTGCCTTTGGATTTGCGTCTGCCGTAAACCGCTAAGTACAGGGCTGGAATCACAAAGAGGGTTAGGAATGTACTGGCGGTCAGTCCACCAATCACGGTTAAAGCCAGTGGTTTACCAACAATCCCAGAGCTTGCCCCAAATAACTCGAGGGCGGCTGGGGCAAGTGCCAGAATCGTGGTCATGGCAGTCATGACAATCGGACGAACCCGTCTCGAGCCACCTTCGATAATTGCTTTGCGTAATTCCATGCCTTTTTCTTGGAATTTATCCACCAAGTCAATCAGCACAATTGCGTTGGTCACAACAATCCCGACCAGCAGTAAGAACCCAAAGAACACCGCTAAGTCAATTGGCGTTTGGGTAATAAACAAGAGTGGAAACGCCCCAATCACCACCAAAGGAATCGAAGCCAACAGTAAAAATGGGGTTAGCAAACTGCGGAAGGTTGCCACCATAATTACGTAGACCAAAGCAATCGCCGCTAAAATTGCCACCCCAAGGGCTTGGAAGGATTCGGCTTGGGCGGCACTAACTCCACCGATTTTCCAAGTTGCGCCTTCGGGCAAGGTCAGGGCGGTGACGGCTTCACGTAACTTGGTGGTACTTGCACCAACGTTATTTCCGGCTGGTTCGGCAGTCACAATGGCGGTGCGTTCGCCATCTATACGGCGCACACTCGAGGGCGCGGGTTCTTGGGTGACTGTGGCAATTTCGGACAAGCGAATGCTATCGCCACCAGAAATCGGACGGAGTTTTAATTGTTTTAACTGCTCTAAAGTGTCAAACGAACCACGAGGCGCGGTCAAAAAGACTTCGACTGCACGGTCATCCACACTTAAACTGATGCTTTGAGCGCCCTGTAAGGCTTGACGCACTGCACCACCAACCGCCACAGGAATAATCCCTTTTTCATACGCCTTTTTCTGGTCTACCCGCACTACAAATTCTGGATTGACCGCATCAAGGTTACTCGAGCCGTTACGCACTTCTGGAACTTTTGCCACGGCTGCCAACACTTGTTCGGTGGCAACCCGCAAGGTTTTATTGTCGCCAGCTTGAATTTGTACTTCTAAATTCTGTGAAAAACCGCCGCCACCAGCCCCAGCTTGGACACTTAAAGTGCTGTTTGGTACAACCCCTTTGAGGGTTTTCTCGAGAAGCGGCACAAGGACTTTACGGATATTGATTTTTCTGCCGTTTTCTTCGCCGGGCAGCACTGTAAACGAAGCTGATGATGTTGCACCACCGCCTCCACCAAATGGACTGCCACCGCCAGCACCACCAATCACAGTTTGGAAGGCTTTGACTTGTCCTGCTTTGCGTAACTCCTCGAGTTTAGTTTCGATTAACTTGCTGTTTTCGTTAATTCGAGCAAGTCGCGTCCCATCTTTGAATTTTAAGCTGACCTCAGCACTAACGGCTTCGCCTCCACCGACAAAATTGGTGGGAATTCCAGAAACCAAAGCACTTGTGCCAATCAGTAACACCACGGCTGTAATTAACACAATCGCTTTATGTCCAGTTGCCCATGTGATTGCAGCGCGATACGCCCGAACAAAAGCATCTTCGCCCGTTTCTTTTGGTGCGGTTTTTAAGAATAAACTCGAGAACAATGGAATAACCGTAAATGCCACGACCAAACTTGCCAGAATCGAGTAAGTCACAGCTAAAGCCAATGGACGGAAGAACTCGCCAGCAATACCGCCAACAAATGCCAAAGGCAAGAAGACCGCCACAGTTGTAATTGTACTGGCAGTAATTGGGGTAATCACTTCTCGAGCGCCTTCGTAAGCGGCTTTTAGTGGGGTATCGCCTTCGGCAAGTCGGTGGTAAATGTTTTCGATCACCACAATTGCGTCGTCAATCACACGCCCAATTGCAATCGCTAAGCCGCCTAGGGTTAAAACATTTAAGGTAAAACCTTGAACCCCCAAAAACAGCAAACCGACCAGAATCGAAAGTGGAATGGAAATCGCGGTAATCAGGGTTGTACGCAAGTTACGCAGGAATAAAAAGACCACCAATACCGCAAATAAACCACCCAAGAAACCTTCTTTAATCAGCGATTCGACACCCTTGGCAATTGGTTCGCCTTGGTCAGAAAGAATCGTGATTTTGCCGTCTAGGGCTTTCTCGAGGGCAGGCAGTTCTTTTTTGACGGCATTCGCCACGGTTAAGGTGTTGCCTTGTTGGGTTTTGAAAACACTTAAACCAACGGCGTTGACTCCGTTTAAGCGGGTATAGGACTTCGGGTCTTCGGTGGTCAGTTCAATTTTAGCAATTTCGGCAAGCGTAACAGGCACAAGTTTGACACTCGAGGAAGCACCGCCACCACCAAAACTCGAGCCGCCAAAGCCAGAGGGTGCGCCACCGCCAGAAAATCCACTCGGAGCGCCCGTTGGTGCGCTAAAACCACTTGGGGCAGCACTGGCGCTTGGTATTTGGAAAGCACTTGCAGCACTTGTACTTGGCATTTGAAAACCACTCGGAGCGCCACCGCTTGGCATTTGGAAACCAGCCGGGGGTTGACCAGTCATGCCACTTGGAGCTTGACCTGTCGCGCCAGTCGGAGCTTGTCCAGTAAATCCGGCTGGCGGTTGACCCGTAAATCCTGCTGGTGGCTGTCCAGTGAACCCTGCTGGTGGTTGCCCTGTAGCGGCATCAGTTGGTTGACCTGTTGGTGTGCCACCGTCTGGGCTGGCTGGACGTGGAGCTTGGGCAGCTTTTAAGGCGGCGGTGGCTTTGGCATCGGCGGCGGCGGCTTTTGCCAGTGCTTGCCCTGCGACAGCATTGGCTTGACCCGCAGCTTGGGCTGCACCAGTCGCAATTCCGCGTGCGGCGGCGGCTTGACCAAGGGCTTGACCTGCCAGACCTGCCGCTTGACCCGCAGCTTGGGCTGCACCCGTTGCAATACCACGGGCTGCACCCGCTTGACCAAGGGCTTGACCTGCTAAACCTGCGGCTTGACCAGCCGTTTGCAGTGCAGTCCCAGCCAATTGTGCCACGCCAGCTAAGGCTTGGGCTTGCACTCGAGCCGCCGAAATTTGGGCATCACGGGCTTGTTTGGTCAGTTTTTCGACTTCTTTGGCATCGGGTTGGGCAGTTACGACCACGCTTGCCAAGGAAGCCACGCTTTGTGCCACACTTTCGAGTTTAACTGGTACATTTAAGCCACCGTCTTGAACACTGCCAACCGGAAAGGCAAGGCTCGAGGCACGAATGGCTTGGTTAATGGCGTTGGCATCGAGTTTGTACTTGCTGAGTTTTTGGGCATCCAGAGTAATCCGAATCTGGGCTTTGGGTGCGCCAGTCACATCCACCCTCGAGACCCCACCGATTCCCTCGAGTTTAGGCAGCACCCGAGCATCTACCCGAGTTTTTAATTGGGTCACTGGGATGTTGCTCGATAAGGCTAAACGCATTACGGGGGCATCACCAAAACGAATCGCACTGACACTTGGGTCTTGAACACCATCAGGGAAATTGGTGCGTACACGGTTGACGGCTTGTTGAATCTGTGATTCTTTTTCGCGTAAGTTTGCTCCGAAAGCAAAGTTTAAGACCACCACCGAAACACTTGGGCTGCTGGTACTCGAGATACCCTCTAAGTCAGATAAACCCTGCAAAGAGGTTTCAATGGGGCGTGTGACCTGAGATTCAACAATTTCAGGACCCGCCAACGGATAAGCAGTAATCACCGTAATGACGGGGAAGCGAATTTCTGGCAATAATTCTTGTTTGATGCTAAGGCTGGTAAAAACCCCAGCCAGCAATACCAAGACTGTCACCAATACAAGTACACTGGCATTTTTTAAGGAAAATTTGATTAACCCATTCATAAATAACTCCTGTTAGCTTTTGTTTTGCCTGTACTCGAGCATTCTGCCGAGTATGGTTTGGTACATTCGTTCTAGTAACTGCAATTCGGTTTGGTTCATCGCGTCCATAGAAATGCGGTACTGGTTCATTAAGTGGGTGCGGATTTTGGTCACATACTCGAGTCCAGTGTTGGTCAGTCTGACGCGGACGATGCGGCGGTCTTCTGGGTCGGAAATCCGTTCTAAGGTCTGGCGTTCAACCAAGGCATCCACCAGTCCAGTCACACTCGAGGGCGGGATGGCGAGAATTTCGGTCAGTTCACGCATGGTTTTACCCTTGGCGTTATCAAGTTCGTCTAAAATCATCCAGTGCGATAAAGATAATTTATCGCGTCCTAAACCTTCAATAAACATCTGTCTACCATGGTGCGAAATTTGGTGCAGCAGCGTAACAATGTTGCTCTCGAGGGTCACTCGCTCTTCTGGGGGGTCAAGTGTAGTTCGAGATACGATTTTTTCATAATCCGAATCATTCATGTTTGGGATAATACGAAACTCGAAATATATTAACTATGAACTAACCCACAATTTTATTATTCGAGGTACAATAAGCCAATGAGAGGCTTGGCGCTTAAAATTTTTAGATGGTGGTGCGCTTTTGTTGCCCACTGGTTCAAGCATCAACCCAAAACACCAATGACCAAACTTAAAAATACCAACCAGCACATCAGTCGTTTACTCGAGAACATCGGGGTTCGCAACCGTACTGACCTTGTAAAACTGGGCGCACTCGAAGCCTACCAGCAACTGATAGAGGCAGGGTATCAAGTCAATTACAACCTTGTTCTTGAATTACATGGTCTGATTACCGACCAGAGCATCGAAGACATCCCAGATAAGCAAATCGCTTATCTGCTCGAGGAAGCCGCCGCTTTGCGACACACCGTTCGTTAGTGGTTTGGCTCAGAGGAAAAAATCGGGGAGAAAAGCTGTGCCGTACAGTTTTCTCGAGAATATCCTTTAATCCTTAAAGCGAATTGGGATACGCCAACTTGCACCGGGTACTTTAATCAAGATTTTCCATTCACCGGGCATCCCTAGCCGTGTATCCAGCAAGTATGAACCATCTTTACGCCGTGTGGGACTTTGTTTAATTGTCATGCCATCGGCGGGCATCGATAAATTCATGTCTACCCGAGCATCAGGCTCGAGCTTATAGCCATCCTTGCCAGTAATCCGAAACTCGAGACGAAGCCCACCAATGGCTGGGGTAATGGCAGTTGCCTCAAGTGTCCAAACGCCAATGGTTTGGTTGATCATGACTGGGGCAACCAATTGCACATCCCGTTCTGGTGGGGCGGTACTGCCCAAGGTTGCGGTCGCAAGCAGCACGGTGGCAAGTAGTGCCAGTTCGACTCGAGTGGCGGTTTGAAAACCTACAAATAAATTTGGGCGGCTCGAGATAAGCGGCATCCAGTAAAAACGGTTGATAGCCGCAAAAGCAAGCACCACCGCGTAGAGCAGCAGTTTAATGGTTAATGTGATGCCGTACTGGGTTTCGATTAACAGGGCTGGCAACCAAAGTTTAATCAGGCTCTGATAAACCCCTGTCAAAGTCAGTAACCCAACCGACCAAGCGGCAATACTCGAGACACGCCCCGCTAACGCCACCCCTGCTTTTGGCATAAATTTACCCAAGGCTAAACATGCCAGACTGCTGACCCAAAACGTCATGGCAGTTAAATGTAGTACATCACCAATCACGGGTAAAACCTCGCCAGTTGCACCAACATGGGTGGTCATGGATAAACTTAAACCCACCACCAGACAAGCCGCACTGTGCAACCACAAATCGAGTTTAGCTTTCGGAAAACGTTGCAGTTCGACTCGAGGGCGGCTGGACAACCACCACAGCAGCAGCACCGCCGCAACTCGAGTCATCACCCATTGCCCATGACGGCTGCTGGTCATATACGCCCCATACAAATAAGGACTTAGTTCAAGCAATGCCCGCCAAGCCGTAAAACCAATCTCTATCAAACTGGTTAGGATCAAAAAAGGGGCAGCAAAGCGAATCACCAACTGTAAACGCCCAGCAAAACGCGGCTCGAGGTAGCGTGCCACCAGACCTGCGCCAATTAAAATCAGGCTCGAGAACAACAGCAATGCCTTAAAAACTGGGGCTTCGGGGGCGTGAATCATGCCTAACATAACTAAATTGAACCACAGCAAGCCTTGAGTCAGATGAACAAAAAAGGGTTTGCCAAAGGCAAACCCCCAATAAACCAAGTCTTTTTTCTAGCGTCGTCCAAAACCACTCGAGGGCGGTTGTTGTTGTGGGGCTGGGGCAGCCCCTTGTGGACGCGGCTGCCCGGGCGCAACCTCACCAAGTTTTGCCAAACGGGTGTATTCTTTGGGGTCTACAGACCGAGACTCACCAAGTTCGTAAGTAATCATTTTCTTTTTGTACATGTCGGCTAAACAAGCATCCATGGTAATCATGCCCAAGGATGCCCCGGTTTGAATCACACTGGTTAATTGGTACGACTTACCTTCACGAATCAATGCCCGAACTGCTGGGGTGGCAATCATGATTTCATAGGCAACAACCCGCCCATCGCCAGAAATTTTTGGCAACATCTGTTGGGTAATAATCGCACTTAAGTTATTGGCAAGTTGCACTCGAATCTGTTCTTGTTGCTCTTCAGGAAAAACGTCCACAATACGGTCAATCGCTTCAGGGGCGCTGTTGGTGTGCAGTGTCCCCATCACCAAATGCCCTGTTTCTGCCGCCGTTACAGCACTGCGAATCGTTTCAAAATCACGCATTTCCCCGACCAGAATCACATCGGGGGCTTGGCGCAAAACTGCCCGCAACGCCATCTCAAAGTCTTGGGTATCTGGACCAATTTCACGCTGATTGACAATACTGCTCTTGTGCGAATGAGCAAATTCCACTGGGTCTTCGATGGTGACAATATGCTTTTTCTTGTTGGTGTTAATCCAGTCGATCATAGAAGCCAGTGTGGTACTTTTACCAGAACCGGTTGGACCGGTTACCAGCACCAAACCACGCGGCAAACTCGAGACTTGAATCAAAATATCTTTGGGTAAACCAATTTCTTCTAATGGACGGGTTTTGGTGGGAATTAAACGCATTACACCACCGACCGAACCACGCTGGAAAAAGACATTGACCCTAAAACGCCCACCAATCCCTTGAGCCGCAAACGAAAGGTCAAGGTCGCGTTTTTCCTCGAAAGTACGTTGCTGCTTTTCGTTCAAAATCGAATACATCAAACGACGGGTTTCTTGGGCAGTCAGTGGATTACTGAATTCACCTGTACCCCATTCACCATGAATTTTGTACTGCGGTGGCATACCAGCCGTGAGAATAATGTCCGAAGCCTCGCGTTCAACGGAATACTTGAGAATATCAACGATGGTTAAGTCCTGCGCGGGTTGAGTCATAAAGCCCCCTTTTTATACAGTCTACGACGAAAACTGCTCTTTGTGCTACTTAAAAATTAAAGCGCCGCATCACCAGGGTTCAAACCACACCAATGAATCAACGCCACACGCAAACCAGCAATCTCGAGGTTGCCAGTTGCCACAAGCACCATGACCGTAGTTGCTGCATCTACACTTGGGCGTTTTCGATACCCATTCAAACGTAATGAAAGCAGCATTGTCTCGAGGGCTGTACGTTTATTGGCATCCGAAAAAACATGATTCTGAGCAATTGAAAAACCAACCGCCGCTAGTTTTGTAAAAAAAGTGGGGTACGAATCTTCACCGCCAAAACCCTCAACGATTTTATGTAAAGCACTCTCGAGTAAACCCAAATCCCGCACACCAGTCAAACCACCAGATTCCTCGAGAATACGGTCATGTAAACGTATCACAGCACCAATTGTTGGATATTGCATTCGACGATGACGAAAACAGGGTGTTTAGAACGATAGTCGTTCATAATTTAGCAAGGGTTTTCAGTAATTTGCTATCACGTTTAACTTGCTGGTCAATCAAACGATCCATGGCTTCCCAAGTCATTTCTTTGACTCGAGGCTCTTTGGTTTTTTGTGCATTAACCTTGGTTTTCATACTCAAATTTTAGCACAAGAAGCTCGAGACCAAATTATAAAATTGGCTTATTGACTCGAGCAGTGATGTGTATAACCTAAAGATTTGAAACCATAGAAAGTTTATACACTTGAGTAAAAACTGGTATGGTCTGCCCGTGTTTGAACCTTTTGATTTCACCACCAGCCAAATACTTGACTGGGAACTCGAGATGATTCACAATGCTCTTGATAGGCAGGAAATCGAAATTACAAGGCACGCAGCTAATGCCGCCGAGGATGATGGTTTAACCTTATTTCAACTGCTGGAAGCTGTATTGGTTGGTGTTGCAGTCAGTAAAGATTTACCCGATAACGACCTCGAACGAATTCCAGGCATCAACTTTGAACATCGCACTGCTGATTTGCGTTGGTACAGAATAAAAGTCGCTTGGATTGACCAGTATTTGATTATCACAGCCCACACCATTTGAGGCAAATATGAACTTAACCATCAATGAAAACCGAATTGAATACAGTTATACCAATAAAACTGGTGCTTTTGTACGAATTCGCAACGTTCCCGCAAAAACTCGAGTTGACCAATACGGACATGAACACCAGACTTTTAGTATTGCCGTAGCAATGCGACTCGAGGAACTACGGAAACAAGCATTTGCCGTGGATGACTCAAGTAGCGCTGTGCATGACCTCGAGTTTTAGGTTTACGCCAACCACTCTTGGACACTCGAGACCGCTAAGGCAGACCCGCCCACCTTCTCGAGCGCACTGACTAACCACTGTGCAGCTTCTAACGTCGTATAAAGTGCTGCTCCATGTTCTAAGGCGCGGCGCGATAATCTCGAGGCAGTCAAATCTATCAGCAAATCTGGAATGGCTGTGCTGTCGTTACTCGAGGGCAAATGCTCAACGCTGTAGCCTAACTTTCTCAGCCGTTCCTCGAGTGCCACATTTTGCGTTCCAACCCATAAGACACTGCCCGTCAGTGCCAGTTTGACATTTGCACCCAACTGAGCGCGGTAATACGCCAAAAACGGGTCTGCATCTATGCCCATGCTTTCGCCTGTGCTTTTCATTTCGGGTCCTAAGACTGGAATCACATCTTTGAATTTAAGGAATGGCAGATGAACTTCTTTGACACTGTAATGGCTTGGCACAACACTTTGCGTAAATCCAATCGTCTCGAGGCTTTGCCCAACAGCAATTCGGGCGGCGTACTTGGCAAGCGGATGTCCAATGGCTTTAGAGACAAATGGCACGGTGCGGCTGGCTCGAGGGTTGGCTTCGAGGATATACAATAAGCCGTTATGCACCGCGTACTGCACATTCATTAAACCAAGCACCCCAATCTCGAGGGCAAGGCGTTTGGTGCTGGTATGCACTTCCTTGAGGAGTTCAGCACTTAAATGCACAGGTGGCAGGATACAAGCGCTGTCGCCAGAGTGAATCCCAGCCGCTTCGATGTGTTCCATCACACCAGCGATTACAGCAGTTTTGCCATCGCAGAGGCAGTCAACATCGAGTTCTAAGGCATTCTCGAGGAAGGTGTCTAGTAAAATACTTGGGTTGCCTTCGACTGCTGCGTAAACTTCACGCAAGTATGTCTCGAGTTCGCTTTGCGAGTATACGGTTCGCATGGCACGCCCACCCAGCACATAACTTGGGCGTGCCATCAGTGGGAAACCGAGTTCTCGAGCCAGTTTCAGGGCTTCGCCGGGGTTACTGGCAACTGCGCCTTTGGGTTGACGAATGCCGAGTTTATCGCAAAGCAAATTAAACTCGAGCCTGTCCTCGGCAGTATGAATGGATGTTGGTGATGTACCAATAATTGGAGCGCCAGCCGCCTCGAGTGCCTTAGCCAGTTTAAGTGGGGTTTGCCCACCAAGTTGTACAATCACGCCAATCGGCTTTTCGTGTTCGACAATGTTCATCACGTCTTCAAAGGTCAGTGGTTCAAAGTACAAACGGTCGGCAGTGTCGTAATCGGTACTAACTGTTTCGGGGTTGGAATTGACCATAATCGTTTCGTAGCCAAGGTCACGCAATGCCCAGACTGCATGAACCGTGGCGTAATCAAATTCCACACCTTGCCCAATGCGGTTTGGTCCACTGCCTAAAATCATCACTTTTTGCTTGTCGGTGGCACGAACCTCATCTTCCCATTCAAAACTCGAGTAGTGGTATGGCGTGTGGGCTTCAAATTCGGCGGCGCAAGTGTCCACGGTTTTATAGACTGGCAGGCACTTTGCACCTTTGCGAAGGGTACGAATCTCGAGTTCGGATTTACTGCACAATTCACCAATTCGGGCATCAGAAATACCAAGGCGTTTGATTTCACGCCAAGTTTCGTACTTCCAAGTCTCGAGTGACCCTAGGGTCGGGATTTCTTTTTCGACCTCAATAATTTCTTGTAATTGAAACAAAAACCACGGGTCTATCATGGTTTTCTTGTGCAGTTCAGCCACGCTCACGCCACGACCTAACAATTCGAGAATCACCAGAAAACGCTTTGGATTGGCTTCTAGTAATCCCTCGAGTTGTGCCAAGTTCATGGTTTCAAAGCCTCCTCGGACATCCGACTCGAGCGAGCGCAATGCCTTCATAAACGATTCTTTGAAAGTACGTCCAATTGCCATAACTTCGCCAACCGAACGCATTTGGGTGTTTAGACGCTCGGACGTTCCGGGGAATTTCTCAAAAGCAAATCTTGGAATCTTTGTGACCACATAATCAATACTCGGTTCAAAACTGGCGGGTGTAACTTTGGTAATATCGTTTGGCAATTCATCCAAGTGATACCCAGCCGCCAGCAGTGCCGCAATTTTCGCAATCGGGAAACCCGTGGCTTTACTCGCCAAGGCGCTGCTTCTCGAGACCCGAGGGTTCATTTCAATCACCACAATTCGCCCATCTGTTGGGTTAATCGCATACTGGATGTTACTGCCGCCCGTGTCCACGCCAATTTCGCGGATGACGGCTAAACTGGCATCCCGAAGGCGCTGATATTCTTTGTCCGACAAGGTTTGTTGCGGTGCAACCGTGATGCTGTCGCCGGTATGCACCCCCATTGGGTCAAAGTTCTCGATGCTGGTGATAATTAAAGCCGTGTCATTGGTGTCACGCATCACCTCGAGTTCAAATTCCTTCCAGCCCAGCACAGATTCTTCGATTAACACCGTGCCAACCGGCGAAAGATGTAAACCACTGGCGACAATCTGCTTAAATTCGGCTTCATCATAGGCAATTCCGCCGCCCGTGCCGCCCAAGGTAAAACTCGGACGGATAATCGCAGGATAGCCGACTTCTTTAACAAAGCCCAGTGCTTCATCTAAACTCGAGACCATCTGCCCTTTGGCGACTTCCAAACCAATTTTTTTCATCGCAACCGCAAATTTTTGGCGGTCTTCACCTTTTTCTATTGCTTCTTTATTTGCGCCAATCAGTTCCACACCGTACTTCTCGAGAATCCCCGCATCTGCCAGTGCCAAGCTCAGGTTCAGACCCGTTTGCCCACCAAGGGTTGGCAAAATGGCACTCGGACGCTCTTTAATAATCACTTTCTCGAGAAAATCCAAAGTCAGTGGCTCGAGATAGGTGGCATCGGCAAGTTCAGGGTCGGTCATAATTGTAGCGGGATTAGAATTGACCAGAATCACCCGAAACCCCGCGTTTTTCAGGGCTTTGACGGCTTGTGTGCCAGAGTAGTCAAACTCGGCAGCTTGACCGATTTGAATGGGACCTGAACCGATGATCAAAATTGTGTGTAAATCAGTGCGTTTTGGCATAGAAACCTCGAGGGTGGGGCTATGAGCTATGGGCTTTGTTTTTGCTCTTAACACCCTGGAGGGTCGAGCGAGCGACCATGCCCGTTAGGTGCGCGTTTATGGTCAAGAGAAGCGAGGGGGAGTTCGTGGGAGAATATTTTTTTTGACAATTTTCTTAAAGTGAAACAATTAAATTTTCTATTAGTTGGGCGAGGCGTACCTCGCCCCTACAGTTTTGTATAATTCGTTATTTTTCTGCATAAAAATACGAGACCCTTGTAAGAATCTCGAGGTTAAACTTTGTGGATTGTATCATAAATATCTGCTTAGGCAAGGGTTAGGGGTTGAGTTCATAAATTTCAGGTTTGAACTCGAGTTGTTGAATGTATTGTGTATATTCTTCTGGCGTAAGCGGTCGGTTTTTTCCGCTTAGGGCGACAAAGAAGGCTTCCATGACATTGTTGCCAAAGTTGCGATTGTTCAGTTTTGGGGTGGTGGCAATCAGGCGTTTGAGTCCCGCCACCTTAAATGCCGCCACATCGGTTTCGGTAATCGTTTGGGTTAAAAAAGTTTTGCCACTTAAATTCTCGGGGGCGTAGCGTTTCACATAATGGGTGTCGCCAGCAATCACTTCTGCCCAATCATAATACTTGGTGCGCCAGTCACGCACAGCACTTTCTTGTTTTGCGCCAGTTGGGTAAAACCATTCAAAGGGCAAATTCGTAACAATTGGCAAGACAATACTGGCAGTTCGCTCGAGGGCGGCTTCTGATTTGATTGGAAAATCCAGACCAATGCCGTAAATAATATCGCCGTACACCATGTCTGCCCCTGCTCGAGCCAGCGCTTGCGCCATACCAAAACGGTCTACCGCACTGACCATCAGGGTTTTGCGGTTTTGCCAACCAATGATTGGCTCGAGCAGGTCTACTGCCATTCGTTCTAAAGTGTGTTTTAAGCCGCCACCATCCACGATTGGCGTGACTTTGGCGTTGGCGGCAATTTTGAGGATGTCCTTAAATTGGTATTTGCGATTTCCAGCCACAATGTTTAAGTCCGTGCCACCTAAGCCAAAAGCAGCAACTTTGCCGTCTAGGTCACGCAAGAGTTTGGCTGCACCAGCCATACTGCCGTCTGTGCCGATGCGCTCAAGAATAAATTGTTGTCCCAGTACCTCGAGTTGGGCAGTGGCATTGCGGCTACTCGAGCCAAGCGAAACACTGACGATACGTTTTGGGGCGGTCATGGGTGTGATTGTAACATACGTTGTCAACGCAGTGTTGATTTGTTTATCTCGTCTCAGACAGCGTTATAGCGTGTGACGCTGATGTCACACCCAATCTGTACACTGTGAATGTACACCCAATTGGAGGTCATTATGAAAGCAGGTTGGATTTTTGGTTTTGGCATTCTGGTATCGCTCGGCTCGGCTGCATATTTAAGTCTGGCACAAGGACAAACTTCGGTTCGGACTTTTCTAGGACAAGGTAAGGTGGTATACGGTGGGTACTTACGGGCTTGGGCGACCACCGAGAACAATAAAGTTACTAAAGTTGGTTTGACTATTCCAATGGCAACCATTCGCAATTCGCCCGACACCGTGCCGAACATGGGAGCGGCTGGTCAGAACATGGGTCCTGCTGCGGTTGAAGCTAAACCCAGAGCCGTTCTCGAGTTTCCGCAAATCGTCAAAGACCAAACTTTTTTTAATCATGTGGATTTCTGGTGGGAAGCCATGGGTCATCCGCCAACCTACATGGTTGGGCATTACGACATGCACTTTTTTGGACTGGATTCCAAAACCGTTGCAGCTATAGATTGCACCAATCCTACACAAGCTGATTTTCCTCAGTACGCCAAAGGGTACATTCCGGCTGTGCCACCGAACGAGAAACCCAAGGATTTTTGTGTACCTCTGATGGGGTATCACTCAATTGATCCCGCCGATCTCGAGCTTGCCCCGGGAATGTTTGAAAAAACCATGATTCATTCGTTTTATAACGGACGAATGAATTCCTTTGAACCAATGATCACCAAGAAAACCTTGATGAAACAAGCGCCATTTGCGCTGCCTGTGGGTCAATTTGCTATGGTAGGACGCAAAACCATGTACCCCACAAAATTTATGGCGGTCTTTGATGGTGCTAAACAAGAGTACCGCCTTGAATTTAGTGGTTTTGAAATGCGTCAATAAGAAAAATGAACGCAAACGGGGATGAAGCGACCACGCCCGTCAGGTGCGCGTATGTGGTCAAGAAGTGTTCGCGTTCAAAAAGAAGGGGGCTATTTTTAAGCTGCGTTTGCAAACCGCAATTTTTCAAAGAAACTCGTGTGAGATTGCGGTTTTTGCTGTATTACCAGTGGCTTAGGGGCTTGAATCACCCGAGCGCCAAAGAGGGTTAAACCTTGATGTGCTAATCTATTGTATGACAAACATCAGAAAAAAATCGGTTCTGGCAGTTTTATTCCTAACCCTTATGTTCTGCGTTTTTGGCTATTCTGGGGTTGCACAAAATGCCTCAAGTGCCAGCGCTGTCATTCACGCCAAAGGCATCTTTAGGGATAATGGCAACAAACAATGGCTCGAGTCAAGTGTCAATGGCAAATCCCGTTTTAATTTTGTGGAAACCAGTCGCAGTAACAATGCCGTATTTCTGCTCGACTCGAGCCGCAATGTGAAAATCGAACTGAATGTGGTCGAACAAATGATTTATTACTCTGATACCAATAACACCCGAGTTGCCCTCTATCCGATTGTGCTGTATCTGACCTCGGGTAACAGCAACTATTACCGCATCAGAAGCGGACAAAAGTGCTTACAAGCCGTCGAGCTTGAAGGGCGTGACTTTAGCCCAGAATTGATGGATTGTACCCTTTCAGCTTCGCAGCAATGGAATATCCTTGAGCGCAATATTGGTGGTATAACCTCGTACCGTTTGCGTAATTTACTGACCCAAATGCGACAAACAGACTTGTGCCTTACAGCCGCCGCCCTTCGGACACCTGTCACGATGAACCGTTGTGATACATCCGATCCACAACGCTGGGTCAATCTAAACTTAAACACCTCAACCAGTTTTACCAATGTACGCACCTTAGCTCTCAGCGATACAATTTGTTTGGGGACCCAATACTCAACCAATGGTGCGCCACGTTACCGCCAAGACGAAGATGGGATTCTTCAACGAGACACAGAATTCAGAACTCTGTTTATGGCATACTGTGATGAGCGCAGCACTTCGGGCAATAGCAATAATGCTGCTTGGGCAATACAACTGCTCTAGCCAACCAAATTTAGAGACTGCACTTTCTTGAATCAAAAAACACAAGCAGGGATGAAGCGACCACGCCCGTCAGGTGCGCGTATGTGGTCAAGAAGTGCTTGTGTTCATAAGGAGGGGGCGTTTTTAGGCGGCTCGAGCAAATTTTTCAAAGAAACTGCGCTTGGCTTGTGGTTTTTGTTGGGCTACCAATGGGGTTGGGGCTTTAATCACTCGAGCGCCAATCGGGGTTAAACCTTGGGCTTTGATGTACTCGAGGGCTGCATTGGCATAAGCGGCGTTTTCTAAGCGAATGTGCAAGGTCGCATCGCCAATTCGGGCATCTGACCAAAGTTCGGTTTGAATCGCATGTGGGATTTGCAATGGGTTTTTGGGTGTGCCGATAATCTCGAGAATCAGGTCATTGGGTTGTAATGTCATGCTGCTTCACCTCGCTTGGGTTTTGATAGTATTGCCTGTGTTGGCGTTGATGCACCGCTTGCATCTCGAGGGTTAGTGTAGGCTTCTCGCCAAGAATCAACAAACGAGTTCTTGCAACCATTTTTGCTTATGTATGCAAGACTTCGATGGATAAACCAAAAATCGTGTATATATAAATACAATGCAAACCACCGAAAGCACTTACTCGAGCAAATCAAAAATTACTTTAACCCAACTCAGGGCATTGGTTTCTATTGCTCAGCACGGCAGTTACTCCGAAGCTGCTTTAGAAACCATGCAATCACAAAGCACCCTGAGCCATGCCATCACCGAACTCGAACGTGGTTTAGACAGTAAACTCTTTGAGCGCGGACGGCGCGGCGCAAGCCTGACCAACTTAGGGGAGCGTTTACTTGAACATGCCAAAGATGTGATTGGCAGCATCGAAGCCTTAGAACAAGAAGTTCAACTTGAACAGGCTGGACTCACTGGCACAATCAAAATCATGTCCATTCGCAGTGCCGCCACTTTTATTTTGCCACCGATTATTTTAGGGTTTATGCAGCGTTTTCCAAATGTCACTTTTGAGTTCTTAGAAGAGGGTGATGACGACAACTCTATCGAAGATTCGGTTCGTTCTGGAAGAGCCGACCTTGGTATTCTCGAGACTCCATTTGCTGGTGATGGACTGCTGGAATTTGAACTGGCTCGAGACGAATACTTGCTGCTCGAGACAACCAAACGCCGTGCCGCCCGCAGTTGGCAAGAACTACAAAAACAACCATTTATCATGTGCATTGGTGGTTGTACCCGAATTATGCGCCAACATCTTGAAGAAAATAATTTTATGCTCGAATCAGCTTTTAAGATACGCGAAGACAGCGTAATTCTTGGTATGGTCGCTCAAGGTTTAGGCATCAGCATTTTGCCGCGCCTAGCGATAGAACCCCTACCGGCTGGGATTCGGGCTTCGCCGTTACCCACCCCACTCGAGCGGGTCATGAGTGTGGTCATGACCCGAAGAAAATTGCGTCAACCTGTGTTGCGTGAATTTGTTAATGCCATCAAAGCAACGATTTGAACAGGTTTTTGGTGCATCACCACCATTTACGCCATTTGAAATAGACCGCCAAACTAAGTCCAGCCACCAAAAACATTGCCCAAGCAAAAATATACCCCCAAGGCTGCTCGAGTTCGGGCATAAACTTAAAATTCATCCCCCAAACACCGGCTAAAAAGGTCAGTGGTAAAAAAATACTGCTCATCGTGGTCAAGGTTTTCATGACTTCATTCATGCGGTTAGACTGCACACTTAAATGGACATCAAGTAAGCTCGAGAGAATATCACGGCTGGTGTCTAGTCCATCATAAATTCGGGTTAGATGGTCGCCAACATCGCGTAAATACATGGCGGCGCTAGGTTCAAGGGCGGTCACATGCCTCGAGAATTGGGCTACGGCTTCTCGCGCCCCACTGACCAAACGCCGAGCATGAATCATGGTGTGTTTTAGTTCAAAAACCTCGGAAAAAAACTGATTGGTGGCAACTTGACGCGGTGCAAAAACCCGCTCCTCAAGCGTATCGGTCATGGTTTCAAGTTCATCTAAAAAGGTAAAAAATGTATCTGTGCCACGGTCTAAGAGCGCATATAAGACATCCACGGCTCGGACATCGGCGCGGGTCTGAAATTCGTTCCAAACACTTTCTAAGTAAGTGACTGGTTCGTTGCGAATCGTCAGCAATGTTTCTAACTTTGGAAACCAAAAGACACTGATTCGTTCGGTGCGGTCAGTCACATCTTCAGGTTCGGCAAGGGTACGAAAAATCAAAAACAGATGGTCAGCGTAGGACTCGAACTTACTCCAATGCCCCTTCTCGAGGGCATCCTCGAGGGCTAAAGGATTTAAGGTAAACATCGATTTAAGTTTTGCAACCTCATCGCTACTTGGTACTTCAACATCAATCCAAACCCGTTTTGTCCGCCCCAATGGAATGCCATTACACTGCTCGAGACACTTGACGCGAATGCCGGGATTTGGTGCAAGGACGGGATGTTTAGATTGACTAAGCATATAGAAAACCTCTGGGGGAAAAAAGAAGAAGCGACCATCGTGTATATGGTCAAGAAGCGACCGTGTACATGGTCAAGCGTAAGATACTTATAACATAAACCGAACTACCCTCTCTTGACCACAAACGTCTAGCAGGATGAGGTAAGGGTTACGACCCGCAGCAACATCCAGCTTTGCGCCAACGCACCACAGCCACTGCCCAAGAAATCACGACTCGAGAAGGCGTGACAGTCCAAAAGCAAACCGAACAACCTTTGTGGGGGATGTTCGGTTTGGCTCGAGTAAACGTTTTACTTTAGAACTTGATGGACGTTAGCTTATTTGTACATACTGACTTTTTTCTTGGTTGCCATTTCCCAGACACTGTAATCTACAGTTTTTGCGTCTGGTTTGGTTTTTAGGACACCCAATTCAACCAGTAAATCAACATTGGCTTTGTAAGTGGCTGGGTCTAGCAAACCAGCGTAGCCTTTAAGGGTCGGACCAGCGTAGTACAGCTTAGCAATTTCTTTCATCTGCCAAGTTTGGTGGTCACGGGCATCTATCGAGCCGCTGCCATTGCAGGTTTTACCGCATTTTGGCAAAACAATGTCCACGGCTGCGCCTTGGTTCTGGACACTCCAATTCCAGCCTTTGATGCTGGCTCGCAGCAGACGCGCCGCAACTTCTTTACCACTGACACCAGAACCCTTAAAGTTCTTTTCAGCGAGGGTTTTTTCTGGGGCGAACATCAAATCCTCGAGCAAGTTAATACCCATGTCTGGCAGCGCCATAACGTTGAGTTTACCCAGTGGGAAACCAAGCCCAACAACCTGATTGACTTCGTTGTAGGTCATGGCAGAAACAGCATCTACTTTGTCTGGGAAAACCAAAGCAGGATCAAAGTTAAACGAAATAGCGGTGATGTCTGGATTGGTGACGCTCGAGTCAAGGCTAGTGGTCATGCCCGCTTTTTTGGCTAAAGCCACAATGGGCAGTTCGTTGCCAAAGGGCCAGACACCAACTTTTTTCCCTTTGAGGTCGGCGACGGTTTTAATCCCAGAGTCTTTGAGCGTAACCAAGGTAAAACCAGATTTTTGGAACATCTGGGCGATATGCACCACTTTTTGACCTTTTTCGCGGTTGATTAAAAAGTCGGTAATCCAAGTTGTGCCAAAGTCGGCTGCACCAGACAGCACGGCATTGACTGGTGGCGCATCGCCGGCTGGAACAAGGGTCACATCTAAGCCTTCGTCCTTAAAGTAGCCGCGAGCCACAGCCGCAAAGTACCCAGCAAACTGAGCTTGAGGAAACCATTTGAGTTGCAACTTGACCGCAATTGGTTTTTTCATCTGGGCTTGGGCGCTACCGACAATTGCAGCCCCAGCCAAACCAGCAGTGAGAAGCGCGGCACTAACCAAAACAGCTTTCTTCATACATCCTCCTATTGAACATCGGCACGAAAAGAACTATGCCAACCCGTGACCCGACGCTCGAGTAACGCCAGTAGATTATAAACCGTAATCCCAAGAAAACTCGCAACAACAATGGCTGCCCAAACCGTATCTAAACTGACCGTACCAATCTCGACCACAATCCGAAAACCTAAGCCAGACCCATTTGCACCAAAAAATTCAGCCACAATCGCCGAAATTAAACCCAGCACCGCGCCAGTCTTTAAGCCCGTAAAAATAAAGGGCATGGCGTTGGGGATGCGTAAATCTAAAAAAGTACGCTGTGAATTGGCGGCATAAGAGCGCATTAAATCTAAGTGCAATGGGCTGACTTCGGCAAGTCCGCGAGCCGTATTTAAGAGCATTGGAAAAAAAACCGTGATTGCCACGACCACCGCCTTACTTTGCCAATCCACACCCATAATCCGAATGATAATCGGCGCGACTGCCACAATCGGCACACTCGAGAAAAGCGTGGCGTAGGGCATTAACCCCCGCTCGAGAAATGGGTAGCACTGGGTCGCAATCGCCACCAAAACCCCGAGTGTGCCACCCACTAAAAAGCCCACAAATGTCTCGAGCAGGGTGGTGTTGGTGTCGCGCAGCAGCACATTTCGGGCTTCAAAAAGTTTAATCAGTACCGCACTGGGCGGCGGGATTTGCGCCAGTGGAATGTCGTAGCCACGCACCAAGCCCTCGACCCCAAACAGCACCACCACTGCCAGCAGACCCGCCGGAAGTAGCCCGACGGCTTGGCGTTGTAACCAGTCGGAGTTGTCCTTAGCTTTTGGGCGGGCTAAAAATTGCAGCACCGCACTCGAGGCAAACCCAACTCCAGCCAGCCCCAAAAGCGTACCCAAATAAATTAAAAAAACTGCCCCAGAACTCCAGCCCTCAAAGTTAGCTGCATTGGCTAGAATTGTGAGCGGCAACACAGCCATGCCCAGTAGAAGCAACCCAATGGCAAAGACTCGAGATGTCATGAGCGGCTGCGTCGCCACGGAGTCACCGTCCGCTCGACCACGCCAACCAATGCCACCAAAACAATGCCCAGCACTGCACTGCCAATCATCACCAGCCATAAACTGCGTGAATCCGATGCCCTCGAGTTCTCGGATAAAAGTCGCCCTAAACCCGCATCGGTGATGGTGCTGGACTCGGAAACGATTGCGCCAATCAGCGCCCCAGTCATGGCAACCTTAAACGCCGTAAATAAAAATGGCACACTGGTTGGAAAACGCAATTTACTAAAAGTCTGGACTGGACTGGCGTTGTAGGTCTGCATCAGGTCTACTTGTAAGGGGTCTGGACTTTTTAAGCCTTTGGCAACCCCGATGGCAATCGGGAAGAAAGCGATATAGGCACTGATTAAAACCTTGGGCAGTAAACCCTGTACACCGTTAGAACCCAGCACCACCACCAGCATTGGCGCAAGCGCAATAATCGGGACAGTCTGCGAAGCCACCAACCATGGTAAAACGGCTTGTTCAAAAGCTCTCGAGATGGTTAAAAGCACCGCCAGCAGTAAGCCGACTACTCCTGCCAATAGCAAACCAAGCACGGCGGCTAGACCGGTAAAAAAGGCATGGTACGGCACAGAATTTGGGTCAGTTGGTGGGAAATACGCCTTTGGGAAATCCTCGAGCAACTGATTTGGGGCTGGGACAACGGGCGAACGCAGGTTAAAGGCACAGAGAATAGCATCTTTGCCGCAAGGGAGTTCTGCCCCTCGAGACAGCAGGCGCTGGGCGGCTTGGGCATTGAGGAGAATCATGATTGGGAAAGCAAGTAGCAAAGTTATAAAAGCCACGACTAGCATTGGAAAGAGCGACTTATTCACGGCAAGACCACCCTCTCCCCAACCCCTCTCCCGAAAAGCGCGGGAGAGGGGCTTTTTTTGGTAATGTGAATTTATGGCGCGAGCGTACATTACTCAGTTGGCTCGAGAGAATCGGCAAAAGGAAACTCCCGCCGAGGTGGTTTTGTGGGCGGCATTGCGGCGAAAGGCTTTTGATGGAGTTAAGTTTAAGCGCCAAAAACCAATTGGGCGTTATATCGCAGATTTTTGTGCGCCTAGTCTCAGGTTGATTATTGAACTCGACGGTAGTGTCCATGACACACCTGATGCCAAAGCCTACGATGCTGTTCGAGGAGAATTTCTGCGTGCTGCTGGCTATACTATCCTTCGATTCCCAAACCAATCCATCTTTGAGAACCTCGAACAAACCCTCGAACAAATCGCCACCCACCTCCCAAAAACACCATAAAAGCCCGAAAAGCCCCTCTCCCGCGCTCTTGGGGAGAGGGGTTGGGGAGAGGGCGCTCACACCGCCTCCTCGTACCCATGCCCATGCCGCAGACTCTCGCGGACTTCGGTGGCAATTTCAAAAAACCGTGGCGTTTCTCGAGTCTCAAAATTGCGCGGTTGTGGCAAATCAACCTCAATCACTTTTTCGATTTTCCCCGGGCGTGGGGTCATGACCACAATTCGGGTGCTTAAAAAAACTGCTTCGGGGATGCTGTGGGTCACAAAAATAATCGTCTTGCCAGTCTCGCGCCAAAGCCTTAATAACTCGAGGTTGAGGTTTTCCCTGGTAATTTCGTCCAGAGCGCCAAATGGTTCGTCCATAAAAATTAACTGTGGGTCAAATGCTAATGCTCTGGCAATACTGGCGCGTTGCTGCATTCCGCCACTTAATTGCCACGGGTAATTCTGAGCAAATTTCTCGAGTCCAACCAGTTGAAGCATTTTTTCGGCTCGAGTCTGGCGTTCTACTTTGTTGTAGCCCATAATCTCGAGCGGCAACATCACATTTTGGCGCACGGTGCGCCATTCAAACAGGGCTGGAGCTTGAAAAACATAACCATAAGCCCGAGCTTCCCGAGCCGCTTTTGGGGTTTTACCGCCAATTAAAAGCGTCCCCAAAGTCGGTTGGATTAAATCTGCCAGCAAGCGCAACAAGGTGGTTTTGCCGCAACCGCTCGGTCCGATTAAACTTATAAATTCGCCTTCTTGAATCTCGAGGTTGGCATCTGTCAGGGCGATGGTCTCAAGCATTTGTCCACTTGAGTCTTTGGTTTTGTAAATCATGCTGACATCCGTTACGGATACCAGTGGTGTACCCTGTGTGGATACCAGTGCGTTAGAAGCTGCCATACAAGAACATACCAAGTTTTGTGCTTGTCAGGCAATTCGCTCAGACCCCGCGTACAAATTCATTCTCTGACCGCGTAAAAAACCAATCAGGGTCAAATCAAAGCGCTTTGCCACATCTACGGCTAAACTGGTGGGGGCAGAAACACTGGCAAGGACTGGAATTTTTGCGCGAATGGATTTTTGCGCGATTTCAAATCCGGCTCTGCCAGAAACCACTAAAATTGTGTTCTCGAGCGGTTGGGCTTGCATAATTGCCCAGCCAACCAGCTTATCCACAGCGTTGTGCCGCCCAACATCTTCGCGTAAAGCCAGTAATTCGCCTTGGCTCGAGAACAACGCCGCCGCATGAATTCCGCCCGTGGTATCAAAGATTTTTTGGGCAGCACGCAGTTTATCGGGCAAGGTATAAAGCAACTCTGGACTGATAACAAGTTGGCTTTGCAGCCTTTTGCAGTCTGTCTCGAGGGCTTCTAATTGGGCTTTTCCACAAACACCACAAGCACTTGTGGATAAGGTATGGCGTTCTGGGAGGCTGACCACCAAGCCTTTGAGTAACTTGACATTAACCACATTAAAACGCTGCTCGAGTTTGTTGCTGACGCAGTACGAAACTTTTTGTAGGTCATGGAGTGAATTGATGATTCCTTCGGCGTAACACCAGCCCACAGCCAGTTCAAAATCATGACCGCAAGTTCGCATCGTCGTATTGACAGTTTGGCGCAAACCACTTGTTTCAAGCCGAATCTCGAGTGGTTCTTCTTGCACCACAGCATCGGCTCGAGATTTTCGGGAAGCCCCGTCAAAACAAAGAATTTGGGTTTTTTTCGCTCCCTGCATTAGAATAGAATACAACCCATGCGATTAGAACTACAGGCGGGAGCAGCGTGTTTTAACCAAGGCGAGTATTGGGAGTCACATGAAGTCTGGGAAATCCCTTGGAATGCCGCTAAAGCTCGTGGGGATTTGGCAACTGCTCGTTATATTCAAGGATTGATTTTACTGGCTGCCGCGATTCATAAACGCCGCCATTACGATAATTTAATTGGTGGTCAACGCAATTACGCTAAAGCCCTGCATCGACTCGAGGGCAACGACCAAAGTGCTTTGGATGGCTTTAAGCTCGAGACCTTTAAGCAAGAAGTCTGGGCGGCGCTCGAGAATGAGGCTTTAAGTCCGCAATTACCCAATACCCTCGAGTAAATTTTCTAAAGAATGCAGGTGCAAATCGGCTTTTTTAACCTCTTCACGCTGGGCATGAATCACGCCCCAAGGTCCTCGCTCTAAGAATACCGCTTTCATACCGATTGCCTTGGCGGGAAGCACATCGTTGTCTAATCTATCGCCAACATAAGCAATTTCGTGTGGCTCGAGCTTGGTAATTTGAACGATGCGCTTAAAAAATTCTGGGTTTGGCTTTTCTACGCCCCAAGTGGCACTTGAAGCAAGGTAAGTAATCGGTAACTCGAGACCACGCAGAATTGTTTCGGTTTTTTCGGGTTGATTGCCTGAAATTCCAACTTCAATCCCAGCAGCTTGTAGTTGGGCTAAGCACAAAATGGCATCTGGGTAAAAATCCGAGGCTTGTATTTCCCAAGGGGCAATACTTTTTTTTTCGCGTTTGAGAACTGCGTCTTGGTACGTTGTCCCTAGCACTTCAAAGACTTTGCGGTGATGCCAATTGTTGGTAATCACCATGCCGAGCGCCGCGAAGAACGTCAGTCTCGAGATGTCCAATACATCTGCCCAGTGTCCCCATTGTTCGGTTTCGCAAATTAGGGTTTCGCCAACATCAAAAAAAACAGCTTTGATCATGGATTCATTTTATAGCTCTCAGTCAGGCTTTTTAAGCGCGTGGCAAGACTCGAGAGTTCTTCGGCAGCACCTTTACTACTGCTTGATGTCTCTAAGGTTTTCTCGGCGTTGCTGCGTAAACTCTGCATCGCACTGGATATTTGCTGCATTCCAACACTGTGTTGTTGTACCGAAGCACTGATTAAAAATGCGTTCTGAGCGGCGTTTTCTATGGCGTTACTGAGTTGTGTAATCACCTCAGTAACCCTGCCGATGCTATCCACACCAGCATCTGCCACTTTAATACCTTGTTCGGTGGTCATGACGGCGTTGTTGGTGGCGCGTTGAATCTCTGAGAGTAAATCCCTGACTTGAAGTGTGGCGGTTTTGGATTGCTCAGATAGAGTGCGAATCTCGAGGGCAACCACACTAAAGCCCTTGCCGTGTTCGCCAGCCCGAGCCGCTTCGATGGCGGCGTTGAGTGCCAGTAAATTGCTTTGGTCAGCAAGTTTGGCAACCGTGGCAATGATTTCACCGATGGCTTGGGTTTGCTCAGACAATGCCAGAATATTTTCGGCAATATCGCCGACCCTAAATTTAATATCTGCCATGCTTTGATTAGCAGCAACGGTGGCATCCACACCAAGTTCGACCACTCGAGCAATCCCTTGGGCGGCTTCACGGGTTTGAATCGCATACTCGAGGGCTTGTTCGGTGGTGGTGTAAACTTCGTCTACCGTGGCACTGGTTTGGGCGATGGCAGCAAATTGTTGTTGGACACTGCCTGCTTGGGCTTGGCTGCTGCTGAGCATTTGGTTTGAAGCCGATGAAAGTGAAATCGTACCTTGTTGCAAAGTTTGTAAGAGTTCGCGTACATTTTGGTTCATTTCGGCGAAGGCTTGTCCGAGCTTGTCTTTTTCTGATGCCATAACAATGTTTTGGGTCAGGTCACGTTCAGTGATGGCTTGGGCTGCCATCGCAAGATTTTGTTGATAATCAATCATTTTGGCAAAAGCCTCGGCAAAACGTCCGAGTTCATCTTTTGGATATGTTCCAAGTTGTTGCTCGAGATTCCCTTTTGATAATTCTTGAGCGTTTTTACCAAGTTGTTTTAAGCCTTTGGTCACATAACGCACCGAGAAAAATAGGGCAACCACAATCACCAACAGCAACACCAAAATAATTGGCAAGAGTTTTACGATGGCGTAATTACGATCATTGTACAAATCCACTATCGGAGCGCTCGAGACCACCAACCAACCCAATTTGCCACTGATGCCAGAACTTTTATAATAGGCTTCGATGCCTTGCCCAGAAGCCGTGGCGTAATCGCGTCCAATAAAATAGCCTTCGGATTCAGGGCTTTTTAAGCCTTGGTAGTCGCTTAGTTTGGTCTTGAGGATTTGGGTTTGATCTGGATGCTCGAGAACCAGACCAGTTTTATTGAGGATTACAAAATCCACCACCGTATCTTCGTTGGCAGCGCGTTCGGCAATTTCAAGCACCTGATTCTGAATTTGAGACCACTTAAAACGGTTGCTCCAAACCCCAATCACCTCGCCGTTTGCGTTGCGAATCGGCGCAGAAAAACCCATGCTCAGGGCTTTGCTCGGGTCGAGTTGGGCAACCAGTGCATCAAGGTGCGGTTCTATCAAGTCTGTTTCACCTTCGGGTTTTTCTAAAGTACGCAAAAACCAAGATTCTTTTGCCATACTCTGCCCAAACAGGCTCTGCACCTCGAGTTCTTCGCCGCTTTCGTCTTGTCCTGCGGCGGCAATGATTTTACCTTTGGTATTGACTACCAACATTAAGCTGTAATTGGGCGCATAACTGCTCAGCAATGACGGCAACCAATCTTTTAAGGCTTGGCTTTGCATATTCTGAGCCAAAGGCGAAGCTGCCAAAGCCAGCACATCGGCACTGCGAGCATCTAAATTATGGTCTATGCGTTCTGCCAAATGAAACGATAAGCCCTCCTGCCACAAGCCGTAAGTTTCTTCGTTTTCGCGGTTGTAATTCAAAAAATAAAGCGTTAAGGCAATCAGTAGAACAGGCAGCAATGAAGCAACAGTTAGTAAAATAATTTTTAAGACCAACCCCTGATTGGCAAACCAACGAATCAGCAAAACTTTGTGCATGGCATCAGTCTACCGCTTTTGTGGTTGAGGCTACCCAGACATCTTGCGGTTGAGGCTACACCGACATCTTGCGGTTGACACCATCCTAAATCCAGCCTTAGACTACCGCATTGTCAGGGATTCATAAAATAATCTCGAGCAGAAAGAAGGTGATATGAAAACCGAGCCGAGCAACACCGCCGACCCAGAGCCGTTAAGTTGTTACGGGGTTCATATCGCTCTATTGAACTGAACCCCTTTTTTCCAAACACTGTTTAAGGCAGTGAAATGGGGGTGAATCATGACCAGTTTTGAAACGGTTCTCGAGCCAAACGAAATTCTAGCCGTGCTGCGTGAAGGTCAGCGCCTAGAATTCAAAGCCTTATTGCGAAGCCAGCCCGAAACCAGTATAGACGCAGCTTTTCAGGATGCCAACCAAGTCGAACGCCTCGAGTTTCTGCGTTTACTGCCTGTCGAACGGGCTGCCAGTACCTTTACCGATTTACCCTTAATCGAACAAGCCGAGTTCGTGCCAGATTTATCCGCCGACCGACTTCGGGTGATGGGTGCGTTTATTGGACCAGACGAAATTGCCGATTTGCTGCAAGAAATCTCGAACGCTGAGACTCGAGACCACCTCTTAAAAGCCCTTCCGCCCACCCTGTCCTCGAGCGCCTTGGGTTTACTCCAATACGAAGACGACGACGCTGGCGGGATGATGACCCCCGAATTTGTGGCGGTACTCGAGGCTTGGACAGTCCAACACACCTTGCAATTTTTACGCCAAGCCGCTGACCATGCCGAAACAGTTAGCAACCTCTATGTGGTCAACAGCGAAGGGCAACTAACGGGCATGATTTCCTTACAAAGCCTTGTAACTGCGCCTTCTCGAGCCAAAATTGAAGATATTGCCCGTCGAGAAATTATTTTTGCGCGTACCGACACCGACCAAGAAGAAGTCGCCCGTTTAATGCGCGATTACGATTTGAATGTCATGCCTGTGGTAGACGAAAACGGCGTTCTCAAAGGGATTATTACGATTGATGACGTGATAGATGTAATGCAGGAAGAAGCCACCGAAGACATTTATAAAGGCGCAGCCATGGAAGGCTCAGAAATTGATTACCTTCGCACCAGCCCCATTATTTTATGGCAAAAACGAGTTTTGTGGTTAGCGGCACTGTCGGTCTCGGAAATTCTAACTGTAGCCGTCAACACGAGTTACGCAAATTTACTGACCCAACAAATTATTTTACAAAGTTATATCGCCGCCCTGATTGGCACAGGTGGCAATACAGGCTCGCAAAGCGCGGTGCTGATTATTCGTGCGATTTCCCAAGGACAAATTCGTGGACGAGACGCGCTTAAAGTGCTGGCTAAGGAATTCAGCACAGGATTGTTACTCGGCGCAACCCTAGCTGTTTTTGCCTTTATTCGGGTGCTGGTCTTAAAATCAGACGCTGGAACACCAATTGCCCTGACCATTGCTTTAGCGGTTTTTGCAATTGTTTTTGTGGCAAATATTGTCGGCGCGATGCTGCCAATTGCTTTTTATAAACTAAAAATAGACCCCGCCCTGACCTCGAGTCCGTTCTTAGCCACCATCATGGATGCGACTGGCTTGCTGATTTACTTCAACATTGCCAAATTGGTTTTGGGAATATAAAACCCCCACAATACCGTGGGGGAAATGATTCGGCTCAAGCCATGGCTGCACGTAAGGCTGTTACTCGCTCGAGTAATGGCGCTACTGCCCCAGCGTTTTGGTTTGCCATCTCGAGTTGCACAATTGCCCCGGCGTGAATGTGATGATCGTCTGGATTGCCAAATAAACTGTCCAGCAATCCAAATTCATCTTGACTACGCAGGTTTGCGTCGTTGCGGAACATTTCTAAGTATGTCCATTGGAATTGGCTCTCGGAAATGTTGCCACTGAGGTACTTATCCATCAGGTTCTTATACGGGTCTAAGCTGGTGTGTTTGTCGGCGGCAACCACTTCGCCAGTCAGTGGCGGCAAGAATTTCTCGAGATTCGGCTCGAGGTTTTCTTTGGTGATGTTCCAATTGTCCAAATCAAACTTGGCTTCTTGGTCGCGGAACAAAATAATTTGCGGACTCTGATGCACAATCCCTGTTAAATCTGCCACATGATTGCTGGCAGGACGAGCCTCGACCACACGAATCACACCAACTGGCACATCTGGACGCTGACTAAGGTACGATTCGATATTGCCCCAACCCTGCATGGTTTTGTGGCATGTTCCAGCCTTAAAAATTGCACAAGCAGGATTTTCAGATAAAAACAAATTAACTTCTTCGGGGGTGGTTAAAGCAAACATTCTTTCACGCATAATAAACCTCTTTTAACATTGTGCAATAGTTTTGGCACAAAAACAGTTAGGCAGACGACACAGAGCAAGGCAGGATTAAAGTTTTTTCACTTCTGTTCGCTCGAGGGCTGCCACAAAATTAAGGTGATTAAACAAGTAATGTGCCAGCATGGTTGGAATCACACTGCCAGAAGAAACGGTGATTAGCCCAAACAACAAACCAATTAAACCAGTCCAGAGGGTATAACCCCATGCCGCCCTTGGAGCAGGATGAAAAGCTGCGAAAATAATGGCTTGAAGGATCAGCGCCAACCAAAGTGGTAAGAATTTGATTCCCAAGCCAAGCAGTAAACCACGAAAAAAAAGTTCTTCACCAATTCCACTGGTTAAACTTAAGGCAAAAGCCCATGCTGGGGTTAAGTTTAGCTGCCCAATAATGCCCTCGAGTTGTCCGCCTGCCAGTCGGAAACTGGGTACAAAATGCTCGAACAGATGCGAAAGAATCATTGCCAGAAAAAAAGCGGTTAAAGAAGCGAACAAGGCAATTTCGGGGCTTGTGTCTGGAAGCGCAATACCCAGTAACACACAACCCAAGTAGCCAAGTAGCATCATGCCAAGTCCGGGTAATGCCAAAATAAGTTTAATATCGAGTGGGAAACGACGCACGAGCAGTCAGTATAAAACGGGTCGGATGAGTTATACTCGAGGGGTGGCAGAGGTGTTTGATTTCACAACCACCGAGATTTTCCAGTGGGAACTCGAGGCAATCCATCGTGCTTTGCTTGGCAAAAAAGTTATTATCACAGTTCATGCTCGTCGGGCTGCACAAGCGGATAAAGTGGCGTTGGTAGAATTACTCGAAGCGGTTTTAGTAGGTGTTCCAGTCAGTAAAGATTTACCTGATAATGATTTACAACGTGTACCAGGTATAAACTATGAACATCAGATTTCGGATAACCGTTGGATTCACGTTAAGGTTGCTTGGATTGATACATACGCTATCATTACAGTCTATAAAATTTGAGGTGAGCTAATGAACACAGCGATTGATGAAATTCGCAAAGATAGCATTGAAGTTCTGCCCGAAGGAATCACAGTAATTATTCATAACGTTCCAACAAAATTTGTGAAAGACCAATACGGGACAGAATACGAAGCACATAGCATTGCCGTTGCCATGCGGCTTGAGGAATTAACCAATCAGGCATTAGAAATAGATGCCACGCTCGGCACAGTTCACGAATTTCAATTCTGATGACCTCGAGTTCAGGGTTGTAGCCATATTCACCCTGTCTTGAACCCAAAAGACATTACACCCCGCTCTGGTTTGCTAGACTGATGGTTATTGTGAGTAACATCCGTAATTTTTCAATTATTGCCCATGTAGACCACGGCAAAAGCACTTTAGCCGACCGAATTCTCGAGGTCTGCGGGGCGATGACCGAACGTGACAAACGCGAACAAACCCTTGATACCCTCGATTTGGAACGCGAACGGGGAATCACGATTAAAGCCACACCAGTGCGTTTAGATTATGTGGCAAAAGACGGGCAAACTTATATTTTTCATCTGATAGACACGCCCGGTCATGTGGATTTTAACTATGAAGTCTCGAGGAGTTTAGCGGCTTGCGAAGGCGTACTGCTGCTGGTGGATGCCAGCCAAGGAGTCGAAGCCCAAACGATTGTCAATGCGTATTTGGCAGTCGAAAGCGACCTTTTAATTGTACCCATAGTGAATAAAATAGATTTACCCAGTGCCATGCCCGTCGAAGCCGCTATGGAACTCGAGCAAGTGATTGGTATTCCAGCCGAGAATGCGCTTTTTGCTAGTGGTAAAACTGGTGAAGGTGTGGTCGAGATTCTCGAGGCGATTGTGGCACGAATCCCCGCCCCATCTGGAGACCCCCAAGCCCCATTAAAAGCCCTTGTCTTTGATAGTGTCTACACCAGCTACCAAGGGGTGATTCCGTTTATTCGGGTTCTCGAGGGCAGCATCACACCCGGAGACCGTGTTAAATTCTGGAATACCGAAAAAGAGTGCATTGTGGATGAAGTTGGTGTTTTTCGTCCAGCTTTAGAAAAAATCGGCAGCCTCAGTGCTGGCGAAGTCGGTTGGTTTACCGCCAGCATCAAAGACATCCATGATGCCCAAGTCGGCGATACCGTAACTGGCGCAAGCCGCCCAACACTCGAGCCTTTCCCGGGTTTTAAGCCGTCGCAACCTGTGGTTTTTAGTGGTCTGTACCCGACCGAAACCGCCGATTACCCAAGAATGCGCGATGCCCTCGAGAAGTTACAACTCAACGATGCGGCATTGCATTTTGAACCAGAAACCTCGGAGGCGTTGGGCTTTGGTTTTCGTTGCGGATTTTTGGGTTTACTACACGCCGAAGTGGTTCAAGAACGGCTCGAGCGTGAATTTGATTTGGATTTAATTGCCACTGCCCCAAGTGTGATTTACCGTGTCACCAAAACCGATGGCAGTGTTTTTGAAATTCAGAACCCCGCCCAATTACCGACCCCAGACCGCATCGAAAAAATCGAAGAACCCTATATTAAACTTTCAGTCATTCTGCCCGAAGAATATGTCGGTAGCGCCATGCAGTTGCTTGTGGAAAAACGCGGCAACATGAAAGACCTTGTGTATGTTGGTAAGCGGGTTGAGTTGCGTTACGAAGTTCCGTTTGGCGAAGTCTTGTACGATTTCCATGACCGCTTAAAAAGCCTGTCTCGAGGCTATGCCAGCATGGATTACGAACAAATCGGCTATCAAGAAAACGATTTGGTCAAGGTTGGCATTTTGGTCAATAACGAAATCGTGGATGCTTTAGCAATTATTTGTCACCGCGACAAATCCGAATTTATTGGCAGAAAAATTGTCGAGAAAATGGCAGAAGTCATTCCAAGGCAAATGTTCCCAATTCCGATTCAAGCCGCGATTGGTGCAAAAATTATCGCTCGGTCAACCGTCAAAGCCTACCGCAAAGATGTGCTTGCCAAGTGTTACGGTGGCGATATCAGCCGTAAGAAAAAACTCCTCAGCAAGCAGAAAAAAGGGCGTAAACGCATGAAGAGCATCGGTACGGTTGAAGTACCACAAGAAGCATTCTTGGCGGTACTCTCGAGCGGTGAATAGAAATTTATTCGGGTTTTGCAACTTCTAAATTGAAGAACACAAGTCCAACATTACTTGGTCTTGCTATTTCACTAATCGTCATGGTGAATGGAAACACACCCACTGGCGTTTCAGGGGATACAACGACACTAACGGTCAACTCGAGGGTATAGGCTACTCGATAAGAGATACCACCACTAACGGTTTGAGTTGATAAAATTGTTGCCACAGCTTCTTGGCGTATAATTTCGACTTTCCATCCAATGGGAGCGCGATTTGAGATTTGTTTAATCCAATTAACAGCAACACGACGGGTTGTTCCCGGGGCGACTTCGTTATAAGCAGTGAATTTTAGTTCTTCTTGAGTAAAAAGACTCTGAGAAAGTAACCCTGCTGGACCAATAGCTCGGACAAACGTTTCTTCGTTGGGTTTGACTTTGGCAACCATACTAAAAGAAGTTGGCAACGGGCTATTGCGTGAACCTGCGGGTGAACAACCTGTAAAAACCGCTAAAAACAGTAGTGCGACTAATCCTCTAATGACCATACCTACCCCCAATAAAATTCCCAGCGTGATTTTAACATCTATGTGTGAATTTGGTGTCCAAATTCACACATAACAATTTTTGAACTTCCCACTTAAAAACCGTTATGCTTCTTATATGACCCCACAATGGACAACCTTACTCGAGAGCATCGAAAAAAGTGCCAACCAAATTAAACTTGGTGGCGGCTTAAAAGCTATTGATCGACAACACAGCAAGAACCGCCTAACCGCTCGAGAACGCATTGTGCGCTTAATAGACCCCGACTCGAGGTTTGATGAGTTGATGCTTTTTGCGGGTTTTGAAATGTACCCAGAAGTTGGTGGTTGCCCAAGCGGTGGCACAATTACGGGCATTGGGCAAATCGCTGGGCGGGACTGGATGATTATTGCCAATGATGCCACAGTCAAAGCTGGGGCGTTTTTTCCGATTACCGCCAAAAAAGTGATTCGCGCCCAAACCATTGCCCTAGAAAACAAATTGCCCGTGGTTTACCTTGTGGATAGCGCTGGGGTGTACTTGCCGATGCAGGATGAGATTTTTCCAGACCAAGATGATTTTGGACGGGTCTTTTACTTAAATGCCCGGATGTCGGCGGCTGGCATTCCTCAGATTGCAGCCATCATGGGTAACTGTGTGGCTGGCGGAGCGTATTTACCGGTGATGTGCGACACCTTAATCATGACCGAAGGCTCAGGTTTGTACCTCGCGGGTCCAGCGCTGGTTAAAGCCGCGATTGGGCAAATTGTGGACTCAGAAGAACTTGGCGGGGTTGGTATGCACGCTTCAATTGCTGGAACAGTAGATTACCGCGAACTAGATGACCAAAGCGCGATAAGTCGAATTCGTCAGTTGGCTGGTTTTTATTCCTCGCCAGAGCTTGCACCGTGGGCAAAACGCCGCCTCGAGAGTACCGCCCCTGCTCGAGCCGCCAGTTCTTTGCTCGAGACAATGACGGTGGACGGTTCAAAACCCTACGATACAAAAGAAGTGATTGAAAGTATTGTGGATGCAAATACTTTTGCCGAATTCAAAGCCGAATATGGACAAACCATCCTGACAGGTTTTGCCAGAATCGCGGGGTATCCCGTCGGAATCGTTGCCAATCAGCGCAACATTATTAAAAAGAGCGGCAAAATAGAAATTGGCGGGGTCATCTACGCCGAGGCTGCCGATAAAGCCGCACGGTTTATCATGGATGCCAACCAAGCTGGCATACCGCTTATTTTCTTATCGGATGTGACTGGTTTTATGGTCGGGCGAGACTCTGAACACATGGGAATTATTCGGCGTGGTGCAAAAATGGTCAATGCCGTGTCCAATAGTGTTGTTCCAAAAATTACGATCATTACGGGTGGCAGTTTTGGGGCGGGTAATTACGCGATGAGCGGCAAAGCCTACGCCCCAAGATTTATTTTTGCTTGGGCGAGTGCCAAATACGCTGTCATGAGCGGCAATGCCGCCGCCAAGACCTTACTTGATATTCAATTGGCGCAACTCGAGCGCAACGGTTCTAAACCAGACCAAGATGAATTAAAAGCCTTATATGACCAAATAAAACAAAAGTACGACACCGAACTTGACCCGCGTTATGCGGCGGCGCGGCTGTGGGTGGATGAAATCATTCAGCCACTCGAGACACGGGAACGTATTATTCGTTCGCTGGATGTCTGTGCGCTTGAAGGGGTTTTACAACCGTTTAAGACTGGGGTTTTTCAGGTATAAACAAAACTGATTTTGAATCAAGCATAATGGTCTTCATGCCATCGCCTTTAACTTTTTCACGCTTGCTTGATAACCACAACCGAGGTTCGGTCGGCGCGTTCCTAAAAAATAAAATTCGAGCCGATGCTGCTTTATCGGTGGTCTCGGCGTATTTTACAATTTATGCTTTTGAAGCCCTAAAACCACAACTCGAGGGTATTGGTAATATGCGTTTTTTGTTTGGAGAACCCAATTTTATTAAGTCGCTTGACCCAAACAGCGCCAAAGCCCCGGCTGCGAAAATCGAAAAAGACGAGCTGTCCTTAGAGCATTCGTTAAAACAAAGCCGAATTGCCAAAACTTGCGCCGATTGGATGCGCCGTAAACTCGAGATTCGTTCTATCAGAAAACCGGGCTTTCTGCACGGCAAAGCCTATTATATCGAACAGGGCGATTATAAACGGGCAGTGCTGGGCAGCAGCAACTTTACAGTTCAGGGCTTGGGTTTAGGAAGGCGCGGCAATATCGAACTGAATTTAGAACTGACCGATGACCGAGACCGCGAAGACTTAAAAGTTTGGTTTGAAGATGTTTGGAACGATACCAAGCTAATCGAGGATGTCAAACCCGAAGTGCTAAAACAACTCGAGCGTTTGTACGCCCCGAATGCCCCACAATTTGTTTACTTTAAGACGCTCTACCACTTATTTGCGGGTTCTGAGAACCAAGCCGCCGAACTTAAAATCCCAGAGCGGCTGATGGATTCGGACATTTGGCAAGCCTTGTATCCTTTTCAGCGCGACGGGGTTAAAGCTGCGATTCGTAAATTGCAGACCTTTGGCGGCTGCATTTTAGCCGATAGCGTCGGCTTAGGAAAAACCTACACCGCTCTTGGGGTGATTAAATACTTTGAAGCCTTAAACGACCGTGTGTTGGTGCTGAGTCCGAAGAAACTGCGTGAGAACTGGACGGTTTACCATGCCGCAAATAACTCGAGCCTCAACCCATTCTTAAAAGATCGTTTTGCCTACAGTGTCTTATCGCACACCGATTTATCTCGCGAATCGGGCATGGTTGCCGATATTAACCTCGAGACGATCAATTGGGGTAATTTTGATTTGGTGGTCATAGACGAAAGCCATAACTTTAGAAACAACAGCAAAGGTAGACGCGACGAAAACGGCAAAATGATTAAGCAAAGTCGTTACGAGCGCTTACTCGAGGATATTATTAAAGCTGGTGTACCAACCAAAGTTTTACTGCTGAGTGCCACACCCGTCAATAACGATTTATCGGATTTACGCAATCAGTTTATGCTGATTTCAGGTGGTGTGGATAACAGTTTTACCCAAACCCTAGGGGTAGGAAGCCTTAAAAATGTTCTTGCCAATGCCCAAAAAGAATTTAATGCTTGGGCGGTCAAAGAACCACGCTTGGCAGAAAATCTACTCGAGCGTTTAAGTGCCAATTTTTTCTCGTTACTCGATGCCCTAACCCTAGCCCGTTCTCGTAAACACAGCCGCGATTACTATCCAGAAACGATTACCCAACTGGGTGGTTTTCCAAGCCGCTTAAAACCAATTGCGGTTTTTAGCGAGGTAGATACCAAGCATTTTTTTCCAAGTTACGAAGCGATTCATCAGCAAATCAGTGGTTATCAATTGGCACTCTTTAGCCCCTCGAGTTATGTGCTGCCCGAACACAGCAAAATTTACGATACTGGCGCAGTTCAAAATTTTTCGCAAGCCAACCGTGAACGCTACTTAATTGGCATGATGAAAGTCAATTTCCTAAAACGCTTAGAAAGCAGCGTCCATTCTTTTGCAATTACACTCGAGCGCACTTGTAACAAAATAAGCAGCTTGATTCAAAAACTCGAGGCGTTTATAACCCGCCAAGAAGCAGGTGAGTTTGAGAGCTTAGAACCCGAATTAGATGGCGATGACGACCTTGAAGCGGCGTTGCAAGTTGGCAAACGCATCAAGTACGACCTGCGCCATATTGATATAAAAAAGTGGCTAACCGACCTACGTGCCGACGAACAGCAACTTCGTGATGTCTTTGATGTGGCAAAAGCCATTACACCTGCTCGAGACGCAAAATTAGCCGACTTAAAAGCCCTGCTCGAGAACAAAATAAAAAATCCAAGCGCCAATAAACTCGGCGAACCAAATCGTAAGGTACTGGTTTTTACGGCTTTCTCGGACACCGCCCTGTACTTGTACCAGAACCTCGAGCCATTGGCAAAAAGCCTAGGGGTTCATATTGCCTTGGTCACAGGCTCAGGCGGCAATGCCAGCACCCTAGGTAAAGCCGATTACAACACCATCCTGACCAATTTTGCGCCTCGAGCCAAACAGCGCAACCTGCTAAAAAACTTTGTACAAGACTCTGAAATCGATATTTTAATCGCCACCGATTGCATTAGCGAGGGTCAGAACCTACAGGACTGCGATTATGTGATCAACTTTGATATTCACTGGAATCCAGTTCGGTTAATCCAACGCTTTGGGCGCATAGACCGCATTGGCAGCCAAAACCCAAGTATTCAGATGGTTAATTTCTGGGCAACCCCAGACCTGAACGCCTACCTGAACCTCAAAAATCGGGTCGAAGCACGCATGGCACTGGTGGACATTACTGCTACTGCCCAAGACAACCCGCTCAGTCTCGAGACGATTCGCTCAGACCTAAACTACCGCGACCAGCAACTGCTACGCATGAAAGACGAAGTGCTGGACTTAGAAGACATCGAAGGTGGCGTAACCCTAGCCGATTTTAGCTTAGATGATTTTAGAGTGGATTTAAGCAACTTTAGCAATCAAAACCGCGCTGCCCTCGAGAATGCCCCATTAGGTATTTTTGGCTTGGTGACCGAAGAAGGCAGCACCGCCAAACACGGAATTGTCTTTTGTTTGCGGCAAATGGATACGGTTGCCAACACTGACCTTAACCCGCTCAGTCCGTACTTTTTGGTCTATGTTCGCGCCAATGGCGAAGTGCGTTACGCTTATGCCCAAGCCAAACAAACCCTAGAATTGTACCGTGCTTTGTGCAGTGAAAAACCCCAAGCCACCCAAGCCATCCACGACCATTTTGACACACTAACTCAGAATCTCGAGAACTTACAGACCGAAACCAGCCTCTTAAAGACCGCGCTCGAGAGCATCCGCAGCAGTTTCAAAAAACGAGCCAACCAAAGTTTATTTGCAGGGCGAGGCGCGGTTATTCCTAAAAAAGAAGAACAAGTCACCGAAGACAGCCAATTTGAACTGATTACTTGGTTAGCGATTCTCGAGCAGCCAGAAGCGAACAATTAACGCCAAGTTGGGTCTGCTAATCGGTCAAGGCGAGCCAGAACTTCGGGGTGTTCACCACGCAACATCAGTTCATTCATGATTTTATTGAACTGGTCTCGAGTCAAAACATTATCCACTGCACTTTCGGTTAAATACACAGAAAGGATAGCCGTAGAAGCAGTTTCAATTTCGATTGGTTTGTGAATTGCAATCATGGTAATTCCTTTATCTTTACGCCAAAACGTTCCAAGACAGCTTGCATAATACCATAACCAACAACATCATCCACAAAAAACTCGGTTCTCTGATACACAAAAGCAGAAAAACACTCGGCAAAATACTCATATGGGTCTACAGTTGCATATTGACTTATGCCATTGCTCGAAGGCAAAATCAATGTCCGACCATACAAAACCCTATCTTCGGAACGCAAAATACTGTGCAAATGATGCCCTGTTTCATGAATTAAAGTCCGAGTAATCGCTTGTTTAGAAGTTGTTGCCAATGAACTGATGCTCCAAAACTGGTGCTTGGCATAAGACATACCAAAATCTGAATCCGCACGGCTCAGGGCTATTTCAGCAATTCCTCGTTTGAAATCATAAACACCATTAACTTGCCTACCCTGATACAAAACTTCGGCAACAAACTGCAAACTTGTAAATGGAAAATGCTCGAGTAAACTACCTAAGCCTACCTGACCTAAAATATCAAGCAACTGACTTGTTTGAAAATCGTCCAATTCAGTAATAATGTTCTGTGCAAAAAACGACTTCACTTTGAGCAGAACATACCACACGGCGTATTACTCGAGTCTGGTGTTAGACTACCCGCACCAACATGAGCGACCTTCGCAGCCAATTAAACATTTGTATTGCCGATTTTGCCACCCGAGGCTTGCGCGAGGCAGCCACAGCCCTGCTGTCCACCCTTGGTTACGAAAGCAGCCGCACACTGCAACTCGATGGCTTTGCAGACATCGAAAATACAACCCTGCTCGAGGCGTACAAACCAGAGATTACCGACCTAAAAGGCTTATTCCAACTGACCAGCCAAGAAATACGCAGCCACGGACAAAGCAAATTATTTACTTCGGGGGTGTTCGACAACGCCAACATCGAAAGTTATCTGTTCTTAGCCCTCGAGCTAACAGAACCAAGCTACAGCCGCAGCAAACTAGCCGAGCTTGCTCGAGGCTTCAATAAAGCCTTTGGAATTCCAGTTTTTATTCTTTTTAAGCACCAACAGCACCTGAGCCTTGCCGTAATTCGGCGGCGCGTACATAAACGCGACTCGGACAGGGATGTTCTCGAGAAAGTGACCTTAATTAAAGACATTGATTTAGAACACCCGCACCGCGCTCATTTGGATATTCTGTCCGATTTGCATTTACCAACGCTACTAAGCGGCAAAGTAATTACTGCCTTTGTTGAACTCGAGTGGATGTGGGCTAAAGTGCTGGATATTTCGGCACTGAATAACCGTTTTTACAAAGAATTATCGGACTGGTTTTACTGGGCGCTTGACCATAAGAATGTACAATTCCCCAACGAAAAAAATAGGGACGCAAGCCATATTGAACGCCAAAAAAGCCTGATTCGCTTTATCACAAGGCTGATTTTTACATGGTTTCTAAAAGAAAAAAACCTTGTGCCGAACAAATTATTTGAAGTCAAGCAACTGCAAAGCATCCTAAAAAAATTCATGCCAACAGCCGAAAACGACAGCACCTATTACCAGAGCATTCTGCAAAACCTGTTCTTTGCCACCCTGAATACCGAAATGGGCGCAGATAGGCACTTTAAGGAAGACGCACCAGCCAGAAACAACACTGGCTATATGGTGCATAATTTGTACCGTTACCAAAGCAGTTTTATAGACCCAAGCCAAGCCGTAGAGGATTTTGGCACAGTCCCATTTTTGAACGGTGGACTGTTTGAATGCCTAGACCGCGAAAAAAACCCCGAAACTGGCGAAAAGGAAATCCGAATAGATGGATTCTCCGATGACCCAAAAAAACGCGCCGCTATTCCCAATATCCTCTTTTTTAGCCAAGCCCAAACAGTCGATTTAAGCGCTCAACTTGGCACAAAACACAAAACTGCTAAAGTACGCGGGATTCTCGAGATTCTCAGCGCCTATAAATTTACAATCACAGAAAACACGCCAATCGAAGAAGAAGTGGCACTCGACCCAGAACTTTTAGGCAAGGTCTTTGAGAATTTACTGGCAGCCTACAACCCAGAAACACTCGAGACCGCCCGCAAACAAACCGGTAGTTTTTACACCCCTCGAGATGTCGTGGACTTTATGGTCGACGAAAGCCTGATTGCTTATTTGCATCAAGCCCTGACAGGTGGGCAACCCGTGGTGAATGGCGTGAAGACTGGCGAACAAGCGACCATGCCCGAAGGTGCATCTTATGGTCAAGAACCGCCGATGCTGATGCCCGAAAACGACCCGAATCTGCTATTGACCCCAAATGTCCAAGCAGGCGACACCGACCCTTTAGAACAAAAACTAAAGCGCCTTTTTTCGTACAGCACCGATTACCAACCCGAATTCTCGAGTACAGACATTCAAAAACTAATCACTGCCATAGACCATGCCAAAATCCTAGACCCAGCTTGTGGTAGCGGGGCTTTTCCAATGGGCGTACTGCAAAAATTGGTCTTTGTACTTGGGCGACTAGACCCAGACAACCAAGGCTGGAAAACCCAACAACGCGAACGCAGCATTGGCGAAAAAATCCTTGAACTCAAAGCCGATATTGTGACTGCCAAAAAACCAATAGTCTGGAATGTTTTACGCAGTCTTAACTCCCAGATTAAGCGCGTCCTCGAGCAACACAATGTATTTCTCGAAGCTCAATTCCAAAGGCAACAAACGAATAATTCGTTCTGCAAACAACTCGTTATACGCCCGTCG
>JANNVX010000106.1:0-71106 GCA_031414595.1 Deinococcales bacterium
ACCATAAACACGCACCTGACGGGCATGGTCGCCTGTCCCTACAAAAAGGGCATAAAAATGTATTTTGTAGGGGCGAACCCCCGTGTTCGCCCTGCTTTTCTGATATTCGGTTCTAGGATTTTGGACTTTTCGGAGGCTCTATGGCATAGGTCATTTTGTTGCGTACCACTCGAGGCGCTGGGCGTTCTACCACTCGAGGCGCTGTTTAGACCAACCACTCGAGTTCAAAAAATTCGCCACCGCACTGCCAGTTGGCACAAGCGCATCACAAGCAATTCGGAGTTCGTCGGATAAATTCATCTCGAGGACAGGCAAGTAATTTTGTAATTGTTCTACAGTGCGCGGTCCAATAATTGGTGCTGTCACACCCGCTTGGTCTTTGACCCACAGCACCGCCAATTGCACAGGGTCATAGCCATGTTCCCGAGCCAAAGCCACAAACGCATTACCGATACTAACGGCTTTTTGATTCACGCGGTCAGCGTAAATCCCGCCGCGCAGCACCGCCCTAGAGTCTTTACTTGGGTTTTCGTAACGCCCTGCCAGCATTCCCATTGCCAAAGGTGACCACGGCAATATCGCCAAATTGTATTTTTGTGCCATTGGCAAAAGCTCGTTTTCAATGCGTCGGTCAAGTAAATTGTACGGTGGTTGTTCTGAAACAAATTGCACCCAATTTTTGGTTTGCGCTATATGTATTCCCTCGAGAATCCGCCAAGTCGGAGCGGTACTGCACCCGATATAACGCACCCAACCACGCTGTACCAAATCATTGAGTGCCGACAGGGTTTCTTCGAGTGGGGTATCATCGAGTCGGTGCAACTGGTACAAATCAATATACTCTGTACCTAAGCGCTTTAGGCTGTCCTCACAGGCTTTAAGAATATGTTTTCTCGAGTTTCCACGGTCATTTGCGCCAGTCCCTGTTGGGTAATGCACTTTTGTGGCAATTACTGCTTGGTCACGGCGTTTTAACTGTTTTAAGGTCTGCCCAAGAATTCGTTCGGCTTCGCCATTTTTGTAACTGTTGCTGGTGTCAAATAAATTGATTCCCGCGTCCAGTGCTACCCTAATCATTTGCGCCGACTCGAGTTCGGAAGTGGGATTGAGGAAATTATCTGTTCCCAAAGCCAGAGGAGCAATCCGAACGCCAGTACGACCAAAAGCACGGTAATTCATGGCTAAGTATACTCAATCCTAGTGAGTTATTCGGCTATGAGCTATGAGTTATGAGCCATGAGAAAAATTGTCCTAGACGTTATACTGAAGAAAATTCAAACTGTATCTGCACATCAAAAAATCCGCTAGACAGCTAAATCCTCTTGATAATTGGCATTCAAAAACAACTGGCTCGAGAAATACGGCTCGAGTTCTGCCGATTCAACAATCCGCACTGAAAGTGCATCGGTGTTCTGCCACCAAGCAGTCAATCTTAACTGCTCTCGAGACAAAGCAGCTTGTACCAACCCCAAACAATTTTTTGAATATATCGCCGCCAGAGGCTCGAGTTGCTCGTTTTTATTTTTTGGAATGACAATATCTGCTTCAAACTGCCCAAGAAACTGCCAGTAAGCAGCACTTAAATTTGGCATATCACAAGCCATGACTGCTACCCTGTCCGACAAAGCAGACTCGAGGGCTGTTGCAAGCCCGTAAAGCGCTCCCGCAAATGGTTTTTTGTCTTTTATTACTCGAGCCGAAGTTTGCACCGCCTGACCAATCACCAGCACATCTTCAAGGGAAGAAAAACTCGAGAGCGCCCACTCGAGCAAAGTCCTGCCTTGCCAGATAAATTCGGCTTTATGGCTTCCAAAACGGCTCGAACGCCCTCCAGTTAGCACAGCCCCAGACAAACCCTTCATTTTTTGCTAATCACAAAAGCCAGTAAGGTTGTACCAGCCGTCCAAAAAAATTGCCTGACCAAATGCGGAATTAAATTACTGTCATCCCATGCAAATAAGCTCGGCATGACCGCCACCGCCACTTGCGAAAAACTCGAGCAGGCAAAAGCAATCGAAAGACTGCGTAAAACCCGTCCGATGCTTCCGCCAGCGAAATCTTGGCTTTGCATAATGAATAAACTGGTCAAAAATAAACCTGTGGTTTGATAAACGATTCTAAGTATTGGTGGTTGAAACAAAATAATAAACAAGACAGACAGCAAAATCGCTATCGCTGCCGCAATCAGAATAATTTGCAAGGCAAAACCTTTTTTGTACATCCCTTGTCGCTCGAGCAGTAAAGGCAAAGCAAGACTGGCAAGCAAAAAAATCAGTGCGCCAAGAATACTTAAAGGTGACTCGAGCAGAGAACCCAGCCCAGTTAGCACTGCCAAATCAGATAAGCCAATAATCAGCATCCCAATAGAAAATCCTAAAATCGTTTGTTGCCATGCTTTTGGGGTGCGGGTGGAAATTAAGTAAAGTAAATAGACTGCTAGAAAATCGGTGGTGATTGTACCCAGTAAAAGTATCATGCGCTGGTCAGTGATTGCCCCAACGAACAGGAAACCCCAAGTTACTAAAATAAAAATCCATTGCAACGGCGGAACTGTCCGAACAATTTGCATACTTTAGATACTAACAAAATGATAAACTAAAGATGTGGCACTGGCTTTGGTTGGCAATGCGTTTTTGATTCACGAAGCGGCAAGGGCTTATTTGCTTAAGCGCCAAATTTCGCTTCGGGATGTGCCTTGGTTGGACGAGGAATTAAACGAAATCATTGTCTCGCCGCATTTACAAGGTGGTTTATTTGGGGCTGCCAATCTGGTCTTGGACTTGGGCAACACCAAAGACTACAAAAGTATCACTGACCTCGTTGCCACCGCCCCAGATGCTGTTGTGGTGCTGTTAGACCCTGAAAACTGGACGAGTTCTGAATCCAGTGCTGAGGTCATGCGAAAGAAAAAAGCCCAAGAAGCCAGAGCCAAGCATTACGAAAAACTTGGTTTTGAACTGCTCGCCTTAGCCACCCCAACCAAAGGGGGATTGATTGCATGGGTGACAGACCGCGCTAAAAAAATGAAACTAGCCCTCGAGAAAGACGTACCTAAATTACTGGCGGATACTTTCCCAGACGAACTTGCCAGTATTGCCAGTGAACTCGAGAAACTGAGTTTGCTGGATGTTAAACTAGACCTTGCGACCGTCACAAAAGTGGTCAACGCGGTTCAACCCACCACGATGTTTGTGGTGACTGATGCGCTTGTGGCACGTAAACCCAAAGAAGCATGGGAACACTTAGAACGTCTACTGAACACAGGCGAAGATGCCTTTAAGCTGCTTGGCGCACTCCAAGGGCATTATGGGTTACTGGCAAGGGCTTACGCCCTGAAAGCCCGCGATGGCGTGGTCAATGCAAAAGAAGCCGCCAAGACTTTAGCGGTTCATGAATTTCGCGCCCAGAAAGCCCTAGAAGCCACACGGCGTTATAAAGAAAGTACAGTGCGCCGCGAACAAAAGCTATTGCTTGAAGCCGATGCGGGTATGAAAAGCGGACTCGAGCCACGGCTGACCTTAGAGCGCCTAATTCTCGAGTTGTGCGTGTAGAAGTTTTACAGCTAACCTTGGTATTTGCCTCGAGCCACACAACAGGCGAATAGTTACAGATTAAACACTTTTGGCAAGTAGAGACTGTGCTAAAGTCTTTTATGCTTGAACAACTCAGACAAAAACTAGCTCACCTCGAGTTAGATGGCATTTGGATTGCTAAACCCGAAAATATCCGTTACTTATCTGGCTTCACTACCCCAAAAGATGCCAAGTTACTGGTCACACAAACCCAAGTGCAACTCTATACCGACCCGCGTTACACCGTCCAAGCCAAAGCAGAATCGCTTGTCCCCTTTCATATTGCCCGTTTTGAAGCGGTCTATGAACATGCCAAGCAATTTACGGCTGGTAAAAAAATTGGTTTTGAAGCCGATGCAGTGCTGTACTCGAGTTATGAAGCCTTGTCCGAACACCTTGGCGCAAACTTACAAAGTGTGATTGATGTCATCGAACCAATGCGGGTTAGTAAAAATCTCGAGGAAATCAGTCATATCCGCCAAGCCGCTCAGATTGCTGATCAAGCCCTAAACACCATGCTGCCCAAATTAAAGGCTGGCATAACTGAACGAGACTTTGCCCTCGAGCTAGAATTTGAAATGCGAAGACACGGTGCGGACAGTGCCGCCTTTGAAATCATCGTTGCCAGTGGCGAACGCAGCGCCATGCCACACGGCACAGCCAGTTCTCGAGCCATGCAGAATGGGGATTTGGTGACCATAGATTGGGGCGCAGCCCTAAATGGCTACCATTCGGACTGTACCAGAGCCTACCCAATTGGCGAAATATCAGACCAGTTAAAACAGATGTATAACGCGGTACTCGAGGCGAACTTACTGGCAATTAGTCATGTTAAAGCAGGCGTAGGTTGCAAAGAACTCGATACCATTGCCCGTGATTACTTAAAAACCCAAGGGTACGACGAAGCCTTTGCCCACAGCCTTGGGCATGGGGTCGGGCTTGCGATTCACGAAGCCCCAACCTTATCGCAACGTGCCGAAGACACTGCGGTTCTCGAGGTTGGCACAATTGTGACGATTGAACCGGGCGTGTATCTCGAGGGCATCGGTGGGGTGCGAATCGAAGATTTGCTGTTGGTCACCCAAAGTGGTTGCGAAATCTTGACCCAGTTGCCTAAGACTGTAATGCTCTAAGCGGTTTTGTGATTGCACCCCGAGGCGTATTTACGGCTGTTCAAGTTGGCTTTCTCGAGCTACAATAAGCACATGGCATCAAAAACCCCTAAAAATGTGGATGTGGATATTAACAAAGACGTAATCACTGGAATTGCCAGCATTGCCCTCGAGGGTGTGCAAGGTGTTGTGCCAGTCTCACCGCCGTTACAACTGGGCGAGTTTTTCAATGGCAAGCGCTTAAAAGGCATTAACGTCTCGAGGGATGGCAGTAATGTGACCGTGGATTTAAGTGTCAATGTGGATTACGGCAGGGTCATCCCCGATGTGGCAAAAGAAGTGCAACGCACGGTTGCCGAAAACATTGAAGTCATGACTGGTTTAAGTGTGCAGAGTGTCAATGTGACCGTACAAGGTGTGGTATTGCCTTTGGTTGCCAATGTCTGAACCGCTTATCCTGAATGGCAGTAATAAAGCCAGAGAACTTGCTTTTCGGGTCTTATTCTCGAGCGAACAAGGTAAACACAGCATCAACCAAGCATGGGTCGAAGCCAAACTCGATTTACAACACGCCCTAGATGATGCCCTAGACCCAGAAACCGAAGAAGGAATGCTCGAAGCCAGCGCGGAAAGCCTCAATCCCGAAGCCATCGCCTTTGCCCATCGTTTGCTTTTGGGTTACGACGAACACCGCGACCATGTGGATCAAAGTTTGCAACGGGTGATTGAAGGTTGGACGTTTAGCCAAATGAGCCAAACCGACCTCGCGATTTTGCGCCTCGCCAGTTTTGAAATCTTGCACTTGGCAACCCCAGCCGCCGTCGCCATCGAAATTGCGGTGCGCCTAGCCAAACGTTACGGTGGCGACGACTCGAGCAAATTTGTCAATGGTGTGCTGGCGAAACTGCTTGACCAAGAAGCCCCAGCCGAAAAACGTGAAAAACGCGGACGGAAACAGGAGAAGAGGATAAAAGGCGAAAGGCAAAGGGCGAAGGGCGAAGGTGCTTCGTGACTCAAACACTTATTTTAGATGGCAATGTGGCGGCTGCCGCCCTGCTCGAGAAAGCCAAGTCAGAAATGGCGTTGTTATCGGTGATTCCTCATTTGCATGTGATTCGGATTGGCGATGACCCCGCCAGTGTTTCTTATACACGCTTAAAGGCACGTCGGGCTAAAAAAATTGGCATGGACAGCACTTTGACCGAATTACCAGCCGAAACATCAGAAAGCACCTTACTCGAGTTGATTCAAACCCTGAATGCCGACTCCAAGACCCACGGAATTTTGGTGCAGTTACCTTTCCCTAAAAACTCGAGCATCCGCGAGACTGTGGTTTTGGGGGCGATTGACCCTAATAAAGATGTAGACGGGCTGCATGTGGTCAACACTGGGCGGCTTTGGGCTGGACAAGTCGGCTTACGAAGTTGCACCCCAGCCGGCATTATCTCGATGCTCGACCATTACGGGGTTGCACTCGAGGGCAAGCGCGTGGTGATTATCAACCGTTCGCAACTGGTCGGTAAGCCGTTAGCTGCCATGTGCTTAGAGCGTAATGCGACTGTCACCATTGCCCACTCGAGAACCAAGGATTTAGCGGCGGTGGCACGCGAAGCTGATGTGCTGGTGACGGCGGTCGGACGGGTTAATTTTATCACCCCAGAATTTGTGCAAACGGGCGCAGTGGTGATAGATGTCAGTGTCAACCGTATTTTTGTGGACGGAGAAGAAAAATTAGTTGGCGATTGTACTCCCGAAGTTGCTGCTGTCTCGAGTGCGATTACCCCTGTGCCGGGTGGGGTTGGACCCATGACGGTTTCGCATTTGTTGTACAACACGGTTTTGGCTGCCAAAATGCAGTCTGAAAACCAAGGCTAAACTGATTTTTTCCATGAAATTCCCGTATGTCATGCGGGAATTTCATGGTTATTTGTTTTCTCGAGCGAAAAGCCGCCCTTTCTCGAGGTAGAATTGCTGTATGAATCCAACTTGGGATACCGAACGGCTTTTGGCTCTGGACTTAGCACATATTTTGCATCCAGTCACGAATTTGCATCGCCACGCCAAAACTGGAGCTTTGATTTTAACCAAAGGCGAAGGGACAAGGGTTTGGGACAGCACAGGAAAATCCTACCTTGATGGTTTTGCCGGACTCTGGAATATCAACGTTGGACACGGACGCAGTGTGCTTGCCGAGGCAGCCAAAACCCAGATGAACAGCTTGGCTTTTGCGCCAAATTTCTTTGGTTTAGCCACCCCACCCAGTATTGAATTGGCAGCTAAACTGGCGCAAATCGTACCGGGCAGTATCAATCATTTTCAGTTCACCTCGGGCGGCTCAGAAAGCAACGAAACAGCGATTAAAATTGCTCGGTATTTCTGGGCAATTCAAGGACAAAGCCCAAAAATCAAAATTATCTCGAGACACAATGCCTACCACGGGATTGGTGGCTTAACCACAACCGCCACAGGTATGCCAGCCTACTGGAAAGATTTTGGTCCACCTGCGGCTGGTTTTTTGCACGTCAGTAGTCCAAATTTTTATCGCAGCAACCCAAATAATCTGGGGGCTGATGCTTTTATTGTCAGTCTCGAAGCCGAACTCGAGGAGACGATTCTTAAAGAAGGCGCAGACACGATTGCCGCATTCTTGGGTGAACCGACCCAAGGGGCAGGTGGGGTTTGCCCTGCGCCAGACGGCTACTGGCAGATGATTCGTAAGGTTTGCGATAAGCACCAGATTTTGCTGATTGCTGATGAGGTGATTACCGGTTTTGGGCGTTCAGGCAAGATGTTCGGCATAGAGACTTACAATTTTGCCCCAGATATTCTTTGTGTGGCTAAAGGCATCACCAGTGGCTATATTCCACTTGGGGCAGTTGGTGTGAGCGACGCGATTTATTCAGAAATGATTAAACCAGACCGAATGTTTATGCACGGCTTTACTTACTCGGGGCATCCAGTGGCGTGTGCTGTGGCGCTCGAGAACATTAAAATTCTCGAGACGGAAAATTTGTCCGAAAATGCTCGAGTGCGTGGCTTAGAACTGCTTGAACAGATGCAAAGTGTGCTGGCGCATCCAAACGTTGGCGATGTTCGCGCCAAGGGTCTGATGATGTTGATTGAAGTGGTGCAAGATAAGGTGAGTAAAGCTGCTTACCCACCATTATCCATCGGTGGCAAACTCCAAGCAGCTACAAGAAAACGCGGTTTGATTGTGCGTTGTGGTGATAATGGTATTGCCATTGCGCCACCTTTGACCATTTCAAAAGCCGAAATCTCAGAGATTGTTGGGATTGTGACCGAGAGCTTAGATGAAGCCTTTGCCTAAATTTCTAAGCGCTCCTTGATTTGGGGGAGCATGGCATTGGTGCGAGCAAAACCGGCTTCAAAAAGGGCTTGGGATTGTCCATATTCAAATGCGCCTCCGGGTAAATCACCGAGCGGTAAAATCAAATCCGCCCTACTCAAGCTGGTACGGCGTAAGGCATCCCTCGAGATATGAGCGCTTCGCAAAATCACATCCAGCGCGGTTTTAGGGGCAATGGCTGGGGTGCTTTCGTCACCAACATCGACTGCCATGACCACGGCTTGGGGGGCAATTTCTCGAGCCACACTGACCGGCACATTCTCGAGGACATGACCATCCACCAAGAAGCGTCCAGCAATTTGCACTGGGGCAAAGACCCCCGGAATGGCACTCGAGGCAAGGGCAGCTTCAAGCATCGAACCCTCACGCAGAATCACCCGCTCGCCAGTCATGATGTCCACCGCTAAAAAAGCCATTGGAATCGGCGAATCTTCAAACCGCGCCCCACCAATCAAGGCAATTAAACTAGAACGAAGCGGTTCGGCACTGACCAAACCAGCCCCAAAAACTCCGCCACGAATCACTTTTTCCCAGCCAGCTACAGTTTTACTAAAAGCATCGAGTGGATTTGGATTTTTAGGCGGATGAAATAAATACTCGAGTTCGGCGTAGCCCAAACGCCCAATCTGCTCAAGTTTTTGAAAGGTCTGATTTCGCGCTTCTGGTGCGGCTCGAGTAAACAGCATCGCCGCAATTGCACCGCTTGATGTTCCAGCGATTGCCACAACTGGAATTTGGGCTTGTTCGAGGGCTAGAAGCACCCCAAGATGAGCGCAACCGCGAACACCACCGCCAGATAAAGCAAGAGCCAAGGCTTTCATAGCTCACGGTAACACCTTATGGTGATTCGTGTGTAGAATGCTAGGCGATGAAGTGGTTTGTTCAATTTTTAACATTGATTGCTTTGGTTCTTGCCAGCAGCGCAAGCGCCCAACTAATCAATACGCAACGTGTCGCACAACGCAATTTTGCCGATTGCCAAAAGTTCTTTTTGCAGCTTAGCGACCCCATTACCGCCGAAAGTCAGTGCCGAAGCGCGGTACAGTACGACCCAGAGACCGCCGCTTATCACCGTTTGTTTGCTCGAGTGCTTTTAGAACTTGGTAAATACCCAGAAAGCAGCAGCAGCCTTGGTAATGCCCGAGCTAAAGGGACTATCGCCGAGGATGACGCTATCGAAGCTGAAATTGCCTACCGACAAAATAATTGGGAAGCCACGATTGCCTCAGCTTCTCGAGTCACCATTGCGCCAGCCGATGTCAAACTGCGAGCCTACAAGGTACTGGGTTTAGCCCAAAAGCGCCTATCGCGTTTTGATGAAGCCTTAGCAACCTTTAAGCAAGCGGTGCAACTGATTCCTAGTGATGTGCTTTCGCGCCGAGAACTCGCCGATTTATACCTTAAAAACGAACCGCGTCGGGCTTTGGCGGTCTTGACTGAAGCCCCGATTAAACCTGTGCCATTACTCGCCGATTTAGGGCGTGTACAGTGGATTACAGGTGACTTAAAAAATGCAATTCGTACCCTCGAGTCGGTGGCTTCTAAACCCAAAGCCTTTAATGCCCAAGAACGCACCACTTATCAAAAAGCCCTTGGCGCGTTGGCATACGCTTATTTTGGTCAGGGACGCTTTGCCGATGGTCAACAAGTCATGAATCAAATGGATTCAGGAGGCAATTGGTTTGGTTTATTTATTTCGCGCACTTTACCGTGGCTGATGGGTATTGTGCTGCTTTTAGTGCTGCATCTGATTGGTGAATCCCGAATTGAGCCGTTATCCACTATCGAAATCCTAGATGGTCCACGTCCTTGGTCGGTTGGCACAGCCTATGCTTGGTTAATCATCAGTATTTTAGCAGGCGGGATTGCTGCGCTTTTTGTGGGCAACCTGATGTTTGGTAATTTCTTTGCGATTCTTACGCCCTATCAATCTGGGGTTGCGACCGATACATTCTTAATTGTCATGACCCTGACGATGTTGCTGCTCAGTTTCCAAACCGCCAAAACCAACGAATGGAAACTTAATCAAGTGCTGTTTGGTAAAGCCAGCCCCGAAAGCATGGCAGAAGGGATTGCGGCTGGTTTATTGCTGGTTGGGCTGGCAGTAGGCTACCAATTTGGGATTCGGCAACTTGGTGGTTCTGGCTTTTTTACCGATGTCTTAAATTGGCGTGTCTCGCTGATACTTTTGGTTTTAATTGTACCGCTCTCAGAGGTTTTCTTTCGGGCATTTGCTTTATTCCCACTCGAGAAACGGTACGGCACCGTTATCGGCTCGAGTATTGCGGTGACGCTTTTTGCCCTGTGTTTTGTTGCCCCAATGCCGCTTTTATTGCTGCATGGCGGAGTTCTGGTTTTTGTGGCAGTTCGAGCCAAAAGCACTGTACCCACCATGCTCGCCCAAGGGATTTTTCTGGTTGGCTTACTGACTTGCCTTGCCTTGATACCAGCCATTCGCAATTGGTTCTAAATCCCGAATCCGTCAAACAGTCGGGAAACCAACATTTGAATTGTAAAATTGCAGTACACTGCATGATGTGAACGGGTTGCGTTGGGGTACTCTCTTTGGTGTTTTGCTGTCCAGTTTTGTTGTGGCAGCCCCTTATACTGTCCAAGCCAAAGAAACCCTGTACAGTATTAGTAAAAAATTTAATGTACCGATGGCGGTTTTAACGCGGGTCAATAACTTAACTAGTACAGACTTAAAAGTAGGGCAAGTTCTCGAGATTCCAGAACGAAACCACACGGTCATCAAAGGCGACACGCTTTTTGGGATTGCTAAGCAATACGGCACAACTGTCCAAGCCCTGTCAGAACTAAATAAACTTGGCTCGAGTGGGATTAAGTTGGGGCAAGTGCTTTTAATTCCGTGGGATACAGCTTTTTTTGGCTCGAGTGCGCCAATACCGCCTGTCTCGAGCAGTTCAGCACCGCCAGTTATACCTACCGCAACTCCTGCTATTCCCAAACCACCAGCTCCTCCAATTGTTGTTCCTAAACCCGTGATGGTCAATCCAAGTAGCCCCCCCATCAGTCTGACTGTGTTGCCTATACCCGTTATTTCTGCACCTATTTCCAATAGTTCTTGGCGGGCTGAACCAAGCACCGTCTTAGCCCAACTCCCACCACCGGAACGCCCTGTCAGCACTTTCCCAACCGACCCCAGCAGTGCCAAACCCAAAGTTTGGACTTTGCTGAAAACCGCGCCTTTGCCTGTGCTGATACCTCCAGACCCCATTCCTACGCCTTTGGTCTCGAGTCCAATAGTCCCTGATACAGAACTGATACTGACCTACACCATTGTTTCAGGAGACACACTGTTTAACATTGCCAAACGCTTTGGATTAACTGTCGAATTACTCCGTAGCCGCAATGCCTTAAGTTCAGATTCGCTGCGGCTTGGACAAATCCTGATTATCCCAGAAGCCAATCTCGCCCAAGATAAGTCTTTGCGTGAAATTAGCGAACGTTACCTTGGGGTGAACTATGTTTTTGGTGGCTCGAGTGCCAATGGACTTGATTGCAGTGGCTTTACCAGTATTGTCTTTAAGGAATTAGGCATTAACCTACCAAGGGTCAGCCGTGAGCAATTTAGCGTTGGCACACCGGTCGAACCCGACCAATTACGCGAAGGCGACTTGGTTTTTTTTGACACCACGGGCAAAGGTGTTTCGCATGTTGGCATTTATTTATCTGATGATGAATTTATTCATGCTGCCAGTAACCCCGGACGGGTCTTAAAATCTAAATTATCTGAAAAATACTATGCAGCCCGTTACTTAGGCGCTCGGCGGGTCATCACCGACGATTAAGCCAATTGCAAACAGCCTCGGCTAAAACTCGAGGCTCGAGGCAAGCGTTTAACGAAAGAATAGGAATGGTTTTTCTTAGGGTTTCTAAGCTAGGCACGACACTCTTTAAGTAAAACTGATAACGGTTGGCAATGCCTGATGGTGTATCGTCGGCTCGTCCCCTGAGCAGTAAACGGCGCTGCATTTCTAAAAAATCAAGTTCTAAATGCACCACGCCAAGACACGGAATCTGTTGTTGTTTTAGTGCCTCGAGTAAGTGTGTAGCGGCGGCTGGGCTGCGCGGGTAGCCATCAAACGCCCAGAGCAACTTAGGCGAAATATGAGCCAATTCGTTTTCGACAATGCTTTGCGTCCACATATCGGGGATTAACAAACCTGTTTGCAGCGCATGAGCTAAAAATGCGCTGCGGCTCGAGAACCCATTGGGGATTTCACCACTTAATTCAGACTCGAGACTTGGATGAGGTTGTCTAGCACGAAGTAAATCACCCATGCTCAGGTGTGCTTCTATTTGTTTTGCCTCGAGTAGCGTATTTGCCAATGTGCCTTTGCCACTGCCACTTGCGCCGAGAATAAAAAAAACGCCTTGAGGTGCTAAGGCGTTTGGGGTTTGGAGTTCGGTTGTCATCTTGAGAACTGATTCTACACTGACTGGAGCAACTGACGGTACTTGGCTTCCCCAAAACTCGCCCATTCAAGCAGCACTTCGCGCCAGAGCGGGTGCTGACCCAAGAAGGGGTTGGTTAATCGCAAATAGGTCGGGGCTTTAATCTCGAGAAACACCGCTTGGCGCTCTGGTTTTAAGGAATGACTGCCGCGCAGATTATCGAGTAAATCGGCGAGTTTAACTGCCCATGCTTCTGGGTTATTAGCTTCTTCGAGCCGAGCCACCATTTGCGCCCAACGCCGGTCTTTTTCGAGGTTGCTGTCAATCGGGGTGTCCATAGTGTGGCTCGAGAGGTCTACTAAATGCAGCACATTGGCGTTGCAACCCAATGCCTCAAGTTCGCTTAGACTGGTGTTACCATCTTCGACAATATCGTGCAGCATTCCAGCCAGAATCACATCGGGATTAAAACCAAGTCGTTCAAGCGTATTCGATACCCGAATCGAATGCTGATAAGCCGGTTCTAAAGTGCCTTTCCGCGTTCCGGGGATTCGGGCTTGTATCAGTTGGGCGGCTTTTTCTAAGTTCATGCTTAGAGTCTACTCTTTGTTATGCTGTGCGTATGTCGGTGTTTCTCAAATTATTTGGCACACCACAAATCAGGCTGGCTAAACGCTGGCAGGCTTTGCCGTTTGAGAAAACCTCGGCATTGTTGTTGTATGTCGCCGCCCACGGGCAGGGCGTGGCTCGAGGCGAACTGGCGACCCTGCTTTGGGAGTCCGATGATTCCAGAGCCAGAGCCAATCTGCGCCAATTATTAACTCGGGTGCGGCGTTCGACTTGGGGAACAGCCCTTGAAGTGACCGATGACCATGTGTTTTGGCGTGGCTCGAGCGATTTAGATTTATTTTGGAAAGCCTTAAAAAATAATTTAGCCCTCGAGGAATTTGCCTCAGAGTTTGCAACGGGGTTTTTGTTATCGGATGCCCCCGCTTTTATGGATTGGTTGGATTTGGAACGTCAGACTTTGCGTCATGCCTGGCGCGACGCAGTTTTGCAACGAGCCAAGGTTGACACAACGGCTGGCGTAGAATTGTTGCGGTTGTTGTTATGCACCGACCCACTTTGCGAAGAAGCAGTCCAAGCCTTATTGCGTTTGGCAGTGCAAATGGGGCAACCCGAACTTGGACGCAGTGTTTTTGTGGCTTTTGCGGCTGCCTTAAAACATGAACTTGGTTTAACGCCACTTCCAGAAACGATTTTGTTGCATCAGCAACTCGAGACTGAGGTGCATCAGCAACCAAGCACCCCCCTCGAGCCTCGGTTTTTCTTGCCTGCCTCGAGTACCCCGTTTATTGGCAGAGAAGCCGAACTCCGCGTATTAGAAAATTTACTTGAATCTGGAGCGCGTTTAATTTCGGTGGTGGCATCGGGTGGGATGGGTAAAACCCGTCTGGTGCTTCGTGCCGCCCATGATTGGTACGGGTCTTTTGAGGGCGGGGTGATTTTTGCTTCAATGCTGAGTCTACATGGACAAGCTGCTCTTGCTGATGCCATCTTGCAAGGTTTGGCAGTGCTTCATCGTCAAGCCGACCCTGTGACCCAACTTTTGGCGTTACTCAAAGAAAAACCAGTTTTATTGGTCTTGGATAATCTCGAGTCTGACCTTGAAGCGGCAACGGCTTTGATTGTTCGGGTTTTGGAACATTGTTCAATCGTGCGGATTTTAGTCACTTCGCGTCAACGACTTGGTTTAAGTGGCGAAACGGTGCTGGAATTAGGGGCGTTAGAACCAGTGTCCGCCGAGAATTTATTTGTGGCTGCTGCCCGCCGCGCCGACCCACGACTGACAATCAATCTCGCCCAACAAAAAATCGTGATGCGAATTGCTGAGTATTGTGGTTGTATGCCGCTTGCCCTCGAGTTAGCTGCTAGTTGGGCAGCCGTGCTGGATTTAACCGACCTTGAACATCAGGCGCTGAGTGGTTTACAACACTTGGAAAGCCGTTTTAGGGACACTCCAGAACGCCATCGCAGTATCCGAGCCGTCTTTATGCAGACTTGGTTGCGTTTAGAGCCGCGCCTGTGCCAAATTTTAGAGCTACTTGTGCCACTCGAGGGCGGTTTTACCTTGGTTATGGCAAAAGGCATTAGCAACGCGACCTTGCGCGACCTTGAAACCCTGATTGCCCGTAGTTTACTGGGGCGTAACGGGCAGCGTTACCAAGTCCATGAATTGTTGCGTCAGTTTGTACTCGAGCAAACCACCCATTTGAGCTTGGCTGCCCAAACTTGGATTTATCAATATGTGCAGGAATTGCAACTCACACGGCGTTCCTCGAGTACCTTGGCGCAACTCGAGGATGAATTACCAAATTTGCGCTGGGCTTTATGGCGGTCTCTTGAATTACCCGACTTTCAAGCGGTTCAGGTCTTAGCACTGGCTTTAGATGATGTCTACGACACCAGAGGTTTAAGTTTAGAAGCCAAACAAGTGTTTGCCTTGGTGCTGCAAAAAACGCCTAAGTCAAATCGTTTTTACCCAGAATTGTTAATCATAGAGGCTTCTTACACCATGCGTTTAGGTGAAAGTCATGAAGCCATGAACCTATTTTTACAAGCACTTGCCTACCCACTCGAGCCAAAGGTTAGAGCGAGCGGGCTGTATTTGCTGGGACAATTGCACAGTCGGGCTGGGCGTTGGTTAGAAGCCAAGACTGCCTTTAGAGAGAGTATTGATTTGTACGAAACCGAACCGCAGATTGAATTATTGCGAGTTGCTGAAGGTTACAACGGACTTGGGATAAACGCTAAACTCAGTGGCGATTTTATAGAAGCCGAACAACACCTCAAAAAAGCCATTGCCTTAAATCAACAAGCTGGGTATCTCGAGGGCATTGCGATTGCTACCCTAAATTTAGCCAATGTCCACGAAGCCCAAGGGCAAGACCAAGCTGCCAAAACTGCTTTTGAGCGTTGCTTAACCCACTTTAGCGAACTTGGACACAAACGGGCTATTTCGGTGGTCTTAAATAATTTATCGGTGGTTCAACGCAAACTTGGCGACCCCAAAGGCGCACGCCATAGTTTAGAGCAGAGTTTATTATTCAAACGCGAAATGCACGATAAACGCGGTATCGCTGTGGCATTACAAAGCCTCGCCGAACTTGAACTGCTCGAAGCCCAACCTGCTTTGGCTCGAGCCTATTTACTCGAAAGTATTCAAATTGCCCTTGATGCCAGTGTCATGCCAACCGTGATGCAGAGCTTTTATGCCCTAGCTGGGGTTTTAGAACTCGAGGGTAATCATGAACGGGCGGGCTTGATTTGGCGGGCAGTAGCGGCGCATCCAGCCACTTCAGGACAGATTAAACAAGAAATTCTATCAAAAGCCTTACCGAGTTCTGGGCAAACCCTAGAATTTCAGGAATTACTCAGCAGTGTTTTGGGTTAAGCCGTTAGAATAGCCTATGCAAATCACAAAAAATCTGGGGCATTTAGAGGCTCAAAAAATTATTACTGCTATTCAAGCCGAACTTGTTGTTCGTGATAAACAAGCCGTAATCGCTGTAGCCGATGCTCACGGCGAATTGCTGGCGTTTGTGCGAATTGCTGGTGCGCCACTTCCGAGTATACTTATTGCCCAGAATAAAGCCTTTACTGCTGCTCGGGAACGCCGTCCGAGCCGTGAAATTGGGCAAGCCTCGAGACATTTAACCGATGGTTTTGACCTGCGTAACTTTGGCGACCCTCGCTACATCGGTTGGGGTGGTGGCATCCCAATTTTTGATGGCACAGATTGTATTGGAGCGGTTGGGGTCAGCGGTTTACCAGAATTCGAGGACATCGAATTGGCAGAACTGGGGATTAAGGCATTAAATTCCTAACGCAGGTTGCGCCAACCGCCAAAACCTGCTCGAGCAGTACCGCCGTGCGGTTTTTATTTGGGTCAAACGGGCTTTAGACCGCCGACACCTTGGATGTACTCGAGGGCTAATTTGACTATTTTCTAAAAGGCATTTCACTGAGGATTTTCCAGACGGTTTCAAAGGGTCCTTGATTAAAGCGTTGCAACCAGAATTTTGAAAAAATAACCAAGGTGACACTGATACATAACCATGCTGTCAATGCAGCATAAGCGTTTGGGTTACGAGCCAAACCAAAACCCCAACCATAAAACAAAACCGATGCCAGTACACCTTGGAGCATGTAATTACTCAGTGCCATACGACCAACTTTGGCAATGCTTGAGGCAAGACTGCCTAGCCAACCATGCCGCAAGGCATAAGCAATCAGTCCGATGTACCCTGCGGCTTGAAGTGGCGCAAATAAGTACCGTGCCGCTAAATCCAAGCCAAAACTTGGCTCGAGGGCAAGTAGATTAAGTGGAATTCCCAGCCCTAAGCCCCAGCGCATCATTTGGTCGGTGAGGTGTGCGCCTTGTTCAGAAAATGTACCTGAGCGCATCCAACGTACCCCCAACAAAAATAGCGTAATGCCCATTGGAATCACAAAAATCGGTTCAATGCGGAGACTCGAGAAATTCTCTAAGCGGTAAACCACGCCTTCTAGGTATGTGCCGTTCAAGTACACCTGACTGATGTTGCCAAAATTACCCAAAGCTCGCTCGAGTTCGGGGCGTGGGGTAAAAATCAGCACCGCAGTGATGGCAAAGACCATCAGCAGGTGAATTCCACCAGCCACCATCATTGTCGTTTGCATGACTTTTTCGCCTTTGGTGACAATAAAAGCCACCAGCATGGCAGTCAGGGCGTAGCCCATCAAAATGTCAAATTCAATCACCAGTGCAAAATGCAGTAAGCCGTCCAAAAACAATAAACTCGAGCGCCAAAGATAAGCAGGTAAAAATGACTGACCGCGTTTTTTGGCACTTTGGTACTGTAATTCTAAGCCAACCCCAAACAAAATGGTCAGCATTCCCAAGAACTTACCGTTGCTAAAAAAGAGCGTGGCTTGTTGCAGTATGCCCTCGAGTTGGCTTTGGTAGGTGGTGCTGCCAAAAAATGCACCGATGTTGCCCGCATTGGCAAATAACCAGATGTTTGTGCCGAGTGTGCCGAGAATTGCAAAACCGCGCAGCACATCGAGCAGTTCAATTCGTTTGGACATGATTTTCCTTTGTTTCGATTTGCATTAAGCGGCTCGAGAAGAACCCCAAGGCACAAACGATTGCCGATAGCGTACCGCCCACAATAAACACGCCACGCACCCCAATTGCATCGCCGAGTGGTCCAGCAATGGCTAAGCCGATTGGTCCAGCCAAGCCCATAACCGTGGTCATTAAGGACAAAACCCGTCCTTGAATCTGATTGGGGACACTGGTCTGAATAATCGCCATCATTGGGGCGTTGCCCGTGGAAAACGTAATGCCGCTTAACGTCCACCAAATCGTGGCTAACCAAAGGGCGTTGCTTGGTGCGAGGGCAGTCAGGGCAACTGTGCCGCAGGAAATAATAAAGGAGATTAAAAGTGTGACGATTCGTTTTTTGAACAATGGATTGAGGCTGATTAGAATTCCGCCAGCAATCATGCCAATACCGGCTAAGCCCTCCATCAGCGCGACCTCGTTGACCCCACCGCCAAAGTGTTGTTTAACCAATAAGGGCGTAAGCGCAAAAGTCGGCATGACGGTTAGCACCACCAAGCCAAGTAAACCGTACAACATCAGCAGTCCTTGGCGGTTTTTAACATACGCCAGACCTTCTTTGAAATCTGTCCAAACACTGGTTTTGGTCTCGAGCCGTTTGGTTTGCGGAATGGCATACATCAACAACGGCACAATACCCAAGACTGCCGTGACCACATCTATCATTAACGCGCCCTGAAAAGGCAAAAACGCCAATGCCAATGCACCAAGTGGCGCGGCTGCAATTGTCATGATGCCCTGCATGGCTTGGTTCATACCTGCCACACGGGGCAGCCAGTCATTTGGCACAAGCAGACTGGTGCTGGCGGCGGCGGCTGGGCTTTGGAAAGCCTGCATACTCGAGCGCAGGAACATCAGGCTGTAAATATGCCAAAGCGCTATTTGATTGCTCGAGAAAAGGTAAACTATCACAATCATCGCAATGGCGGAGATGCTATCTGCCACAATCATGATTGTGCGGCGATTAAGCCTATCTGCCAATGTCCCGCCCAGTGGACCCAGCAGGGCTTGAGGCAGCAAACCCATAACTCCCGCGATGGCGAGCGCACTGGCGGATTCGGTGGTTTTGGTAATCCACCACAACAGTACAAATTGGGTTAAGGCACTGCCGATTAAAGACAGGGCTTGTCCAATCCAAATGCTAAAAAAACGTGGTTTCCAATTGCCAGTGATGTTGTTTTCAAGCGGTGTATTCATTTGGCTAACTCCAGTAGTTCCTCGAGTAATTCACTTCGTAAGGGTTCTTTAATTTGAACCATGCCGCTAATTTCGCCAAACCAAAACCCGTCACAAGCAAGCCGAATTGCTGTGGATCGAGCGGCGGGGAGTCCGTCGTTGAGGATGTTCTGCTCGGCAAACAAAAACGCATCTTGCAATGGCAGTGAATCTAGTAACTCTGGATGACTGATAATCAGACTCGAGAGGGCTTGGGTGAGGCGTTGTTCTTGTGGGTCTGGGCTAAAAGTGGTGCGGATGTAGGCGCGTGTCCAGCGCCCACGGCTCTGGTTTGGCTCGAGGTACTTTTGCAGGTTGTGGTCAAAGGTTTGGGTCAGCAGGTTAATAATTTCTAGCAACAGACTTTCTTTGTTGGGGTAATGATGCAGCAGTCCACCTTTACTGACCTGAGCGTTTTTAGCCACATGCTCGAGGGTTAAGTTATGTGCGCCGCGTTCTAAAATAATCGCAATGGCAGCTTTAAGTAGGAGTTCTCGGGTTTCTTGGGGGTTATTTTTTCGCATTAGATACCGTCCAGACGGTTTGCATATTACCGTCTGACTGGACTGTTTAATGTAAACTAGATTACAAAAATTATGACAATGCCTAAACCTGAGTTTTCGGGTTTAGGCATATTTGGGTTGACTCGAGAACAAAAACTATTTTTCGACGATATAGACTTTGGTCATGCTGTCTGGGCTAACACCAAAACTCGGACGACCCGGATCAATGCGCTGTAATTTATCAAGCACATCCAGACCCTCGACGACCTTCCCAAAAACCGTATGGCGACCATCCAAATGCGGCTGGTCGGCAAACAACATAAAGAACTGGCTGCCATTTGTGCCAGGTCCAGCATTTGCCATGCTCAGCACGCCCTTACCACGGTGGCGCAATTCTGGATTAAATTCATCACCAAATTTATAACCCGGTCCGCCGCGCCCAGAACCCGTCGGGTCGCCAGTCTGTGCCATGAAACCCTCGAGAACACGGTGAAAAACAATCCCGTCATAGTATTTATGACGTGCCAACCAAACAAAATTATTGACTGTTTTAGGGGTTTGGCTGGCGTAAAGCTCTAAAACCATTCGTCCTTTGCTGGTTACCATGACTGCCATATAGGACTTACCAGTTTCGATGGCTTGTCCAGCCGAAGAAAATTCGGTCACTCGAGACTCGGATAGGTACGGGCTTAGGTTGTAACCGGTTGGAATATAATCACTCACAAGAACAGCTTAACATCTCGAGCTTGGTTTTTCATCTTGGAATCAGATTTTTGTGGCACAATGTAGCTGCTATAATTTTTAGACAATAAAAACCGTTTCAGACTGGTATACTGATACCAGACCATAGGAGGTTCGTATGAAAAAGCAAGTTTTATTGGCATTTGGAGCATTGGCATTAACCACCCTGATGAGCGCTCGAGGCGCAACCGAAGTTTGGAAAGTTGTGGAGCGCGATAACTTAAACATTGCGATTGCCGAATCAGAAACCGATGTCGAGAATTTCACGGCACGTACCAGCAAAATCAAAGGCACATTTAACTTTGACCGTGAAGCCAAAACAGGCACAGGCACAATTACTGTAGATGGGGCTTCGCTTGATACAGGTGTAGAAAGACGCAATCTTGATATGAAAACTGCCGCTTGGTTAAATTTTGAAAAAGAACCAGAAATTAAATTCCAAGCTACCAGAGTCCAATGGATGCGAAACAATGACTACCGAATTACTGGCACTTTTACCATGAATGGTGTGACCAAAGCCATGATTACAGTTGCCACTCTTAAAGTCACCAACGCAAATGCCGCCACTGCCTCGGCGCGGATTGCAGGCGATTCATTAGCCCTAAACGCCAAATTCCCAATCAAACTTTCCGATTACAAAATTACCAACCCTAGCATTGCCGCAGGACGAGTTTCGGATACCTTAGACATCACAATCAAAGCCATTGCCACCAATAAGTAAGTTAGATAAAATACACACCAAGCAGCCGTACCTTAGTTATTCTTTTCATCTCTCGAGGAGATAATGAACTTAGTTCGTTTCAAAACCACTTTTTTTGCGCTGGCAATCCTAGCAGGGATTTTGTTGGTTGGTAGTTTGGTTGCCTCGAGCCTCCTGCTGCGCGGCTCGGTTTATGCACAACTCGCCGAAAAACTCGAAGCTGCCGAATTATTTGGTGAAAACCAGAGCAATGTCTATATTGGCAGTCCACAAAAATTTCTTGCCTTACCCAGTCAAGCCTATATGCAGGGTATTGGTGAAAAAGGCGCTCAGTTAATCAATAACGCTTACTTAAAGCAAAATGGAATTTATCCATTCCAAGTTAAAACCGTTGAATTTATTCGTAATGTGATTGCGATTTGTTCATTGCTCGGCGGGATTTTGATGCTTTCCTTGTGGGCAAGAGCCAATCGTTTAAGTCAACCAAAATCACAAATGGCTTAATTTGTTTTCAGGATACCGTCGGTGTGCTTGCCGACGGTATCTTAATTGAAAAACTGTTAGACTTTTGTCATGAAAACCATTCGTTTTGGTGTCCTCGGCGCAGCAAAAATCAACAATGCTGTTATCCCCGCCATGCACAAAGCAAAAAACATTGAATGTGTCGCCATTGGCACACAAAACCCAGATAAAGCCCAAGCCCAAGCACAGCAACTCGAGGTTGGGCAAATCATGAGTTACGAGGCACTGCTTGAATCCGACATAGACGCGGTTTATATTCCGTTACCAAACCATTTGCATTTGCCTTGGGCATTAAAAGCACTTGAAGCTGGCAAGCATGTCTATGTCGAAAAACCAATGGGCTTAAACCCAATACAAGTCACGCAAATTCTCGAGTCTGCCAAAGCCAAGGGTTTACTGGCAATGGAAGGCTTTATGTACCGCCATCACCCACAATTTACCCGCGCCAAAGAAATTATAAATAGTGGTGTGCTGGGCGAAATTCGTTTAATTCGTTCAAGTTTTTCTTTTATGCTCGAGCAACCCGAAAATATTCGTTGGGTGCGTTCTTTTGGTGGCGGCGCACTCTACGACCTTGGCTGTTACTGCATTAACGCCACGCTGTTACTGCTCGGGCAAACACCAACCCAAGCCGTGGCTCGAGCGCGAGTTGGTGGGGTTACAAAAAGTGAAGAATTTTCGGATTTAACAAGTAGTGCCATCCTCGAGTTTGCTTCTGCCCAAGCGGTTTTTGAATGCTCGATTGCCATGCCAAACCGTCAGCACCTCGAGATTGTTGGTTCAAAAGGCATTTTGGAATTACCGCAATTTGTCCACCCAGCCCAAGAAATCGGTACTTTGGTGCTAAATGGGGCAACCGAAAAAACCGAACAAGCCAACCGTTACCAGCGTCTGCTCGAGCATTTTGCCGATGTGGTGAATGGTGAAGCTGCCCTAAAATTTGGGGCGGAAACCGACAGCACCAACCCACTCAACCAAGCCAAAACAATTGAAATGGTGCAACAAGCCATGGGGTACAAACTTTAATCATGCCAAAAATCGGGTTCTGGCTACTGATTCCAGTCTTGGCAGTGGCGTACTGGTTCTACCCTCGAGCCGAAGAAGCTGTTTTTAAGCCGCCGCCAGCCGCAAAACTCGAGCAGATGATGCAGGGCGCATTTGTGGCTGCTCGCTCTGCGATGCTGCAACTGCGTTCGTTGCAAGTTACCAAGGATGACCGTTTTTATTACAGCCGCACTGGACGAGCCAGTGGTTTTTTAATCTCCCAAGACGGCTTTGCTTTAACTGCTTATCATGCGGTGGTTGGCATAGATAAACTCGAGGTGCTGACCACCAAACAAGAATTACTACCCGCCCAAGTGATTGGTTTTGATGAATCCAGAGACTTGGCAATCATCAAAGTCAGGGCTGCCCGCTCACTCGAGTTTTTAGAACTAGACACAACCCAAGAAGCCAAAATCAACGACCCGATTGTAGAAGTCGGTAACAGTGGCAATGATTTTATTCAACCGCGTTACGGGGCAGTTCAAGGCTATCTTCAAAATGAAGAGTTGCTGATTCCGACCCGTTTAATGCTCTCGAATGTTCCCATAGACCCCGGCGACTCTGGCGGAGCGGTGCTGAATTTTGTAGGAAAAGTGATTGGTGTGGGCATCGGCTATTCACAAGATGCCAAAAGCCGCGTTTCGTACCTCGTGCCGCTTTTTGGTTTACAACCGTGGCTTTTGCAAATGCAGCAAGGCGCAAAACTCGAGTTACCCGGCATTGGCATTCGGGTATCGCAGTCTGAACAAGCGGGTTTAGATGTTGACCTGATTAAAAAAGGCGGAGTGATGGAACGGGCTGGCATTCAACTCGAGCCACAATCAAAAACACGCTTACTCGAGTTGGATGGTTTAATCATGGACACACTGCGCGATTACCACCGAATCTTGAGACGTAAAAAAATAGGAAACAGTATAAAAGTGAAGCTCTGGCATGGACAACAAGAAAAAATCTTAACGCTAAAACTTGAGTAACCTAAAAGTCACGTCACTCGAGAAGCCCAATGGTCATGTCACTCGAGCAGAAATTCAGAAACAACTCGGTTCAAAACCCACCAACCCGCTTTTGTACAACGCACCGTATTCGCATCCCACTCGAGCCAGCCTTTACTGTCACAAACCGCAAAAGCTGTTGCAAAATGGCTTTTGGCATCCAGTCCAGCGCGGCTTGAGAGTTCTTGAATGTTCAGACCTTGGCGCAGTCGCAAACCATTAAAAAGCGCATCGGTAATAAATTCGGCTCGAGAAATCAGTTCTTGCTCACCACGATTCCCCTCGAGCCAAGAATGCAAAAAGGGATTGGTACGACGCATGGCAATGTGGTGGGCTGATTCAAATGGGTAATGCCCAGCCGCTCCAGCCCCAAGTCCGTAATAAAATTGGTTTTGCCAGTAAGCAAGGTTGTGTTTGGATTCAAAACCTTTTTTGGCATGGTTAGACACCTCGTAACGTTGCAAGCCAAACTCGGCTAACATCGGTTCGGCAGTCTCGAGCGCATGGGTTTCGGCTTCCTCGGTTACTTTAACCCCTTGCTTATAAAATGGTGTTCCTTCTTCAATCGTCAGGGTGTAACAAGAAATATGCTCCAACCCCAAAGCCCCAAGGGTAGCAATATCTTTGGCTAAATCCTGATTAGGAACAGCCGTAATTAAATCGGCACTGACTGCAAACCCTGTGCTTTGCAAAGTCTCGAGGGCAGTTAAGGCTTGGCTGGCATTATGGGTACGTCCCAAAAATTTAAGCACTGCATCCTGTGTACTCTGCACCCCGACACTGACTCTGGTAAATCCTAAATCGCGCCAATGCCGCGCCCGAGCCGCATTGACTGTACCCGGATTGACCTCGAGTGTGGCTTCAAGACTTGCCCAACCAAAGTGTTTTTGGATAATACCAGCCAATTCCTCGAGTTCAGCATCTCGCAAAAAAGAAGGTGTACCACCACCAACATACAAGGTTTTTAGTGGAAACGCACCATGTTCTGCTACCAATTGGCTGGCATCTTGCTCGAGTTGATGTAAGTACGCTTCTACCAAACCATTTTTGCGTTTCAGAACATGAAAATCGCAGTACGGACAAATGGTTGGGCAGAATGGCACATGAACGTACAAATGCGGAATCACAAGGCAGTTTAGCTCGAGACAGAGGAAAGAGGAAGCGCGAATAGCCCAACAGCGACCCAGCCCCGTCAGGTGGCGTTTTAGCGACCCACGCCCGAAGCAGCCGTGTTTTTGGTCAAGAAGTGTTCGCCCTGTGACAGTTCATGTTTTGGAATTCCGCAAATCGGGAAGTTATTTCTGGATAAGTCTTTAGATGGGCTGTGTGTCACTCGTGCGTTTTTTGCTTTTAAGGCAGAATACACGGCGATGAAACTGACTTTTACTCGAGCGCTGCTGATTCTTGCGCTTGTCATTCCAAGTGTGTTGATAGCTTGTGCGCCGCCAAACGAAGCCTTGGCAAAAGCCACAGCTTTTCATCCCGAAGGCAGGGCATTGTTTGAACAGTACAATTGTATGCGTTGCCATGATGGTGGGGTCGGTGGCTACGGCAAGAAAATGATTGACAATCCGCGTTTGCGAGATTTAGCTTATATCAAAGCGCGGATTATCGAAGGCAAAGACCTTGGGGCGGCAAAAATGCCAGCTTATCCAGACATGCCTAAAAAAGACCTTGAGGCAATTGCCTCGTTTGTGCAAGCCCTGGCTGGTTGGGAGAAATAAATATGACTTTAGAAGAACGTTACAAACATTCAGAATGCCGTAGTTTAGAACAGATTTTTCCAAACCAAACCAATCCCAATGGCACAGCTTTTGGCGGTCATATTGTTTCGATTATGGACAAAGTAGCAGGTTTTGCGGCAGGGCGTTTTAGTGGTGGCTCAGTCGTGACCGCCAGCATGGACAAAGTGGATTTTAGAATCCCGATCAAAATGGGCGAAGTCATAGAAGTGATTAGCCGTGTTGAATCGGTTGGGCGCACCAGTATGCGAATTAGGGTAGATGTACAAAAAGTCATGCCAGACGACTCGAGCCTTGTGACCAGTGGGCATTTTACGTTTGTGGCAATTGACTCGAGTGGTAAACCGCGTCCTGCGGTTCGAGAATGAATTTTCCAGCCCCACTTAAAATCTGTTTGGTACGCCACGGTGTAACCGACTGGAATCTTGAGGGGCGTTGGCAGGGCTGGTCAGATACCCCTCTGTCTGAATTAGGTGCAGAACAGGCTTGGAAATTACGCACTCGGCTCGAGGATAAACACTTTGATCGGGTCTACTCGAGCGACCTGATTCGGGCATTGGACACTGCCCGACTATCGGGTTTTGAGCCGCACCCAGATGCCAGATTGCGCGAACTCAACTTTGGGGTTTTTGAAGGTGGGAATAACAGCGAAAATGCCAAGCATCCAGAATTTGCAGCTTGGATACAAGACCCAGTAAACCGTGCCGCGCCACTTGGCGAAAGTTACGCCAGTCTTCGCGCCCGTGCCATGCACTGGCTCGAGAATCTGCCCGAAAGCGGTCAGGTTCTGGCGTTCTCGCATGGTGGTTTAATTCAAGTTTTAACTTGTGGGCTACTCGAGTTAAACCCCTTGGCTGCCCCGAGAATTTGGCGTTTACGCATCACCCATGCCAGTATTACGGTTCTGGAAAAGCATTGGACCCCAACAGGCGCAGTTTGGATGCTCGAGCGCTTAAATGACACAGCGCACTTAGAGCCTTTGGGTGGGGCATTTTATTCGGCGACAACATAGAAACTATGAGCTTTGAGCTTTGAGGTTTCTAGCCCATAGCTCTCTTCTACCCATTCTTTAGTTAAGTGAATTGAGACCTTGTTTTGTGCTACGGTTTTATAGCTGTACCTTCAGGAGGAAATACTATGACATTAAATGAACTACTCGGCTCGGTTGTCAACCAACTTCAAAACGATCAACAGGATATTAACGGGGCTGACCCCAGCAACCCAGCGCATGGGACGAAACTGCTCGAGAAATTTAAGGCAGCCCAAGCCGCCGCCTCGAGTGACCCAACAGCCGATTTAGGACAAGTTTTTGGTCAGGTCTCCCAAGCCATCGCAGGTTCGGCTGGCACAAATGGTTTTACCGCTAAAGCCTACGGTGATGCTTTCTCGGAAGGCGCTCAGGCGTTTGCTGGGCGTAACAATAGTTTAAGTGCTAATGACCTTGGTCCAATTATTGGAATGCTGACCAATGGTTTTGCTAAGCACGATACAAGGGGTGCAAATGCCGCCGGTCCACTAGGGGCGCTTGCGCCACTCTTGGGTTTACTTGGGGGCAACGCTGGTGGCGGTTTAGACATTGGTAAAATTGCTGGAATGCTGATGGGTGGCGGGGCTGGCAACATTGTCGGGATGCTCGGCGGACTGCTTGGCGGTGGCAACCAACAACAACAACAAGGCGGCGGCTTAGGCGGCTTACTTGGTGGCTTGCTTGGCGGTGGACAACCGCAGCAACAACAAGCCCAACAAGGTGGCGGTCTGGGCGGAATGCTTGGTGGTTTACTCGGTGGTGCATTGGGCGGTGGCGGACAACAAGCGGGCAATCCATTAGGTGCATTGCTTGGTGCTGTTACCCAAGGCGCACAAGTCACTAATGCCAATGGTCAACGTGACGCAGGGGCAGTCAGTACAGGCAGTGTTTTAACGGGTTTACTTGGCGCGTTAATGAAGGGCTAAAATTTTGTACTCGAGCCTCACGCTTTTGGCGTGAGGCTTTTTTATTGAGAAATTATTTTCAACAACGTGCAGAACGATTATTTTATGCTAGGCTTCTAAATACCTGAGTAAATGCTCAGATGTTTAAGGAGAAACCCATGACCCCAACCATTATCCCAGACCTCGAGTACCGTGTTTCTGGAATGGACTGCGCCAATTGTGCCAAAAAAATTGAGAACTTACTCGAGAAAACCCCCGGTGCAAGCCAAGCCAAAGTTAATTTCACTACCGAGACGCTGCGCCTAACTTTAGATGAGCAATTAACCCCACGCAGTAAACTCGAGGCGAACCTTAAAGCCCTTGGCTATCCCTCAACCCTAAAAGTTGCGGTTGTTGAATCCACCAATGATTCTGGTCATGGAATATCTGGACACGACCATGACCACGATGCGGCTGCTCATGTCCATGCACCCGAAGAAAATGTGCCTTGGTATGCCACTCGAGCCTCCAAACTGGTTTTCTTAACAGGTGGTTTGTTACTTGCTGCTTGGCTTTTTGGGAGTTTTGCACCAGAGCTTGCTGTTTATGGTTATATCGCAGCGACTGTGGTGGGGGCGATCCCCTTGGCACGTCGGGCATGGGCGGCAACTCGTTTTGGTAATCCGTTTACGATAGAAACCTTGGTCAGTCTGGCAGCCATAGGTGCAATCGGTATTGGTGAAGCCCCTGAAGCCGCCGTGGTGGTTTTTTTCTTTATGATTGGTGAATGGCTTGAGGGTATCTCGGCGGGTCGCGCTCGGGCGGGCATCAAAGCCCTAGCAGCCCTCACGCCAAAAACAGCTTTGGTCATTGAGGCTGAACAGACCAATGAAATTCCAGCCGAGAACTTAAAAGTTGGGCAATTGGTGTTGGTGCAGCCCGGTTCTCGAGTTCCATGCGATGGGATTATAGAAACGGGTTTCTCGAGTTTAGATGATTCGCCAGTCACGGGCGAGAGTATGCCAGTCAACAAAAAAGTTGGTGATGCTGTTTTTGCGGGTAGCATCAATGGCGATGCTGCCCTAAAAATCCGAGTGACTAAGACAGCAGCCGACAACACGATTGCTAGAATTATTAAACTGGTCGAAGAAGCCCAAGACGGCAAAGGCAACACAGCGCGGTTTATAGACCGATTTAGCCGTTGGTGGACTCCAGGTGTGCTGCTGGTCTCGAGTCTGGTAGCAATTTTACCACCACTTTTTGGGGCTGGAACGTGGAATGAATGGATTTACAAAGGCGTGAGCTTACTGCTGATTGGTTGTCCGTGTGCTTTGGTGTTGTCTGTGCCAGCCGCGATTACTTCTGGACTCTCGAGCGGGGCTAGGCGTGGCTTACTGATTAAAGGCGGGGCAGCCCTCGAGAATATCGGGAGTGTAAAAACCATTGCTTTTGATAAGACTGGCACATTGACCGCAGGTAAACCAGTTGTGACCGATGTGTTTGCTTTTGGTCTTGAAAAACCCGAGATGCTGCGTTTAGCCGCAGGAGTTGAACAAAGCAGTTCGCATCCGCTTGCCAAAGCGATTCTCGAGTATGCCAAAACCCAAAGTATTGTTGTACCAGCCAGCACAAACGCCCGAGCCATTCAGGGCAAAGCGGCGGTTGCCACCGTGGAAAACCGTGAATTTGCGGTGGGCAGCCCCAAATATGCAGCCGAACTTGCTCCACTCGAGCAGGCTTTGCAAACTCAGATTACTACCCTCGAGACTTCAGGTAAAACCGTGGTGGTACTCCTAGAAGGCAGTGCAGCCCTCGGCATTATTGCCATCCGCGATGAACCCCGCCCTGATGCCAAAGAAGCTATTGTCGAACTTAAAGCCCTTGGTATCTCGAGTATCATGCTAACTGGCGATAATGCCCGCACAGGCAAAGCGATTGCTGATGGTCTTGGTTTAGAAGTCAAAGCCGAACTGCTGCCCGAAGATAAACTCGAGTTGATTACGCAGTACGCTGCTAATGGAAAAATTGCCATGATTGGCGACGGCATTAACGATGCCCCAGCCCTTGCCAAAGCCGATGTTGGTATTGCTATGGGCGGAGGCACAGATGTGGCGCTCGAGACGGCTGATGCGGCTATTCTGCGCTCCAATGTGACTGGTGTGGTGGATTTGGTGCAACTCTCGAGGGCGGTGATGGGTAACATTCGCCAGAACATTGGTTTTGCACTGGGCTTAAAAGCCATTTTCCTAGTCACGACTTTATTTGGCTACACCAATCTGTGGATGGCAATTCTAGCCGATACTGGCGCTACCGCCATTGTCACGGCTAATGCACTGCGTTTACTGGCATTCAAACCAACTCGAGGTGAGAAATGAATTCTTTCAAGGAAAAAATCCGTCCGCATATCGAAATAGAACTCAAAGAAGCCACAACCCTAGAAGCCGCAGGGCAATTAGAACAGGCTTTTAGGCATTTGGAACGCGCTCATGTGCTTGGACAAAAAGACACATACTGGCACGTTAAAATTCATCAAGAAATGCTGGCGTTTGCCACACGCCACAAGGATACTCGAGAAATGGCTGGGCAGTTATTACGAATTGTTGGGGCTGCCAGTAAAACGCCACTTGGTATTTATCCAACAGGTAACACAGGCGGAGCAAATGTCAGTCCGATTCAACCCATGCCGATTGCACAAGACTTGCAAACCATTCTGGATTTAATTTAAGGAGAACCCATGCGAATTTACTTTTTAATAGTCGTATTGCTTTCTGGTCTTGCCTTGGCACATTCTCAACTTAAATCCAGTACCCCAAAAGATGGCAGCACCGTCAAAACCGCCCCAAAAACTGTGAATCTTGAGTTTAATGAAGGGATTGAATTAGGATTTTCGACGATTCGAGTGATTAAACTGCCGATTGCTGTAACGATTCAAGACCATCACCAAGCCGACACCGCCGCCGAGAAGTTCTTGCCTAAAATTAAAAGCGCTGAACTCGAGAAAATTCGGGTGGATACTGGTTCTACTCCTAAAACTGGTCAAAGCAAAAAAGTCAGTCTTGCCTTAAAGCCCTTAAAAGCTGGTTGGTACGGTGTCATCTGGCGGGCGCTTGGCACAGACACCCACCCTGTCAGTGGCGTGATGACCTTTCGGGTGAAACCATGAACAAGTTGGGTTTATACCGATGATACCTTGGTTTTTATATGCAGCTTGGACACAAAGCCTGATTGCCACAGTGGGCAGTTTGTACTTTTCGGAAATTATGCGTTTGCCACCTTGTAGTCTATGTTGGTATCAAAGAATTTTTATGTACCCTTTGGTGTTTATATTGGCTGTTGGCATTGCCTCGAGTGACCGCCGTGTGCTTTGGTACGCCTTGCCAATGGCAGTTACGGGTTGGTTGGTCGCGGTCTACCACAATCTTTTGTACTACAAAATTATTCCCGAAGGTTTTACGACCTGTGCGGCTGGGGTTTCTTGTACTTCTAAACAAATCGAGTGGCTTGGCTTTATTACCATCCCACTTTTAAGTCTAAGTGCTTTTACGGTTATTCTCGCCCTTCTGGTTGGTTCTGCTGTGCAGAAAGGAAAAAATCATGTCAAATCCTAAGCCCATTGTTATTCTTGGTATTATTGCAGCCGTTGCTATTGCCGCAACCATTGGTATTCTAACCCTTGCCAACAATGCCAGCCGCTCGAGTACCCCAAGCGTTGCCGAAAGCACCTTAATCAGAGCCGATGCTCCAACCACAGGCTTTGAAACTGCCAAGGTCACACTGGTTGAATTCCTTGACCCTGAATGCGAGGCTTGTGGGGCGATTCATCCTTTGGTCAAAGAACTCAAAGCCAAGTACGCCGATAAAATGCGTTTTGTGGTGCGTTATATGCCCCTCCACAGCAACAGTGTTCTGGCTGCCAGCGCGATGGAAGCGGCTGGCGAGCAAGGAAAATACTGGGAGTACATGGACATTATTTACCGCGCTCAGAGCGAATGGGCACCGCCTCACGATGGCAGTCCTGCGAAAATCCAGCCTCGAGCCGCGTTTATTCAGTATGCTGGGTATTTAAGTTTAGACAAAGCACTGTTTGAAAAATCAATGGACGACCCGAAAAAAGCGGCTAAAGTGGCTCGAGACCGCAACGACGCAATAGCGGCAGGGGTTCAAGGCACACCAACTTTTTTCTTAAACGGTGCAAAAGTTGAGCTTAAATCCCAAGGTGATTTAGAAGCCGCGATTCTACGGGCGATAGCCAGCGCCAATTAGCGCTAACGTGACTGTTTTGATTCTTTTGGCAGTCTTGCCAATTGTTGTAGCATGAGTTGCTGGTTCTGCTGGTGTGTTCTAAAGGGAGAAATGTATGAAAAAAATAGTATTGGTTATCTCAAGTTTGCTGTTTTCAACAGCCTTTGCCCAAAACGAATTCCCAGAATTTAGACTTAAACTCTCAACTTTCGAGCCTTTTATCGCCAGTGGGCGTTTACAACAAGAAATTATTGTTAAAAACTTTGCCTTAAACCCACAGCTTGTTCAGCGCAGCCGTAATTTTGGCAAAATCAGCAGCGCCTTAACCCCCGAACTTGAACGGATTTATACAGCCGTCCCTCGAGATTCTACAAATGCACGTTTTGTCGCACTCGAGAATGGTAATTGGGTGGCGCGTCAACAAAGTGCTTGGACTGTGAATATCGAAAAAACCAATGCCAATTTGTACAAAGCCATTATCGAAGGCAAATCCGAAGCCGAGCTTGCTTTAGAGGTCACACGCCCAAAACGCAATACCGAAGATTATGCCGCTCAAGGTATTTTGCAACGCTTTGGCGGGGGCGAAAGTGCTTTTTATCGTTCACGCACGGCTCGAGTTCAGAACATCATCGCAGGTAGCCAAATTATTGATAACACGATTATTCCAGCCGAAGAAGAATACGATTACAATGCCAATCTTGGTGATATTTCGCAAGCTCGAGGTTTTGTGGACGGCTATATCATTGCCAGTGGCACACTTAAAAAAGAAATTGGCGGTGGCATTTGCCAAATTAGCACCACGGTTTGGCGAGCCGCTTATTTATCAGGTTTACCGATTACAGCCCGAAGCAATCACAGTTACCGCGTTAGTTATTACGAAATGGCAACCCGCAATTTTGCCCCTTCAATTGGTTTTGAAGCCACAGTTTACAGTCCGTACAAAAATCTGCGTTTTAAGAATGACACTGGCTCGAGTCTACTGATGCAAGTCACGGTTAATCCGCGTCGTTACACCATGCGTGTAGACTTATTTGGGGCAGCCCCAGACCGCAAAATTAGTCTTGCTAAGCCAGTTTATTTTGCCCGTAAAGCCCCAGCCGCAGACCGCTTCCAAGCCGATGCTACTGTGCCGCTTGGACGTACAAGGCAACTCGATAGTCCTGTGGCGGGTATTTCGGTGCGTCAAAACCGCACCGTGCGTTACAACAACGGTACGGTTCTAACTGATGTGACGCGCAGCACCTATGTGCCGTGGGGAGCGATTTTCTTGGTCAATCCGCTTGACCCGCGTATGGCTAAACCCGTGGCTCGAGTCAGTCCTTAAATTCGTATGAACCTTGTATTTATCGAATGCTAAAACGTATTTGCATTGGTGTCTGTACGCATTATCCCCTTGTACTGAAACTTGAGAAGTCGCACAATAAGCTTTATGAACTCAAAACATCAGCAATTGGCAGAGGTTCTTGTCTCACATTCGACCAAACTCAAAGCCGGAGAACGGGTCTTAATCGAAGCCTTTGACATCCCCGAGAGCTTACTCGAAACCCTGATAGACCGCGTTGCCCAAGCGGGCGCGATTCCTTTTGTAGATACCAAACACAACCGTGTACTGCGAAAACTCTATATGAATGCCACCGAAGAAATGATGATGCGCTGGTCTAGTTGGGAAGCCGAACGGATGCAGCAAATGGATGCCTACATTGGCATTCGTGGTAGCAACAATGCCCTCGAGATGTCGGATGTACCGGGCGAACGGATGAAACACTACCAAACCCATATTTGGGGCAAGGTGCATCGTTACCGTGTAGATCACACCAAATGGGTGGTTTTGCGTTATCCAAGTTCATCTTTTGCCCAGAGCGCTGGCATGAGCAGCGAGGCATTTGAAGAATTTTACTACAATGTTTGTACCCTCGATTATGCCAAAATGCACCAAGCTCAGCAACCGCTTAAAAAACGAATGCTCGAGACCGATAAAGTGCGTTTAACAGGGCTAAACACCAACCTCGAGTTTAGCATCAAAGACATTGGCGCAGTCACATGCAGTGGCGAGCGCAACATCCCAGACGGCGAAATTTATTCTTGTCCAGTCAAAGATAGTGTCAATGGCACAATACACTACAACACGCCAACGCTGTATCATGGAGTGCGTTTTGAAAACATTGCCCTCGAGTTCAGAGATGGAAAAATCGTCAATGCCACCAGCAACAATACTGCTCGCTTAAACGAAATTCTTGATTCGGACGAAGGCGCACGCTACATCGGCGAATTTGCGATTGGTTTTAATCCGTACATCACTAAGCCAATGCTGGATATTTTATTTGATGAAAAAATTGCTGGGAGTTTCCACTTTACGCCCGGACAAGCCTATGAAAACGCCGACAATGGCAATCGCAGCGCGGTGCATTGGGATATGGTTTTTATTCAAACCCCCGAGTACGGTGGCGGCGAAATGTTCTTTGATGGGCAACTGATTCGTCAAAATGGTTTGTTCGTTCCAAGCGATTTGCACAGCTTAAATCCAGAAAACCTCAAATAAGTGCTAACCTAAGTCATGAAAGGCTTAATTCCAGCCGCCGGTCTGGGGACTCGTTTGCGTCCCCTGACTTATACTTTACCTAAACCGCTCTTAAGTGTTGCCAATAAACCGATTATTCAGTATGCCATTGAGGATTTACGCAAGGCGGGCATTTGTGAGGTTGGGATTATTGTCTCCGATTTTGTCAAGGCTGCCCTCGAGAAAGAGGGGCTTGAAGTCGAAGGGGTAGAGATTTCTTATATCACCCAAAAAGAACAATTGGGTATTGCCCATGCGGTTAAACAGGCTGCTGATTGGCTTGATGGCGCAGATTTTTGTTTGTACTTATCCGATAATTTATTTGAAGAAGGGGTCTCGAGGTATGTCTCGAGTTTTTTAGAAGGCGATGTGGATGGTGTGATTGCCTTAGTGCAAGTGGACAACCCCAAGGAATTTGGCGTAGCGGTGCTTGACAGCGCTGGCAAGGTGCAGAAAATTCTCGAGAAGCCGCAAAACCCACCGAGTAACTTAGCCGTGGCTGGGGTCTACTGCTTTAAGAATAAAATCCTTGAAGTGATAGATGGTTTAAGCCCGTCGGCTCGAGGCGAGTACGAAATTACTGATGCGATTAGTGGCTTGATGAAAATTGGCAGTATTCGCGGGCTAGAAGTTCAAGGTTGGTGGAAAGACACTGGGAGACACGATGACCTGCTCGATGCCAACCGCTTACTGCTCGAGCGGATTGAACCCGTTTCTAAGGGGCAACTCGAGAACACCCGAATTGTTGGACGGGTGCGAATCGAAACTGGGGCAGTCATTAAAAACAGCACGATTATCGGACCTGCTTTAATTGGCAGAGGCGCAACTTTAGAAAATGTCTATGTCGGACCTTTTACCAGTATTGGCGAAGGGGCAAGCCTTAAAAGTGTTGAGCTTGAATTTAGTATTATTCAAGAAGAAGCCCGTTTAGAAGACATTCCCGTGCGTTTACACGAGTGCCTGATTGGACGCAAAGCGATTGTACGCGGCTCGAGTAAAGTGCCTCGGGTGCATCGTTTGGTTTTATCCGATGCCAGTGTAGTTGAACTGGGATAGTGGCTGCTAGGAATCTTGCTCGAGGCGCTTAAAACCGATGTAAATGGCAAGGTCATAGCTAATTTTTAAGATACCTCCCAAAACAAAAGGCAGCACCAAAAAACCCGCGTTCCACATCAAACCACTTAAAACAGGTCCTAAGCTCGTACCAATCAGTTTACCTTGTTGGGTCATCCCACCAGCTAGGCTGCGTTGTTCTTCTGGTACAACATTCATGACCAAGGCGGTTCGGGCTGGAACATCCATTTGTGATAAGCAGAACCGAGCAATCAATAAGCCAATCGCCCATTCAAGATTTGGCGCAAATGGAAAAAGCAGTAAAAATACATTGGCTGGAATGTGTGTCCAGACCATGGTGTTGACCAAGCCCCAGCGTTCGGCTAACCAGCCAGCCAGTGGTGTAGACAAAGCCGCCACAATGTTGGTTGCGGCAAAAATTGCTCCGAGCATCCCTGCCCCGACAGCAAAACGATTCTCTAAGTACAAGGCAATCAATGACTGCATCACCAAAGCGCTGCCGAGTGAATCTAGGGCAAATAAACTCGAGAGGTGCAAAATCGTGCGTTTTGTTTGACTGTCTAGCGGAACAGCACGATGGCTCGAGCCAAAAGACGGGGTTTCGATTCGTTTTGACAACCGAGAAAAAATCAGCACCAAAAGTAAACTAACCGCCGCATAACCCAAAAAAACCTGTTGCTCTGCCACGATTTCCAAAACACCATTTTGCTTTTGAGATTCAACTGCCAAACCTGCCAGAATTGCACCGAGGGCGGCACTTAACGAACCTGCCATGGCGTACCAACCAAAAACCCTTGCTCGGCGCTTGGCTGGAATGACTTGCGAAACACAGGCTTGCTCGAGGGCTTGAAACGGACCGACTTCGTTGCCATTGGGCGAAATCGTGCCAATAATCGCGCAGACCACCAACCATAAGGCATCTTGAGAATAGGCAAAACCAATTCCAGCCACCGCAATTAGGGCGGTGCTGTACATCAGTAAGCGTTTGCGCCCAAAAGAATCGGCTATTCTTGTCACCAGCAACGACAAGACTGCATCGCCGACCAATGCCAAGGACAACAGCAAACCAATTTGGGCTTCGGGCAAACCACGGGCTTTTAAGTAACTGGTCAGCACCACAGGCAACGCCCCAAACCCCAGAAGGCGTACACTTCTGGACATAAACAAAACCACCAAATCCGAATCGAGCCGCATCTTCACAGCATAAGCTGCTTATCCCTTGAGAAACAAAAACACTTATGCTAGTGTTTTGAAGCTGTCGGCACGACGCATGGCTGCTGGAAATGCCGAAAAGTAATGTTGCGCTCCGTCGCGTGACACCCTCAAAATCGCGTAGGAGTGTATAAAAAAATGGTTAAAATTCGTCTCACTCGTCTGGGCAACGCCCACAACCCGCACTACCGTTTAATCGTCGTGGATGCCAAGCAAAAACGCGATGGTGGCTACTTAGAGAACTTGGGTCACTACGATCCACGTAAAACCACCGAGAACTGGCTTAATATCAACACCGAACGTGCCAAATACTGGCTTGGGGTTGGCGCTCAAGCCTCCGATACGGCTCGCCGCTTAATGAAACAAGCTGGCGTTTACAAAACTGCTTAAGGTTTAATTAAAAAAATCCCCCTCGAGTCTCGAGGGGGATTTTTTTGTGCGGTTTTGCAGTCATTCCCTTGCTTGACCTTTCCGATTTTTGTATTCCTGTGCTACCCTACCAACAATTGTTGGTCTTTAAGGGGAATGATTTGTGAGTACACTTGTAATTGTTGAATCGCCAGCCAAGGCGAAAACCATTGGGAAATTCCTTGGGCGTGGTTATGTGGTCGAGTCCAGCTTTGGTCATATTCGTGATTTGCCCAAAGGTGCGGATGAAGTCCCAGCCAAGTACAAAGGCGAGGCTTGGGCAAGACTTGGCTTAAACATCGAAGCGGGGTTCGAGCCACTCTATATTGTCAGTGCCGAGAAAAAAGCCCAAGTTGCCAAACTAAAAGCCCTTGCCAAAGACGCGACCGAAATTATTCTGGCGACCGACGAAGACCGTGAAGGCGAAGCGATTGCCTGGCATCTGTTTGACGAGTTAAAACCAAAAGTGCCAGTCAAACGGATGGTTTTTCATGAAATTACCAAAGAAGCCATTGACCACGCCATTTCGCACCCTCGAGCGATTAACACCAACATGGTTCAAGCCCAAGAAACCCGTCGTGCCTTAGATAGGTTATACGGCTATGAAGTTTCGCCTGTTCTTTGGAAAAAAGTCAGACCATCTCTCAGCGCTGGACGAGTCCAGAGCGTGGCAACACGCTTAATTGTTGAACGCGAACGCGAACGCATGAGTTTTGTACCAAGCGCTTGGTGGGACATCGAAGCCCAATTTAGCACCGCCAAAAACGAACGTTTCCCCGCGACACTCTACGAACTGAACGGTAAACGCCTTGCTTTGGGTAAGGATTTTGACTCGAGCGGCAAGTTTATCGGCGAAGGTAAAGTCGTGCGGCTTGATGAAACCCAAGCTCGAGAACTCGCCCAAGCCCTGCGCGGTGTGCCGTTTGGTGTCCTCAGCACCGAAGAAAAACCATTTACCCAACGCCCCTATGCACCATTTATCACCAGTACCTTGCAACAAGAAGGAGCGCGTAAACTCGGCTTTGGCACACAACGTACCATGCGAACTGCCCAGCGCCTGTACGAGGGCGGCTACATCACCTATATGCGTACTGACAGCACCAACCTCTCCAAAGAGGCACTGAGTGCGGCTCGAGCGCAAGTGGTGGACTTATACGGACAAGAATACCTGCACCCCACACCACGCACCTACGAGAAAAAAGTCAAAAATGCTCAGGAGGCACACGAAGCCATCCGCCCAGCCGGTGAGCGTTTCCGTACCCCGCAAGAGGTGCGAGCCGAACTAGGCGACGATGAATTTAAGATTTACGACCTGATTTGGAAACGCACCGTGGCTTCGCAAATGGCAGATGCTCGAGGACGCAGGCTCTCGGCGCGAATTGGCGGGACTGCCACCGATGGGCAGAGCGCCGTGTTTAATGCCACTGGTAAAGTGATTGATTTTGCGGGCTTCTTACGCGCCTACGTCGAAGGTTCAGACGACCCAGAAGCCGCCCTCGAGGATAAAGAAGTGATTCTGCCAGCATTAAATGCCAAAGACCCAGTACGCGCCGAAAAACTCGAGCCAAAAGGTCACAGTACCCACGCTCCAGCCCGTTTTACCGAAGCCAGTTTGGTGCAAGGACTCGAGGAACGCGGCATTGGCAGACCCAGCACCTATGCCAGTATTATTCAAACGATTCAAGATAGGGGTTACGTCTTTAAGCGCGGACAAGCTCTGATTCCGACTTTCACTGGTTTTAGTGTGGTGCAACTGCTCGAGCAGCATTTTAGTCAGTTGGTGGATTATGGTTTTACCGCCCGAATGGAAGACGACCTTGACCATATTTCGATGGGTGAGCAAAAGCGCATCCCGTATCTCGAGAAGTTCTACTCGAGCGAAAACGGCTTAAAAAACCAAATAGATTCTCGGCTCGAGTCCATAGACCCAAGGGTGGTTTGTGCTGTCCCCGTGCCGCAGCTTGCTAACAGTGGTATCGAAGTACGGGTTGGGCGTTATGGACCATTCCTTAAACGCGGCGAAGAAAACGGCAATATCCCCGATGACCTTGCGCCCGACGAACTGAGTTTAGAAAAAGCCGAAGAATTACTCAGTAAGAAATCCAGTGACCGAATTATTGGTATTGACGGCCAAACCAATCAAAATGTCTATGCCAAAAACGGACGTTTTGGTCCTTATGTACAACTGGGCGAAACTGGCACACCGACACTTAAAAATGCTTCGTTATTTCCAACGGATAAACTCGAGGAACTCAGTCTCGAGCGAGCCATGTTGTTACTTTCCCTGCCTCGGCACGTCGGTGACTTGGAAGGCGAAGAAGTCTGGGGTTACAACGGCAAGTTTGGACCTTACCTGAAAAAAGGCAAGGACTCGAGAAGCCTGACCCGTCACGATGAACTGTTTAGTGTCAGTATCGAAGAAGCGGCTGGCATTTTTGCCCAACCCAAAACACGCGGACGCGGCACACCCAAAGAACCCGTCCAACGTTTTGAATACCCAGACCGAGCGCCGATAAACTTGCTTGATGGACGGTTTGGACTGTACTTATCGGACGGCGAACTGAACGCTTATCTGCGCCGCGAAGATAACGCCCAAGCCCTTGATGCGGCTTCGGTTCGCAGTATCTTTGAAGAACGTGGCAAACCGCCAAAAGCCAAAGCTGCTAAAGTTTTGACCAGCAAAAAAACGGCTGCCGCGCCAAAAGCTGCTAAAGCTGCAACCAAAAAAGCCAGCAGTAAAAAACCAGCCGCCAAGAAAAAAACCGTCAGTAAAACCACCAAAGCCGACGCGCCCGCTAAGGAAAAACCACTTTGGGCAGACCTCGAGCCATTCACCAAAGAATTTGACCCGACTACCGCCCAACTCTTAAAGCTGATTAACGGCGAACGAATTCCGATGGCAGATGCAGCCCAAAAACTCCGCATCAGCCCAGAAGATGCAATGAGTCGGTACAGAGCCAGTAATTTTAAGTTGTATAACTTGTATAGAAAAGCAAAAGTGGCTGTTTAAGGCTTAAACTCAAGGCTCGAGACCTGTGCATCAGGGTCTCGAGTTTTTGTCAACAGTTTGGGAAATTTTCGTAGGAGCATTGATTTTTAAGTAAAATCGCTTCTAAAATTACGGTAGACTGCACGACATGAAAACTTTTGGAGTGGCATTACTTGGCTGTGGACGCATGGGCATCGAACACGCCCGAACCTTGATTGGCATTGGCAACGCCAAAGTCGTCGCTGTTGCCGACCCGTTTGAAGCCTCCCGAGCCGCCGCCAAAGCCCTGACTCGAGCCGAATATGATTTTGTCAACCCAGTGGATGCCATTCATGCGCCTGGAGTAGATGCAGTGCTGATTGTTACGCCAACCCCGACCCACGCGCCGTTAATCGAAGCCGCAGCCAAGGCGGGTAAAGCAATTTTTTGCGAAAAACCTGTGGCGCTAGAATTGGCTCGTACCCAAGCCGCCCTCGAGATTGTGCAGCAAGCAGGTGTGCCTTTTCAAATTGGCTTTAATCGCCGTTTTGACCCGCCATTTATGCTGGCTAAACAAAAATTACTTAATGGCGAACTCGGCACAATTCGCCAATTTAGAGCCGTCGGACGTGACCCAGCCCCACCCAGTCTCGAGTACCTGAGTATTTCGGGCGGACAATTTATAGACCAAGCGGTGCATGACCTCGACATTGCCCGTCATTTGGTGGGCGAAGTTGAAGAAGTCATGGTTTGGGGAACAGCCCACAACTCAGAAATTGCTGCCCTAGGCGACTCAGACACCACCACCACGATGCTGCGTTTTAAGAACGGGGCAATTGGGGTAATCGAAAACTCGAGAACCAGCACGTATGGCTATGATGTCACCACCGAAATTTTTGGTACAAATGGCAAATTGGTACTGGATGCCACGCCCAAAACCCCAGTCTGGCAATATGGACAAAATGCCAATGGCACAGGACAATTAAGCGCCGACCACTATGATTTTTTTATGGACAGGTTCAAAGAAGCCTATAAACTCGAGTTAGAAGCCTTTTTTAAGAGTTTAGAAAACGGCACAACCCCAAATCCAAGTGCCGAAGATGCCTTTGAGAGCCTGCGTTTAGCGGTAGCAGCCACCCGTTCGTATCAAGAAAAACGTTCTGTCAAACTCGAGGAAATTGTTTAGGCTTATTCAAGTTCTATTTTAATACCACCGACCATGCCAGCAAAAAGATTGTAAAGTGCAGCATAAATTGCTCCGCCAATAAATCCAAAAAATCCGTATAGAACTGGGAAAAGAATAACCGCAACAATGCCTAAGCCCGAACCAAAACCACCACTGTTTCCAAAACTACTGTTGTTTCCAAAATTACTCATCGCGCCACCAAAAGCGGCGATAAATAAACCGGCAATCAGTCCAAAGGTGGCGGTGGTCGCAGCCCCCATGATGGCGGCGGACATGACATCAATTCTTTTAATTATTTTTAGCATAATTCCCTCCAGTAAGAATTGTACAACAACCAAAAGCAAATACATCAAAAAGCAGTAAAAAGACTATGCTGTTCGAGGAAAAATCTAAACGGGTTTCTCGAGCGAGGTATAACGTGCTATCTCGAGGGGCTGCCATTTTGCGGGTTCGTTAAGCCAGTGCATAGGCTCAACTCGAGTTAAAATAACCCATGATTCCTTCTTCGGCTCGAGTGATAGTTGTGGGCGGCGGCATTGTCGGTGCAAGTGTGGCGTATCACCTGACCAAACTTGGCTGGTCGGAGGTGCTGCTGCTCGAGCAGAATGCCTTGGCGGGTGGCACGACTTGGCACGCGGCAGGCTTGGTCGGGCAACTGCGTACCAGCAACAGCATGACCAAAATCAATAAGTACAGCGTGGAACTCTATCCACGGCTCGAGGCAGAAACAGGTGTAGCCACAGGTTGGAAAACCACAGGCAGTTTGATTGTGGCAACCAGTTCTGAACGTATGATTCAGTTAGAACGCACCATGGCAATGGCAGAACTTTTTGGGGTTAAAGCCGAAATGATTAGCCCAGACTTGGCATTTACCAAATGGGGTTCGCTCATGCGGGTAGATGATGTGCTAGGCGCAGCATGGTTGCCCGATGATGGCAAGTGCTTACCAAAAGAAACAGCGCTGGCACTGGCAAAAGGCGCAGAAATGGGTGGGGCAAGAATTCTCGAGAACATTCGGGTACTGGATATATTGCGCCAGAACGGGCGCGTGACGGGTGTACGAACACTTGATGGTGATATAGAGGCTGAATTTGTGGTGCTGTGCGGTGGAATGTGGACAAGGGAACTAGGGCTTAAAATTGGGGTGAACATCCCGCTTTTTCCTGTGGAGCATCATTATGTGGTCTCAGAACCAATTGATGGCGCATTTGATGAACTTCCAGTTGGGCGTGACCCGAATCGCTGTATTTATTACCGTGGTGAGGGCAATAAAATTATGCTTGGGGCTTTTCAGGCATACACCAAACCTTGGGATGTGCAACCCGTTCCACTTGACTTTAGCAACGCCCTACTCGAGCCAGACTGGGCAAAGTACGCCGACCCATTAGCAGCAGGAAAATGGCGCATCCCAGCCCTCGAGAAAGCAAAATTTGAGAAGTTCGTCAATGGTCCAGAATCGTTTACCCCAGATAATAATTTTTTAATGGGCGAAACCCCAGAACTGCACGGGCTTTTTGTGATGGCTGGTTTTAACAGTGTCGGCATTGCCAGTGCGGGTGGAGCAGGCAAGTATTTAGCCGAATGGATTGTGGATGGTGAGCCGAGCATTGACTTGTGGAGCGTGGACATTCGGCGGTTTGGCACAGCGCTTAACAATCGGGCTTTTTTGCGTGACCGTGTGACCGAAGTCTTAGGGCTGCATTATCAGATGGCGTATCCAAACCGTGAACCAACAACGGGGCGCAATCTGCGCTTATCGCCTCTGCACAATGCACTCGAGAAAGCTGGGGCGTGTTTTGGGCAAAAAGCTGGGTTTGAACGCCCAAATTGGTTTGCTCGAGATGGCATAGAACCTGTTGCCGAGTACGCTTGGGGGCGACAAAACTGGTTTCCTATGCACAAGCTAGAACATGATGCCACCAGAAAATCCGTGGCGGTTTTTGACCAATCTGCTTTTGCCAAACTCGAGTTGACAGGCAGAGATGCGCTTGGTGTTTTGCAGCGTTTATGCAGCAATCAAATAGATGTACCAATCGGTAAAGCGGTCTACACTGCCATGCCAAATTTGAGAGGTGGCTTTGAATCAGATTTAACGGTCTTGCGCCTCGGGGAACAACATTTTAGAATCATCACTGGCTCGAGCCAAGCGGTTCATGATGCCGATTGGATTCGGCGTAATGTTTTAGAAACCAAACAAGTCAGCCTAACCGATGTGACCGAGCAGTACGCAGTAATTGGGTTAATGGGTGCAAATTCTCGAGCAGTTCTCGAGGCACTAACTACAGCCGATATGAGCCATGAAGCCTTTGGGTTTGGTGAAGCAAAATACCTTGAACTGGGGTACTCGAGGGTGCTGGCGGTGCGGATTACTTATGTCGGCGAACTCGGTTGGGAATTGCATATTCCAAATAGCCAAGCTGCCCAAGTTTACGCGGATTTAATGCGGGTTGGCTTGAGTTACGGCATGCAAAACGCTGGGCATTACGCAATTAACTCGCTTCGGCTCGAGAAGGGCTATCGGGCGTGGGGCGCAGACATATCGCCAGAGGACACGATTCTCGAGGCTGGATTGGGCTTTGCGGTAGATTGGAGCAAAGAATTTATTGGTAAAGCGGCGCTACAAAAACAAAAACAAAATGGTTTAACCCGAATGCTGGTTTCTTTTGTTCTCGAGAACCCCGAAGCCATGCTGTGGGGTTCAGAACCGATTCTGCGCGATGGCGTGACAGTTGGCTACACGACTTCGGGCAGTTACGGGCATACGCTTGGGGCAGCCGTTGCTATGGGGTACGTCAAAAACTCGAGCGGTCTGGATTCGGCTTGGGTCAGGGCTGGGCAGTATGAAATTGTGGTGAATAGTGCAAAATATCCCGCTAAACCGTTTTTGCGTTCGCCATTCGACCCTGACCGTCAACGCATTTTGCAGTAAGCTCAAACCTTGGGAACTTTTTAAGCAGTCCACCATCCAATGAACTGTAGCGGGGCTAAATGTTTTACATTTGGCTTTTCGCGCAACAATTATTGGAGGTTTTATGAAAAAGTCTTTTGTGATGGCTGCCTTGTCGTGTCTTGCCCCGATTGCCCTGTTTGGTTGCCAAACGGCTGTGCCGAACGCCCCGATTTATGCCATCAGTTATGCTGCTGGTACGCAACAGAACCAAGTGATTGCCGCAGGGTCAAGTGCCACATTAGCGGTCAGTGTCTCGAGCAATACTGGTGGTGCAGTGTCTGGTTTACTTTTAAGCGCTACGGTCAACAATGGGTATTGCAGCTTGCCTAATGCTACGGTCAGCACCGATGCCAGTGGCAATGCCAGCTTTGCTGTTTTGGCGGGCAGTGGTGGTAATTTGTCTTGTACTGTCGGTATTACTTTACCCAGTGTCAATGCTTCTCGAGCCACGGTTAATTTTACAGTCAACATTCGGGCGATTCAACGGGTTCTTACTTCGCCTGTCAGCAGTTTAAGCCTTGCGACAGTTCCCACCCCAACCACGATAAATTTAGCCAGTACCACCGCCCAGATGACCTTATCCAGTCCAAACGCCGTGTTGGGTTCTGCCAATGACAGTTTGAACTTGCGAATCGGTAACTTACCAGCCTTGCCTAATTCGTTTACTTATGTTCTTTGGGCAACCAATGCTGCCAGCCAGACCACGGGTTTGGAGGCGTTTCGCAATGCTTCTAATACACCGTTGTCCATTGGTTTTAATGCCACACCTCCTGCCAATACTGGCACAAACAGCCCAGTCACACCTGTGGACAACAAAACCAATTACAACAGGGTTTTTGTGACCGTCGAGTCTGGTTCGGCAATTCCAGCCACACCCAGCACCCAGATTGCTTTGGATACTGGCTCGAGTCTTTTTGTGCAAGGCAAATAGTTGTGTAGACTCTAGGGCATGTTTGATTTACTGATTAAAAATGCTCGAGTCGTGGATGGAATGAACAACCTGTGGTTTTGGGGTGAAGTGGCGGTCACGGCAGATAAAATCGTGGCGGTCGGACACCCCAATAGTCTTGGTCAGGCTAGAGAAGTGCTTGATGCGGCTGGCTTGGTGCTTGCTCCGGGCTTTATTGATATTCAGAGCCATAGCATTGTGCCACTGATGCGGGACGGGCGTTGTCTTGGTAAAGTCTTTCAGGGCGTGACTTTAGAGGTCATGGGTGAAGGCTGGACTCCCGCGCCGTTTGGTGGACTGCGCCAAACCCCAATTCCCCCCAGTTACCCTGTGCCAGAAGTTTGGCGCGAGAAAGCCAAGACTTGGACGCGCTTTGCCGATTGGCTCGAGGCATTCGAGGGGCAAGTGAGTGTCAATGTGGCTTCGTTCTTGGCGGGTGGGACGCTGCGTGAATTTGTCTGCGGGATGCAAATGGGGCAAGCCAATACAGTGCAACTCGAGCAGATGCGACAGATAACAACAGAAGCCATGCAGGACGGCGCAATGGGTGTGGCGTATGCTTTAATTTATCCACCTGATGCCTATTGCCAGACAGCCGAAATTATTGAAGTCTGTAAGGTCGTGGCGCAGTACGGCGGGGTCTACATTACCCATTTGCGTTCCGAAGGCGATACCTTTCTCGAGGCGTTAGACGAAGCGATTCTGATTGGGCGTGAAGCATCTGTACCAGTCGAGGTCTACCACCTAAAAGCCAGTGGTGAACGCAATTGGCACAAAATGCCAGATGCTATTCAGAAAATAAAAAATGCCCGAGCTTACGGGGTGGACATCACCGCTGATATGTACCCCTATCCCGCTTCCGGCACGGGTTTGGATGCGCTCTTGCCAACGTGGGTCAGTGCGGACAATTTGTTCTGGGATAATCTCGAGAACCCCGAAATTCGCGCTAAAATTCGTGAAGAAGTGCTGTTTGGCACAGGTGACATGAACAGTCGCCCTGAGCAAATCATGCCCGTTGGTTTTCGGCGCACGGAACATTTGCAATACGTGGGGCTAAAACTCTCCGAGATTGCTGTGGCTCGAGGGCAGCACTGGGTGGATACGGTTTTTTCTTTGTTGCTGCTTGAACGTCAACGCATCGGCACAATTTATTTTACCATGACCGAAGACAATTTGCGTTTGCAACTGCAACAGCCTTTTGTCAAGGTTTCCTCGGATGCCGGTGGGCATGACCCAGCCTCGGCACTTGAGGCGGTGCATCCGCGTGGCTATGGGACGTTCCCTCGAGTCCTGAGAAAGTACGTGCGTGAAGAGGGTTTACTTTCACTCGAGAGTGCAATCCATAAAATGACGGGAATGGTGGCACAGCGTTTAGGGCTTCTTGACCGTGGGCGAATCACCGTGGGGGCTTTTGCCGATTTGGTTTTATTTGACCCAGACACAATCGCGGACTTAGCCACCTTTGAAGCGCCACATCAGTTATCGGTGGGGGTGCAAGATGTTTGGGTTAATGGAGTGCGGATTCTCGAGAATAGTGTCCATACGGGTGCAACTCCCGGGCGTTTTGTGCGTGGGGCTGGGGCAAAAACGCAGGGGTAACTCATTTTAAGCCGCGTGGGATTAGCCTAAACTCGAGTTGGCGCAAACTCGAATTGACCAACAATGCCAGTATTAAAGTGGGAATCGCTCCCAGCAGCACTCGGTCTATTGCCCCACTGCCCAGTCCAGTAAAAATAAATCCGCCAAGTCCACCCGCGCCAATCAGACTCGATAAAGCCGTTAAGCCAATTAAACTAACCGCCGCCAGCCGTAAACCTTGGAGCAGTAAAGGCACAGCCAGAGGTACTTGCACTTGCCAAAAAAGTTGTTTTTGGGTGAAGCCTAAACCTCGAGCCGCTTCCAGTGGCGCTTCTGGGACATTTTGCAAACCAAGAATTGTACCGCGCAGCACAGGTAAAACACCATATAAAGTCAGGGCGGTCAGGGCGGGTGCAAAGCCAATGCCACGAATCCCAAGTGTCTCGAGAATTGGAAAGTTTTTGGCTAAAGCGCTAAAAAATGGAATCAGTAAAGCAAATAAGGCAATGCTCGGCACAGTTTGCAGGGCATTGGCAAGACCAAGGGCGACACTCGAGATGCGTGGACGAAAAGCAGCATATGCCCCGATTAAACCACCCAGTAAACTCGAAAGTACCCATGCAGCAAAGGCAAGTTGAATATGATGCAGCAGTTCTTGCCAGAATTCGGATTGGTTGGCGCTGTATTCGCGCAAGACACTTAAATAATCCAATCCACCCGTCAGTAAAAAACCAATCCCAAACACAATCCCAAGACTGCTGAGCCACAATTGACGCATCCCCAGCGCCCCCGCATACGCTACCAGCCATGCACCCAGCAGCAGCAACCAATATCCACTGGCAGGCGCAACCCTCGAGATTGGATTTACCCCCAGTTCACGGCTACTCAGACTTAGCAAAGCCAATAAAAGCAAGAACATAAAATTCCCGAGCAGCATCAGTGCTAGAGACTTTATTTTTGAAAAAGCCAAAAAAAAGGCTAAAAAAAGAAGTGGTAGAAGCAAAAAAAACATTGGTAAACCAAAAATTCCCACCGAATTTCCAACCACCAAACGATTGGCTTTAACAATCAATAATGGCAAAAACATCCCCAGACCAGCAAGGCTTAGACCTAGAACAGCAATTTTATTCATGCCTTAGCGTTGATCCTTTTCACCTTTGATAATTTGCGGGTAGCCTGTCATGGCTCTCGAGGTTTGCATTCCCGCCATGACTGCGGCTTCGACACAACCTGCGTTTAAGCCCGTTTTGATCCAGTCACCCGTTAAATACAGGTTATCAAAGCCACTTTGGTTGGTCTCGAGCCGGGTGGCAGTGCTGTTTACAACACTTAAAACATATTGTTCGGACGGGTCTATGTTGGCTCGCCAGTATTGGCTGTTAAAACGGTCTTGTCCAATGGCGCTGCTGCTGTCGGTCAGCCAATCCCAGTGGAATGCACCATTATTGGCAGCCTCGGGCATCAGAGGCTGCATTTGATTTTGTAATTGGTTTATGGCGTTTTGTTTGACCTGCGCGGCGATTACGGCGGGGAAACTCGAGTCGGTAAACGGTGGGTATGAAGCCACAGGTAAGGCACTGCAAAAGTACGAAACATTCTTTGGGTCTTGGTTGCCCGCTTTCCAGTCCTCACGGATTAAAAGCTGATCCATGGCTGCCCAAGTGTCAAACGGTTCGGTGTAGCCACTCAGTACGGGTTGCTGACCGTTGGGTTGGTATGTCCAACCGAGTTCGGCGAGGTCTTTGGTCAGCCAGACTTGATAGGCTTGGGTTGCCACGGTCTGGACAGCATTGTTCATGGTACTTAAGGCTTGGCTCTGCTCGAGGAGTTGCGGGCAAAGGCTGCTCAGTGCGCCTTTGGAAATTCCAAAAATAATCTGGTCAAAGTCTTTGCCTTGCTCTAAAGTAATGCTTGGCAGAGGTTGCCCAAAATGTTCTTGGTAGACCGTACCCCAGTTGCTCCAACTGCTTTCTAAGTTGATGTTGTTGGCTTGCAGCAGTGCCGCTTCTTCGGGCAGGATTTGGTCATAATTGGGGGTGCTGCCCCAACAGGCTAAGCCCTTCACATACACGAGGGGTTGATACTGCTCTATACCGCTCGAGACATGGACTTGTTGAGTCAGCTTAATACTCGAGATGCTGTTTTTTGTCGGAATCAGTTCGTTCACCTGATGAAAAAACTTAAATTTCACGCCTCGAGCTTGCAGCACTTGATAAAGCGGCGAGAACACTGTGTCGCCCATGCCCGCCTGCATCTTGTACATGATGCTGCCTTTATAGGCTAAACCAATCAGCATCATGGCACGAAGTAGTGTTCCAGCTTCGGCGTTGGGTTTGGAAAAATCCCCATTTTCATAGGCGAACACAAGGTCATAAAAACCACGGACTGGCGCGGAATCCACCGTAAATTCTTGGTTTGCCCCGTGTTTAGTCAGCCAGTTCTTAAAATCTATGTTGTTGATAATGTCAAAGCCATGCTCTAAAACCCCATCCTCGAGAATGCCTATCAGCACCGTAATCCCTAAGTCTAAGCAAATAAAAATCCGCCGCAGGGTATCGTTGCTCTCGAGTTTTTGCGTCAGGAAATGTTCTAACCATTTTTTGATACCACGCAGCGCTGCACTTATCCACGAACGGTCTTGGTGATTTTGCAAATTGGCGAATACACCCTCCAAAGCCAGAACCGCCACTCGAGCATCCCCAGCCAAGTCTTGGACATCTTTTTCGGCGGTTGCCGCCAATTGATGCAGCCAATCGGGGTGTTGAATGGCACTGGATAACACAGGTTGGGCGCTGGCTTCGTGGGCTTGATGTATCCAGGTGCTAATCCAAGTCCAAAGCAGTTTAGCCGCTTGAAGCAGCCCAAGTGATTCTGGGCTGCTTCCGGGGGTGTCCTTGTTTTTTGGAAACTCGAGATTCCAGATTTTCCAGTTTTCCTCAATATACTCAGTCAGCACAATGTAATCGTGCGGCTTAAAGGCATCTTGCCAAGTCGCAAGCGGCGCTCCAGCAGGTCGGTTTAAGGTGGCGTAGGCTTCTTGAATCATCGCAAAAGCATTTTCGTAAAATCCAAACCAAATGTGCAGCCCATGTTCTTCGATACGTTGTCCAAAAGCAGCGTTGCGTCCGCTTGCGCCTTTGCCGCCCAAACGCCAGCCAAGTTGATAAACCGTGATTTCGTACTGGTCTTGCCAGCCCGCTTGGTTGGTCAGGTAATAGGCAGCCGTCATTGAACCCACCCCGCCGCCCAGCACCGCGATTTTCTTTGGGGCTAAACGGCTGTTGTCGTGCAGCACCTCGCCAGCCGGAACAGAAAAATCAAAATTGAGGTTAAACGGCAAAATAGCGGTTTGTGTGCCAAGGCTTAAACCCAAGGAATCGGCAAGTGGAAAACTGGCAACTTGGTGCAGTGTGACTTGGTAATCGTAACCCAACAAAGCAACCGAGTGAATTTTATCTATTCTAGCTGGGGCAGCTAAAACCGCTTGGTAAACGGCTTTTTCGCCAGCCGAATCGGGAAATTGTTTTAAGAAAATCTGGTCTATGCGCGGTACAAGCAGCATCGAAACCAAATCTGCCCAGCCAACAATAGAGACATCCAAAAAATTTGGCAGGGTTTTTAGGAGTTCAAGCATTTCTTTGATTAACGTAAGGAAATCCTTGACTGGACGGTGCGGGCGGTTGGTGTGGATGGCGCTGACCTCGAGAAGCGGCAGCCAAGCAATTTCGGTGCTGCTCGAGAATGGCTCGAAGGCTTTGACATTGAGGGTGCAGTTTAGGGGGTCACTGCCGGGTTCGGGCATGGTGTACTGACAATCGTATTTAGGATAGCCAAACAGTTCGCGTCCGTTAATCAGTGCCATTGTGTCATTGACCCAAATATGAAACGGATAAAAGAATACGCGCTCGAGTTTATTGGCTGCGTCCATCTGTCCAACCATAATCCAGGTAATGATGTCGGTTTCTTGAATCCAACCCTTATCTTCATCAATTGGGTACTGGGAATAGGCATGTTGAACTCGAGTAAAAGTCAGTAGTACATAGGGCGACAAAACCTGAAATCTCAGTTTGCCAGCCGAAACAAAGTTCAAAGTGCTGTCCACACTTTTTTGTAAATTCTCGAGTTGCCCAAGCACAAAATAACCGTACATGTCGGAGTCTTGGAGCATTAAAGGCGAGTGCATCATCACCGAGCCAGCCGGATAAAGATAGGGAGGTTGATTGTCCATACTTAGTTGTACCAGAAAAACCAAGGTAAGGCGTTTGGGTACATGCTTCATAGAACTCAAAAATCAGCTATACTGCACTACCATGAAGCAGCATTGGCAAATCCATAATTTAGGATACTTGCTTTTGCTATTGTTATTTTTGTCCCAAGAAGTCTTGGCGGCGACAGACTTTAGTCAAATTGAACGAATTGACTTAAGCAACAAAGGTGTTTTGTACCGCGCCGATACCACCCAAGTACCCAGCACAGAATCGCAAATAGACGCATGGCGTAAAAGCCTAACCCCAGTTCGTCAAGTCAGTTTAACAGGTGGTTCATACTGGTTTTTAGCCGACATCAAGAACACCACCTTGTACCGCAATTGGGTTTTTGATCCGTATGGCACACTGATTAACACCATAGATGCCTATATTTTTAGCAGTGATGGTACAATCCGCAAACTCGAGACAGGCTATCAACGAAAATTACCCTATAGTCTGCATTATGGACAAAACATTTCACTCGAGCCAAATCGTACTTATCGTTTATTGGTGCTGCTGCAAAGCCCATACTTTGCTTCACAACCCGGCTTTCGGGTCATGCCCCAAGAAGAGTACCAACAACATGTGCTGCTCGAGAATTTCTTGGTCATTGCGGCGCTGGGTGCAATTTTGTGCTTGGCTTTATACAATCTTTTTATTTTCTCGAGTACCCGCGATAAGAGTCTGCTTTATTACGCACTTTACTTAGGTGTGACTTTTATGGGTTGGGCATGGACTTTTCATATTCCCACAGCCCTGTTTGATTGGCATACCCTCCAGTGGCATTACCTTTGGTTTTTCTTAATTCCAATCACCAGCACCCTTTTTTACTTACAATTTTTACAAGTCAAAACATGGTCGCCTTTGCTGTATAAACTCAGTTGGGGCAATATTATTTTATCGGCGCTGCTGCTTCCCTCGAGTTTTCTGGCGATTTCGTACACCCACACCCTTGCGACCCTTTGTATCAGCATTCAACTGACCCTTGCCCTGATTTGTGGCGTGATTAGCTGGCGACGTGGTTTTCGCCCTGCTCGGTACTTTGTGCTTGCCTTTGTTGCGCTGCTAATACCGGGCTTATTTATTTTACCTGCCAATGTCGGTTTAATCCCAGACCTGCTCGAGAATGCCGAACTCTTAACCCTCTTAGGCACAACCTTGGACGGTTTACTGCTTGCCTTTGCGCTTGCCGAAAGAATCCGTACCCTACAAGCCGAACGCGATGCCTCGCTGATTCGTGTCACCCAAGCCCTTGCTCTTGCCAACACCGACAGCATGACGGGTATTGGCAACCGCCATGCTTTTGATGCAGCGCTACAAGTGGCTTTTGCAAAAACCCCAGACCAAAGCGAAGCCGAGCAATTTATGCTGATGCTCATAGATTTAGACGGCTTAAAACGAATTAACGATCAATACGGTCATGCTCGAGGTGATGATTTACTGCGCTCTTTTGCCTCTGCCTTAAAAGCCCTAGAATCCCAAGGTATCTCGAGTTTTCGTTTGGGTGGCGATGAATTTACTTTAATTACCCAACGCAAAAACGAAAAGACCTTGCGTCAAGCCATTTACCGCATCGAAAAAGAATTGCGTGAAGATGGTTTTGCCGATTTTGGTGCAAGTGTTGGGGTGGCGTATGGTTCTGAACACCAAAAATCTACCGAGGTTTTTAGTATTGCCGATGAACGAATGTACCAAGACAAAGCATTACGAAAAACAGGTCGCGCCACCGCAACGTAACAGGTCGCGCCACCGCAACGTAACACAGGACTTGTTTTTCCCAAGCAAGCATGTATAAACTTATTTTGGTCAACGGGAGTGCCGTCCTTAAAAACGCGGCTGAGAAATATCCCCTGAACCTGACGCGGTTAATACCGCCGTAGGGAGCGTGACTGGACACTCGAGACACTTGAGGGTCTGACGCTTCCTCTTTCCCAAAGAAAGGGGATTTTTTATGAAAAAAGTAGTTCTGGTTGGTATAATGGCATTGGCAGCAGGATTCTCGAGCGCTCAGCAACGCACTTTAACGGTTGTGACCCACGATTCATTTAATTTAAGTAAAGAAATCGTGCAGGGCTTCGAGACTCGAGAAAATATCAAGCTCGCCTTTATTAAAGGTGGCGACGCGGGGGCAATGACCAATCGCCTTATCTTGACCGCACAAAACCCAATTGCCGATGCAGTCTACGGGATTGATAACACCTTATTGGCTCGAGCCTTAAACGCGGGTATCTTTGAACCTTACCGCCCAAAAGCTGCCGCCTTACTCGAGAAGAACACGCTTCTGGACAGCAAATGGCGTATCAGTCCAGTGGATTATGGCTATGTCGCCCTCAATTATGACTTGGCATGGTTTGAAAAAAATAAATTGGCACTACCAAAAACCCTCGAGGATTTAACCAAACCCACCTACAAGGGCTTACTGGTTGTCGAAAACCCTGCGACCTCGAGTCCGGGACTGGCTTTTTTACTTTCGACCATTAAGCACTTTGGGGAGACTCGAGCTTTTGCCTTCTGGGAAGCCCTAAAGAAAAACGATCTTAAAGTTACAAGTGGCTGGGAAACTGCCTACTACACCGATTTTTCTCGCAATGGTGGCTCGAGACCAATTGTCGTTTCGTATGCTTCAAGTCCAGCCGCCGAAGTTTTTTATGGCGACGGGAAAACCCCAAGCACCGCCAATCTGCTCCTGCCCGGCTCGAGTTTCTTGCAAATCGAAGGGGTAGCAGTTCTAAAGGGTACAAAAAACCCAGACCTCGCCCAGAAATTTGTTGACTTTATGCTCGAGCCAAATACCCAAGCCGATATTCCAACTCAAATGTGGGTCTATCCAAGCCGAAAAGATATTGCGCTGCCAGATGTCTTTAAGTTCGCCGAAAAACCTGCTCAAAGCTCGAGCCTGTCGCCAAGCACCATTGCGAAAAACGAGAAGCGCTGGGTGCAACGTTTTGTTGAAGTGGTACTGCAAAACCGTTAAATCCAGAAATAACTTCTCGATTTGCGGAATTCCAAAACATGAACTGTCACAGGGCGAACACAAGGTTCGCCCCTACAGAACAATGTTTTTTCGTAGGGGCGATGCTTGCGACCATGCCCGTGAGGTGCATCTTATGGTCAAGAAGTCATCGCCTTGCGATTCACGGATGTTAATTTCGGACAATTCCTAAGCAGTGGTACTAGAACTTGCCCCACCACTCGAGTATTGTGCTTATATGATTCGACAGGCTACCCTTTTTGACCTAGAGACCATCTTGCCACTCTTTGATGCCTACCGCCAATTTTACAAACAAGCCCCTGATTTAGACGGCGCAAGGGTGTACTTAAAAGCCAGACTCGAGAATGGTGAGACCACGATTTTTATTGACCAAAGCAACTCGGCTTTTGCGCTGCTGTACGACACTTTCTCGAGTGTCCCAATGCAGCGCTTAACCATTCTGAACGATTTGTACACCAAGCCCGAAGCTCGAGGACAAGGACTTGGGACTGCTCTAATTCAGGCTTCTCGAGAACATGCCCTAAAAATGCAGTCAGTGTTTTTACGGCTTCGCACCGCCCAAGATAATCTAAGCGCCCAAAGTGTCTATGAAAAAATTGGATTTGTCAAAGACGACGTGTACCTGACCTACAACCTTAAGCCGTAAGTATCCCAATGCGCCTGACTGCCTCGGCAATTTGCTCCAAACTACAGGCATAAGAAAGGCGCACCTTGCCAAATGCCCTAAAATCCGTACCGGGGACAACCGCAACTTTGGCTTGCTCGAGAATAATTCTGGCAGCTTCGGTTTCGTCGGTGTGAATGCGGGTGGTGTCTGCCAGCACATAAAATGCGCCATCTGGGGTTGGGGTCGGGCAACCAATCGCGTTTAAGCCAGCCACAATCGCATTGCGGCGTTCAAAAAAAGCGGCTCTAGCACTTTCAATATAGGCTTTGCTATCGCTTAGGGCAGCTATCGTTGCCCATTGTGCAATGCTGTTGGCGCTGCTGGTGGTCTGCCCTTGAATTGCGTCCATGGCTTTAATCACGTGGGCTGGCGCAGCCGCAAAACCAATCCGCCATCCCGTCATGCTGTAGGCTTTGCTTGCGCCGTTAATCGTAATCACCCGCTCAGGGTTGAATGTTGCCGCACTGATGGGTAATGCCCCTGTGTACGTGATGTGTTCGTACATTTCATCGGTCATCACCCAGAGGTCGTGCTTTTCTGCCAATTTCATAATCTCAGCGATGGTGGTGTCGGAATAAACCACACCTGACGGATTACTTGGGCTATTAAGAATAATCATCTTGGTTTTAGCCGTCACAGCCTTCTCGAGCGCCCCGAGTTCCAACTGATAGCCATTGCCCGCATCGGTATCCACAAAAACTGGAACACCACCAAACATTTGGACTTGCTCGGGGTATGTGACCCAGAAGGGGGCTGGAATAATCACTTCGTCGCCGAGGTTAATCAGGGCAAAACAAGCGTTATAAAGGGCTTGTTTACCGCCACCTGTGACTTGAATTTGGTTGATGCCATACTCGAGGTTATTCTCGCGCTTGAACTTTGCAGCAATTGCTTCGCGCAGTTCTGGTACGCCAAGACTCGGGGTGTACTTGGTCTTGCCCATTTTTAAGGCTTCCCGAGCCGCATCTTTAATGTGTTCAGGGGTATCAAAGTCTGGTTCGCCGACCGACATCGAAATAATGTCTACACCAGAGCGTTTTAATTCCATGGCTCGAGCCGTTACTGCAACGGTACTCGAGGCTTTCAGTTTGGTGGTGGCAACGGATAATGGTTTCATTTCGGGGTAGTATAATCTATGAAACAAGCCCTTGCCCATATTGCCCTTGTGGTACGTGATTACGACGAGGCGATTGCGTTTTACACCCAAAAACTTGGTTTTATACTGCTCGAGGACTCATACCAGCCAGAGCAAGATAAACGCTGGGTGGTGGTTGCCCCTGCCAACTCGAGTGGGGCGACAATTTTACTGGCGAAGGCATCCGAACCCGAACAAGAAGCCTTTATTGGCAATCAAGCGGGTGGTCGGGTGTTTTTGTTTTTGGCAACCGATGATTTTGGGCGTGATTACCAAACCATGCTCAAGGAAGGTATCGAGTTTATTCGTCAACCCAAAACCCTCGAGTACGGCACAGTGGCAGTCTTTAAGGATTTATATGGCAACTTATGGGATTTAATCGAGTATGCACCTAACCATCCGATGCGTGTTAGGTTGCTTTGATGATTTCTATGTGACTGCTGACCTGCTCGAGCCGTTTCATATTTAAGCTCACGCCGATGCCGAAGCCTTCTGGAACGGGCATAAAACCGTTTGTTGCTTCGAGGGCTTCGTTGGTGATGTCGGCTTGGAAGTACCGACTGGCACTCGAGGTATCACCCGGTTTTGTATAATTTGGCAGGGTCGAAAGATGAATGTTGTGCGCTCTGCCAATCCCGCTTTCGTGCATTCCACCACACCAGACTGGCGCTCCAAATGAAGCCGCGACATCATGAACCCGCCGTGCCTCGAGATGCCCACCAACCCGTCCGACTTTAATGTTAATCACTCGCGCCGCCCCGATTTGCAAGGCTTTGCGACTGTCCCCAGCCGAGAGAATACTTTCGTCTAAGCAGATGGGGGTCTGTAATTCTTTTTGGATTTGCTGATGGTCAAATAAATCATCAAATGCCAAAGGTTGCTCGAGATAATCGAGCTTGTACTGGTCGAGTTGGCGTAGCGTATTTAAGTCTCCGAGGGTATAGGCACTGTTGGCATCCACGGTCAGGTGGGCTTCGGGGAAGGCTTGGCGCACAGCTTTGACCACGGCTAAGTCATGGTTTGGTTTGATTTTGAGTTTAATCCGTTTGTAGCCCTGCTCGAGGGCGGCACTTGTTTGTTCTAAGGTTTTGGCAATACTGCCAATGCCAAGGCTCACGCCGACTTCAACACTGCGTTTTTGTCCACCGAGTAAAGTCCAGAGTGGTAATTGTAAAGACTTTGCCCAGCAATCCCAGAATGCCATTTCAAGCATCGCAAAAGCCATGCGATTGCCACGCCAAATTCGCATTTCGTCAGATAAGGCTTGTGGATTGGCAAATTCGCGCCCCAGAACCTGCGGCAGCAGTGTATCACGCAGAAAACCAACTGCACCAACGATTGTTTCCTCGCGGTATTCGGGGGTGGCATCCATCACCCCTTCGGCGTAGCCTTCGATACCGTCTGCCCGAAGCCTTAAAAGTGGGAAAATTTTATTGGTAATCACCGCATTGGAAAATTCAAAAGGATGAAGTAATGGCAAATTTACAATACGAATTTCTACTTGCTCGAGTTTCATAGGTCTCCTTCCTCGCTATTCAAACACATCCCTCGCTATTCAAATACATCAAAGTCTTCGAGTAATGCTTCGAGTTCTTGTCGGCGGGTTGGGTCGGTGCGTTGGGCTGTGCCAATAATTAGTAAATGCGCGAGGCTCGAGATTAAACCAGTCGCGCCGTATTGTTGAATGGCTTGGCTAGGAACACGAATCACATGGTTGGCATGTGGGACAAGTGGGGAGTTACCGTTGTCAGTAATCAGAATAAGTTTTGCACCTCTACTCTTTAGGGTTGTGGCAATCTGAGTGGTGGCTCGGGCGTAGCGGCGGGTGGCAAAGATAAGGAGTACGTCTTGGGGGCTGGTCTCGAGCAGGGCTTCTGGGCTGATGATGGCATTTGGCTCGAGCAGATGCACCCCATTTCGGACTCCAGACAAGAGTTGATGGGTCAGTACGGCGTGTCCAAAGTTAGAGCGTGACCCCAAAATCCAAATTTGTTTGGCGCTAGCTAGGGTTTCACAGACAGCCTCGAGCAGGTTATCTGAGGTGCGGCTGAGTTCTTCTAAGTTCTGTTTTTCACGTGTCCAGTATTCGGCGAACAGTCCTTCTTTGCTTTCTGGCACACTTGGGGCTTGTTGCTCACGCAAGGCACGGCGTAAGTCGCGGCGTAAGTCTGGGTAGCCTTCAAAGCCGAGGCGTTGGGCAAATCGTGTGATGCTCGAGGCGCTAAGTTCAAGTTGGGCAGCCAGTTCTGCGCCAGTCAGTAGCGGGGCTTGGTCAAGGTTTGCCAGTAAATAGCCAGCGATTTGTGTGTCGGACGGTGAAAAGTCGGCGGTGTTGTGGTCTATGCGTTCGCGCAAATTCATGGGTTGACCTCGAGAAAGGTATTCTAATGGCTTTTGTGGTCAAAACTTGCAAAATAAATTGCAAACTGCTAGGCTAATCTAGCAAGATAAATTGCTAGATGCAAGATAAGCGTCCGCCGACAGGCTGTTGTGGTTGATCGTCCTCGAGATACAAGGAGAACTATGAAAAAACGTTTAGGTGCAGCCGCCGCGCTGCTCGGTCTGGGCTTACTGGCTGGTGTAACTGCCCAGAATTCACGCTCGAGTACCCTGATTTATGGCGGTGATTTCTCGGGCTTAATCACCATAGACCCCGGTATGAGTTACGAATATGCTGGTAGCCTTGTGACCAACAATTTGTACGAAACACTGGTCAAATTTGAAGGCACAGATTTAAGCACCTTAAAACCAAGTATTGCGGTGCGTTGGGTCACAAAGGACATGGGTGATGCTTGGAAAGTCACCTTTAATTTGCGGACTCAAAAATTTGCTTCGGGCAACCCAGTGACTGCCCAAGATGTGGTTTACAGCTTTGACCGAGCGATTGCCTTAAAAGGACCCGGTTCGTTTTTATTCACCAGTGTTGCCAATATGAAAGTCGGCAGTACCAAAGCGCTTAACAAAAGCACGGTCGAAGTGACCTTGCCAAAAACCGCCAGCCCAGCCGCGTTTCTAAATTTACTAACCTTTAACATCGGGGCAATTATAGACAGCGAAATGGTAAAAACCAAGGTTGAGAATAACGATTACGGGGCAGCTTGGTTAAAACGCAATTCGGCAGGTTCAGGACCGTTTACGCTCAACCGTTGGGATCAAAACCAAAGCGTGGTCTTGGATGCCAATAAAAACTCGAGACTGATGCCTAAGTTATCGCGTGTGATTTTGCGTGAAATGAAAGAAGCCAATACCCAAAAAATTGCTCTCGAGAGCGAAGAAATTGATATTGCCGATAATTTAACCCCTGATATGATTAAACAAAAAGCCCTAGATGCAAAATTTAATGTCTATAAAGCCGACAGCCTAAACTTGCAATACATCGGGATGAGCGCAAGCGAAACCAGCCCATTTAAGGATGCAAGGGTACGCCAAGCGGTGCGTTATGCGCTTGACCAAGACGGAATTATCAAAAGCCTGGCGGGAGGCAACGCCAAAAAAGTCCAAACCATCATCCCAGCTGGCTTATTTGGTTTTAATCCTGCCACACCGTACAATCTTGACCTCGAGAAAGCCAAAGGATTACTGAAAGCTGCCGGTAAAGAAAGTGGTTTTGAAGTGGATATGCTGACCCCCCAAGGCGCTTGTTTGGCGGGTGTTCCTTGTGCCGATTTAGCCGCTAAAATTCAGTCGGACTTGGCTAAAATCAGCCTTAAAGTCAACATCAAACAACTGGTGGATTCGGAACTCTATCCGCTTTACCGCGCCCAGAAAGCCAATATGGTTTTAGTGGATTGGTCGCCGGATTTTCCAGATCCGGACGGCAACGCCACACCAATGTCTGATTTTGCAGCAAAAAGCCTTGCTTGGCGCAATTCTTGGAATAATCCTACCGCCGGTAAACTCGCCCAACAAGCCGCCCTCGAGCCAAACCCAGCCAAGCGTGCTGCCTTGTACAAGCAACTGACCGAACTGCAACTCGAAGATGGTCCTTTTGCGGTTTTGTACCAACCGACCGTTTCTGTGACCCTCAATAAAATTGTGAAAGGCTACGAGCGTAACGCCCAAAACCAAATTCGCTTTGAAAAAATCTCCAAGTAATTCTTAAACTCGAGGCGAGAGTCTCTCGCCTCGAGTTTTTTTATGACCGTGAAACTCGAAGTTTAAGACGAATGCCAGTTTTTCCAGTTCAAGCATTAAAACACCATTAGCAAAGCCAAAATAGAGCCTATTCAGTTGTTTGACATTTATTCAATTATTCAATAGAGTAATTGAATATGAAACATACACAAAAACGCCAGTTCAAAGAAAAGTTGTACAGCCAATTTGCTCGAGTTGGTAAAGCCCTAGCCAATAATCATCGTTTAGAACTGCTTGAATTGCTTGGGCAAGCCGAACGCAGTGTAGAAATGCTGGCTCGAGAGACCGACCTTTCGGTGGCAAACGCCAGTCAGCATCTGCAAGTGCTGTACAAGGCTGGTTTACTTCAATACCGGCGTGAAGGAACGTTTATTTTTTATCAATTAGCCGATGGCGCATTTCTGCTCTGGCAATCGCTGCGTGACCTTGCCCAAAAACAAATAGCCGAGGTTGAACACTTGGTTGCCAGCCTTGAACGCGATGACCAAGCGATTGAACTCAAGGAATTGCAACTGCTAGAAGATATTGTCCTGCTCGATGTTCGTCCAATGAATGAATATATGGCTGGACACATCCCCAAAGCGATTTCAATGCCAATCATAGAACTCGAGATGCGACTTGAGATTCTGCCTAAAGCCTTTGAAATCGTGGCGTATTGTCGTGGACCGTTTTGTGTTTTTGCCGATGAAGCGGTGGCATTGCTGCGCTCACATGGTTTTCAAGCCCGAAGATTGGCATTGGGATTACCCGACTGGCAAATGGCTGGTTATCCTGTGCAAAAAGGAGTGGGCGCATGATTTTTCGTCAGTATTTACACGATTCGCCCGCGATTGCCGCTTCTTATTTATTGGGTTGCGGTGGTCAAACAAGTGGCGCAATCATAGACCCAATCGGCGACATCCGCCCCTACTTAGAAGATGCGGCTCGGCTCGGCTTACGGATTTTATATGTCATAGACACCCATGTTCACGCCGATCACTTATCTAGCGCGAAAGAACTCTGTCAGCAAACCCAAGCCCAATATGTGCTGCACCAAAGTGTTCAAGCCACTTACCCATTTTATGCGGCTCGAGATGGTCAGCAACTGTTATTAGGCAATGTTGTGCTTGAATTATGGCACACCCCCGGTCATACACCAGAACACTTAAGTATTTTGGTGACAGATAAAACTCGAGCCACCGAGCCTTGGATGGTTTTAACAGGTCACACCTGTATGGTCGGTGACTTAGGACGTACCGAACTTGCCAGCAGCGCCGAAGATGGCGCTCGAGCCTTGTATCAGACGCTACAACACCTAAAAACCCTGCCTGATTACCTCGAGATTTACCCCGGGGCGTTTAGTGGCTCGGTTTGCGGACGGCGTTTATCGGGTAAGCCCTCGAGTACGATTGGTTTTGAACGGCGTTACAATAAAGCCTTTGCGATCCAAACCGAAACCGAATTTATCGCCCTGATGCTCCAAGATATTCCGCCCCGCCCCGAAGGTTTTGAACAGATTCGTGCTTCTAATCTAGGTTTATGAAAATCCAATTGGGCTTACGTGAAAATGCCGCACAATTTGGACTGCTGATGCTGGTCAACGCCATGGTTGGTGGGATGATTGGTCTTGAACGGACAGTTTTGCCTTTAATTGCCTCGGAAGAATTTGGTTTTACTTCAAATACGGTCATTGTTGGTTTTATTGTCAGTTTTGGTTTAACAAAAGCCTTGGTCAACCTCATCAGTGGTGTTTTAGCAGACCGTTTTGGACGCAAAGCACTTTTGGTCTTTGGCTGGTTTTTTGGACTCCCCGTCCCATTTATTTTAATGTTCAGTACCAACTGGAATTGGATTCTGGTTGCCAATATTTTACTGGGAATCAATCAAGGTTTTACTTGGTCGGCAGCCGTGATGATGAAAATAGATTTGGTTGGCGCAAAAAACCGTGGTTTTGCGGTTGGACTAAACGAATTTGCAGGCTACTTAGCGGTTGGTCTAACCGCTTGGCTGACCGGATTTCTTGCCAGTACCTACGGCTTACGCCCAATTCCTTTTATTCCGGGGGTTGTGTATGCCGTGATTGGTTTATTCCTTTCGGGTTTTTTAATTCGGGATACTCGAGGGCATGTGCTGCTCGAGCAACAAAACCACCAATTGCCACAAGAAAACTTGTCTTTTCGTCAAATTTTTATGCGTACCTCATGGCAAACACCACGCTTATTTGCAGCTTGTCAAGCAGGTTTGGTCAATAACTTAAACGATGCCCTGTCTTGGGGGATTTTCCCATTGTACTTTATCCGGCAAGGCGTGTCACTCGAGAATATCGGCTTGTTAAAACTGGTTTACCCCTTGGTTTGGAGTGTGCTGCAAATACCAATGGGCGCATTGGCTGACCGCATGAATCGGCAAACCTTGATTGCTTGGGGAATGACTGTCCAGGCGGCTGGACTTGGCTTAATAATCCTTGGTTCTGGAATGACTGTTTGGCTGATTGCCACGATTTTACTGGGTTCTGGAACAGCCATGGTATACCCCACTTTAATTACCGTGGTCAGCGACACAAGCCAATTGTTTTGGCGAGCCAGAGCCTTGGGTGTTTATAGGTTTTGGCGTGACATGGGTTATGCAGTCGGGGCATTGCTGGCAGGTACTATCGCCGATGCGCTTGGGTTTCGGTGGGCAATTGGTTTAATTGCTTTCCTCACGCTACTTTCTGGTTTGATTGTGGTTATCAAAAATCACAACGGGAATAGCACTTAAGTACCTCCCCGAAATGTTTTAGGTGTTTTTCCTAAAACATTTTGCGACTAAGCGACCACGCCCGAAGGTGCGCGTATGTGGTCAAGAAAAGGAGTAAGGACAGCGTATCTCACGCTGGAAGCGACCCAAGCCCGTCAGGTGCTGCTTTAAGGGTCAAGAATGACAGAATTGACGTTTTTCTGGAAATTCTAAAATGAAAGCGTGAGATACTTAATTCTCCTCGAGTGACCCAAACCCTGATAGACTGTTTTTGGAGGATTCACCCATGCCAAGAGATATTTTTGCTTCCGCTAACGCCCCAGCCGCCATTGGACCGTATTCCCAAGGGGTTCGTACCAAACTCGGGTTTATTTACTGCTCTGGTCAAACACCGATAGACCCCGCTACAGGCGAACTTGTGGCTGGTGGAATAACCGAACAAACCGAACAAGTTTTTAAGAACATTGTAGCGGTACTTGCTGCCACAGATAAAACCTTAGATGATGTTTTTAAGTGCAATGTTTATTTATCGGATATGGCAAATTTTAGCGCGATGAACGCAGTTTACGGCACTAAATTTGTTGCCCCGTACCCCGCCCGTACCACCATTGCAGTGCGTGAATTGCCAAAGTCTTGTTTGGTCGAAATCGAAGTGATTGCCGAATAAAACCCATGCGGGTAGATTTACGGCGTTTACCAGTATTTAACCTCGAGAAACAAGGTCGTGATGATTTTGCCATTACCTTGTTTGGCTCGAGGACATATCGCTTTTCAAATTAACAGTAAAACAAACCATAAAAATAAAATACAGGATTAAGCATGTACTCGTTCCCAAGCGGCACAAGTTTTGACCCACTCATCTTTTTAGGCTATCCTCGTTTATATGCGCGAGAAACTGACATCCCAAGCCGAAGATTACTTGAAAGCACTTCATACTTTCGAGCAGGCAGGTAAGGTCAGCACCCAAGTTCTGGCTGACCACCTTGGGGTTGCGCCTGCCAGTGTCACCCAAATGCTTAAAAAATTAACCGAAATGGCACTTGTCACCCATGCACCGTACCAAGGCGCGACCCTGACCGATGCTGGACGCAAAATTGCACTGGAACTGATTCGCCATCATCGTTTACTCGAGACCTATTTGCATCAAGCCCTTGGCTACGCCCTGGAAGATGTTCATGATGAAGCCGAAAAACTCGAGCATCATATTTCTGAGGACTTTGAAGCCCGAATTAATGCGGTCTTGGGCAATCCCACCCACGACCCACATGGTTCTCCGATTCCGCGCTTAGATGGTAGCTTACCGCCATATGCAACAAGGGCTTTATCGGATGTAAGGGTTGGTGAAGCGGCTCGGATTGGCAGAGTCAGCGAAACCGACCCTGATTTTTTGCGCTTGGTGGTTCAACTGGGTTTGATTCCTGGTGCAGAATTAAAAGTGCTTGAAGTCAACTTGGCGGCTGGCACAATCACGCTTAAACTCGAGTCGGACACCCATATTCTTGGCTTAGACGCAGCCAAGCGCCTTTGGGTGGATAATTTTAGTTAAAGCCTAAATGTTTTAGAACAACAGCTAAGTCATCTGGTTTGTCCACATCAAAGCCAATTTCTGCATACTCGGTCATCAAGGCTTGAGCAGGTACACCCAGAATTCTCGAGACGGTATTTTCAAGTTCGGTTTTACGCAGTTGCCCAATCAGTAGTTTCAGCAGCGCCCCAATACCAAACATACCCGCCAATCGAATCACATTTTTGCGGTGTCTAAGAACATATTCAAGCCGTGGCAAAAAGGCATCTATCAAGTGTGGCTCGAGTAAAAATAAATTCCCACCTGTAAAAGTCCCCTCCCTTAAACGGGCATAGGTGCGTTTACCTCCGGGGAAAGCCCGTTCAGCTGCGACTTTAGACACCACAGGATAGACCAAGCCAACACCAGCGTCTTTTTGCAAAATGTCCTGCACTGCGGCTTGACTAAGAAGTGGAATATCAGCCGTCGAAATCAGCACTCGAGACTCGGACTTAAGCGGTTCAAGCCCAGCTTGCAAGTTCTCGAGCATTGTGCCTTTGGCAGCAACATGGGTATCAATAAATGGCTCGAGTTCAGGCACACTTGGACCAACATAAACAATCTTTTGTACCCCTCCAGCCCGAAGCGCTTGCAGCACATAGGCCGCCATCACCTGATGTCCAATCGGGATTAGACTTTTGACAGCCACCCCCGCTTTGAGCGCCAGAGGGTCGTTGGGGTTGCCACCGCCGAGAACAATTGCACTGATGGTCATGATTGCAGTCTAAGCCATTTGTACAAGGACTGGTCTACGTCTTTTGCCAGATGCCGACCTGACAAATAAAGAAGAGAATACCAACAGCAAAGGAGGCGAGTTTGAAACCAATTTTAAGCCTCAACCCGCTGCACTCGAGATAATTCTAGGAGAACCCCATGAACACCGAACTTTACCTGCAAATCCAAAGCGAACGCCTTGAAACTTTACGTCAAGAAGCCAGCCTCATCAGTCAGTTAAAAGCCTTATTTGCCCCGCGTCCAATGAAAAAAGTAAAATCCTTACGGCAATTTGAACAACGCCGCATCACCAATTAAATACTGCCTCCTCCTCTTTCACCCCGTTTGCTCCTCCCAGACGGGGTGATTTTAATGCCGTAAGCAGCGTGACCGCCAATCCTCGAGACTTGAGTTATCGCCAATACTCGAATTTAACCAAGAATTACATACACTACCCCTCATGGCTTGGCTCGAGACCCGACACATCCCCCAAAACGCAACTGCGGCATTCGATACTTATTTGCAGGATTTAACTGCAAAACTAGAGAATGCAAATACAGACCGCGCCAAGTTATGTCGTGAACTGCTTGCCGAATTTATGTACGGTACATGCTACACCGACCTCGAGACACGCCTGCCTTGGGTGGCATTAAACCTTGACCCCAACAATGTGCTGCTCGAAGCTGAGCATTACCAGACGTTGGACTTACAAAAATTTGCCAAGGTCAAACCGCTTTTATGGCTTTGGTACAACTTTGATTTAAGCCCAGCCGCCCAGAATATGGCATTTGGCATTGCTTTTAGGCGCGTTCTCGCCCAACATATTTTTAAGTGCTGCGGACAGAATGTCAAAATCTTCCCCGGGGTGCAATTTAGTGTTGGTTACAACCTTAGTGTCGCCGATGATGTGGTGATTCACCGCAATGTTTTTATAGACGATATTGGCGGCGTGACGCTGCACAACCATGTTTCTATTTCTGACTACGCCAACATTTACAGCCACACCCACAGCCCACTCGAGAGTAGCGATGTCACCTTAAAGCACACCACCATTGGGGCTGGAGCAAGAATCACTTATCATTCGACCATCTTGGCAGGCAGCACGATTTCTGATGATGCGATTATTGGTACAATGAGTGTTGTCACCAAAGACATCGAACCACACACCATCGCCTACGGAATTCCAGCCAAACCAATGCGTGAAAAAATGCGTCCGCCGATGCCAATAGAAGTAGACTCGAGGGTATTTGTGCGCCCAGACGACCAACAAGCCAATCCAGAGTATCCTATCGCCAACACCAATAATCAGACTCGAGCCGTCAGAACTTTAGTCAGCCGGTGATAAGACCATAAAAACCCATTGCTCGAAAATGATTTACCATCAACGCGGTGCAACCCTCACCCAACTCGCTTAGGCTCGTTACCCTCATCCCGCCAAACAGCGCGGGAGAGGGTTGTTTGGTTTGTTTCGTCATTTCAATTTTGAGCAAAAGTAAAAAGTACACCACCCTAGACCCCCTCTTTTTCGAGGGGGTCGCCGAAGGCGGGGGGAGTACGTGAGAGTTCACTCCTTGCATTGACCCTTGAGAAAGTGCGTTACCTGAAGTTAGTCAGTTCAATCCAGCAAGCGGGGTTACATTTTCCATTCTTCTCGAGTACAATTTACTCATGAGGTCGCTACGATTAGGCGCGGGTTTCAGTGGCACAAGCGGTTCAATTGACCCGCCATTTGCTGCTGACGGCTTCGTTTCTAATTTTTCGTACTCGAGTTTTCTCGAGTCAATAAAGGCGGTCACAACATGGACTTTACCAAATCAAAAGCGTTCCTCGAACGCTATGCAAATTCTTTAAGCACTTCTAACGCGGTTTCTTTCCCAATGGTCATTTCACACGGACAAGGCTGTTGGCTAACCGATGTGGACGGCAACAAATTTCTGGACATGATGGCTGGAATTGCCGTCAACACCACTGGCTATGCTCACCCTGCTGTGGTTAAAGCCGTTCAAGAACAAGCTGCCAAAGTGCAGCATTTGTGCTTTGCGGTTTTTGCCTCTGAGCCACAAATAGAACTTGCCGAACGCCTGAAAAAACACGTGGGCGAGGATTACCGCGTGTTCTTTGGCAATAGCGGTACAGAAGGCATCGAAGCCGCCATGAAACTGGCGCGGTATCACACCAAACGCCCCTACTTTATTGCTTTTACGGGCAGTTTCCACGGGCGCAGCATGGGCGCACTGAGCCTGACCGCCAGTGTTTCTAAGTACCGCAAAGGCTTTGGCAATCTTGTCCCCGGTGTGTTCCATGCCCCGTACCCACAGCCGTACAAGTACCCACGAACTGCGGACATGGTACTCGAGCATCTTGAGTATTTATTTAAGCACACCACCCCAGCCGAAGAAGTCGCGGCTATTTTTGTTGAACCCATCCAAGGCGAAGGCGGCTACATTGTGCCACCAGCAGGTTTTATGCGCCAACTGCGTGAGGTTTGCGATAAGCACGGGATTTTATTGGTTGCCGATGAAGTCCAAACAGGTGTCGGACGCACAGGACAATTCTTAGCTTGCGAAGCCGACAATGTAAAACCAGACATTGTGGTGTTGGCAAAAGGCTTGGCTTCTGGTTATCCAATCAGTGCAGTGATGTTCAAAGACAGCATCAGCACATGGGGACCTGGCGCACACGGCACAACTTTTGGCGGCAACCCCGTCTCGAGTGCCGCCGCGCTTGCCACTTTGGATATTCTCGAGAATGGGGCAATGGAAAACGCCAAGGTTCAAGGGGCGTACCTGCTTGAGCGGATGAAAGCGGTGCAAACTCGAGTGCCAGAACTGGGCGATGTACGCGGACGCGGTTTGATGATTGGACTGGAATTTGTTAAAGAAAACAAACTCGAGAACCCAGAAATGCGCGATGCAGTACAAAAACTAGCCCTCGAGAAAGGCTTAATTTTACTAGGCGCTGGCAGTAATGCCATTCGCCTTGCGCCGCCGCTTGTGCTGACAAGCGATGATGCCAAATTTGCAGCCGATGTTCTCGAGAGCGTGATACTCGAGGCTGCAAAGAGATAACGTGTTCGGGAATGGGTGGGCGAAGTCCCACCCTGTGATTCTTATGATTAAAAGCCAGTGTTTTCCCTCAGCTTACTTTGCACAAATAGCTACTATGCTGGTTTGCGTTGGGGCTACGGTTTCGCTGATCCAAAAAATTAGCAATAAAGCCCCAGTCAATGACTTATTGTGGAATATATTAGGGGTTATCTTTTTTTTCCTTATCTCAAGTTTGTCCACAACTTATCTAAGAGAGAAAGAAATATATACTTACGCATTTTGGGGTTTATTGAGGACAAAAGTAAAGTACGAAGATATTGTTCTGGTAGAAATAATTCCTACAAGTTTTCTTTGGTATGGAAAATTTAACATACAGTTGAAATCAAAAAAGTCTCGCTTTGAAATCATTGAGGTTTCGACTTACCAAAATTGGCGTGAGCTTATGAATTATCTTGCAGAACGTTTAATGCAAGAAAATCCCAACATCAAAATTGACCCGAAATTCTTCGAGAAATTGTCGTCTTAGGTGAGTAGTGATGGACAGAATGCCCACATTCCCAACATCACGCCATTCTCGAGCCTCGGCTTAAAGCCTTTGGCGTATCTCGAGTAAATTTGTTTGACACAAAACATTGTTTCGTCTAAGCTAAACAAGTGAAGCTGTTCCGCACTTTCCTTACGCAACACCCACTCGAGAGCAAAAGAGACCATCCTGCTTTACTTGAGGATTTACTGCAAACGGCTTTAAGTGGTAAACAAGATTGTGTAGATAAAGCCATTGCCATGATTGAAGATTTACAATTTTATGGCACAAATTGCAGGTTCATAAAGCCCCTTGCTGGTGCTGTGATGGAATTAAAAGCCCGAACTGATGACGGCGGCGCTAGAGTGTATTTCTTCCGAGTTGCCGAAGATGCTTTTGCTTTGGGTCGTTTTGAGTGCAAAAAAGAAGACGCAGCAAATCAACAATTATTGTACTGGACTGCTCAAGTCGCTATGTTTTATGCAAAAGGTCAAACTGAGGTGATTATATGAATCAAGAACTCGAAGCTCAAACCAAAGCCTTTCTCGAAGAAACTTCGCATATGCAAATTATTGGAAACCCTGAAAACCTAAAGAAAAAATTGGGTGTCCAAACAGATTCTATCCTCAGTGAATTGAACAAAGCCGTTCTGGTTTCTCGAGTTGGTGATTTACTGCGTCAAGCTCGGTTAGAACGTGGTTTAACAGGAGAACAAGCTGGGACTTTGGTTGGTGTGAAACGCGCTCGGATTTCTCAAATGGAAACAAGCGGCGATGTTTTGCAATTGCAAACACTGGTGGATTACGCGCATTCGCTGGATTTTGAAGTGCAGTTATCTTTAATTCCAAAAAATGGTGGGACTGTTCTGACTCGAGAACTGGTGTAAACCTTGCTTTGAATGCCTTAAAAAATCGCGCACCATTCTCGAGCCTTGGCTTATGCCTTTGGCGCATCTCAAGTAGAACTCCTATCGTTTACCTTTAGCTCTGGATTTCTTGGTATACGCCTGACCTCTGTTTTCAATGTCCTGCACAACAAGTTCTCTGGTTTGACTGACCAAATCAAAAAAGATTCGACGTTTTCCAACTCTTAACCTAAAAACACTGATGTACTCGTCGCCCAGCATTTCAGTGTCACCATGCCCAGTCAAGGCTAGTCGTTGCAACGATTGGTTAATTTGTTCAGCTTCCTCGAGTGGCATTTTTTCTAGTTTTTCCAGTGCCATGTCTTTGTACACCAAACGGAGCGGCGCAGCTTTGGGGTTAAGCGGCATTTCTTTTGCGCTCGAGTCTAGCTTTAACTTCTTCATAAGAAGTGGTTTTTACAATTTGCCCTGCGGCTCTGGCTTGGCGGTCTTGTTGCAGTTGTTGTAAAACTTTTTTTGGAATGGCATCACTGCTCTTTGGGGATTGCCAGATTCTTTCTAATGGGTCAGCTTCGACAGCTTCGGTTAAAACAATTTCCAGTGCTTTGGCTCGAGTTCGGATACCGCGTTGTTTACGAATTCGGTCTAGGGTTTGCAAAAGTGTTTTATTGATTGTTATGGAGGTCAGCATAAAACATTGTACGTCAAAATCATAAATAATAATAAATTCTGGTCTTAACTCAAGCCCACCCTTCTCGAGCCTCGGCTTATGCTTTTGGCGCGTCTCGAACCTAGTTTAATCCTAGGTGTAAGCGCATTTTTTCATCTATTTGCTGCATTAAATCCTCTGGCACAAACCCAAGTCGTTTTATCAGTCGGTTAATATGGGTGCTTCTCAATGCGGCGATTTGGGCTTTGCTGTCATGCTCGAGGTTGGTACGTTCGACGGGTAACAGAATCTCGGTGAAATAAATTTTTTCGGTGTTGCTGGTTAGTGGGATGGTCATGAGCAGGTGCATTTGGGCATTGGCGTGGTTGTTGGTCATGATAATACCCGGATGTGTTTTTCCTGCTTCGCCGTCTCGTCCGTCTGGGCGGTAATCTATGAGCCAAATATCGCCGCGTCTTATGATTTCCATTCGGTGTCCTCTAGTCCGTCTCCATTCTCAAAGTCTTCGTAGGTCAGTTGACCAGTGGCTTGGGCTTGGGCAATTTCGGCGTAACCTCGGATCATCTCGAGTTCTTGTAAGGCAGTGATGGCTTGGCTCAAGGCTTGGCTGCGGTTCTCGAGTCCATGATTTTTTTGGTACTGCTCAAGAAAATTGGCTAGGTGCGCGGGGATAGTAGCACTGATGCGAATTGCATTTATGGTTTGATTCATAACATAAATAGTAGCATCAATCATTGCTTGTGAACATCATCTAATTCTCGAGCCTCGGCTTATGCTTTTGGTGTGTCTCAAGTAAAACCCTGCTAGAATGCTTTTATGTTACAAACACTTCAACTCGAGCAAAAGACAGCTTCTCAACTCGAGGCTTTTCAAATACAGTACGGGCTTAATACCTCCGAAGCCATTGAAAAATTGTTGACCATCGCCAAGACTGAGGCTGCTTTTGACCGTTTGATGGGCAAAGAATCCATGCCTGATGATGAAGCCAATCTGCTTGCAGTAATGGCTGTGCAAAATTATCGTCGTGGTTAATGCTGCAAGTTGTTTTTGATACCAATGTTTATATTTCGTTTTTGCTTGGTGGTGTTGGTGCAAAACGCCTGATGTATTTTTGGCGAGTTAAACGTTTCACGCTGCTTACATCGGCATTGCAAATCGAAGAGTTGATTGGGGTTGTGCAGCAGTATTTTCAAACTCGAGATGCACGACAATATATTTCACTCGAAGATTTAGAGGATTTATTGCTGATTTTACGGCAACGGGCGGTCTTTGTTGCCAATCGTCGTGTGGGGAAACGTTCACCTGATACCGATGATGACTGGATTATTGGGATTGCGATTAAAAATAAAGCCGACTGGTTGGTTTCACAAAATACCCAAGATTTGTACCAGAGTTTGGTTCATCCAAGCGAAAAACTTTTAGTCCTGAAAATTCCACAAGCATTGCAGTTACTCGATACGAAATAAACCCGCTCGAGCCTCGGCTTATGCTTTTGGCGTGTCTCGAGCTTAGGAACTGTCCAAGAATAACTTCCCGATTTCAATTAAACCAAAAACATACAATTGGTCGCAGGGCGGACACGGGGGTCCGCCCCTACCTGACGTATTTTTATGGATTTTGTAGGGACAGACCCCTGTGTCTGTCCTGCTAGAAACAATGTTTCATCATTTCCAAATAGGGAAGTTATTTACGGACAAAT
>JANNVX010000107.1:0-7864 GCA_031414595.1 Deinococcales bacterium
CCTTGCTCAAGCCGACGTTGGTATTGCCATTGGTACAGGAACAGATGTGGCAATTGAAACTGCCGATGTGATTTTGATGTCAGGCGATTTGCGTGGCGTACCCAATGCTGTGGCGCTCTCCAAAAGTACAATTGGCAACATCCGCTTTAATTTGTTCTGGGCATTTGCTTATAACATTATTTTAATACCAGTCGCAGCCGGAGCGCTTTATCCTCTGTTTGGCTGGTTACTCAATCCTGTTTTGGCGGGTGCGGCAATGGGATTCTCGAGTGTTTTTGTGCTGGGTAATGCACTTAGGCTGCGTGGTTTTAAAGCCCCTATTTCTACTGTGCTTCAAACCAAAGTATCAAATCTTGTGACTGCACAAGTATAAGGAGTCTTCAATGGCAAAAGTTCCAGTTGGTGCATGGGTGATGTCGCAAAAAATTGCTGACAAGAAATTACTTCGAGACCGTGCTGCGTTTCTCGAACGTATTCAGAATCGCAAAGAATATCCAACCTACGCGGGTTTACCCGTCATTGGCTTAGGTGGCTCGTGTGGAAAACCGTGTTTTGCACTGCCTTACACGATTATTTGGGATGATGCCAAACTTATTTTGCTCGAAGCTGTGGCTAAGGAATTTAATGGCTACATTGAGTACGGTGCATATCCACACATCAAACTCGAGGACAACTCAGAAGTTGCGGCTATCCAAGACTGGAAAACTTTTGCCATGATTTACTTGCGACCCGGTTACGAACACGGCGAAGAATTATTGACCCGATTAGCCTCGAGTCTTGCGCCACATATATGAATAATGATGTCTTATCCCATCACAAACTTGGCGCACTTATCACCATTTCATATTTTCTCGGTTAGCTAATCGATGTTGTTTAGCTTGAATTCAGTTTCGCCACAGCCAGCCTAAAGATACAGCCCCTAGAATCGAAATACCAAAAGGAGAATATCATGATGTCGAATGGGTACGGAATGGATGGCTTCAGTGGCGTTGGAATGCTGTTCTTTGTGGTGCTGGCAATTTTTGGTGTCGTGATGCTGTTGCGCTGGTTCTCGGATGATGCCAAGCGTAAGGATTTACCAGCTACACTCAACAACGACCCCGCCCTCGAGATTGCTCGACAAAGATTTGCCAAGAACGAAATTTCCCTCGAAGAATTTGAGATTATCAAACGTGGTCTGGGCTAATAACAAGTGGCACTCGAGGATTTATGCAGACTTTAAGTAAAACCTTAACTGTTGGTAAATTACGTGGCTTACAACAAATTGCCACTGACCAAGGTTTTTTTGCAATGACGGCGATGGATCACCGCGCTTCGATGCAGCGCATGATTCAACCAAGCACGCCCAATCTGGTCAGCGCCCAAATGCTGACTGCTTATAAGCGCGATTTAACCGTAGCACTTGCTCCAGTCTCGAGTGCTGTGTTACTCGACCCAATTTATGGGGCAGCCCAAGTCATTGCCAACGCCGATTTGCCACGCAGTACAGGCTTACTGGTTGGTATCGAAGCCAGTGGCTACACCGATGAGGGCGGCGCTCGAATCACAGAATTTTTAGAAGACTGGAGTCTCGAGAAAATCAGGCGTATGGGCGCATCGGCAGCGAAAATCTTGGTGTATTACCACCCCGATTTACTCGAAATTGCCGAACGACAACGGGCGATAACTAGGCGTTTTATTAAAGAATGCCAAGCCCATGACTTACCTGCTTTGGTCGAACCTGTTGCCTATCCTGCCATTACTGACGAATCTGACCCTAAGGTGTTCGCGCAGCGCAAACCGAGCCTTGTAGCACGCACTGCTCGAGAACTAACCCAGCTTGGCACGGATGTCCTCAAAGCCGAATTTCCAACCGACTCGCGTTTTGAACGCGACCAACAAAGGATGCTCGAAGCCTGCCAAGAATTGAACGCCGCTTCAAGCGCCCCTTGGATTTTACTTTCGGCGGGGGTTGATTTCGACGAATTTGCAATTCAAGTAAAAATTGCTTGTACTGCTGGGGCATCAGGTTTTTTAGCCGGTCGAGCCGTCTGGCAAGAAGCCATGCAAATCGAATCCGCCCTAGAACGGCGGCATTGGCTCGAGTCGGTGGCTCGAGCGCGAGTCCAGCGTCTAGCCGAAATTGTTGGTGAATTCGGGCAGCCGTGGTGGAAAAAATGGGCAACCACACCCCAAGAACTGACCACAACCGATGAAACTTGGTACGCAACGTATTAAAAGGATTTTATGCAGCATAATCATGCACCAGAAACTCCAGCCAAAGCCATTATGGATCATTCGAGTCATGGCGCGATGCCACCAAAAGTAAACCATAACGAACACGCTGGTCATGATAAAAGCATGGTTAGCGATATGCTGCGGCGCTTCTGGGTTTGTTTAGTGCTGACCATCCCAGTGGTGCTGTTCTCGCCTATCGGAATGGGCATTGGTTTTAGGTTTGAGCCACCATTTGGTTTAAGCATGGAATGGTTTGGACTGATTCTCACCACACCGATTGTCCTCTGGGGTGCGTATCCATTTACCTCGAGTGCTTGGAATTCGCTCAAAAAAGCGGATGTGACAATGATGACCCTAATTGCCGTGGGTATTTTGGTGTCGTACCTCTATTCGGTGGTAGCCACAGTTTTTCTGGGTGGCGATGTCTTTTTTGAAGCGGCAGCGATGCTGACCAGTTTTTCCTTGGCTGGACATTGGCTCGAGATGCGCTCAAGGTTTGCCACGGGTCGAGCCGTCGAAGCCCTCTTAAAACTTGCGCCTGCCACGGCTCGGGTGCTGCGAAATGGGCAAGAACAACAAATCCCACTCGAGCAAATTGTGGTTGGCGATGAAATTATCGTCAAGCCCGGAGACCGTGTTGCCGTAGACGGTACGGTGACATCTGGCTCGAGTTATGTGGACGAAAGCATGATTTCGGGCGAACCGATACCCGTTCAAAAAGAATCGGGCGCAAAAGTGACAGGCGGAACGGTCAATCAATCAGGTGCGTTTCAATTTAAGGCAACGGCGGTTGGGGCGGATACAGCTTTAGCAAAAATTGTCCAGATGGTTCAAGATGCCCAAGCCAGTAAAGCCCCAGCCCAACAATTGGCAGACACGGCGGGTAAGTACCTTGTTTTTGTGGCTCTAGGTGCTGGAATCCTAACCTTTACGGCTTGGATGCTGTTCAGTACCCAAGGTGTGGTTTTTGCATTGGCGGCAGCCGTCAGTGCGATTGTGATTGCTTGCCCAGATGCACTGGCATTGGCAACCCCAACCGCGATTACCGTTGGGGTTGGGCGGGCTGCCAAAGAAGGAGTGCTGTTCAAGAATGCCACAGCACTCGAGGCAACCGCCAGCATCAACACGGTTATTTTTGATAAGACTGGCACTTTAACCGAAGGTAAACCCGCCGTGACTGACCTCGAGCCAAGCCAAGGAACTGACCCACTCGAGTTATTGCGGGTGGCTGCCAGTGCCGACCAGTCCTCGCAGCATCCGCTTGCCGAGGCAATTGTGCGTGAAGCCAAACAGCGTAAGCTCGAGTTGGTCGCGCCAGAAAATTTTGATTCGATTGCTGGGCTGGGGATTAGCGCAACCATTCAAGGAAAAACAGTGCTGATTGGCAATCTGCGTTTGATGCAGGAAAAAAAGATTGCTACCCAAGTGCTTGAGGCAAGCAGCCAGCGCCTCTCGAGTGAAGGCAAAACGGCGATGTATGTGGCTCGAGACGGTCAGCTGCTAGGGCTGATTGCTGTAGCCGATGTGATTCGCCCAACTGCCAAAAATGCCGTGGCTGCGCTACACGCACTGAACATTCAAACCGTGATGCTGACTGGCGATAACACCCGAACTGCCCAAGCCGTCGCCAAGCAAATTGGTATAGATACCGTTATTGCCGAGGTTTTACCACAAGACAAAGCCGATAAAGTCAAAGCCCTGCAACTCGAGGGGCGTAAAGTGGCAATGATTGGTGATGGAGTCAACGACGCTCCTGCGCTGGCAATGGCAGAAGTTGGCATTGCGATTGGTGCGGGTACAGATGTCGCGGTGGAAACTGCCGATGTGGTATTGGTAAAAAGCGACCCCTCGAGTGTCGCCAGTGGGATTCAGATTGCTCGAGTGGTGCGGCAAAAAATTGTGCAGAATTTATTTTGGGCAGCGATTTATAATGTTCTAGCCATTCCAATTGCGGCTGGGGTGTTGTATCCATCCTTGGGGATTTTGTTGCGTCCAGAGTGGGCAGCCCTTTTGATGAGTGCCTCCACAGTGATTGTGACTGTCAATGCCTTATCCATCAATGGTGTTCGGCTAAATAAAGCGATTTGACCTCAGTGTGTATTTCCCTTGCGAGGTCGCTTTTCTTTAGGGAAGATTGTTCCTAGTTCCTTCGGACTTGGCAAAGCCAGCAGCTTCCCGACAGGAATTTCAAGTTTTCTCGAGACTTGCATAATCGTTTCGAGACTAGGGTTGGTGTGTTTGGCATGTTCACTCTCGAGAATTTGATAAGTCCGTAATGGCAAGCCTATCAGTTCCGAGGCTTCTTCCTGAGAAAGTCCTTTTTTAAGTCGCGCTTTGCGAATCCGAAGGCGAATGGCACGGAGAAAGTCAGGCTCAAGCACATGAGTATGCTGCTGATTTCGGAACTATTTTGTAACGAGTTAAATTATGTCATAGTAAAATATGATATAAAATGTCTTGTCTCGCTCCTTGACTCTGTGTTAAAGTCCTCTAATCGCCCAACCATCCCCTTGATGTAAAGGCAACCCTTTCCCAAAAGACTCGCAACAGCTTCGCCCTTCCCAAAGGGCAACTCAAAGAAGCTGTTGCTTTTATTTTGCCCAAGGAGAGAAGCTCAATGCCTCAACCACCCGAAACCACCCGTGATTACCAAGTCCAAATCAGTCAGCAATACCATGCTTTTCTTGTCTGTAACACCCAAATTACTGATTCTGGACACGGTAAGCAAGTCAAACTCGAGATTCAAAAACATAAACATCGTGCCGTGATTAGTTTTGAAGCCTTACGTTCAACTGCTAACCTCAACGGTCATTGGCGAGCCACCTTGCACATTCGTTGCCAAGCAGATGCCACGCTTGACCACACCATGTCCTTACGCCGCCTTCGTGCCATCACAGCAGAAAATCAGCACCAACCCGCTTTTTGGTCCTGCACAGGTGACATTGGTCATTTCAATCCAGAACAAGGGATTCTCGAGATTCAGATTTACCCTGGTAAGCGCCGAACTACTCGCTTTTCGATTTATACCCGAGTCGCCCTCGAGCAAATGCAGGCTCTTCAAGTTGCAAAGTTTGTTCATGCTTCTGGGACACTAAATGGGCAACAGTTAATTGCCACAGTTGTTGAACCCCGAGTCTCAATTCAAGGGATGAGCCTCAGCAATACTAAAAAAGCGGCATATCTCGAGGATGAACCACTTGTGGTTGATGAACCAAAATATACCCGTTCAGACTTCAATTTCCAGCCGAGCTTTCAAGACTTTGCCCCGAGCGTTATGGCTACTGAAGACTCAAACTCGAGTAGGTCAGAAGTAGGTTCGGGTGCTTCTGAACCGTCAAATTTTTCGGATTCTTCTGGAGGTTACGAACCATGAAACACAGTCAGTGATGGATAACTTAGTAAAAAACGACTTGCCATCCAACTCGAGCCAATTGAATTAACCCGCTCAGCCATAGCCAAAAAAATCCAGTTGTTGCCGACAATCAGGAGTCCAATATGACCAAATCGATGTTCTCGAGCCTGACAACCACCCCAAAACCAATCCCAAAAGGTATTCATATCCAATACGACCATCATTTCTTTATCCAAGCCAATGTCACCATCCAAGACCATCACCAAGGTACTCGAGTTCAAATTAACTTCGCTACCCCAGAAAACGGCACTTACCAAGCTCGAGTTCATCCAAAGGTCTTCTCGAGGTGGAAAAAGAACCATCCAGACCAACCATTGATAAAACTATCTGGGTCTTGGCGAGCAACTTTATACGCTAAAACCTTACCCAATCAGCGTTTAACCAAACTACAATTGGCTCGAATCGTACCGCTCGAGAATGCCGCTGACTTAAATGGTACTGATACCTTCTGGAGTGCGGCTGGTAAAGTCCTCCGTTTAGACCGAGCCGAGAAACTGGTTTTACTGAGGATTTACCCAAGCGATAAGAGAACCGAACCATTTGTGGTCAGTGCCAAAACCACCCTCGAGTTACTGAATTTAGTCGAAGATGCCCGTTACCTTCAAATGACAGGGGTTCTCGAGTATGGCTATTTGATCGCCCAGAACCTCGAGCCAATGCGATTAGATATTCCAGAGCATTGGAAAAAATGGATTCCACCAGCCAAACGCAAAACCATTCTCGAGGATACCTCGAGCAGAGAAGATACCCCCGAGTCAACAGGGGGCAACCGAGAATGAAAACCCGGAAGTTATACACCCCTGAATTTAAGTTACGAATGGTTAAAGAAGTCATTGAACAACATAAACGACCAAGTGTTGTAGCTCGAGAACACAAAATTCTTGCCTCAACCTTATTTTCTTGGCGAGCTTTATACGAACGGTTTGGAAATGATGCTTTTATAAGTTCAGAACAACAATCTGGTTTACTCGAGACCGAGAATTTGAATCTTCAAAAACAACTCGAGCGATCAAAAGCCCAAGAAATCCTACTTGAGCGCTTACTTGGCAAACTCACCCTCGAGAATCATCGGTTACGAGAACAACTGAGTATTCGATTTTTTGGTAAAACAAACCCAGAGGCACTATGAAATGGATTCACCTCGAGTTGCTTGTCTTTGCAGTTCTGGCTGGGGGTTTGACCACAAGGTTACTCGTGACTGTCAATGCCTCGATTGCGCTTTGTCTTGTCTCGAGCCTAATGGTTTTTGCCATTGTCTTATTCTTACTCGAGAAGCGCTATGGGCATGACCTTGATGGGTTTCTACAATTATTCGCCATTCCATTGGTCTGGTCTTTAACCCTTTGTGCTGGGGTTTACTCGTACAGCTTGGCAATGATGCTGCAATTACCAAGTTGGGCAGTGATTATGTTCGTTGGGTTTGTTATTGCCTTGTGCTGGAGTTTGATTCAAAGGAAGTTTGGATAGTTTTTCAATAAATAGCCACTACAAGCAAAGGATGTACAAAAAGGAGTTAATCATATGAGCCAAAGAAACCGTCAAAAACGTGAAGTCAACACAGTCTGGCGTGACTACACCAGCAAATTACTGCAACTTCTAAGAAGCAAAGAAGCAGGTTCAATCATGCTCGAGGAATCACATATGCTTGGGTTGATTGCCTCGAGTCAAAGTCCAGAACAGCATTTAGAACGCCTTCATCGGTACATCAATTGGTACGAAATTACCCCGACAGAACCCAAGATTCTCGAGATGTACCAAGAAGAACCAGATGATGCCTTAGAACTTTGGTTAGCTCAATTACAGCCCAGTGGTATTACACGCCAGACCAATCAGCGCGAGGAAATTGAAGCAGACTTTAAGGAGATGGGTAGACCAGCACCACCCTTTGTGTTTGGATTAACCAGTCGTAAAGGCTAATGTCGCCAAGTGCGGAACACGCATTAAAGGTCTTAATAGTTTAAAACTATATTATTCTTACTAAAGCACTAATTTGCCTTCATAGTATAAAACTATATTATTTTTTTGATTCTAAAACATCGTTTAGAACGTTACTTAAAAATCGAATAGTTTCAAACTTTATTATTCTTGACAGTAACTACTCAGGAGGTGTTAGGTAGCACTAAATTGGCAGGTAACCCCCAATAAACCAACATCTAACCCAGTCTCGAGTCTAACCCCAGCCACGAATCCAAACTCAAATCCACCATCATCTAACCCCGTCACCACCCCAAGTAC
>JANNVX010000108.1:0-11915 GCA_031414595.1 Deinococcales bacterium
TTGCTCCTGAATCGGAAAAGTTGCATAGAACAGTGTTCTGTCCTTAAAGAAGTTCTGCTTGAGTTTTTGCAGTTCAACAATAAAGTATTCGCCATTTAATCCTTGGCAGTAAATATCGTAAATTGCTTTCCGGTCATTTTCACCTTTTGGTAATTGCTCAGGGTTCTTAAAACTTAAATCTTTGATTTGGGCAACCTCTGGTAAAATGGAATTCAGAAAATCAATTAAGTGTGGTTTACTGGCTTCTTCGCCAAAGATTTTTTTGAATCCAAAATCTGTAAATGGATTGATGAAGGTCGTGACCATGCCAAAATCGTAGCAGGGTGATGCTTATTTTCCTAGAGTAAAAACGCTTATTCTGCCTCGAGCGACACATCATATCTGCTGCTCGAATGAAAGCTGTCTACACATCTAGTCTAATTATCAGACCCTTAGCTTGCCCTCGAGTATTCTCTTAGCCTTATGATAATTGCTGAAACTGGCACACTTAGAATTAAAACTGGCTTCTCGGAAATGTTCAAGGGCGGGGTGATTATGGATGTGGTCACACCAGACCAAGCCCGTATTGCCGAAGACGCTGGCGCAACGGCGGTTATGGCACTCGAGCGAGTCCCCGCCGATATTCGCCGTGATGGTGGGGTGGCGCGGATGTCTGACCCTGACATGATTGTGGGGATTATCGAAGCGGTGACAATTCCTGTGATGGCAAAGTGCCGTATTGGGCATTTTGTCGAGGCACAAATTTTGCAAAGCCTTGGGGTGGATTTTATTGATGAATCCGAAGTCCTGACCCCAGCCGACAATGCTTACCATGTCAATAAACACGATTTCAAAGTGCCTTTTGTTTGTGGTAGCCGCAACCTTGGCGAAGCCCTGCGGCGGATTGGCGAAGGCGCAGCCATGATTCGCACCAAAGGCGAACCGGGGACTGGCGATGTGGTTGAAGCTGTCACCCATGCCCGTTTAATTGTTGGTGAAATTCGTAAAATTCAAGGCTTACGCGAAGATGAACTAATGGCAGCCGCTAGAGATATGGCAGCCCCATATGAATTGGTGCGTTATGTCTGGGCAAATGGCAAACTGCCTGTGCCGAACTTTGCGGCTGGCGGAATTGCCACCCCTGCCGATGCTGCCCTGATGATGCAGTTAGGTATGGATGGTGTTTTCGTTGGTAGCGGTATTTTCAAAAGCGGCGACCCAATTAAACGCGCTCAAGCGATTGTCAAAGCCACGACCCATTACAACGACCCAGACATGCTTGCCCAAGTTAGCCGTAATCTAGGCGAAGCGATGGTTGGCATTCAAGTTGTGGCATTAACCCCAGAAGAAAAAATGGCTGTGCGGGGTTGGTGAGGAAGCGGGCAAAAGGCAAAGGTTTTTGCTTTCGCCTTTTGCCCTTTGCCTCCTGAAAGGAAGATATGAGAATTGGTGTTTTAGCCTTACAGGGTGCGTTTCGTGAACATCGCATTATGCTCGAGAGCCTTGGTTGCACAGTTACAGAAGTGCGTCTTCCTAAGCATCTCGAGGGCTTAGATGGAATTGTTTTTCCGGGCGGCGAAAGTACCACGATTGGTAAACTGATGGTTCATTACGGGTTTATCGAAGCACTGACGGCGTATTACAAGAACGGCGGAGCGATTTTTGCGACCTGTGCTGGGGCAATTTTGCTGGCTTCCGAAATTGTTAGTTCTGAACAACCAAAGCTGGGTTTGCTCGAGATGCGGGTGAAGCGCAATGCTTTTGGGCGACAAGTGGATAGTTTCCAAACGCCACTAGCCGTAAAAGGGCTGGCGACACCCTTCCCAGCCCTTTTTATTCGAGCGCCAATTCTCGAGTCAGTCGGTGAGGGCGTGGAGGTATTGGCAGAATTTGAGCATCAGATTGTTTTGGCACGACAAGATAGGCTTTTGGTCTCGAGTTTTCATCCCGAATTAACGTCTGACCCGCGTTTGCATCGGTTTTTTCTTAATTCAGTGGTGGGTTCGTAATTCTTTGTTAAACTTGCCTATGCCTTCTCAACTCGAAACGCTGCAAGCCATCGAAAAGCGTTTAGAACAAAGTCTCGGAGCAGTAGGTAAGACTTGGGCTGAAAAAGTCTCGAGTTTGGAGTCGGTGCTGCCTTTGGTGCTGATTAAGCAGCTTCAAGCCCTGCCGCAACAAAGTGGCGAAGTATTTACCAAAAGTGCCGATTCGTGCCAAACCCAATTGGCGCTTTTTGCAAGAAATGCTCATCCGATTGCCCAAGAAGGGGTCTGGACGGAAAGCCAACGCATCGAAGCTCGAGCCAAACAAGATGTTCGGGTACAGCGCCTTGGAAGCCAAAAAACCACGGTTGCCACAAAATTGGCTTGGTGGTTGCACGACACTCGAGCCGCTATTCCTAAACGAGCTTACGGCATCAGCCAAACTTGGCGTATTCCCATGACGATTGTGTTGGCGCTAGTCGGTGGTGTTCTTGGTTGGTTCTTGGCTGGTATTGGCGCAGCCGCCTTTGGGGTTCTGCTTTTGGGTACACTTGGCTTTGTCTTCTGGTCGGAAAATAACTTGGCACGCAGTATGTGGGCGCAAACTCGAGTTCTCGAGATTTTACTAGCAGTTTTTCGTGGAGCAATTGTGGTAGTTGGTTTTATCTTTGGGTTAGCGGTTGTTGCAATCGCGGCTTGGTTGATTGTTCGGTTCTGGAACGCTCGTTAGGCTCGAGTGCAAGGTGGGGCTACTCTTCGAGTGCAAGATAACCCTAATTTTGAATGCCTCAACCGTGATACTTTATACTACTCGCTCGAACAGCCAAACCGCTCGAGTAACCAGATTTAGGGGGATTCATGACACAAACAGCAACACAAATGGTGGACGCTTTCGAGAAAGCACGTAAATACAACCGAGCCGATGAAGCCATCGCTATGGGTTTATATCCGTATTTCAAAGCCATTCAAAAACATGGTGGTGGCAGTGTTATCGTCGAGGGCGAAGAATATGTGCTAACTGGCAGCAACGATTACCTTGGACTAACCCAAGACCCGCGTATCCGTGAAGCCAGTAAAAAAGCAATTGACCAATACGGCACAAGCTGCACCGGCTCGAGGTTCTTAACTGGTACGCTCGAGATTCACGAAATTTTTGAACGTGAACTTGCCGAATTTGTCGGTAAAGAAGCCACGATTATTTTTGGGGCTGGATTTTTGGCGTGTGCCACCAGTGTGGTGGCGCTGGCGGCGCGGCATGACTTGGTGTATTTTGACCGCGAAAATCATGCCAGTTTAATAGATGGAGCGCGTTTAAGTTGGGCATGGGATAACTTAAAACGCTTTAAGCACAACGATGCCGCCGATTTAGAGCGGATGTTGGCTGCCGATGTCGGTAAACCCGGCGGGCGTTTGGTTTACACCGAAGGTGTGTTTAGCATGTCTGGGCATATTGGTACAGTCGATGAAGTGGCAGCCGTGGCCAAAAAGTATGGCGCTCGAGTCATTTGCGATGATGCCCACGCCCACGGAGTTTTAGGACCTCGAGGTGAAGGGGCGCATGTTCACTTTGGCATCGAAGACCAAGTGGATTTAGTGGTTGGTACATTTTCTAAGTCGTTTGCTTCAGTCGGTGGTTTTGTGGCTGGAGACCGTGATATTGTTGACTTTATTAAGCACACGGGTCGTCCATTTATTTTTAATGCGGCATTGCCCGCCCCAAGTGTGGCGGCAGCGCTCGAGGCACTGCGGATTATGCGTTCAGAACCGCATCACCGCGAGAACATGTGGAAAAACGTCAATTTTATGCGTTCTAACCTCTTAAATCTCGGTTTTGATTTACTGGGTTCTAATAGCCCAATTATCCCAGTCATGGCGGGCGACCAAGACATGGCGATTCGTTTTTGGCGCGGGCTTTGGGACGCTAAAATTTTTACCACCCCAAGTTTGCCGCCAGCCGTACCAAAAGACCAGTGCATTATTCGCACCAGTTACAACGGCGCTCACACCCAAGAACAACTCGAGAAAGCGCTTCACGCTTTTGAACATGTGGGACGGGCATTACAAATTATCAAATAAAAAAAGCGCGGCAGTTGCCGCGCTTTTTTGCTGTCTATCCGACCAAGCGGCGGCGGACGTTGGCACTGATAAAATCCAGTACATTGACCATTAAGACTACCAAGCCCACCAGAATAATCATTTGGTTGTACTTGCCGCTTCGCATTGTTTCTTGAATTAAGAACCCCACCCCGCCCGCCCCAACAAAACCAAGAATAATCGAAACCCGGAAATTGATTTCAAAGCGGTACAACGTATACGAGACAAAAAGTGGCAGCACTTGCGGCAGCACACCCCAACGAATAATGCTTGTGCCGGGCGCTCCAGATGCCTCGAGGGCTTCGATGGGTCCGCGTTCAGCGTTTTCAATGGCTTCGGAATACAACTTGCCTAAATCTGCCATGCTGTGAATGCCCATTGCCAATACCCCAGCCAGTGGTCCCAACCCCACTGCCGAAACAAAGACCAGTGCCAGAATTAGAGTATCCACGCCACGGTCAAGGTTATAAAAACCGCGCATGAGCGGGTAGACGATTCGTCCCCACCAGCTTTTTTCGGTTAAATTGCGAGCCGCTAAGAAACTCGAGGGCAATGCCAGTATTGCTGCCAGAACAGTGCCAATCATGGCGGTGGCAATAGTGATCGTCATGGCTTTTAGCCCTTCAGATAAAATTGCGTTCCAGTCTGGTGGAACGGCTCTGCGTCCAAAGTCTTCGATAAATGGGAAGCCTTTGATAAAGCGTCCTAAGTCAAATTCCACGGCGTTAAAGCCAAAGCCAAGAATCGCAATAATCACGCCCAGCAATGCCCCAGATGCCAAGTCCCGTGTTTCAAGGGCAGCCATGCCGCGCCAAAAAAGAGCTGCACCACCAAGCAACATCAGAATTCCAAACAGTGCCAGTGTACCAAAACCATAAGCGGCTCGAGTTGGAAAAACCCGTCTAGCATTGGCTTCTCCAGCATCTCGCCCAATGCTGTAGCCTTTGGGCATCTCAAAGGTATTGCTGATTGTGCTTAGTGGCTCGAGGGTGGCAGAAGTTAAGCCGTAATCAATCCGTTGTTTTTGCAAAAATTCGCGTTTGCTGTACGCATCACGCACCGAGCGCCCAGCTTCACGTTCGGCATTCTGAGCAAATTCAAGGGTTTGTCCGCCCAGACTTTGGCTGTTTTTCGTGACTTCTTGGGCTTTGATTTTGGCAGCTTCCGCATCGGCAATGGCTTTTTCAGATGCCACCCACTCGGCGTTGATCCGTTGGCGTTCTTTGTTGTTAAATTCTAGGTCGGCAGTCCAGTCCTTGATTACCAAATTTTCTTGCCCTGGGGTTATCTTAACCACCACACGGTAATAATTGCGAAGTGCATCAAAAGTAATCGGGGCGGCACTCGAGAATGTATACAAACCAACCCCGAACATCACCAGAGCAGAAATCACATAGCCATAAATCAGTTGTTTGGTTTTGAGCATCATCCGAGAAACCACCCAACCGACTGCACCAAAAAAAATTGGAATTAAGGTCTCGAGAACCCACGGTATGCTGCTCACACCAACCACGCTTTGACTCGAATTATAAAATGCCCAAAGTAGAACCAACACGGTAAAACCAGCCGCCATCCCTGTAATTCCAGTAACTTTGGCGTTGGGTTCTTTAGCAAAAACGGTGACCAGCACTGCCACCGCCACAATAAAAATAAGCCAAAATTGTGGTTCGACAAAAGAAAATCCAAATGGTGTAGGCGCAAGCAAATGTCTCGAGTACGCTCCAGTTAATTGCGCCAAAGGATGCACAAAAAAGACAATCAACGCCCCAATTGCTCCAGCCACCATTAAACGCCGAGCGCTACCTTGGGCGAACAGGGTTGCCGCACAAAGCAGCACCGCTAAAATAATATAGGTCAGAATCATATGCCCCCTAACCCTTTAGCCCGGCTCATAAATCCGCCACGCTACCCGCGTAAATTCGGTCAACTTCGGCATCGGTTAATTGACTGGGTGTGCCATCAAAAATCAGTTTGCCTTTGTTAAAACCTAGAATTCGTTCGGCGTACTCACGGGCAAGCTCGAGAACGTGGATATTGACAATCACAGTAATCCCATCCTTGGTAAAACTTTTCAGTAAATCCATAATCACACCGCTTAATTTGGGGTCTATGCTGGCGGTTGGTTCATCTGCCAGCATCAGTTTGGGTTCTTGCACCAAAGCCCGAGCAATGGCAACCCGTTGTTTTTGTCCACCAGATAAATTACTAGCAGTGGTATAGATTTTTTCCTCGAGTCCGACCCGTTTTAGGGCTTGTATTGCTAGGGCTTTATCGGCACTCGAGAACAATCCCAGCACCCCTTGTAAACGCCCGTAATAGCCTAAACGCCCTGATAAGACATTTTCAAAAGCAGTAAGCCGCTCGACCAAATTAAATTGTTGAAAAACAAAACCAATACGGCGGCGTAATTTGCGTAAATCGCGCCCACCTGCAAAGGCAATGTCCTGGTCTTCGATGAGAATTTTACCAGCACTGGGGTCGTTTAGGCGGTTTAAGCAACGCATAAAAGTGCTTTTGCCCGCCCCTGAAAGTCCAATGATACAAACAAATTGTCCATCAGGGATAGTTAAGCTGACATCATCAAGGGCTTTTGTTCCGTCTGGAAAAACTTTAGATAAGTTCTCGACTTTAATCATCTAGCCTGAGATGATACCAGCTTTAGGGTCTTTTTATAAATACATCAATTCTAGGTCTTCACCCGTCTCGAGTTTTTGCTTGGCTAGTTTAGCAAGGGCAATACCAGAAGGGGCTTGATTCTCGAGATGTTTGGCGTTGGCTGGAATCAGTGCTATAAATTCTTCACGGGTTCTTTTACCAATCGGCACAATGGTTTTGATACTCGAGCCAACTTGGTAAATGGCACTGTAGACATTGCCGCGCAGGGCATTAAGGCTAACCGCAACCACCCCTGTTTCTTTAGCAGCAATGGCTTCAAGCGTCGGAACACGTACCACTTGGGCTTGCCATGCTTGAGCCAAACCAAGGGCATAACTGGCAGCCACACGAACCCCAGTATATGAACCGGGTCCTGCACCAATGGCAATAATTTCGGCTCGAGGTGCGCCAAATTCGGTTAGATAGTGGCTGATTTTTTCGGCATGAGCGCGCTGGACGTGGTGTATGGCTTCGCGCACTTCTTGAGGGTCTGTCCAGCCAAGAACCAGGTATGGGGTGCTGGTCTCGAGGGCAAGGATGTTCATAGACGTTCGATTTTTATTTTGTTGCTCGGTAATTTTAGCCGGTCTTGTAAATCTTCGACTAAAGTGACAATACTTTGATTAAAAATATTGGTCAAAGGTGGTGGGTTCGGGTCTGAAAGCAGCGTGATAACCACTGTTTTTTTCTGGTCATTATCGCGGATGTTATCGGCTCTAAAATAGGTTTGGGCAGATTGTCCAGCAACTTTAATCCACAGCGCATTGACGGCTGTACCACTGGAATTTAATGCCCTAAAAATGAACCCGTGACTGGCAGATTTTTCTCGCATCGAAATAGACATTTGGGTTAAGGTCTCGAGTGAGTCTGTTCCATTAAGGGTAATTCGGGCGTATGCTCCAGCGTAACTGGGTATTTCCGAGACGATTCTTTCATTTGGAGTACAAGAAATTAAAGTTATACCAACGAAGGCAATCAGGAGTTTCTTCATGGCTGCAAGTTTACCTAAATGTAGATGCTGATTGCACCTTAAGTCCATGAGAACTGTCCACAGGCAACCCATGTGAAAAAACCCATCAGCAATCCTTGTGAAACACCCCTCAGCAGTCCTTGTAAAACACCCACAGGCAAATTTTACTTTAAGCAGTAGAATAAAGTTATGGTCATTTTCGATGAGCGGTTTATTGACAATCAAAAAAATTGGTTCACGGGAGTTACCCCTGATTATGTGCTGACACTCGAGCCAGAGCGCTATGTGTTTGAGCATTTACGAGAAAAAGGCAGTTGGATGGTTTGGAAAGATTGTGGTTTTTACTATGATAAACCCAAATTTAAGCTGCATCTGGTGACACAAAAACTCGAGGGCATAGACAACAATGGATACGGTCTTGTCTGGGGTTTAGAGGATAGCAGCAATTGTTTTGAATTTGTGATTTCGGGTGATGGTCATTTTCGGATTGCTCGGTATAAAGCTGGTGTACATCAACTCATTGTGGATTGGACCCGTTCTGAAAACATTCAGCAATGGAATACGGTTAATCTTCTCGAGCTACAACGCGAAGCTGATTTGCTCAATTTTTTCATCAATGGTGTTCTGGTTCATTCTCATGCAGCCTCCGAGTTACTGACTGTAACGGGGCGCAACACAGGTTTTATTGTCTATCAAAAAAACAAAGTGGCATTTCATAGTTTGTACATCAGCACCAACGAAAACGATTACGCCCCTCCACCATTACCAGAAGGGGCTGTCTTACAGGGATTAGACCCTGCCCTCGAGAACGATTCGCTCGAGGCAGTCACCGCCGAGTTAGACAGTTTAATTGGTTTACAAGAAATAAAACAAAGTTTTAAGCAACTCAAGAACTTCTTAAAGGTGCAACTTGAACGCAAGGAACGCGGCTTAAAAACCGCCGATATGAGTCTGCATTTGGTACTGACCGGACCACCCGGCACGGGTAAAACCACAGTGGCACGGTTGGTTGGGCGACTCTATAAGCAACTTGGTTTTTTGAAACGTGGGCATTTAATCGAAACCGATAGGGCTGGCTTGGTGGCTGGCTACATTGGGCAAACCGCCATGAAAGTCGATGAAATTGTTAATCGGGCGTTGGATGGGGTGCTTTTTATTGATGAGGCGTATGCTCTTGCCCCTCGGGATGGTGACTTTGGGCATCGTGACTTTGGCTATGAAGCCATCGAAACCCTGCTAAAACGACTCGAGGATCACCGTGACCGTCTATGTGTGGTGATTGCTGGCTATCCCGATGAGATGACCCATTTCTTGGACTCTAACCCTGGGGTGCGTTCACGCTTTAATCGCTTTTTTGAATTTAATCATTTTGGAGCGGCTGAACTGCTGATTATTCTCGAGAAATTAGCGGCTGATGATGGGTATTTTTTTGATGCACGAGCCAAAGAACTCTGTGGCTATGTGTTTGAAGGCGCACTCGAGTTACCGCCTCGCAACTTTGGCAATGCTCGGTTTGCCAGAAACTTGTTTGAAAAAATTCTCGAGCAGCAGTCGAATCGTGTGGCAGAAGAAGCCGACGATTTATCCGACGAAGCCTTATCGTTAATTCTGCCCGAGGACATTCCCGATGACACGGGCGCACCGCGTTTACCCAAGCAAGTGCTGAATTAAACCTTGGAGATGGGTTAAACTGCCTTGTGCGACGAGTGATTTTAACGGTTTTTTTAATGCTGGTAACATTTACAACTGTGGCAGCCCCGCAAAGTAATGGGGTTCTGGTGCGGCAACTCGAGTTTCAAGGCAACCAATTTACTGTGGTCAGTGCCGATTTACGCTTGGTGCAAATTAAAATGTTCTGGAAAGACGTTAGCGGAAAGCCGTTTTCGAGTTTAGAGAATTTAGAGAAGCACTTAACCAAAAATAACATTCGTTTACTAGCAGCCACCAACGCTGGCATTTTTGATACTTCTCAAGCCCCACTTGGACTGCATATCGAACGCGGTCAGGTCTTGCATCCATTAAAGACCCGACGCAGTGGCTATGGGAATTTTTATTTGCAGCCCAACGGCGTGTTTTATTTGGCTAAATCTGGAGCGCGAATTCTCGAGACTTTAGAATTCCAGCGCATCTCCCCTACTGCCTTAGAAGCCACACAATCTGGACCGATGCTGGTGCGGAATGGCAAAATCCATGCGGCTTTTCAAAAAAACAGCTTTAATCGTTTGCCACGCAATATGATTGGTGTAGAAAACTCGCAAAATGTGCATTTGGTGATCAGCGACGATTGGGTGAATTTTTACGACACCGCACTTTTTATGCGTGATGTCTTAAAGTGCCAAAATGCGCTGTATCTAGATGGCAGTATTTCTGCCATGCGAATCCCAAATTCTCGAGAAGATGACGACGGAGAATTTGGCGGCATGATTGGGATTGTTCAATAAGTCAACTCGGTACTTTGCGAAAACCATCAAGGAGCATTCCACAAAATGAATCTGCCACTTCCTTGGCGGTTAAACGCCCGTTGGGGTTAAGCCATTGGTATGTCCAATTGGCACTGGATAAAGAGAGTAAACTCGCCAGTCTAAAATCAAGGTCTTTACGAAAATGGGCGTTACGAACACCCTCCTCGAGAATCTGACGGTAAATTCGTTCGACACTGGCGCGGCGCTCGGTGATTTCTTCCATTTTAATAATTGGTAAGTGCTTCCATTCATGAAAAAATACCGTCACAATTTCTCGGTTTTGTGAAATCACATTAAAATGGGCTTCTAAAGCCGAACGAAGTTTTTCTGGGGCAGCCATTCGGCTATCTCTGATTGGCTCGAGGGCTGTATCGAACTCATCGGCAGCACGATTGACAATTTCCCAGAGCAGTTCTTCTTTGCTCGAGATATGGGCGTACAGACTTCCGCCTTGTACCCCAAGAGCATGGGCGAGGTCACGCATACTGGTGGCGTGATAACCCCGTTCAGAAAAGAGTTTTGCCGAAGCCTTATAAATTTGTTCTTTGCGGGAAGTTGCGTCTGCCATTTCAGTAGTTTACTGCTTTTTCTGGGCTTAATCCGCACTGAGTTTGGGTTGCTTAATCTGCACTGACCGCCTCGAGATAGCCAGAATTCTAAAAGCAGCAGGACAAACTATGAGGCAAATCCAAACTACCATAAGATTGAGTGCCGAATAACTCGAGCAGCACGGAATTTCTTAGAAAATGCTAAAGAACCCAAACCCTGCTCGAGATGGCGGGTTTTTACTGACTTGAAATGCTGTGATTTACCAATGCACAAGCACCAACAGCAGGCTCGAGCCAAGGCGGGAATTTATGAGAGTTTGCATTACATACTTTTCAAGAGTTATGTGACCAATCTAGAATTTGTGGTTTGTACGCAAGGGCTATATCAACAACTTCTTCTGGACTTAAGTCTTGTAGGTCAGTAAGAATCAAATCGAATGAATTTGGATGTGGCACTTCCTTATTAAAAGTTTCTATGAGCTTCAGCAACTCTTCATCGCTTCCACGATGGTTACGAATATCTGCAACCAGTATTATGAGTTGTTCTCGTTCCATGCTATCGACCCCAATTTCCAAAATGATAGCTTGGAACAACGTCAAGGTTATTCTAGTCATAAACACCACCTCCAAGCTGGATTGGCGTTACATGATGTAAAGCATAACTAATATGTCTGCCATAGTGGTGAATTTGTTGTGCGCGAGGTGCTAAGTACCTCATAGGCAAGGACTTTATCGTCAATTTGTAAACTCTAGATTGCAACAGCACTTAGAATTGCTTTCCCAACTTTCTGTAAGGTTTGGGTCAGGGTCTTCACAGGTTTTAGTGTACTCGAGTTTTGGGATTCACGCTCGAGGCTGTGGTAAGTAAGCATTTTAACTCTAGGAAAATAAGTACCACCCTGCTACTATTTTTATCATGATGAACACCTTCGTTAATCCATTTACAGATTTTGGATTTAAGAAAATTTTTGGTGAGGAGGCATCTAAACCACACCTGATTGATTTCCTGAATTCAATTTTACCAGAGGTTGCACAAATCAAAGATTTAAGTTTTAAGAACCCAGAACAACTACCAAAAGGCGAAAATGACCGGAAAGCAATTTACGATATTTACTGCCAAGGATTAAATGGCGAATACTTTATTGTTGAACTGCAAAAACTCAAGCAGAACTTCTTTAAGGACAGAACACTGTTCTATGCAACTTTTCCGATTCAGGAGCAA
>JANNVX010000109.1:0-86790 GCA_031414595.1 Deinococcales bacterium
TGCGAATACCCGCTAAGGTCAGAATTTGGTTTAAGATAGTCATGGAAGCCTTTTTGGAGCGTTGGTTTAGACACTCACAGCTTACAGTAGGGCTTCCACTTTTAATTTCTTAAATTTAAAAAACGTTCCAGACTATTGTTACTTAGACCACACTTTAATTCAAGAAAAACCTTTTGCTAACGCCATAGATTTACAAGACCAAGGGATGATTCTTGTCCCCAGTGCGTTTTTAAGTTCAAACGTCATGAGTATGTGTGTCGAACCGTGGCAACCGACGATGATTTATCCAGCAAGAGGCAGCGCCAACCTTTGGAACACACCGCTCGAGCCAAACTTGGCACTCGAAGCGCTTTTGGGAAGTGGTTGTGCTTTAGTTCTCGAGGCTTTGCATGTACCGACTGGAACACTCGAGTTGGCAGGGCGTTTACAGGTTGCGCCAAGCAACATCACACATCACTTAAAACGTCTTGCTCGAGCCGGACTGGTTGAATCGCACCGCCAAGGCAGAATTGTCTACTACAGACACTCGAGCCGAGCCGAGGATATTCTGGCACTTTACCAATGATTAACGCTTAGTCGAGACAGTTAATGCCTTGAGTTTTGCCGCCAATCCGGGGCTTAAAACTTCGCTCGAGTAGCGCCAACCCCAGTTTGTGCCACCCAAGCTACCCGGTAAATTCATGCGTTTTTCGGTGTCTAACTCGAGTAAATCTTGTAAGGGTGCAAGCGCCATAACTGCCTTGGATTTCCAAGCCGCCCTGATTAAATCCCAAACGATGTCTTTGCCTGTTACGCCCAAGTAGGTTTTGGCTTTACTTTTGACAGTTTCAGGCTCAGATTTCCACCAACCCAAAGTGGTGTCGTTGTCGTGTGTACCCGTGTAGACCACACAATTTTCGCTGTACATATGCGGTAAGAACAGGTCGTTTTGATCGCCATAAAACGCAAATTGCAGAATTTTCATCCCCGGCAAATTAAACCCGTCTCGTAGCGCTTCAACCTCTGGAGTAATCACCCCCAAGTCCTCGGCGATAATCGCCAAATCGCCAAATTTAGCACGAACTGCGTTAAATAGTTCTATGCCCGGGGCTTTGACCCATTGCCCAGTAATGGCAGTTTCGGCACTGCCCGGAATCTCCCAGTAGGCTTCAAAACCCCTAAAATGATCGACCCGTACAATATCTACGGTCTTAAAGGTTTCTTCAAAACGCTGTAGCCACCAAGAAAAACCATCTTTTGCCATGACATCAAAGCGGTAATGTGGATTGCCCCAAAGTTGCCCTGTGGCACTAAAATAATCAGGTGGCACGCCCGCCACCACACTTGGGCTGCCATCTGGCTCGAGCGCAAACAGTCCTTGGTTTGCCCAGACATCCGAAGAGTCATGTGCCACAAAAATTGGAATATCGCCAACAATCCGAATACCTTTGGCATGAGCCACTTTTTGTACCATTGCCCATTGACTAAAAAACCAGTATTGGGTTAAAGCATATAGTGTGATGTCGGCAGCGTACTCGAGACGAGCGGTGTTGAGGGCTTCTTCATCGCGGCGTACCAGTTCGGGTTTCCAAGTGTTCCACGGTTTACCACTGTGGGCATTTTTACATGCCATAAACAAGGCGTAATCCTCGAGCCAAGAAGCATTGGCGGTGCGCCAATTGGTAAAAGCAGTTCGTTCGGCACTCGAGGCTTTTTCTTGCCAAGTGCTGGCGGCTTGGCGCAGAATTTGCCATTTCCAAATGTAAATCCAGCCATAATCCACGGTATCTTGCGGAAAGTCTGGCACATTTTGAAGCGCTTCCAAAGACAAAAATCCGTCAGCCACCAACAATTCTAAATCAATTAACAAGGGATTCCCTGCAAACGCCCCAAAACTCTGGTACGGCGAATCTCCGTAACCCGTATGACCAAGCGGCAAAACTTGCCAGAGTTTTTGACCCGCAGCCTCGAGCCAATCTAGCCACTCAAAAGCTGATGCCCCAAGCGACCCAATCCCAAAACGCCCTGGAAACGAAGAAGGGTGAAGCAGCACCCCAGACGAACGACTAAAAATTGACATGGGTTAGTCTAACAAACAAACCGCATCAACCTCAATCTCCACCAACATTTCGGGGGAAATCAGTCTCGAGACCTCGAGCATCGTCGCGGCTGGCAAAATCGAACCAAACACCTCACCATGCGCTCGCCCAACCGCTTGCCAATCTTCGATATTGGTCAAGAACATTCTGGTACGCACCACATCGGCTAAACTTGCGCCGACACCCTCCAGTGCCAAACGCACCGTCTCGAGGGTTTTGGTGGTCTGAGCATAAGCATCGCCAGAGACCACACCGTTTTTATCGGCAGCCGTACAGCCTGAGACAAAAATTTGATTGCCAACCCGCACCGCCCTCGAGTAGCCAATTAAAGGTTCCCATTTGCCGCCGCTCGAGAAATTGATTCGTTTCATACAACCTCCAATATTTTGTGTTCAGAACAAGATATTAAAACATGATCTAAGTGAATTTGAAGACTCGTGGTAAAATCTGGTGTGAAAAAACTTGTCCTTATTCTTGTACTTCTTTATGGATGGACAGCGGCGAATGCTCAAGACATTACCATCAACGGAAATTTTGGGATTCGCTTTGACCTCCTAATTCCTGGAATTCATCTTGGAATCGAAGCTGGAATACCAGAATGGCAATTGGGGGTTCGTGGTGCGATTAACCTCTTAATTATTGTGAATCTTGTCTCTGTAGATGCGTACTTGCGCTACCACTTTGCCGAAAACTGGAGTCTTTACCTCGGTGGTGGAAAGCGCTGGTATATCAGCCCGATTACATTCCCATCAGACGAGTGGCATGGTTTACTTGGCGTTCAGTATTACACTTTTTTTATTGAAATACAGCCTGGAATCATCCGTGGTATAACTTGTGGACCAATTGAGCCAGCCGCAGCGCAAAATAAAACACCTGCTTGTGGCTCGAGCAAACCCTATGAAACATTCAGTTTTTTTGCCACCCTTGGTTGGAGTTGGCGTTTCTAACAAATTTCCAAAAAGTTCTTTATCATCGCATGTCCATGCTCGGTCAAAGCACTTTCGGGATGAAACTGCACCCCATGAATCGGATATTCCTTGTGCCTCACACCCATAATCGTGCGCCCGTGTGCCTCAATTACCCACGCATTGACTTCTAAGCAATCTGGTAAATCTTCAATCACCAAGCTGTGATAGCGGGTTGCGGTAAAATTTGGCTCGAGACCTGCAAAAATACCCGTGCCAGAATGGGCAATACTCGAGGTTTTACCGTGCATTAGGTTTTTGGCGCGTACCACTTTTGCACCAAATGCTTGTCCGATGCTTTGATGACCAAGGCAGACACCAAGGATTGGGATACTCGAACCGTAATACTCGATAACGGGTACAGACAAGCCAGCCTCGAGGGGGGTGCAGGGACCCGGTGAGATAAGAATGCCGTCTGGGGCAAGAATCGCCACGTCGTCGCGGCTGAATTGGTCGTTGCGCCAAACGATGGGTTCAGCGCCCAATTCGCCGAGGTACTGGACGAGGTTGTAGGTGAATGAATCGTAGTTGTCTATCACAAGTATTTTTTTCATAATCTCTCCAATTCCTGATTCAAGAGCAACCAATGTATTGTCCCACAGTGAGGGCATGAGCCGACAAGAATCCAATTTTGATAATCTATACTGGTAATAAATGTCTTCTCGAGAACTGCATAATTGCGTCCCGATTGTATTTCCATACTAAATTTACTGGCTTCTATTTCTCTTTTTCGAGCATTCTCGGTACAGGTTAAACAAGGTGTATACCAAGCATTTGCTGGGATTTCTAAATGTTCAATCGTTCCATGAAAATACAAAGAATTATTGGGATAACCTCGGTCAGGTCGGTATACATGGTTTAGGGAAACTTCTCGCCAGTGACTTGGTGGAAACATCAAGTCACCTCCAAGTAATCAAGTTTCATGGCGCGTTTCACTCGTAATAAAGTTTCTCGAGCCACCGCTAAAACACTGCGGCGTACCAAATCGGGCTGATGAAAATGATCGGTTAGAGCTTGCACATCGGCAATCATCAAAAAAATATCGAAATCAGATTGCAACTGTGCAGTCTGCTCGAGCATCCCAAAAAAATGCCCAAGATGCAACGCACCCGTCGGACGGATACCCGTTAAAATACGTGGTTTCATAAATTCCCTCGAGCCTCGAGCCAACGACGTGGATTCTCGAGAATATATTTTTTGGTCTTCTCAAAATGAACTTCATCTCGAATAATTGAATCGTGAAAACTACTTTCCCACAAACGTTTCTCGAACGATTCCCAACCTGAATCACGCACCCCGCGAATATACAAATTGGTGGTTAAACTCTTAAACCTTTGCATAACCTCAGACAACGATAAAACATCCACATCCGTAGGGACAGACCCCTGTGTCTGTCCTGACTCGCCAATGGCTAAATTGCCAATGCTATTTGCCTGTGCAGGGAGGACACGGGGGTCCTCCCCTACGGGTTTTTGGTGGGGTTCGATGATAATGATGCCGTGGATATGGTCTGGCATGATGATAAATGTGTCAATTTGAATTCTTGGATAGAATTGCGGGATTTCATTCCAAGTTTTAAGAATCATTTGTCCAGCCTCATTTAATTGCATTCCGTCTCGAGTGACTGTGCCGAACCAATTGGTATCCCTTATTTGGCTGCATATTGTCACAAAATAAGCTCCTGCACTCGAGTAATCATAATTCTCGAGTCGAATGCTTTTACGATTATTTTTGAAACGTATGTTCATAAATAAAATGGGTGATTTCCTGAATTAAATAGGTAATTTTTTCTTTGCAATGAGTCATTTAATTGTGTAATTTGGTGTTATTTCTTGGTACTTCACTTGCTCATTTAATACCCAAACCTCATCATATAAACCCCGTAATAAAGTTAAATCAATAACGCTTGATGTGGTTTTAAGTTTATTTGTTATGGCTTTTATACGCGCTATCCTTGAACGAAATTCTCTTTTGGTCGGATGCTGACTTGGTAATATAACTATTGTACTGTGTATTTGTCGGCATAAGTCTTCCACAAGGCTAAAAATTTTCACAACCCCGCTTCCGCCAATTCCACAGCCCGCCGCAAGGCTCGAGCCTTGGAAATACTTTCTTCATATTCAAAAGTCGGACTCGAGTCTGCCACCACCCCACCCGCCGCTTGAATATGAATTTTGCCGTCCTTAACCAGCGCTGTGCGAAGCGTCAACGCCATATTCATGCTGCCATCAAAGGCGATATACCCAAATGCCCCGCCGTACCATCCGCGTCGTGTGTTCTCGAGTTCTTCAATAATTTCCATACTGCGAATTTTCGGTGCGCCCGTCACCGTTCCCATTGGAAGCGTGGTGGCAAGTGCATCTAAGGGTGTTTTACCCTCCGCCAGTTCGCCGCGCACATCCGAAACAAGGTGCATCACATGGCTGTAGCGCTCGATAAACATCAGGTCGTGAATCCGAACTGTGCCGTATTTGGCAATCCGTCCGATGTCGTTACGCCCTAAATCCACCAACATAATGTGTTCAGCGCGTTCTTTAGGGTCGTTTTTCAGTTCATGCTCGAGACGCAAATCTTCTTCGGGTGTGTTGCCGCGCTTGCGTGTCCCAGCGATTGGGCGGGTAATTACGGTTGTCCCATCGGATTTGCACAAACTTTCTGGGCTGGCTGCCACAAAGGTGCAATTGCCAAACTCGAGGTAGCCCATGTGCGGACTTGGGTTGACATTGCGTAGTGCGCGGTACACGGCAAATGGGTGGGTATGAAGCTCGGCACTAAAACGCTGCGAAATCTGCACTTGAAAAATATCGCCAGCGCGGATGTAGTCGAGTGCTTTTTCAACTGCTGCTTCATAATTTTCTTGAGTCCAGTTGCTACTAAATTCGCTTTTGCGGCTGGGTCGGTCTCCGGGGACTCCGGGTAACGCACCGCGTAATTTGCGTTCCAAATCGGTGACGGTCTCTAAAGCGGTGGTGTAACTGCTTAAATCCCCGCCTGTGGCAACGCCAACCATAAAAATGCGGTGCTTAAGATGGTCAAAAATCACCATGCCTTCAGGGGCAATAAAATGCAAATCTGGTATGCCAAGCTCGTCTGGGTTACTCGAGGGTAGTTTCTCATAAACCCGCACAAGGTCGTAACTCGAGTAGCCAACTGCCCCACCAAAAAAATCTGGGAGGTTTGGGTCGTGCGTAGCAGTCGCAATGGTTTTTTCGTACAGCACCCGAAGCGGATCATCAGTCTCGAGCGTGGTATTACCAAAACTCCCCGTTAAAGTTACGCTGCGTCCAAAGCCTTTAATGCTCCCCTGAACCCCCACACCAATAAAACTGTACCGCGCCCAACGCTCACCGCCCTCAACACTCTCGAGCAGAAAACTAATCTGCTGACCAGCCGCGACTTTTAGGTACGCCGAAACGGGTGTCTCGAGGTCTGCCAGTACCTCACGGTAAACGGGTACTCGAGTGCCATTTGCAATCTTTTGAAAATCTGCCATATTGATATTCATAATGCCCCTTGTTTGCTTTTGCGTGTTGGGCAAGGCATGCCTTGCCCAACTACGGTTTTCCCTTTTCCCTTTTCCCTTTGCCTTTTGCCCTTCGCCTTTTGCCTTCTTCTCCAAAAACAAAAACACCCGAAAAATCTTCTCGGGTGCGTGTCTATGACAAAAAATAGCAGCCCGTTATCCGAGTTGCCACCACCAGTTTGTGCGGGTTTGCTTCATCGCTAAGAACCGTATCATTTCAGGCTGTGTTTTGTCTAGTTTGGGTTAGAATGTTCTTGAAGTTGTCTTAAGGTTGCGTTAAGTCATTTCAATTACATTGATATGATGGCACTCAGGTTTTATAATGCGTTATTCTTGGAGGAGATATTTATGCCGCGACCTAAAAAAGTGAAAATTGAGGCAGTTACCAGTTCTAAAACCATTCGTGTTCCAGTCTGCCCCGTGCGTGGCAGTGTGATTTACCCAAGCATCGTTCAGAGCGTGGATGCTGGTCGTTCGATTTCTGTGGCAGCGATTCAGGCAGCAGCCGACGGCGATAAGAACATGTTTATTGTCTCGCAGCGAAGTAAGGATGTGGATGAACCAAAAAAAGATGACTTGTACGATGTTGGTACGCTAACCACAATTTTGCGGATGCGTCGCAACCCAGATGGCACGGTTGGCACAATGATTCAGGCTTCGGCTCGAGCCAAAGTTCACGCCTATTATTTTGGCGACTCGTACATCGAAGCCGATGTTGAAATTTTAGAAGACATCGAAGGGGATGCTGCCCAAACCATTGCTATGAAACGCGAGTTGGAGACCCGTTTTTCGGAAGTGGCTCGAGGTAAGAACTTACAGCAAGACACCTTGCAACTGATTCAGACGCTCGAGAACCCCGGGCAACTCGCCGATCAAATTGCCTTTAACTTAGATTTTAAGCTCGAGGATCGCCAAGCACTGCTCGAGGAACTCAGTGTCCTTGACCGAATGAAACGAGTCTTGGTGTTGCTGGTTTCTGAACTCGAGTTAAGCCAAGCCCAACACCGCATTCAAGTCCAAGTCAAAGAAGAAATAGACCGCAATCAACGCGAGTATTTTTTGCGTGAGCAGATGAAAGCAATTCAAAAAGAACTGCGTGGCGAAGAAGAGGGCGATGATGAAGTTGAAGCCTTCCGTGCCAAAATCGAAAAACTTGGGTTACACGAAGACACCAAAAAAGAAATTGATCGTGAACTCAACCGCTTAGCACGAATGCACCCCGACAGCGCCGAAGCCTCTGTGACCCGCACCTACCTGACTTGGATTACCGAGTTGCCGTGGAATACCCGCTCCGAGGACATGCTCGACTTAAAACAAGCCGAGAAAATTTTAGAAGAAGACCATTACGGCTTAGAAAAAGTCAAAGACAGGGTTCTCGAGTTTTTAGCGGTCAGGTCTTTGCGTAAATCCCGTGCCGAAAAAGGCGAGATGACGGTGGCGGATGTCAATAAAGGACCGATTCTGGTCTTTGTTGGACCTCCGGGGGTCGGTAAAACCAGTATTGCCAAGAGTATTGCTAAAGCCCTTGGGCGTAAGTATGTGCGGATTGCGCTGGGTGGCGCTCGGGACGAAGCCGATATTCGTGGGCATCGGCGTACCTACATTGGTTCGTTACCCGGGCGGATTATTCAGGGCTTAAAGACGGCTGGAACAAAGAATCCAGTCTTTTTGCTGGACGAAATTGATAAGCAAGGCTCGAGTTACCAAGGCGACCCAAGTTCGGCGCTGCTCGAGGTGCTTGACCCCTCGCAAAACGAATTTTTTACCGACCATTACTTAGGTGTGCCGTTTGACCTGTCCGAAGTGATGTTTATTGCCACGGCGAATTTCCCTGAGCAAATCCCCGCGCCGCTCCTTGACCGTATGGAATTTATTGATTTTAACAGTTATATCGAACAAGAAAAACTCGAGATTGCCAAGCGCTATATTTTGCCACGTCAGACGCTCGAGAACGGCTTAAAGGACAATCAAGTTTTGGTCACAGATGCGGCACTGCTGCGTTTAATTCAGCATTACACCCGCGAAGCCGGAGTGCGTACCTTAGAGCGCGAAGTTGGGTCTTTGTTGCGAAAAGCCGCCCGTAAACTGGCGAACGGCGACCTTAAACGGGTGCGAATTGGCGATACTGACCTCGAAAAATACTTAGGTGGACAAAAGCACCAAGTCGAGCGCGAAAATCTCGAGAATCTGGTCGGTGTGGCAACAGGGATGTTTTATACGCCAGTCGGTGGCGATATTCTCTTTATCGAAACCAATGTTATGCCCGGCAAAGGTTTAATTTTGACTGGGCAATTGGGTGATGTGATGAAAGAATCGGCTCGAGCCGCCCTGAGTTACGCCAAGAAAAATGCAGCCCGTTTTCACATTCCTTTAGAGCGAATAGATGAACGCGAGATTCACATCCATGTTCCAGCCGGCGGAATCCCCAAAGAAGGACCCAGCGCTGGTGTGACCATGACCACCAGTTTAATCAGTGCTTTAACCGGTGTTCCAGCCCGCCATGATGTTTCGATGACTGGTGAAATTACCCTGACTGGGCGGGTGCTGCCTATAGGTGGACTTAAAGAAAAAGTGCTTGGAGCGCGTCGGGCGGGGATTAAACACATTATTATGCCCAAAGCCAACACTGCCGACTTAGACGATATTCCAACCCACTTACGGCGCAGCATGACTTTTCATCCCTGCGAGAACCTAGACCAAGTTCTCGAGGTGGCGCTAGAAGGTGGCTTAGCGGCGCTCGAGCAACAAGCCATTGCCAACAATCTGCCCAAGAAATTGGTGCGAAAAACCCGAGCCAAGTTGCAAATCAGCGCCACAGCTTAACCTTTTAACCATCACCTCGAGACGTTTGTCTCGAGGTGACTATTTTGGTAACACAATTGGGTTTGGTAACAGTGGTATGATTGGCAGTCGCAGGTTGTCACGGTCTAACTCGAGCAGACTTTGCTTACCGTATGGCAAACTCAGCACAATACTAAACAAATAATTGGCGCTCACACTGGTGGTAATTGGTTTAAGACTGATGATAAAACTGTAACAACATTGGTCATAAATAACCGTGAAGGCGGGTTGTAGTGCAGTTGTGGCATTAAATCCTTGGCTGTCCCTAAACTCAAATGTTTGTGCAACATTAGCGACAAAAAATAAATTAGGGCGCTCTGAACCACCAATTGCAAAGGCAAAGGCTAAGCCCAAGGAACGCACTGTGAATCTATCCGTAAAAACACCTGTGCTGCGGTCTACACTGCGATTATAGGTTAGATCAGCAAAAGCACTGACTCCCGCCCGAATATCCCAACCAAAACGCAGTGTCAAATTGCTCCAAATCCATTCAAAGCTATCTGGGTCTGGTAAACGCAAACTCAGTTCAACTCCAAATTCAAAGGTAGCGCCTTTTAGGGTGTCAAACCGAGCCGTCAACGTTGGTTCATAGGCTTGGTAACTTTGTAAGTCTAAGCGACTACGAAAAGTAAAAGCCAAGGGTGTTGTTCCCGAAAAGGTAGCTTGTAATTCGAGGCTGCTTAGCGGCAACAAGTTGCTTTGAGAATTGTATGGCGCATAATCAAAACTATTGGTAAAGCGAATATCCAAACCCGTAAAAAAAGGACGGTCAAATTCGCTGCTGGCAAAGGTATAGCGCACCCCAAGACTTCCGCTTAACTTGCTCGAGGTTGTACCAATTGGTGGGGTGTAGGTCTGATTAAAACTGAGCGCCACAGGATTTTCTGGGCTACCAATAATAAAGCTCGAGTTCAAAGCAATACTTTTAATACTGGCATCGTTTAGGCTTTGCAGCAAATTGAGGCTGACAGTAAAAGCACGGTTAGCACTGTTAAAACCAACTCCTAAATTTAAGTCCTGAAATGTCCCCACGGGGTTGCTTAGGTTTGGGAAGGTGTAGCCAAACGCTAGACTAAAGCTGGTACGGCTCGAGCCAGACGAGGCTAAACGCAGACTGTACGCCACGGGTTTAGCGGTTTCAAAATCGTATTGACCAGACAAAGAAAAACTGACCGACTTAGGACTGAGGCTTAATGTGGCACTAAACGGCTCGAACAAACCATCAAAAGTGGTGATATTACGAAAATTAACGGTAAAGCCGTACTGTTGGGTAGCGGTTAGATTTAGCCAAGGCAACGGGCGCAGGGTAAGGTTTGCGCCAAAACTGCCATTGCCAGCCCGATTAGAACTAAAGCTCTGGTCAATTGCAAAAGGAGTTTCGCCCCTCGAGACGTTATAACGGCTGTTTAGCCCCAACTCAAACCAAGTTCCAATACTTTGTTGCGCCCCAAGATTGGCATTAAAAACAATGTTACGTTCATACTCGCCGTCAAAGACCAAAGGGGCATTCACGGGGTCGCTGCTGTTGCGGCTGCTATAGTAACGCCCAGCAAAATCTGTGCCGCCAAAAAGTTTAGCCCCAGTCCAAAGCGGCTGCTCGAGCGCTACAGCCACAGCAAAGGCAACACGAAAAGCTGCAATGTTGGTTTGTTTATTTGTACCATCTGGGTTGATGCTGAGTGTCGCACTGGGATTTAATGGATTGACTGGGGTGCTTAAAAACCCCGCGCTCCAATTCCAACTCGAGATTTGAAAACCCCCAAGTTTTGGTAACAAAGGCTTACCGGGCGTAAACTGCAATTCAAAGATAAACGGCTGACGAATTTCTTTTTGGGATTCTAAATCGCTTCGGGTCGCGTTGGCAGTTAAGGACAAATCAAAAAGCGGTTCACGAAAACTTTGGACGTTGATGTCAAAACGCGCTGCCGACCATTTTAAGGCAAAATCCAAACGGGTTTGCTGATTGCCCCCATTTGGCAATGCCCCACGTAATTCGGCACTTGCCCCTGAATCGGCTCGAGTCAGACTGGCGTTTAGTAGCAAGTCCGCCCAACGATCCTCGGGGTCACGCCCACCAATTGGAATTCGCATTTCCTCGAGCGCAAAACGGTAGGCGAGTTGTAATTCTGTACCAGACTGCGGTGGCAGCAACAAAAAAGCGGCTCGGGCTTTATTTGAGTAACCAAATAAATTGACAAAATTGACATCAAAGCCAATCCCAAAAGCTGGGGTTCGCGCCGCATAATAGCGCAGTAGCCAGTAACCAAAACCATTTTCGCCAATTGTAAACGGTAAATCCAAACCGACGGTTGGGCGGCTGGTGGTCTGACCTAAATTTAACTCAAGTTTTGGGTAACGCGAAGGCTCAGACAAAAAGACCACCACAATCGGCAAGTACATGATCGGCGCACCTGCCAATAAAATCGTCACATCTCGAGCCACCAAGCGGTCTCCGGGGTAAAGCGTAATTTCACCCGCCTTAAAACCATACGCATCTTGTGTTGTGCCGCATCTCGAGCAGGGCGAAAAATATCCATCTTGGACACTGACTTGCCCGGGCAGACGTTCACAATTTACGCCCTCGACATCTATTTCGGTGGTTGAAATAAACACATCGGCGGCACTCAAGCCTTCGGACTCGAGGTCAACTTCAAAGTCTCGTCCAGCGATGGTGTCGGATTTACCTTGGAAAATCCCTTCGCCCACAATTCGCAGTTTTCGGGTGGTTTTGTTGTACTCAATTCGGTCTGCCGTGATTTCGTCGTCATCTATTTTGATAATCGCGGGGTCGCCAACAATCACAATGTACTCTTCGCTTGTGCCGCTTGGTGTGGTCACACTTGGACGCAATTCGACTTTGGTGGCTTGAATTATCGTGATTTTACGGGCTTGGGCGGTGGTTGCCAAGCAAAAAATCAACAACACGAGAAAGAATTTCAAATAGCCTTCCGAATCTCTTGCCAATTCATACTTAAATTTTACTGACTCGAGATGAGACTCTTGCCCAATGAACCATGAGTTTTAACGCCGTCGAGCAAGCCATAAAAACACCATTCCAGCCCCAGCATAAATCACATTCGGCATCCATGCGGCTAAGAGTGGCATCAGCGCCCCGTTCTCACCCATGACCCTAAAAACCGTGCTGGTGGCGTAATAAAAAAAAGTAAAAAAGGCTGCGCCAGTAAAACCAAAATTTTGATTACTGCGAAGCGCCCATAAGCTGACACCAATGCCAAATAACGCAAAGGCAATGGCGGCAATCGGTTCGGCAAATTTTCGGTGCAGCGCAGTCAATTCATTATTTGGCACAAAACCTTGGGTGCGGTAAGTGTTAATCCGAGCCAGTAAATCAAAAACTGATAATTGCATCGCATCGGCACTTAAACCACTACCCTGACGCAATTGACGAATCGGAATGGTGGCTTGAGCAAACCGAATCACGGTCACAGGACGGGCATCGCCGCCCTTATAGGTGGTGCGTGTGCCATTCTCGAGTAGTATTGCCCCTTCTTCTTTGAGGATGCTGCCCGTTGGCGCTCGGGTGATGGTGCTTGGCACTTGCCCAGATTGTCCTTGCAGCACGGTAATATCGCTTAAGTTGCCATTGCTCGAGATTCCACCGGGGGCAATGTAAATCACTTGATTTTGCGAGTCCTTAAAAAATTGTCCATCGGCAACCACAATTTTTGGATTGGACAGCACAATGTCCTTAAAAACGCGCTGGGCTTCGGTAAATGCCCGAGGTTTAATCGTTTCGGCATTGATAAATGCCAGCATTGCCACAACTGTTCCCATGCCAAGCACAGGAAAAACCAAGCGGGTCGGCGGAACACCACTGACTATCGCAGCTTTAAGTTCGCTGTCTTGGGTTAAACGACTTAGACCCATTAAAACCGCAAAAAGCATGGCGAGCGGTAAAGCCCGCGACATCATGTCTGGGATGTTAAACGCCATAAATTGCAGTACAAGAAGCGGATTTGCACCCTTAGATAAAATTTCTCCAGCTTGGGCAAACATCGCCCCCATAATCAAAACCAGTACCACCACGGTTAAACCACTCAGCAACCACGGCAAAATCTCGTTCAGTAAATACCAATCGAGTTTGGTAATCCGTGGCGGACGCGGCGCAGATTGCTTGGCAATGGCTCGAGCAGGGTTCACGATAGCCTCCGAAAAGCCACCAACGTACCAACAGCAAAAAGCATGGTTGGAAGCCAAGCTGCAAACCAGAATGGCACAGCTTGCGAAGCAGCTAATTGTTGCCCCATAATCCACATTGCCCAGTACAATGCCAGCACCACAATTGTGGCTAAAAAGCCAGTGGCACGGCTCGAGATGCCTAAACCAACCGCCGCCCCAAGTAATGCCATCATCAGGGCAGCAAACGGGTCGGCAAAACGCCGTTGTAGTAGATAATTGGCGGTGTAACGTTCTTGTAGGCTTTGGGTGGTACTCGAGGCACGTTTAGCAAGGTCTGGTAAACTTAGATGCTCTGGTAATTTTGCGTCCGGCTCGAGGGCTGCTTGGAAGGCAAATTCTTTACGCACTTCGGGGACCCCCTCGAGTTTACCGTTTTTATCGGTGCGGTACACCGTGAATAACTGCCATGTTTTGGCTCGAGCATCCCAAGTCCCTCGGGTGGCGGTAAAAGTCCCTTCTTCGGTAATCACGGCTACGCCATACAAATCGGCGACCTTTTTATCCTCGAGTTTAGGGGCGACTGTTCCCGCATGAAACAAGGTCTTGCCATCTGGACTGGCAAAACTTTTCAGTTCTTGGGTGGTGCTGGGTTCAGAATTAAAGAGCTTGGCAAAACTGGTTTTGAAACGTTCTTCGGCGGCTGGTTGCCAGACATTGGTGCTGTAAAACTGAAAACCTGTGACACACAAACCAAAACAAACAAACACCCAAAGCATCCAAGCTGGACGTACCCCAAGGGCATACAAGGCTTTGAGTTCTGAGTCCTTACCGAGCCGCCCTAAACCGACTGGAATGGCAAACGCTAGGGCTGGGGCAATCATGTACGACAAAAAAAATGGGATTCGGTCTGCCACATTTTGCACAATTAAACCAACTGGCGAATTATTGCGAATAAAAAACCCAATCAGGGTCGCAAAATAATCGAGTAACAGCAACACCAAAATGGTCAGCACACCAACAAAATACAAAGGCACAGACTCGCGCAATAAATACAATGAGACACGACGAACGAGCATGTCCTAGAGGCTAACGGCTCGAGATGAGTATTTCGACAGGAATTCGATTAGGAATGTAGATTGTCTTATGTGCCACTGATTCCGTGTGACTCATACAAGACTGATGCCACGTGACTCGAGGGCAGCTTCTAGTTCGGCTTGGGCATTTGGGTCTGGGCTTTTTTTGCCCAATACCAACGGGAGTATCTGCTCGAGTTGCGCCTGCGAACCAAATTTTAGGACAGCAATACCAGCCCGTATCTGGGCAAATGGCACTTGGGTTTTTAGGGCATTATCAAAAGATTGGGTCACGGCTTCATCCCGATTTTCAATTTGACCCAAAATATCGTAGAGGTTAGCCAGTTTTCCCCAAGCTAAGGTTCGAGTGGTGGAATTGCCGTGCTGAGCATTGTGTTTGTATTGAATAATAGCTTCTTGAAAACGCCCCAAGCGCATTAGGCAAGCCGCTAAACCATTGCGTAAATACTCGGAGTTGCCAAATTCATCTAATTTCAAGGCTTCTTCAGCAATCAGTACGGCTTCTTGGTTGCGGTCGGCGTTTTGTAATGCCCACATGATTTGAATACTGGCGTTGACTTGGGCATAGCGGGCTTGACTGCGCTTGGCAATACTAAGGGCTTCAAAATGAAGTGGCAAGGCTTCAACTTCACGCCCTGTATCGTCGTAAACCGCCGCTAGACTCGAGACGATAATCGCTAAATCACCACTTTCGGACAACTGACTTAAACGAGTTCTGGCTTTTTGCAGCATCTCAATGCACTCGGGGTAACGCTGCTGGGCTTCAAAAATATCAAAGGCGACTTCCTCGAGTGTGGCATCAGTGCGCTCGAATTGCTCGGACAAGACCAAGGCTTCTTCGATTTGTTGGGCGGCATATTCTAAATCTCCTGAATCATAGGCTTGGCTGGCAAGCACACTTAAGGCATTAGCACGGTTTTCTGTGGTGGTGCTTTGACCTAATACAATGTTGGCACAATGCTTGGCGGCGCTTGGGTCGTTGAGTTGATTGTGCAGCACCGCCAAAGTTGCCAGAATATCCAAGCGCTCTGGCTCGAGTTGATGCGCTCGCAGTAAAATTTCTCTGGATTCGTGCAGTAAACCAAGTTGACGTTTTGCCATGCCTTCGGCGGTTAATAACGGCAAGGCAGCTTTGGGCTGACCCGCCTTTAGGAAATGCTCGGCTTGTTGTAACCGTGGCAAGTCCAGATTTGCTGCCGCTTGATGCCAGTAGCTTCGGCGGTTTTGCGATAAATTGGCATATACACTCTGGCGCAGTAAATCATGCTCGAATCGTCCGAAGGTAATGAATTTGGCTTGCTCGAGAATTTCTAAGGCATCGAGCATTTTGGCAGCACTAAAACCAGTCATCTGACACAGCAGACTTAAATCCAAGCCTTCACCCAGCACACTGGCAGCCCCAAGAATAAGCTGTGTGGTTTTTGGCAGGCGCACGACTCGAGCCAGAATCACATCGGCAACTCGAGTTGGCACAGCCAGTTCGTGATAATCGGTGCTGATTTCATCCAAAGCACTGCGCCAATGATGGTTTTCGACCCGTAAGAGACCTTTTTCAAACAAGGCTTTTAGTACCTCGAGCAGAAAAAAAGTGTTTCCTCCGGTGCGCTCCAGTAAAAACTGACTGAAAATCGGATAGTGTTCTTCCGTGCCAATTAAACTCGAGACAAGACGCTCTACACCCGTTAAATCAAAAGGTTGCAGGATAATTTTTTCGGCTCGCCAAGCGCTAAAATACTGCCCAAGTGTTTCAGAAATTTCGGTTGAACGCACTGTACCGTAAACCCGAATTCGTTCTCGAGCCAAAAAAAAAGTCATAAATTCTAGGGTAGCCGAGTCCGCCCATTGCAAATCATCAAACAATAACGGCGTATTTTCTTGTTCACAAAAACGCGCCAAGGCTTCGAGCAGACGGGTTTTGGCGTTGTTTGCATCGGTGCTTTGTACCAAACCTAATTCTGGCAGCAATCTGGCTAAATCCTCGCGGTACACGCCCAGTGCCTCGGCTTTTTCGGGGGTGATGGTAAGCCTTAAATACCTTAAAAGCGGGGCGTAACTGATGCCTTCTAAACCCTCAAAGCAACCCAAGACCCGTGCTTCGGGCAGCACCTCGAGCGCAAAACGGCTCTTGCCGACCCCAGCCTCGCCAATAATCAAGACCACATTGGCTTGACTGGCACGCAATTTAGCGGCTTCTAGGTCGCGCCCAATCAACTTTGGAGGACGCAGCACTGTCAGTGGAACTGGCTCTATCATTGGCTGTAGCTCGAGCGGTTGGGCGGCTAAAATCTGGGTGTGTAGTGCGATTGTGGCAGTATTGGGGACTGCGTTTAATTCTTTTAAGACCATTTCAAAACGCTTAAATGCACTCAGGGCAGCTTGGCGTTGCCCAGCCAAATACGCAGCCTTTAAGTAGGCATTCAAAACCATTTCATCAAATTCGTCGTTCTGCCATAATTGCAATAACAATGTGCTGGCAGCCAAAAAATCTTGTTGCTCGAGACAACCTTGACTTTGGGCAAACATCGCTTCGCGCCAAGCCCCAGCCAATTTATCGCGTTCTAAACTCAGCCACTCCTCAAGGGCTGGACTTGCACTCCTGCCCTGCAAAAGTAAAGGCTGCTGATACAACTCGAGCGCCGTAACCCAGTCGCCAGCCCCAATTGCTTCCTTAAAAAGTTGAACATCAGTTTGGATTAAAAAACGCACCCGACTTGTTTCTACCTCGAGATTTGCTGCCCACGGCAATGCCTTAGCACGGTTTAATAAAAGCCGCAAAGTATGCCGCGCCACGTCATCAGGTGCGTCTGGACGCAACAACAACGCCAAACTTGAGCGAGCCACCCAAGTGCCTTGGAGTGCCAAGTAGCAAAGTAAAAAGGCTGGTTTGGTCAGGGCAAAGTTTACCGCCATTGTTTCAATCACAGCTTGCGGTGAACGCAGTAAAAATAGCATCGGTTCTTATTATGCCCATACTTTAGCTATTTCGGCTCGAGTTCAAATACTGAACATAGAGCCTCCGAAAGAATTCCATTTCATCGTTGTAACAGGACAGACACAGGGGTCTGTCCCTACGGTCATGGAATAAAAAATGCGTGAGGTAGGGGCGAACCCCCGTGTTCGCCTTGTTTTTTCATTCATGCATTTGATGAAAAACCCTAAAAATCAAGACCTTTCGAGGCTCTGATACTGACCTAGCTTTGAACGATTCTGTACCAATCTGTCTGATAGAATCCCCAAGGTCATGCCGCAACCTCATTTAATTGCTCCAAGTTTATTGGCTTGTGATTTTTCACATTTAGCCGATGAAATCCTTGCCATCGAGCAAGCAGGAGCAGCTTGGGCGCATTTTGATGTCATGGATGGCACATTTGTACCCAACATCAGCTTTGGTGTACCGATTCTCACAGCGTGCCGTAAAAGCACAACACTCCTGACTTTGGATGTCCATTTGATGGTACAAAACCCAGAGCGCTATGTCGAAGCCTTTGCTGCGGCTGGCGCTGACATCATCACGATTCATGCTGAAGCCACAAGCCATGCTCACCGAGCGGTACAAATGATTAAGTCTTTTGGCAAACGGGCTGGACTGGCGATTAACCCCGGAACACCCATCGAGGCATTTAGACCACTGCTGCCCGATTTGGACTTGATTTTGCTGATGAGTGTCAATCCCGGTTTTGGTGGTCAGCAATTTATCCCAAGCAGTTTAGAACGCCTGCGCCAAGCCGCACATTTACGCGACCAACTCAACCCACAGTGTTTGCTCGAGGTGGACGGCGGAGTCAATGCTAAAAACATTTTGAGTATCGCCCAAGCAGGAGCGGATGTTCTTGTGGCTGGCTCAGCCGTGTTTAGTCCACCGAGTATTGCCTATAATTACGCCGTGCTAAAAGCCAAACTCGAGGGCAAAGAAGTGTTGGTGTCTCCGAATCTCGAGGCGGGCAATGAATCGCTGACTTTAGAATTTAACGAAGGTACACCATGATGCGTCTACGGGTGGATGTCCTACCCCGAAGCGCCCAAGACCTCGGTTTCCAACCCTTTGCTGATACGGTTCTGGTCGTGGACACGTTACGAGCCACCACCACTGCTATCACATATCTCGAGCAGGGTGCGGATAATTTATACCTCTGCCCAGACCTCGAGACTGCCTTGGCATTCAAAGCTGAGGGAATCGTTCTGGCTGGCGAACGCAACTGCCTTCCGCCCGATGGTTTTGACCTTGGTAATAGCCCGGTTCAAGCCTTAGAGCATCGTTTTGACAAGCAAACCGTGGTGATGAGTACCACCAATGGCACGATTGCCGCCGCCGCCGCTTGCGACACTGGTAAAAACATCATTCTTGCTAGTCTTCGCAATGCTCACGCGGCTGCCCGCAAAGCCAAAGAACTCGCCACCGAAGAAATTGCGATTTTGTGCGCTGGTTCAAACGGACGCATTGGGCTTGAAGATGTCTACACGGCTGGGGTACTTTGCGAATACTTAATCAGCATGACCGAATGCAGCTTAGATGATGGGGCGCAAATTGCCCTGACTGTCCGCCGCCAATTTGCCGACCCACTCGAGCCGCTCTCGAAATCTCGAGCTGCCGAAATCATCAGTAATGTTGGTTTAGAAGCCGATATTACTTACGCTGCCGAAGTCTCGAGAAGCACGATTGTACCGATTTTTATTGGACGGAGCGGTACAGCCCTGATTTTTAAGTAAGTCTGGTGAGCCAATGCGAATCTTCAAACGAGTTTTGCTGACCACTATCGGATTTTTTGCGGTAATAGCTGTAATCTGGACGGTCTTGCCGACACCTGCAACCAGTGTCGAAACGATTTACTCGAGAGGTGTTTTCCCAGTTGTGGCATGGCTGGTTGTTGGTGTTACCGATGTATTCCCGTTTTCTGTAGGTGGTGCGCTCTTAATCATCACTCCTATTTTCTTTATTTTCTTTTCAATCCAAATAATTCAATTAATTCCAAAAAGACGTTTGCTTATCGCTTGGCTTTGGCAGTTACCACTGGCAGCCCTGACTTTGTATGGAATTTTTATTCTCGTTTGGGGCGCAAATTACCGCCGCTTAGGAATAGAAGAACTCTGGCAACTCGAGACCAATAAAGTCAAAACCCAAGACCTAGAAATGTTAGCTGAGAACCTAATCATTATTTTGCAGCAAGAACAAAACTCCACTCGAGAGGCAGATGATGCGTTTACAGCCTTACGTGCGGCAGTACAAACACAAATTAAGCAAATCACTGGTGTTACCCCAACGCTACCGAGCCGCATAAAAGGCACTCCTGCGGGATTACTGATGGTCTTACAAACCTCTGGGGTAGTTTCGCCTATCACCCTCGAGGCACACGTAGACAGTGGACTTCCAGAACCGCTTTTTCTAGCGGTTGCAACCCATGAATTGGTTCACACCGCAGGGTTTGCTGGCGAAGCCGACACCGACCTGATTGCGGCTGTGGCTGGCTTAGGCTCGAGCAACGCTTATGCACGGTACTGCGCTGCCCTAGCCTATTTTGGCAAAATTCTCGGCGATATTCCCAAAAAAAGCCAAAGTAAACTGATTCAGCAATTGCCGGTTCAAGCCAAAAACGATTATGTGGCGTTGCGAATAGCACAAGGACAATACTCAATCCCGTGGCTGGCAAGTCTTTCTCAAATTACTTACAACCAATACTTAAAAAGCCAAGGGGTAAAAGCTGGGGTACAAGATTACTCGAGAATCGCATCTTTACTGGCAGCCGCCCAAAATAAAGGACTGATTTTTCGGTAAAAATCTTGTCTGGTACGGTCTCGAGTGCATAAATTTGACGAATAGAGAATACCATGCTACTATTACATTTATCAGCGCTCATGAGTGGCGCATTTTTTATGTCTACTCGAGATAGGATTAAAAACGCTTGGCTCTGAAAAAAGCCAAGCGTTTCACCGTATTGGGTTTTAGATCATCACCCCAAAAGTATTTAACTGGTGGTTCTCTGTGTTCGGGATAAACTGAACATTCACCCGATAACCAAGTGCCTCAGCTATTTTAACCACAGTTTGCATTTCTAAGGTTTCATTGGCTGATTCAATGGCTTGGATTCGTGTATGGCTTAAATCAACCTGTTTAGCCAAAGCTCGAGTGCTAAGCCCTTGTTGTTCTCGAGCCGCTTTTAGCGCTTCGCCGAGGCGCTTGTATGAAATCAGGTCGTCAAAAAATGCCATCATTTCGGCTCGAGAACCAGCTTGACTACTTGCTGGTGCTTTGATTTCCGATTTGGATGGTAACGAATCTATAAGGCTTTCAAGAGCCTTGTTAATCTTGGACATGATTAAATCCTCTACTTCCTGTACCCAAATATATTGTCCCTCAAGCTATTCCCAGATTATGTTTTTGGGCTTCATAGGGTTTTAGCGATTTTTAATCCATCACTAAGTAAGACAATTGATGGAGACGCGGTTTTTTGCCGATTGGCATGGTAAATATGAATACCGTCTTGTTGGTCAATGAATGCGTATAAGGCTAAATTGCCTTGCATCACATCAAAAAATACAAACCAACTATCTTTTAATGGGCTTACCGCGTGAGCATGAATTGATTTGATCCCATGCACTTCTATCTCTTGGAGCATTGAATTGAGGTCGTGTCTTAATTGTCGCTCGGTGTTTGCATCTGCTGCATCAACCATCTGTTTGATGTCAAGTTTTAATTGTGATGTGTCGCTGTTCTTTCTTTTCGGGAAAAATATGCGTTTAAGGTTGATGTTTGACATGAGCTTTACCTCGCTTCAATTTGTTTTGTTTACATCCACCTGCCGAGTTGTGCGAGAATACCAAATTTCTTAAACCGCCAGACATAATTTTGCATAAGTTCCTCCTTGGTTTGCGAAGCATGGAAATACTAGCATTTCCATGCAAAATATGCAAGAAACCCCAAACGCAGGGCTTATGCAAATCAGGAAGTGTACAAAATAAGTCGTATCTAACCGTAGTGGCGACCCTCATGGTCGCCCTGCTGAGAATAAATTTTACTGGTTAAAGGCTTGATGCAGCAGCGTATCGTACAGGTGTTGAGCATGGCACAGCCCCTCAATTTGTTATCTGGGTAGGGGTTCATGGCGTTGCACAATCAAAACAAATTTTTGCTGAAGCTCGAGTGGCAGGGGTAAAATTATGGTCATTCCTGACGAGAGTGTAGACTATCCCATGAAAGCCGATGCCATTCCCCTGCGCTCACTACTCGAAGGCAAACAACAATTCGTTGTACCACTTTTTCAACGTCAATACGTTTGGAATCAAACCGAACATTGGGAACCACTTTGGGAAGATATTCTTCGTAAGTTCAAAGAACACCTGTCAGGGCGTACCAGCGCCCCAGTGCATTTTCTGGGCGCAATGGTTTTGCAGCAATTACCTACGCAAACAGGCAAGGTCACGCAACGCCAAGTGATTGATGGTCAGCAACGCCTGACCACATTGCAAATCGTCTTGGCAGTGTTTAGGGATTTTGCAGCCCAGCATAGCTTTACTAACCTTAGTGGCGATGCACAAGAGTACCTGATCAACTCCCGAAGAGAAGGCTCTGAGCTTCTAAAACTTATCCCAACCCAAGCAGACCGCGAACAATTCAAACAAGTCCTGACCCTAGGTTCACTCGAGTTACTGAATCAAAACTTTCTTTTGGTCAAGAAAAAAGGCGCTAAGAAATTTGACAAACGCCCAAGTATGGTCGAAGCCTATGCTTTTTTTTATCAGCAACTTACCGATTTTTTTGCCGAAACAACCCACCTCGAGACTTGCTTTTCTATTTTGCTCGAGTCATTTCATGTCGTGGTGGTTGACCTCGATAAAACCGATGATGCCCAAGTCATCTTTGAAACCTTGAATGCCAGAGGCGCACCACTTTCTCCTGCCGATCTGATTCGTAATTATGTGTTCTTACGAGTTGCCCAACAATCTAATAATCTCGATGCGCTTTATGACCAATACTGGGCAGCCTTTGACCAACCTTTCTGGCGTGATTCGGTTTTGCAGGGGCGCTTAAAAAGACCACACTCCGATGTGTTTATGCAGTATTTTTTAACTGCCCAACGCGGCGCGGATATTTCGGTTAAGCATTTGTATGTCGAGTACAAAGATTGGATAGAACGCGATAAGCCTTTTACGACAATCGAAGCAGAACTCCAGTTATTGGCGCAACAAGGCGTAAATTATCGAAACTTGGTTCTTGCACCGACCAGAAGCTCTTTTGGTCGTCTGGCTCAGTTTCTGCGTGCCTATGATGTAACCACTTGCTACCCGCTCATGCTCGGATTCCTAAGCAGTGGCACAAACTTAGACGAACTGACTCGAGTTTCACGTACCATCGAGTCATATATTTTACGCCGTGCGGCTTGTGGTTATTCTACTAAAAACTACAATAATATTTTTCTGGCGGCATTGGTTGCCTGTAAAAATTTGGGTTTTTCGCATCAAACCTTGCTTGGTTTTCTCAAGAGTCTACGCAGTGAGTCTGCTGTTTTCCCATCTGACGATGAATTTGAATCGGCATTTTTGACCGCTTCAGCCTATTACTGGGGACAGAAGCTCAGGTATATTCTGATTGAAATTAACCGCTCGTTGTTTACAGGTAAAACCGAAGAAATTGAGTTTCCTGTTCTCACCATCGAACACCTGATGCCACAAAGATGGTCAGCCAATTGGTTATTGCCGGACGGTTCAAAAGCCAACAGTCCAATGGCTGAAGATGACCCACGTTTTGACCTTTACCGTCAACGAGAGAAGCACATTCATACCATTGGTAATTTGACGCTCATCACAGGGAATTTGAACGGCAGCATTTCAAATGCTTCGTGGGATGTTAAGCGCCCTGAAATCCTCAATAACTCGAGCTTGCCAATCAATCAGACACTTCGGCAATACGATAACTGGGACGAAAAAACTATTGAAGAACGAGGGCAATGGCTTTTTGAACAAGCCAAGAAAATCTGGTCTCGAGCTTAGAGTAGGTCAAACTGGTACACTGCCCGTCATGTCGGACTTAAAAACACTCCTTAAACTTGCCCTCGAGAAAATTGTTCCCCCCGAAATCGAAGTGGTGATTCAGGACACACCCGCAGATAAACCCGGAGACTACGGTTCGCCTGTGGCGTTTTTATTGGCAAAAGCCTTAAAGCAAAACCCAGTTCAAATTGCCAAAGAATTAGCTGCAAAAGTCGAATTGCCAGTTGGTGTAGCTCGAGCCGAAGCGGTTGGTCCTTATTTGAATTTTTTTGTTGACCAGAGTGCATTTGTGCAAAGTGTTATCTTGAGTGTCTACACGCCCGAACCCAAGAACCAAAAAGTAATTGTTGAACACACCAGTGTCAACCCGAATAAAGAATGGCACGTTGGACATATTCGCGGGGCGCTGATTGGCGATGCACTGGGCAGAATTTACCGTGCGGCTGGGTACAATGTCGAAATTCAAAACTATATAGACGATACGGGCAGACAAGCCGCCGAGAGTCAATTTGCCGTGAAGCATTACAATGCAGTTTGGGATGGAACGCAAAAATATGACCACTGGCTTGGCGAGTTATATGTGCGGCTGCATAAAGATTTTGACTTTAAGAAAAAAACCCCAGAAGCCCTTGCTCTCGAGCCAGCCATTGCGGAAGTGATTCATGCTTTAGAGCGCGGTGAACTGCGCCAAGAAATTGCTCGGGTGGTCAGTTCACAACTCGAGACAGCGTACAGCCTCGGAATCGAATACGACTTGCTGGTCTGGGAATCGGATGTGGTTCGGGCTGGGATTGTTGAAAAAGCCCTCGAGATTTTTGGCAGTCATTTAATCGCTCCAAGTGAAGGCAAATACGCAGGTGCAAAAGGTGTGGATTTAAGCCCGTTTGTCCCCGGACTTGAAGAACCTTTTAAGGTCTTGGTGCGCGGAAACGGCACATATGTTTACGAAACCAAAGACATTGCCTATCACTACTGGAAATTTGGGCTTTTTGAAGGACTCGAGTATCAAAAATTTGAGATTCAAAAAGTCAGTGGTAAACAACTCTGGACTTCAAGCCCAACGGGAGAACACGAGCCAGAAGGTCATCAATTTGCCCACGCTCAGCAAGTCATAAACGTGATTGACTCGAGACAAGCCTTAGCGCAAGTGGTGGTCAAAGCTGGACTTGGTTTAATTGCCGATGGGGTGTATGTCAAAGCTCATCATCATTTAGCCAATGAAACAGTATTGCTCGAGGGTCAAACCATGTCTGGACGCAAAGGCATTACTGTCAGTGCCGATGAAGTGATTGCCCAAGCTAAAGCTCGAGCGCTCGAGACGGTAAAAACAATTAGCCCAAATCATTCAAACTCTGAGCGTGTAGCTACCCAAATTGGCTTGGGCGCACTCAAATTTGCTTTTGTGAAAACCACCCCAGAACGCCAAATAGATTTTCGTTGGGATGCGGCTTTGGCGTTGCAAGGGGATACGGCTGTGGTGGTGCAGTACGCCCATGCCCGTGCCAGAAAAATTGCTCGAGAATACGTGGCTAAAGGCTTAAGCGGTACAGCCGATTTCTCGAGTTTAGGCGAACTCGAGCTTGGTGTTCTGAAAACTGTGGCAAAATACCCTGAAGTCTTGGCGCTTTGTACTCGAGATAAATCGGCGCATCCGATGTGTGCGTATGCCCTCGAGTTAGCTGGGGCTTTTAATGGCTATTACAATCATAAGGATGCCAATAATAAATCAGACACCAGTGTACTTCACGCCCCCGAAGGCTTACGCGAAGCACGGTTGGCGGTGGTCACTAGGGTAGCCGAGGCGATAAAAGAAGCGCTATTGGTACTTGGCATTGATGCACCAGACGAAATGTAGGCTATTTTTTTGCTTGGGTCTCGAGATTTTATCTTTATTCCCACAAAACTCTAGGGCTTGATGTTTTGCAAACGGCGCTCATTGGGTTTACCTTTTCCACCAAAATCTCGTAGAATACAATGTGCTTCGGCTTTTAGGAACTGCCACTTATGACCACAAGCCCGTCACGCTTGAACGGTCTTTGTATCTGGTGGCTTTGTTGGTCTGTCAAAATTCTTGGATGTCTCGAGAAGAGATGATTTTGCTTTTATGGGCAGAAGATGATTCGGGTAATATGGTCAAACAACGCCTTCGTCAGTTGCTTTACCGCGCTAAACAAATGCCTTATGCTGCCGAACTTGAAGTCAGTAGTACCCATTTACGCTTTAATGCCACCACCGATGTGCAATTATTCAGAAACGCGATTCAACAGCGCCATTGGTCAGAAGCGATTGCCTTATACCAAGGTGAATTCCTGCGTCATGCGGTTGTAGACTTGTCCGAACTTGACGAATGGTTTGCTTTAGAACGAGCCACCTTAAGTGCTGATTTTCGCTTGGCGGTCTTAGAACAGGCTTCTAAACTGCCCGCCCAAGAAGCGGCTTTATTGCTGGAGCAAGCCATGACCCATGACCCGCTCAATGAGGAGTTGCTAAAAACACTGCTTGGTTACGCCAGCCAAGACCCCGAAATTGGACTTCGCGCCTATACACAATATGCCTTAGAATTGGCGCAAACTTTACAACTTGAACCTTCTAAAGAAGTACGTGTCTTGGTGAGAGCCTTACCTGAAAAAAGCACACAAGTAACACCCAAACCACAATTTAAGTTACCAACCCCGAGCAGTGCCTTTGTGGGTCGTCAAGCCGAACTTGACCAAATCATGCAACGTTTAAGCGACCCCCGTTGTCGAATCCTGAGCTTGGTTGGGGTCGGGGGAATCGGTAAAACTCGGCTGGCGCTCGAGGTTGCCACTCGTATGCAAGCCGATGGAAGCACTCGTATGCAAGCCGATGGAAGCACTGGTATCTCTGAAGATGTGGTGTTTGTGGACCTTGCTCGGCTGAGCAACCATGAATTTGTCCCCCATGCAATCCTTGAAGCGATTGGCGAACGCCCTACCGAAAACCCACTTGAACACCTTAAAGAAGTCTTGGCTAGTAAAAAACTGCTTTTGATTTTGGATAACTTTGAACATCTGATGCAAGCCAGAGAAGTCGTGACTGGTTTACTTCAGCACACCACCATGACCAGATTTATCGTCACTTCTCGAGAAAGCCTAGGACTTTTGCAGGAACAAGTCATAGAACTCCGAGGTTTACCTGCCCCAGATACTGTTTTTCCACTCGAGACTCAAGATGCGGCTCGGTTGTTTTTACGGGCTGCCCAACACAGTCAACTTGATTTTACTTTTGCCCAAGACTTTAAGGCTTTTGAGCGAATTTATAAAGCGGTCGAAGGCACGCCGCTCGGTTTAGAATTGGCTGCCAGTTGGGTCAGAACCCTCAGCCTAAGCCAAATTGCCAGCGAACTCGAACGTAGCCTCGATATGCTGAGTCTCGACGCGCCAGATATGCCTAGCCGTCACCGCAGTTTTGCGGCTGTCTTTGCTTCAAGCTGGACACTACTCAATAAAGCCGAACAAGCAGTCCTCACTAAACTTTCAGTTTTTCAAGGCGGATTTGATAAGGATATGGCAATCCAAGTGGCTGGCACAAATCTGACTTTGCTGCTGCGCTTGGTCAATAAATCTTTAATCTCGAGACGTGATCAACGCTTTGTGATGCACGAAATGATCCGCCAGTACAGCCAAGAAAATCATCTGCCTGAAAGCCAATATCAAACCCTTCAAGCCCTGTGTAAAGTCGCCCTAGATTTAAGCGGCAAATGGTATGCCCACCGCAATGGCGAACAGATTGGCGAATGGAGTAAACGTCTCGAGCAAGACCATGACAACATCCGTACTGCTTTAGCTTGGGCGCTGCAACACGATACCTTGACTGGGACAACTATTTGTGGGCAATTAGAACACTTTTGGTATATCCGAGGTCATCACCGCGAAGGGCTGAACTGGGCAAGGCAGTTTGAACCGCTTTACCAAGACCTAGACCAAAAGCGTGTGCTTTTACTATGGACAATCATTAGTCTGTCTAAAGAACTTGGCGAATACGATTTGGCAAAGGCAACCCTAGAAACCTACCGCCAACTGGCAATTACACTTCAGGATAAGCGATTGATTGCCAATTACGAAAAATTAGTTGGATTTATAGCCCATGAACAAGGTCATTTGGATTTAGCCAAAATACATTTGGAAAATTCTTTGCAAATTCATATTGAATTTAACAACCAGTATTCTATTGCCACCTGCCACAACAGTTTAGGGGTCATTGCTGCCAAACAAGGACTTTACGCAGCAGCCAAACATCACGCCGAGGAAGCCTTGCGCTTAAAACGCATCATCGGAGATAAACATGGTGTTGCTTATGCCATTGAAAATCTTGGGATAATTGCTGGTCAACAAGGCGATTATGCTTTAGAAAAAGTCATGATGGAAGAAGCCTTGCGCTTAAACCGTGAACTTGGCGATCAACAAGGGATCGCCAAAAGTATTTATGCGCTTGGAAAAAATGCACTCGAGCAGAATCAAATTCAAAATGCAATCCAGTTTTGCCTTGAAGCCTTTGACATATGTTGTCGTTTGGAACGCCGTTATTTAATGATTCAACTGATTCATACCTTTGCCCAGATTGCCAGTCGGCTCGGGCAACCGCTAACAGCTTGGCGCTTTATTACCCTAAGCATTCACCTTTCAAACCAATTGCACAGTCTGCCACCACAATCATGGTTTACTGAACAGCGTGACTGGCAAAAAGAAAGTAACTTAACGGCGACACAACTGGCAAAACTCGAGTTTGAACTAGAAAAACAACCACAGTTTGAGCGAATCCAAGAGATTTTTTTGTGGTTATCACAATCCCAAGTTTTGGTTCAAACACTGGTAAACAGCTAAAACAAGTCTATACGCCTTTTAGAATTGTTTCGATTTGCTCGAGTTCGGCACTGCTAAAACCTAAGTTGTTCAATGCACCAACTGCATCTTCGATTTGCGATACCTTACTTGCGCCAATCAGTGCCGAATTGACTTCGGGTAGGCGCAGCACCCAAGCCAATGCCATTTGTGCCAGTGTTTGCCCTCGAGTCTCTGCTAAGGCGTTTAAGCGCCTGACCTTCTCGAGTTTGTCATCGGTCAAGTGTTCTGGTCTTAAAAAACCGTGGGCTTTGCTGGCGCGTGAACCTTCAGGTAAGCCTTTTAAGTATTTATCCGAAAGTAAACCCTGTGCGAGTGGCGAAAACACGATTGAACCAATGCCTTTTTCGTGTAGCACATCGGTTAATCCATTTTCAATCCAACGGTCAAACATATGGTAATTCGGTTGGTGAATTAAGCACGGTGTACCAAGTTGACCCAAAATTTTAGCAGCTTCTTTGGTTTGTTCTGGGTTGTAACTCGAGATTCCAGCGTACAAAGCCCGACCACTGCGAACAATAAAGTCAAGCGCTTGCATCGTTTCCTCGAGCGGTGTGTTTGGGTCAAAGCGGTGCGAATAAAAAATATCCACATATGGGACATTCATGCGTTTGAGGCTTTGGTCACAACTGGCAACCAAGTATTTGCGGCTGCCCCATTCACCGTAAGGTCCTGACCACATGAAGTAACCAGCCTTACTCGAGAGAATTAACTCATCACGGTACGGCTTAAAGTCATCTTGGTAAATTCGTCCAAAGTTCTCTTCGGCGCTGCCCGGAGGAGGACCATAATTATTAGCCAAGTCAAAATGGTTAATCCCAAGGTCAAAAGCACGGCGTAGCATCGCACGGCTGTTTTCAAAATTATCCACCCCACCAAAGTTATGCCACAAACCGAGTGAAATCGCGGGCAGTTGCAGTCCGCTTTTGCCGACCCGATTGTATTTCATGGTGTCATACCGATTGTCTGAAGCTAAATACATGATTTGAAATTGTAACAGGTTTTCGTAGGGGTGAACCTTCTTGACCATAAACACGCACCTGACGGGCATGGTCGCTTGTGTTCATCCTGTGAGACAAAGTAATTTGGAATTGCCCTATCCTCTAAGCTGTTTACCCAATATCCCTGAAAGCTCAGAACAATTAGAATTTTTACATGGCACGTCAGAAAGTTAAAAAAACCGATCTTGAAAAACTAAAAATTGTCCTCGAGAAACCCAAATCAATTCTTGGTCACATCGTCTCGAGACCTGTGCAAACCCACGACAACGAACGCCGCTATAACCGTAAGCGCGATAAGAAAGTTGCCGAGGAATGAAAGAACTCCTTGCTACGGCGGGTGGTCGCACCTTTTTAACGATGTGGCTTGGACAGAGCATTTCTGGTTTTGGCTCGAGACTGACGATTTTTGCCTTTGGCATTTGGTTGTACAAAGAAACGGGTTTGGCGACACCGCTTTATTTAACGGCTTTGGCGGGTTTTTTACCGGGCGTGCTGCTCGCGCCTATTGCTGGGGTGATTGTTGATCGTACCGACCGCCGTACTGTGATGATTTTGGTTAATTGTGTTCATACCGTGGTGACACTGGCACAGTTTTTTGTCATCTCGAGTGGACAGACCAATTTGCCAATTATTCTTGGGCTGCTGGCAATTTCTAGTGCCGCCGAAACGTTTCAGTGGCCAGCCGAATCCTCGAGCATGAGTGTGCTTGTGCCACCAAGTCAACTTGGTCAAGCCAATGGTCTGTACGCAATGATGGGCGGAGCAGGGGATTTAATCGCCCCGATTGCTGGGGCGTTACTGGTCTCGAGTATTGGTATCGCTGGGATTTTACTGATTGACCTTGCCAGTTTTGCATTTGAGTTCTTGACGCTGTTTGTGATTCGGATTCCACCTCCAACTCAGTCGGTTATCGGCTCAAAGATGCAGGGCGGGGTGTTGGCTCAAGCCAGAGATGGTTTTAAGTTCATCACCTCGAGACCGGGGTTATTTAGTTTGCTGATTACTTTTTCGGGCGTGAATTTTCTGCTTGGAATTATCCAAAATCTTCAAGTGCCTCTGATTTTATCGCGAAGCACTGACCCAAGTGCGGTTGGTGTTATCGCCTCGAGTTTTGGCGTGGGGGTCTTGTTGGGGGGATTTTACATGACCAGCACGGGCGGTTTGCGTCCTCGAGTCCATGGGGTTTTTGCTGGGATTGGTTTTTCTGGCTTGCTTGGTACGGCTTTATTTGGTGTGGCGCAGAGTATTCCAATTTGGATGTTGGCTAATTTCTTTTTTGGTTTTCTGATGCCTGTCTTAAACGGCTCGAGTCAGAGTATTTGGCAGTCTAAAACTCCACCAGATATTCAAGGCAGGGTTTTTGCGGCGCGGCGGCAAATCGCCCAGATTACCAGTCCAATGGCATTTATTATTGCGGGTCCACTGGCAGATTTGGTTTTTAAGCCGTATTTTGCCACAGCCGATGCTTGGACTTGGTTGCTTGGTGGCTCGAGCGGACGTGGTTACGCAGCGATGTTCCTCATTTTTGGTTTTCTGACTTGCGCTTGGGGTTTTGCTGGGTATTTTCGTCCTGCGGCTCGCAATGTCGAACGTGATATTCCAGATGCGGTTTGAAATGTATTCATCATTTTGATTGTGTAGACTTTGCGTATGGCATACAGCAATTTTACACTACAAGAAGTGCTGAAAAAATTTGACCTTAAACTCGAGGAAAGCCGTAATTTGTTTGCAGATGTCACACCTCGAGTACCCACGGCACTTTTGACTGCATGGCTCGAGCAAAAAATTCCTTTGGCATTGACACTTTCTACCGAAAAAGCCCGTAGTGAATTTATTATTGCCCCAATTCTCGCGAGGTTCGTGAATTGTTGGGTAAACGATTTTCGTTGTTTTCGGGAATAGATTTTACGGTTGACTCGAGTCTAGGCTTAAATGGCGAGTGTGATTTTTTGTTTTCTAAGTCGCCAGAGCAATTGGTTTTACTTGCACCTGTGGTTAGTGTGGTTGAGGCGATTCCGCCCGAAGGTGCGTCTTGGAATCAAGAAGCTAAAAATGAGAGTTTTAGGAACGGTTTAGCTCAGGCTTGCGCCGAAATGCTGGCGGCTCGGGTTTTTAATGAACGCGAAGAGCATCCACTCGAGCGGGTTTTTGGAGCAGTGACCACAGGTGATGATTGGCAATTTTTAATCCTCGAGGGAAATACATTATTTGTGGGTAGTAAACGCTACCACCTAGAAGAACTCCCACAAATTCTAGGAATTTTTTGCCATATGCTCGAGACAGCTTGACGCGCTTTTGCTTATGACGTTTGTTATTCTCGAGACTTCACTTTTTTCTAATTTTTTTTACATAAAATCCTCATGCTGTATACTTATTGCCTTTTGAAGTAAAACTGTGTTGTATGGGACATTCTGGGTTTGACCTTAGCGGCTTACACCACTAAAATGAGACGCTTATCGTTATTATCTTAGAGGAGGCTGGAAAGTGGATTACACAACAGAGGTGACAGGTGCGTTGTACATTGGTCTGTTTGCGTTGATTGGGGCGGGAATTGTTTATATCACGCTCGAGATTGCAAAGTTGGCGTTTTTTTATGCAGGGTCGCGGCGATTCGGCGGCAATAAAGCTAAGGATTCGGTTTACGAATGTGGTATGGAAACCATTGGCGATACCAATGTGCAATTCAATTTGAATTACTACTTGTTTGCCATGCTTTTTGTGATTTTTGATGTCGAAGCTGCACTGCTCTATCCGTGGGCTGTGGCATTCGATACTCTTGGGGTCGGTGGTTTACTTGCCGTGCTGTCTTTCTTGGTGATTTTGTTCCTTGGGTTTTTATACGCACTTCGTAAAGGAGCATTAAAATGGGTTTACTAGGCACGCAAGCTCGTCCGGATAACGTTATTCTTGGTTCGCTTGATGATTTAATTAACCTCTCTCGTTCGAGAAGTTTATGGCCCTTAACTTTTGGTATTGCTTGCTGTGCCATCGAAATGATGAACTCGAGCGCCACCCGTTACGACATGGATCGTTTTGGCGTTTTTTACCGCAATACGCCGCGTCAAGCCGATGTGATGATTGTCTCGGGGACGGTTAATAAAAAAATGGGTAAGGTCGTGCGTCAACTTTGGGAGCAAATGTCCGAGCCTAAATGGGTCATCAGCATGGGCGCATGTGCCAACCAAGGTGGACCATTTCGCCAAGGCTATAGCGTGGTTGAAGGGGTAGACAAAATTATCCCCGTAGATATTTATGTTCCCGGTTGCCCGCCGCGTCCCGAAGCCCTGATGCAAGCCCTGCTTTTGCTGCGAGACAAAATCGCTGACCCTGCGGCGCGTTATGTGCCGGGGACAATGATGGATGCTGATTTTGACCCACTCGCTGAACCCGGTCATGATGGACGGGTGTTGTTGTGAGCCAACCCTCATCCGCTCCAATTGCTCCAGCTAAAATCTGGCATATCCCACTGCTCGAGTCCGACAAGATAGAAAATCTGATAGCTGGCTTAAAAGCTCGAGCCGAAACACTGTTTGACACGATTCAAATTACTGTTGCTCTCGAGGATTACCGCACCCTATGTGAACGCCTCTTCAAAGCTGGTTTTGATTTTCCGCAAAGCATGAGCGGTACAGATTTTGAATGGGGTTTAGGGGTTGCGTTGCAACTGCAACAACTCGAGTCCAAACGCAAAGTCACGGTGCGGACGTACTGCACCTATCAAAATGCCCATGTCCCAACTGTTTCTGACCTTTGGGGAGGCGTAGATTGGCACGAACGCGAAGCCTATGACCTTGTGGGCATTATTTTTGATGGTCATGAAGACTCGATAAATGGTCATCCACGCCGAATTCTGCTCGAGGATCATTGGACGATTCACCCACTGCAAAAGCGCTATAACACCCGTGGCTACTTAATCCATGGCTGGACAGAAAAACCATTCCCAACTCCAGCCCCGTGGGAAGAAGGTTTCCAATCCTTCTCTAGCGCTCCTGTGGCTGTTGCTCACGTTGCCCCACCCGCGCCGAAAATTGTTCCTGTCGTTGCCGTAGGGGCGAGGCTTCTTGACCCTAAAGCAGCACCTGACGGGCTTGGGTCGCACGCCTCGCCCGACCCCGCCGAAGCCCCCGCTCCTAAAGCCGAAGCTGCCCCAGTCGTCTCGAGTGACCCACCAAAGAAAGTCGCTAAAAAATGGGTTCCAAAAGGCGAAGCCGCGCCAATTGTTACCGAAGCCGCCCCTGAAGCTGCCTCGAGTGAACCCGTGCCTGTTGTCTCGAGTGAACCTGCGCCCGTCGTTTCGAGTCCAGAAGTTGTTGCCGTCTCGAGTCCAGAAGCCGCCCCAGAAGAAAAACCCCGCAATCCTAAAATTAAGCGTTGGGAACCCAGATAAAGGAGGGATGATATGACCGCAGTCGCAGATAAACCGAATAATGCTCGTAATACGTCCGGTTCTGTCATGAACCCGACGACAGTTGAACGGGTCGCGGGTCGCTCGGACGAGATGCTTCTCAACCTTGGACCACAACACCCAGCCACCCACGGTGTACTTCGAGTTCTTATGGGTGTGGATGGCGAACGTGTCACCAAGGCAATTCCACACATTGGGTACTTGCATCGCAACCATGAAAAACTCGAGGAAGTGCGTACTTATCCGATGTGTATTCCCTATACCGACCGCATGGATTACGTGTCGGGAATGCAGAACGAATTGCCATTGTGTTTGGCGGTAGAGGAGATGCTAGGTATCGAAGTCCCAGAACGCGCCAAATATGTGCGAACGATTTTATTTGAACTAAGCCGTATTGCGAGTCACATGGTCTGGATTGGCACATACATGCTCGACCTTGGGGCAATTACTCCGTTTTTATATGCGTTTCGTGACCGCGAAATGATTCTCGACATCATCGAAGAAACGGCTGGGGCGCGGTTATTACCAAATTATTTCACCTATGGCGGTGTGCGCCGTGACCATCATCCGCGCATGATGCAGGACATTCTCGAGTTCCTGACGTGGTTTGAGCGTAAGCTCCCAGAGTACGAAGCCCTGACCATTGATGCACCAGTCTTCCAAGCCCGTACCGTTGGTGTTGGTGTGCTAGACCCGCAATTGGCGCTCAATCATGGTGTGACCGGACCAAACCTGCGTGGTAGCGGTATCGGCTGGGATTTACGCCGCGACGACCCATATGATGCCTACCCACATTTGGATTTCGAGGTCTGTGTGGAGTACGGCTGCGATGCCTACTCAAGAAGCCGCGCTCGTTTTCGTGAATTCCGCGAGAGCATTAAAATTATTCGTCAAGCTGTTAATCAGTGTCCAAAAGGCGGCGCGTACTTACCAAAACTGCCGCGTCTTAAACCCGTGGCTGGTATGGAACGTTACCGCGCTGTGGAAATCTCGAGGGGACATCTTGGGGTGCATATTGTGGCCGACGGTTCAGAAAAACCGTGGCGTGTTAAGCACCGCAGCCCGAGTTTCTGCACCTTGCAAGCCTTAGCGGACATGGCTGTGGGTTCTAAATTCTCGGATGCAATCGCTATTCTTGGCAGCATTGACATTGTTCTAGGGGAGATTGACCGATGAGTATTTATGAAAACAAAGAAGCTCGGTTGCCGCTCGAGCGTGTCTCTGTGCCTACCGATAAGCATTACAGAATGCGAATGAAGCATCACGGGTTACTGAACGCCAATCCGCGTAAATCGGGTTTGTTGGCGGCGATTATTGGTTATGCGCTCTTGTTTGGCGCTGCCCACGGTGTGTTAATTCTGGCATTTCAAGTCATTCCAGCACTTTTGACCAACGGCTTACCGTTCCCATGGACTGGTTTTGGTCTCGAGAAGAACAGTTTTTGGTTTAACGTCATTTACGGGCTGCTTGCCCCAGTCTTGGCGTTTTTATTTATCGCTGTGGTGGCATTGATTAACATCCTCATGCTGCGTAAGTACCTCGCTAAAGTTCAGAACCGTTATGGACCTCTGCACAACGGACCCTCGGGCAGTTTACAAACGGTTTACGACGCGCTCAAACTGGTTTCTAAAGAAGATTACACCCCCAAAATGGTTGAGGAAACAATTTTCACCCTTGCCCCAGTCCTCGTTTTTGTTTCTGCCTTTTTACTGATGGCAGTGATACCATTTGCCCCCGGTTGGGTCTTTGCCAATGTCGAAGCTGGCGCAATTTTTATTATTGCGGCGGGTACGCTCGGCGGGTACGGTGTGCTGCTGGCGGGTTGGAGCATGAACAACAAGTACGGTTTGATGGGTGGCTTACGAGCCGCAGCGCAGCTTGTCAGTTACGAAGTGCCGCTTTCGATTAGCTTGCTTTCGGTCTGTGTCTACGCGGGCAGCATGAACCTTAGTAAAATTGTCGAAGCCCAACAAAGCCTGTGGTTTGCGATTCCGCTCTTTATTCCTTTCGTAATTTATTTAATCGCAGGTCTTGCCGAACTTAAAATGACTCCGTTTGACCTCCCAGAAGCCGAATCTGAACTTGTGGCTGGTTTTAACACCGAGTACGGCGGAATGCGTTTCGGATTTTTCTTTGTGGCAGAATTTGCCGAACTTTACCTTCTTCCAGCGTTGATGGCGGTGTTCTTTTTAGGTGGTTGGAATGCTCCTTCTATTCCAGCACCAACAGGGACTTTTCTTAACACTTGGTCTGGAGGTGCGCCTACCCTAGAACTTGTACTAAAGGCAAATCCAATGGCGGGTGACTTAAATGCTGATTATATTGTCAATCAAGAAGATTTGACTGCTTTCTCGGCAGCAGAGGTAGATGGCAAAAAGTTACCCAAGTGGCGATTGGATATTACTCGAGATGGTTCAGTTGATTCCAAAGATAGTGAATTTATTTCACGCGAAATTGCCACCAATCCCAAGCCAACCTTATGGCAGCTACTATTTGGACCCGGAAGTTTAATTCTCAATAGTATTTATGCTCTGATTTTTCTAGTTAAAGGCGCAGCAGGAGTCTATTTCTACATGTGGATTCGTGCCACACTGCCCCGTTTCCGTGATGACCAGTTAATGGAACTCTGCTGGAAGGGTTTAATCCCACTTTCTTTAGTTGGATTGTTGCTGGCAGCCGTCTCGAGACTGATTCCAGCCGTTGGGATTACTATTTCGATATTGGTGGGCGGAACATTCATTGTGATGATTGCACGCGGGGCATTCTTCCCCACCTCGAGTAAGCAGGTGAAAGCATGAGTCTCTTAAAAGATATTTGGAATGCGGTATCTGGTGTTGGTAAGGGCATGGAAAAGGTCTACGATGAACAATTCGATCCGATTTTCACCGAAATGTACCCATTTGACATGCCAAAACTGCCGCCAACCAGTGTCCAGAGTTTGGCACTGATTAAAAACGAGGATGGCTCAGACAGGTGCGTGTCTTGCTTAGCCTGTGAAAAAGTCTGCCCAAGCCAAGTGATTACCATTGAGCGCAAGAAAAACCCTGCTGGTAAAGGCTTTGTTCTCGAGCGTTTCGACATTGATTTGGTCAACTGCATGTACTGCGCGGCTTGTGTCGAATCCTGCCCAGCCTCGGCAATTGTCACGATTCAAGACTTTGAATTGTCTACCCCGAATCTGCAAACCCTAAAAGCCGATAAGGACTTCCTCGATTTCCAAGGCATTCGCGCTCAGCAGTGGTACAGCCCGAAAATTGGGGTCGAGTACCGCGAAAATGTCACCTCGAGTAATGTCCACGGAGCAATTGTTAAAGCCCCATTGATTGACCAACCCGGCGGCGCTGCTGAATATGAAAAATTAAAAGCGGCTGGCACAGAAATCCCTGTCAATAATGCCCGTCGTCCGGCTAACGCCATGTCTGAGCTTTCCATTCTCGAGTACAAACAATTAAAGCATGAGCCAATCAGTGCCACAGCCGCCAAACTCGAGTCAAAACCAGTTTCAGTCAATATCCCTGTCAACATCCCCGCCCCAGTCCTCGAGACTGTGGCTGTGTTATCTGCATCTGTCGCCTCATCTGCCCCAAAATCCAAGAAAATCAAACGTTGGGGAGAACCTGCTTCCGAAGAATCCACCCTACCCGCCGTTGCCCCCGAACCCGTAGGGGCGAGGCATGCCTCGCCCGACCCCGCCGAAGCCCCCCTGCCGAAAGCCGAAGCTGTTGCCGTTGCCCCAGTCTCGAGTCCAGAACCAGCCGTCTCGAGTGCCGAAGTCCCAGTCTCGAGTGCCGAACCAGCCGAAGAAAAACCAAAAAATCCCAAAATTAAGCGTTGGGAGCCTAAATCATGACCGAAGTCAATACTGTTTTCTTTTATTTGGTTGCCCTTGGCATTTTATCCACGGCAATCTACGCGGTGGCGAGTCCTAAGCTACTAAACGCGGCTGTTTCCCTTGCCTTGTCATTTTTTGCCGTTGGTGGTTTGTATTTCATGCTCGGGAACGGTTTCTTGGGCATGTTGCAAATTTTAATTAACGCTGGTGCAATTCCAATCGTCACGGTTTTTATTATCATGATGACCCAATCGCGGCGTATCCGCTTGCGTTCTAATTTGAATGTCGCCGCAGCCCTTCTAGCAATTGTGGTCTTGGCAGGTAGCCTCTGGTCATTTTGGAATAGATACCAAGGTTCGGCAGCCACCCAAGGTAAGCAGATAACGTCAACGCCAACTTCTGAACTGGGTGTGAAGTTGCTCAGTGCCGATGGTACATTACTCGCCTTTGAACTTGCTTCGGTGCTGCTGCTTCTAGCCATGGTTGGTGCAATTGTCCTGACCAAGCGTGACGGCGAAACGATTAAAGGTGATGTCGGTGTGTTGTCCGATGTCGCTTTACCTGTGACGGGTGGAGAGCTTTCTCGTCCAGCCGCAACCATCGAACGAGCCTCAAAACAGGAGGTGGTTTCGTGAATCTCGAGTCAATTCTTGCCCCAATTCGTTCCTTTGCTAATTCTGGTATTTCAGTCAATCACTTTATTGCCCTTGCGATGCTGCTGTTCTTGGTTGGTTTATATGGTGTTTTAACCCGTCGCAATATCGTGGCAATTTTAATGAGTGTTGAAATTATGCTCAACGCCGCCATGCTGGTGTTTGTAGCGGCGGCTGCTTACAGCGGTGATGCCACCAAAACGGGTCCACTATTTGCGCTTTTTATCGTTGCCATTGCTGCCGCCGAGGTTGCTGTGGGTCTCGCCATTTTTATCAATGTCTTTAGAAGTAAGGGTGGCGTAACCACCGAAGACTTGATGGAAATGAAGAATTAAAGGAGGGGAAAATGTTTATTGATTACGCTTTGTTGATTCCCCTGCTTCCCGCGTTCGGCTGGCTGATCATTTCCTTGTTCAGCAAATCGCTGGGCGGCAAGGGTAGTGCGTGGTTGGCAACAACCATGATTGGCTTGAGTGCAGTGATTGCCATTGGTCTGTTCGCCGATTCGTTCTCGAGTGCGCCAGTCTGGAAAGCCGATACGCTGGGTAAAATTTATAAACTCGAGAAGGAAATTAAGGTTCTCGAGAAGGCAGAAAAAGCTGGGAAGCCAGAAACCGCCACAATTGAACCGGGTTCTGAAGTCCCTAAAACTGAGGGCGAACACACCGCCAGCCCTGAGCTTTTAGCACTCGAGGAGAAGTTAAGTGAGTACAAAACCGAAGCCCTCGAGTCTCGAGCCGTTGGCGGTTTTCCGTTTACCAGAGACTGGACTTGGTTAGCCATTAAAGGCGAAGCAGGTTTACCATTTGGTTTATATGTAGACCAGTTAGCTGCAATTATGCTTTTAATGGTGACAATTGTTTGTTTTTTAATTCATTTGTTCAGCATTGGCTACATGGCGCACGAAGAACGCTATCCGACCTTTTTTAGTTATATCAATTTGTTTGCCGCCGCCATGCTTGCGATGGTGCTGGCGAAGAACTTATTCCATGTCTTGTTGTTCTGGGAAATCATGGGCTTAATGTCGTACCTTTTGATTGGCTTTTTCTATAAGAAGAAAAGCGCTCAACAAGCTCAGAAGAAGGCTTTTTTAACCGTGCGTATCGGCGACTTGGCGTTTATGGCTGGGTTGTTCTGGTTGTACAGTGTCTTTGGGACACTGGATATTCCAACCCTTCTTGCCACATCTCACAGCGACCTCGAGACCAAACTTGGTGGGGCAGCTTTTGGCATTGGCTTACTGCTCTTTATTGCTGCGGTTGGTAAATCGGCTCAGTTCCCGCTTCATGTCTGGTTGCCAGATGCAATGGAAGGTCCTACACCAGTAAGCGCCATGATTCACGCCGCGACAATGGTGGCGGCGGGTGTGTACTTGGTGGCTCGAGTTTACCCAATTATGGATGTTGGTGGAGTCCTACCAATTATTGCATGGCTTGGGGGCTTTACGGCGCTGTTTGCAGCCAGTCTTGCGCCAGCCCAAGCCGATGCCAAGAAGATTATGGCGTTTAGTACGCTTTCACAATTGGGCTTGATGTTCATGGGCTTAGGTCTGTTCGGGTACGCAGCAGCGCTGTTTCACTTGCTGACTCACGCGTTTTTCAAAGCCCTCTTGTTCCTTGGTTCGGGTAGCATGATTCATGGTGCAGGTACGCAAGACATCTTTGAAATGGATAATTTATCCAAGTACCAAAAATACACTTGGGCGACGGTTCTGATTGGTTCACTTAGCTTAATGGGTTTCCCACTCACGGCTGGTTTCTGGTCTAAAGACGAAATTCTGCATGTGGCTCAGAGTGCAAACCCAGCCCTGTACATCGTTGGTTGTGCAGTGGCGATTTTGACCGCGTTTTACACTACACGGATGTTTATTATTGCCTTCCACAAGCCCAAACAAGTTTCCCCGTGGGGCTTAGCCGCTTGGAACAACGAGGGCGAACCAAGCCTAAACATGACCCAAGCCGAAGTTGAAGAACAAAAAAAGCACGAACATGGTCATGGTCATAGCGATCATCCGCACGAATCTGGTTCTGAAATGCTCATCCCATTGGTTAGCCTTGCAACCCTTGCGACGGTCATGGGTTTTGTTGGCAGTCCATTCGCTAATTTCTGGCTGCAACGCTTTGTCTATCACGGTGATGTGCCGCATGTCGCGCCGCTCGAGTCACTTTGGGCTGGGTTTATCATCAGTGCGATTTTGGTGGTGATTGGCGCAGGAGCATCTTATGCCCTGTACTGGAATTCTGATGTGACCAAGGCTCGAGCGCCCGAATGGTTGACTCGAGTGTTGCAACGCCGTTATTACATTGATGATTACTTCTACGCGGGTCCTGCTAAAATTTCTAACGATATTCAATGGCTGTTTGCTTGGTTTGATAAGAATGTCGTGGACAAAATCGTTGACTTCGTTGGTGGGCTGGTGGTGGTGCTTGGCGATGCCTCGAGACGGATTCAAACAGGGGCTTTAGGTTGGTACGCAGGTCTGACTGTAATTGGTGGCTTGGCACTGATTCTTGCCTTTGCTGTTGCCTTTGCTGGAGGTGGCAAATGATTACGGCTTTAATTCTGATTCCGATTCTGGCGGCGATTCTGGCGGCGGTCTCGAGTACCGCCATTGCAAAACGTGTGGCAGTGGCTGCAAGTTTAATCACCACAATTGTCAGTGCGATCATGTACTTTTCGTATAACACAAGCGGCGGACAATTGGCGTTTGTTGAAAAAGTGCCTTGGATTCCTCAAGCTGGGATTGGCTACTTTGTTGGTTTAGACGGACTTTCCTTGCCATTTGTGTTTTTAACCGCACTGCTGACCTTGGTTTCGGTGCTGGCTTCTTGGGACGAAGAAAAAAAGAGTTTCTATGCGCTTTTTCTGGTCATGCAAGCTGGTGTGACAGGTGTTTTTGCCTCGCTTGACTTAATACTGTACTTCTTGTTCTGGGAAGTGGTCTTAATCCCGATGTTCTTTATTATTCTGGTTTGGGGTTACGAGAATCGCCGTTATGCGGGTATTAAATTTGTGATTTATAGCCTGACTGGTTCGGTGTTGATGCTGATTTCAATGCTGGCATTAGCCTTTGGTGTAGCCAGTGCCACAGGTAAACCACTTTCCTTTGACTATGAAGTGCTGCTTGCGAACCTCGAGACGATTAAATCCCTGCCGGGGATTGCCCTGATTTTCTGGGGCTTTATGATTGCCTTTTTGATTAAACTTCCCGCTTTTCCATTCCATACATGGTTGCCTCATGCCCACACTGAAGCCCCAACGGGCGGTTCGATTATGCTGGCGGGAGTGCTACTCAAAATGGGTGGGTACGGCATTTTGCGTTTTAACCTTGGTTTAATGCCAGAGCAAATGCAGCAATTCCAGACGATTTTGGCAATTCTAGCCACGATTGGCGTAATTTACGGGGCGTATTGTGCAATGGCACAAAAAGACTTAAAGCGGATGGTCGCGTACTCGAGTGTCAATCACATGGGTTATGTGCTGCTTGGGATTGTGAGCATGACCGCTATGGGCATTCACGGTGCGGTTTACCAGATGGTGGCGCACGGGATTATCACTGGCTTAATGTTTATGATGGTTGGCTTTTTAAGTCACCGCACCCACACAAGGGAAATCGCCAAGATGACGGGTATGTACAATGCCATGCCAGTCTTGGGTGCAATTATGTGGATGGCATTTTTAGGCGGGCTTGGCTTACCGGGCATGGCTGGGTTTATTGGCGAGTACACAGCGTTGTCTGGGGCGATTCAAAATCCTGCCACGGCAATTTATGGGTACATCAGTTTAATCGGCATTATTGTCACGGCTGGATTTATTCTCTATGCCGTGCAGCGTGTGTTGCTTGGGCGTAACCCTGCGGCAACCGACGACCATCACGGTCACGATGTACCCTCGAGCCACGGCGAACAAAAAGGGCATCACGACCTCTCACCGCTTGAGATTGCGGCGGCTGCGCCTTTGGTGATTCTTGGGGTGGTACTTGGTTTGTACCCTGCGCTGCTCACGCCTTGGATTGATGGCAGCACACAATTACTGCTCGAGACCGCCAAACGAGTCATGGCACTGGGAGGTGGACAATGATTTTTGTGGCATTGGTGTTCTTGATGATTTCGGCAATGGCAATGTTTATTGCAGCAACTTTTAAGGGCGCAGAGGAAAAACATGCGGGGCAGATTTTTGGTGGTATCAGCTTAGTGGTGTACGGCATCACGGCGTTGTTGGCAGCGATGGCTTGGAATGACACAACCGTACATTACGGGGTGATTAAGTCTGGTGGCTTGGCGACCCTTGGCACAATTATCATGTGCGGTATCGGGGCTTTAACGGTCGGTGGTGTAATGGCTAACCCCGAAAAGTACAAGGCTGGTGTCGGTGAATTCTTTGGTTTTATTGCCTTTGTGGTTTTTGGTGGGGCAATTATGGTCAGCACCAATCATCTACTCGTGCTGCTGCTTGGTATTGAACTCTCGAGTTATGCGACTTATATTCTAGTGGGATATTACCGCGATGACCGCTTCAGCAATGAGGCTGCCAGCAAATACTTTTTATTAGGTGCAGTCGCCAGTGGCTTTCTGATTTTTGGCATGAGCCTTGTCTATGCCAGTGTGGTTTTTGTCAATGGCTCACTCAGTTATGCTGACATTGGCAATACTTTGGCGGGTCTGGTCGGGCAGACGGTTGGTATTCCAGCCCTGATTTACCCCGGTATCGCCATGCTGCTGGTTGGCTTTGGCTTCAAACTCGCGCTTGCACCGTTTCACTCTTGGACTCCAGATGCCTACCAAGGCGCTCCGACGATGGTGGCGGCAATTCTTAGCGTTGGACCTAAAGCGGCGGTTGTGATTGCGCTCTCGAGCTTACTGACCACAGCTTTTCCGGTGCCAGAACTCTCGAGTGCTTGGAAGAACGCCATTGCTGTCCTAGCGATTTTATCCATGACCATCGGCAACTTAATGGCATTACAACAAACCAACCTCAAGCGTCTGCTTGGCTTCTCGAGTATCGCCCAATTGGGTTATGTGGTGATTGGTGTGGCAGTTGGCAGTTTAGACGGCACAAGTGCGGTTATTTTGTATATGGTTGGTTATGCTGTCACCAATATCGGTGCATTTATGATTATTGCTACGCTGCGCGATTCTGGGGTCGGCGAAAACATCGAAGACATTGCGGGCTTGGTTAAACGCAATTCATTTGCTGCCGTGATGCTGGCTGGTTTCTTTATGGGTTTAGCTGGTGTACCTGTGCTGGCTGGTTTCCTCGGCAAGTTACTGCTTTTTAAGAGCGCTGTGGATGTTGGGATGGTGGCGCTTGCGGTGATTGCTGTCCTGAATGTTGTGCCAAGTTACTACTATTACTTTAGGGTGATTATCAGTGCAATTTTTAGTGAACCCAAAGACTCGAGAACCTTTGAACTGAATCCAACTGCCACGACGACGCTTGCGATAGCACTTGGGGCGGTGGTGTTGCTGGGCGTTTTTCCAACGCCATTACTAAACATCATCAACGAAGCCGTTAAAGTCCTACCACTTTTTGCCGCTCGCTAAGTAACCATAAAAACACCCGTCTCAAGACGGGTGTTTTTTTATCGGGGCTACCTTTATTTTTTCTTACTGACAATATAAACCTTGGTCATTTTAGACGGCACGGCGGGTGGTTCGCCTTTGTTCAGGGCATTTAAGGCTTTTTCGCCCTCAAGTAAACGCCCAAAAATCGTGTGCTTGCCGTTTAAGTGCGGCGTTGGCACAAAGGTGATAAAGAATTGGCTGCCATTGGTGGCAGGTCCAGAATTTGCCATGGCGAGCAAATTTTTCTTATCAAAGGTCAGTTTGCTACGGAATTCATCACCAAATTGGTAGCCAGGTCCGCCAGTCCCAAGCCCAAGTGGGTCGCCAGTCTGTGCCATAAAATCTGGGATGATACGATGGAAAATAATGCCATCAAAAAATTTACTGCGGGCTAAAAACACAAAGTTGTTGACCGTCACGGGGGTGTCGTCCTCGAATAAATCCACCACAATTCTGCCTTTGTCGGTTTCGATGACAGCGCGGTAATCGGTGTTATCGGCTAGAACGTACTTGGAGGACTTAAAGGTGGTGATTCGGGTTTTACTCAAATCTGGCTCGAGCTTAAAGCCGGCTGGAACGTATGGCTTGGCGGTTTGCGCCAAAACCCCAGAGACTGCGACTGTTGCGACTGCCAAACCGAGTAACCAAGCATAGGATGTTTTCATCGCTCCTATTCTAAACTTCAAAAGCCTAGAATGTTGCAAGCCAAGATGAGGAAAAGTTTAAGGATTCTTTGCATTGCGGCAATTGGGTGTGGCAGACTGTTCGAGAAGTAAAGGTTATGATATATTTAACCTAGTTAAATAATTTTTAGAGCTGGCTTTCGGAGGTTTTATGTACAAAGGTCGAGAAGGACAATGGGCATTTTTTCTGCATCGCTTGTCTGGCGTTGCTATTTTGTTGTATCTGATTCTGCACACCGTTTCAATCGGTTCAACCATGTTAGGGGAAGGCGTTTACAACACGGTTCACAAGATTTATGAATGGATGCCTTTTCGTCTTGGGCTAATCGGTGTGGCTGGGGCAGTGGCATACCATGCGTTTAATGGTTTACGAATTGTCTTAATGGATTTTACTGAATGGGGCGTGAAATACCAACGCCAACTTTGGTACGGTTCGTTGGTACTGGCAGGGTTGTTTATGCTTCTCACCCTTTATGCCAACCTGCCGCGTTTATTTTCGGAAGTCTTTACCTACACCACCATTTGGGGGCAATGATTATGGCAATTAAAGCAAGAAGATTTAAGGACGCAAAAGCCCAAGCCAAATCGAATCCCGAACTGGTCTGGTGGGTGTTTATGCGCCTTTCCGGGTCGGCTCTGGTGATACTGACTTTGTTTCATTTGTTCAAAAACCATATTTCGGTAGACGAAGCCAGTTGGGATTATGAAAAAATCGCCTCGAGTTATGCCGATGGTTGGAACAAGTTGTACTTAGGGGCAATGCTCAGTTTAGGCTTACTACACGGCGGCAACGGTATTCGTTATGTGATTGAAGACCTAACTGCCAAAAACCCTATGGCTCGAGTCTGGGCAAAGGGTATTGCTTTTGCTTTAATCGGTGCGGTACTGGTCTTTGGCTTACTGGCATTGATTGTAAAAATACCCATTCCGGGCGTGGATAATTAACTGGCTATTAGCGACTAGCTGCTAGTTATTAGCTAAAACCAAAAGCTAAAGCTCGAGACCAAGAGCTAGAAGCTAAAAGCTAGTCGCTAGAAGCTAAAAAGGAGTTTCATGGAAGTTCATACACACGACGTAATTGTTGTTGGCGCAGGTGGAAGCGGCTTAATGGCGGCGCTGTACGCCAAGAAAAACGCAACTGGCAGCGTTGCCGTTATCTCTAAACTTTACCCGACCCGTTCACACACGGGCGCAGCCCAAGGTGGTGTCGGGGCAGCCCTAGGCAACGTAGACGAGGACAGTTGGGAATGGCATATGTTTGATACGGTTAAGGGTGGCGATTACTTGACCGACCAAGACGCAGCCGAAATTTTTGCCAAAGATGTGATTGAAGCGGTGCTTGAACTCGAGCATATGGGGCTGCCTTTTAGCCGTTTGCCGAATGGGAAAATTGCCCAGCGCCGCTTTGGTGGGCATACCAGAGAATTTGGTAAAGCCCCAGTTCATCGCGCTTGTTATGCGGCTGACCGCACAGGGCATATGATTTTACAAACCTTGTATCAGCAAAGCATCAAAGAAAGAGTCACTTTTTTTAATGAATTTGTGGTGCTGGATTTAATTCTCGAGGATGATTCAAGTGGCAAAGTCTGCAAAGGCGTGGTTGCTTATGAACTGGCTACGGGTAAACTCCATACCTTTCATGCCAAAAGCGTGGTCTTGGCTTCAGGTGGCAACGGACGGATGTTCAAAGTCACCAGCAACGCCCATGCGCTGACTGGCGACCTGACCAGCATTGCCTACCGCCGAGGCATCCCACTCGAGGACATGGAATTTTATCAGTTTCACCCGACTGGGTTGTATAAACTTGGGGTACTCCTGACCGAAGGTGTGCGCGGTGAAGGTGGCATCCTTCGTAACTCGAGCGGTGAGCGCTTTATGGAACGCTACGCTCCAACCATCAAAGACCTTGCGCCCCGCGATATTGTTTCGCGCAGTATGTATTTTGAAATTCGTGAGGGACGCGGTTGTGGACCGAACAAAGATTACATTCACTTGGATGTGACCCATATAGACCCGAAAATTCTCGAGGAACGCCTACCTGACATCATGGATTTTAGCCGTACCTATTTAAGAGTTGAACCAACCAAAGAACCAGTACCGATTCAACCGACTGCCCATTACACGATGGGTGGAATTCCGACCACTTTGGATGGCGAAGTGATTTTCGGCACAACCAATGACACCAAGGTACGCGGTTTATACGCGGCTGGCGAAGTGGCTTGTGTTAGCTTGCACGGCGCGAATCGCCTTGGTACAAACAGCTTAGGCGATTTAATTGTCTTCGGCAGACGGGCTGGTGTAGCTGCCGCCAAGTACGCCAACACCGCCGCCCTCGAGCCATTACCCAGCAATGCTGCTGGACGAGCCTCTGATTTGGTCAACAACACCAAAAATTCCAATGGTACAGAAAGTGTGGCTAAAATCCGCCTCGAGATGCAGCAAACTATGCAGGACAACGCCAGTGTCTTTCGCACCGAAGAAACCCTAAGTACCCAGGTCGAAATTTTACGCGGCTTAAACCAGCGCTACAAAAACATTGGAGTTTCTGACAAGGGTGAGCGCTTCAACACCGAACTTTTAGAAGCCATCGAACTTGGCTTTTTGCTCGATAACGCCGAAGCCCTTGTTCACAGCGCCCTAAACCGCCGTGAATCGCGTGGCGCACATGCGCGAGAAGACCACACCGAACGCAACGATACGACTTTCTTAAAACACACGATGTGCTATCAGCTCGAGCCGGGCAGAACCGAAATCAAATGGAAAGATGTGGTACTGGGTAAATACGAACCAAAACCGAGAACGTATTAAGCTATGAGCCTTGAGCTATGAGCTAAAATTCTCAAAGCTCAAAGCCCATAGCTCATAGCCTCTCAAAAAGGAGTCTCCATGCAAGCAATTTTTAAGATTCATCGTTATAACCCTGAAAAAGACAAAAAACCGTACTGGGCAGAATATACCCTCGAGGTTGACCCCAAAGACCGAATTCTCGATATTCTTAATCAAATTAAATGGGAACTTGATGGTAGCTTATCGTTTCGGCGTTCTTGCGCCCATGGGATTTGTGGTTCGGATGCGATGCTGATTAACGGCAAAAATCGTTTGGCTTGTAAGGTATTGATGATGGATTTAGGTGGGAATACGGTTACGGTAGAACCGATTCGCGGACTGAGTGTCGAAAAGGACTTAATTGTTGACATGACTCCGTTCTTTGAGAGTTACGAAGCGGTGATGCCGTTTTTTATCAACGACCAACAGATGCCAGAACGCGAACATATTCAAAGCCATGAAGACCGCGAGATTTATGATGCCAGTACCAAGTGTATTCTTTGTGCTTGCTGCACCACTTCCTGCCCGATTTTCTGGGTCAATGGAACGTATTTGGGACCAGCGGCAATCGTTCAAGCTCACCGTTTTATCTTTGACTCGAGAGACACAGGTGGGGCAGAGCGCTTGGCTAAACTCAATCAAAACACAGGGGTTTGGCGTTGCCGCACCGCCTACAACTGCACCGAAGCCTGCCCGAGGGATATTCCGATTACTGATGTGATTGGGCAAGTCAAACGCGCTATTCTGTACAGCAGCATCTGATACTTAAGATAGGGGAGAGGAGCGTAACTTAATCTGCGCTCCTCTTGTTGTTTATAGACCACTTAGCCTTCAAAGCCCAATAAAACATTGACCGCATTAACTCCAATTTCTTCAACTGCATACCCGCCTTCCATCACAAACAGGGTTGGTATACCAAGTTTTGCGATTCTCGAGCCAATTTTTAGGTAATCGTTACTCTCGAGTAAAAACTGTGAAATCGGGTCGCCTTTGAAGGTATCCACACCCAATGACACCAGCACAACTTCTGGTGTGTACTGCTCGAGTTTCGCACAAGCAAGCTCTAAACTCGAGAACCAAGTTGTAAAATTTGTTCCGTGCGGCATTGGGTAATTAACATTAAATCCTTCGCCAGCGCCAATGCCAGTTTCATCGACATAACCCAAAAAGTACGGATATTCGACACTTGGGTCGCCGTGCAAGTTCAGCACCAATACATCCGAACGGTCATAAAAAATACTTTGTGTGCCGTTGCCGTGGTGATAATCAATGTCCAGAATGGCGACTCGAGCCGCGCCAGAATCTAAAAAATACTGGGCTGCCACTGCCACATTATTAAAAAAGCAGTATCCGCCCATATAATCGGCTGCCGCATGATGCCCCGGCGGGCGACACAAAGCAAAAGCACTTCTCGCACCGTTTTTAATCAGTTCTGCACCGCTTAACGCCACATTGACACTGCTGGTAATGGCTGTCCAAGTCGTCGGTGTAATCGGTGCAGCCGCATCAAAGCTGTAAAACCCCAGTTTCGCCTCAATCGCCACGGGTTCTCGAGTCTGATTCATACCCCGTCCAGCCCAAGTGTACGGCAGCGCGTGCTTAGCATGACCAGCCGCACGCCATTCCATCCAAGCATTCTCGAGGAAATGCACATAAGCGGGTGAATGAATGCGTTTGATTGGTTCAAGCCCAAAATCTTTAGGTGCGACAATCTCGCCTAAGTTTATGCTCTTAACTCGAGCCAGAATAATCTCTGCCCGACGCGGCATTTCAAAAACGGGTACAAGCCCGTCTGCGATTAACTCAAAATCGCCGTGATGCAGTTTATGGTTTTCAGAGTAAATGGTTTTCATAAATTAATGAAAGGAGGAAAGACAAAGGCGAAGGATTTTTCTTCTTTCCTCCTAAGCACTTACCTTTTCAAACGAGTCCAAACCTTGTCACGCAACGCAATATTGGCACTCGAGCAGAGTTTGTTGGCACGGAAACGACTGGTCATATTGGCAGGAGTGTTGACCGCAGGGTCGGTCTTTAAGGCAGCATCAAAGAATTTATCTGCGCCTTTGATGCTGTTGTTGTAGCCCGTGTAATTGCTGGCAATGGCAATGGCTTCGGGAGACATCATCCAGTTGATGAATTTAATCGCTTCGGCTTTGTTCTTGGCGGTCTTTGGTACGGCAAAATTATCATTCCAGAACGGAATGCCTTCGCGTGGGTAGACAAAAACCCCAGTTTTGAGCTTTTCTTTGGTGCGGTGCGCCGCGCCGTTCCATTGGTGGTGCATAATCACTTCGCCAGCCTGCATTCGCTCAATCGTGCCATCGGAGTTATAGGCTGCCAAAAATGGTTTTTGTTTCTCGAGCAGCGCCAAAACCCGTTCGGCATTGGAAGCCACAGTGGTGCATTGGTCTATTTTTAAGTAAATCGTGGCAGCGTTCCACATTTCGGTGGGGTCATTCAGTGCCACAATCTGTCCACGCAGGGCTTCAGGGGGTTCAAAGAACGATTTCCAAGAATCATCGAGTTTGCCGCCTGGGACTCGTGCTGAATCGTAGGTAAAACCAGTCACGCCCCACATATACGGGGCAGAGTAGGCTCGAGCCACATCAAAAGGTGGTTTGGTCGAAAACCCTTGGACATTTTTCCAGTTGCTTAATTTACTGGCATTGATTGGCTCGAGAATTTTTTCATCAATCATGATTTTAACCATGTAGTCTGATGGCACAATCACGTCGTAACCTGTTGCCCCTGCTTGGAGTTTTGCCAATAACGATTCGTTGGAATCATAGACATCCAAGTTGACCCGCACACCCGTATCGGCTTCATATTTTTTAAGTAAATCTGGTGGAATGTAATTTGACCAGTTGTACAAATTGATTGTGGCTTTTGGCGTTTGAGCGTATGCCACCACTGCCAGAGCGCTAATACCGAATGTAACGAGTAACTTCTTATTCATACGACCTCCAAAGAACAGGTAAAAAGGTGAAAGGGTAAAAAGGTAAAAAGGTAAAAGCAGAGCCTCGAGCATTGCATTTTTTGTTTGACCGTAGGGGCGAGGCACGCCTCGCCTTTGCACCACGTTATTTTTTCTGCCCGATAAAAAACGATAACAACACAATCACCAGCGAAGCCGCAAATAAAAGGGTAGAAATAGCATTGACTTCTGGGGATATTCCCGTGCGTATCATACCGAAAATATAGACAGGTAGGGTAGTCGCGCCAGCCCCAGCCACAAAAAAGGTAATTACAAAATCGTCCATGCTGGTGATAAAGGCAAGCATTGCCCCTGAAATAATTCCAGGCATTAAAAGCGGTAAGGTCACTCGAGTAAAGGCTTGAAGTGGTTGGGCATAGAGGTCTGAGGCTGCTTCGAGCAGTTTGGGGTCTAATCCCTCGAGTCGAGCCCGAATTGGTAAGTAAGCAAAAGGGATACAGAAAATAATATGGGCGAGGATAACCGTGGTTAAGCCTAACTCGAGTCCGATGGCAAGAAAGAACAGCAAACTAGCAACAGCCGTGACAATTTCGGGAACAAGCAAGGGCAGTCCAATTAAGCCATTAAAAGCGGCTTGTCCTTTGAAAGTTTTTCCTGCCATACCAAGGGCAGCAAGTGTGGCAATGGTGGTAGCAACAATCGTCGAGAAACTGGCAACGATTAAGGAATTTTGCGTTGCCCGAATAATATTGGGGTTCTCGAGGACAACTTTGTACCAATCCAAACTAAAATTTGTCCAAATCGTGGCGGTTTGATTTTGATTGAACGATAAAACAATTAAAACCAGTATTGGCAAGTACAAGAAAATAAAGAACAGCCCCATCAAAACGCTTAGACTGGGATAGCGCCAAAGTGGGTTGCTCGAGTTCATCATGTGGTTAAGCTCCCTTTACCCTTAAAACGCAGGGCATAAATCAGCATAAAAATGAGTACCACCGCCAGCAACGCAAACGATAACGCCGCCCCAAAAGACCAATTTCTGGATGTGCCAAATTGTTGTTGGATTAAATTGCCAATCATCAAAGTCTTAGACCCGCCCAGTAATTCGGGAATAAAGTATGTACCAAGCGCGGGAACAAAGACCAAAATGCAGCCCGCCACCATACCGGGGGCGGATAAGGGCAGCACAATGCGGTACAAAGTTTGCCAACGGTTGGCATAGAGGTCGTAAGCCGCCTCGAGCAGTCGCCAATCGAGTTTTTCAAGACTGGTGTAAATCGGTAAGACCATAAACGGCAAAAAGGCATAAACCAAACCTATTTGTACCGCCAAAGGTGTGTACATGATGTTTAAGGGGCTGTTCAGTAATCCAAGTCCGCTCAGGCTCGAGTCTATCAGTCCACCATTGCGTAAGAGCAGAATCCAAGCGTAGGTACGAACCAGTAAGTTAGTCCAGAATGGAATGGTAATCAGTAGCATCAGCCAAGTGCGGCGTTTTGGTGATTGCAGGGCAATATAAAACGAGACTGGAAAAGCCACCAACAAGGTAATAGCAGTTGTGACAAACGCCAATTGGAACGACCTCGAGAAAATCGAGAGGTAATCGGTGTTTAAGACCAAAGCATCATTAAAATCGCGTTCAAAAAGAAATTTAATATATGAATCGGGGGTGTACTGTCCCCATTTGACCCCGCCAAATTGTCCCGGCTCGAGCCACGACATTAAGCCCATCAAGAGCATCGGCAAGACCATAAAAACCAGAATCAGCAGTCCAGCTGGAGCAATAAATGCCCAGCGACCAAGATTATTTTTCATGTTCACTCTCGAGCGTCCCCAATGCCTCGGATGGTTCATGCGTCCCCAATGCCTCGGATGGTTCAAGAATTCGCACTGCATCGGCTGGAATCTGCAATTTGATCATCTCGCCGACCGAAACAATTTTTGTTGCCCCACCTGAGTTTTGCATCCGTACTCTAAAAACCTCAGAAGCCAACTCGAGGTACACCACCGTATCCGTACCAACATAGACCACTTCGCGCACCTTAGCGCTTAGCCCCGTGCCTTCTCGAGCAATCAGCGCCCGTTCCGGACGGACTGCCACATCCACCTTTGAGCCTAGGTTGCGGTTGTGTGTGGTTTTGATCAATTGCCCATCGGTCAAGCGCAGACCGCCAGCCTCGGCAATACCAGTTAAAAAATTGGTCTCACCAATAAAATCTGCCACATAGCGTGTGCGCGGAAAATCATAAATTTCGGTGGGCGTGCCAATCTGCTCGAGTTTGCCGTGTTTCATGACTGCAATTCGGTCAGACATGGTAAGCGCTTCTTCTTGGTCGTGGGTCACAAACACAAAAGTAATTCCAGTCTCGAGTTGCAAACGTTTTAATTCGAGCTGCATTTCTTTGCGGAGTTTGGCATCGAGTGCCGAAAGCGATTCATCGAGTAACAAGACCTTGGGACGATTCGCCAAAGCCCGAGCCAGTGCCACCCGTTGCTGTTGTCCACCGCTTAACTGACTAGGTAAACGATTTGCCAAGTTTGGCAATTGTACTAACTCGAGCATCTGCGTGACGATTTTTTTGGTCTCGGGTTTTGAAGTGCGCTGCATCTCTAAACCAAACGCGATATTTTGTTCTACGGTCATGTGTGGAAAAAGGGCGTAACTTTGAAAAACCGTATTGACTGGGCGCTTAAAAGGCGGTAAACCCTTGAGAGGCTGCCCGTATAGACTGATTGAACCGCTTGTCGGTTGCTCGAAGCCAGCAATTAAACGCAATAAGGTAGTTTTGCCACATCCGCTTGGACCGAGCAGCGTAAAGAATTCATTAGAGGTAATCTCGAGACTGACCCCAACCAGGGCAGTGACTGCCTCCACGCCAGAACCGAAGACCATTCCAATGTTTTCAATTACAATGGCGCTGCTCGAGTTTGTCATCTTGAAGGCGGATTCTAACCTAAAAATTAGCGACAAAACTATCCAGCTATCCCTTAAACTAGGCAGATGCAATTTAATCAGCAAGTGGTTTTGGTCACTGGCGGAGCAAGCGGGATGGGTGCAGCTTGTGTGCGGGCTTTTGCAGCATCTGGGGCAGAAGTCGTGATAATTGACCGCAATCAGGCACTTGGCGAGGTTGTGGCAGCCCAAACAAATTCTCATCTCGAGCTTGGTGATATTTCTGACTCGAGTTTTTGTGACGCGACTGTGCAAAAAAGTCTCGAGAAATTTGGTAAAATTGATGTGCTGGTCAATGCAGCCGGAATTATTGTGCGCTCAAACGGCATGGACACCACCGATGAGGCATGGCATAAAATCATGAATGTCAATGTTTCTGGGTCATTTTTTATGGCTCGAGCTGCCCTGCGAATCATGAAAGCCCAGCAGCGCGGAGCAATTGTCAATTTTGGCAGTATTTGGGGCGACTTAGGGGCATCTGGAGTGGCAGCATATTGCGCTAGTAAAGGCGCAATCCATAATTTAACACGGGCATTAGCGCTTGAACACGCCCAAGATGGCATACGGATTAACGCCGTTTGCCCCGGTGAGGTCAACACCCCAATGCTTCAAGCCGAACGCAATGAAACCGTGAACGAAGCTCTGCTCAAGAAATTAGCCCAAACTGTGCCAATGGGCAGATTAGCCGAACCCGAAGAAATTGCTCGAGTAGTCCTATTTTTAGCATCTACCGACGCGAGTTATATGACAGGTTCGTTGGTGACTGTAGACGCTGGTTTCACAGCACGTTGACGATGCGACCATCACAGCACGTTGACGATGCGACTTCACAGCACGTTAATGTTAATCTGTTGCATGGACAAGGATTATCAAACATGGGATGGAATTGCCGATCAGGTCAGTATCTTAGCCACAAAACTCAAAGATGAAAAATTTGACCTGATGATGGTGATTACTCGCGGCGGCATGATTCCGGGGTCTATTCTTGGGTATCGGCTTGGAATTCGCAACATTGTGGTGGCAGCCGTCGAATTTTACGATGACCGCACAGGCTTACGAGCCGTTCAACCGACCTTTTTGCAGTTTCCAGCCGACCCAATTTTAACGGGTAAACGGGTCTTAATTGTGGATGAAGTTTGGGATTCTGGACGCACCATTCAGGCTGTGGCAACAAGGGTTCATCAGGCTGGAGGCACACCGATTACGGCGGTACTGCATTACAAACCACGCATGTCTGAAACAGCTTTAGAACCCGATTATTATGTGTTAGCAACCAACGCTTGGATTGTCTATCCGTGGTCTAAACACGATAAACTCGATGCCTAGTCCTCACTCTAAAAGCATCTGATTCCCATTAAAGATAGGAAAAATAAACCAATGTCAGACTTAACCACATGGACAGCCTTTACTCGGAGCAGTTTAATCAATGCCAAGTTAAATGGCGTGACCCTCGAGAACACACAAAATCTTCTGGTCACAGGGACAGGTTCACTCGAGACACAGCCTTTGGAACGTCCTTTTAAGCGTTGTATTGTTTCTTGGAATGCGCTTACCCCAAATGGTTCTGGTCTTTTAATCGAGGTTCGGGTGCGTTTTGGTTCGCGTTGGTCAAGGTATTTACGGCTTGCCCAATGGAGCGCTAATCCGCTTAACAACACCTCTTTTGATGATGCCGACGAGGAAGTTTTTCTCGAGACCGACACGATTATTTGTAAATCCCAAGCCGATGCAGTGCAAATCCGTGTGAGGCAAGACGGACAAGCCCAATTGACAGGATTAGCCGCGACTTTCTCGAGCGACGAAGATGTGGTTTTGCCGTTGCCATCAGTTGTATCTCAGGAAATCGAATTAGACGTGCCAATGCGCTCACAAATGATTTACCCAAAAGGTGGACGGGTCTGGTGCAGTCCGACCAGCACAACGATGTTGCTTGAGTATTGGAGCAACAAACTGGGCTTAAACCTAGCCGAATCTGTACCAGAAACCGCAAAAGCCGTCTGGGATGTCAAGTATAACGGGGCTGGCAATTGGGCGTTTAACATGGCATATGTGGGTAGCAAGGGTTTGCAGGGCTTTATTTCGCACCTGAGCAGTTTTAGCGAAGCCCAAGACTATTTGGCTCGAGGCGTGCCGATTGCCCTGTCTATTGGCTGGAAAGAAGGCGAATTACAAGGCGCTCCAATTGGGCATTCGGGGGGGCATTTGGTGGTGCTGCGCGGTTTTACCAAAAATGGCGACCCAATTGTCAATGACCCAGCTTACCCAAGCGACGAAACAGTCCGAGTCATTTACAAGCGTTCCGAACTCGAGCGGGCTTGGCTTGGGCATAGTGGCGGAATTGTGTACATTGTCCAGCCAAACGCATATACTTAAATTGATGATAGAACCTCTCAATTCACCACTCGAGCAGATTAAAGCCCTTGGTCATGATTTGCGCTTTGAACTCGTTTCGATTTTGGCTGAGCGCGAGCATTGTGTCTGTGAACTCGAGGTGTTGCTTTCGCTATCTCAAAGTAAAGTTTCGTATCATTTGGCGGCTTTACGAGATGTTGGCTTGGTCTCGAGTGAACAGCGTGGTAAAAATGTTTTTTATCGTCTCGAGCGCGAAGTGCTGTATTTACTTGGTGGGCGTTTATTGGAAACATTACTTAAACCCCGACCTGACACAGCCCTGACATATCAAACAGAATTGATATGTTAATCTTTTTGGGATGCGATTTCTAATCCTTTGTACCCACAACAGCGCTCGAAGCCAAATGGCAGAAGGTTGGGCGCGTTTTTATGCCAATCATCTTGGTCTCGAGTGTCAAATTTTTAGCGCTGGCACCCAAAGCACCTTTGTTAAACCCGACGCGATTAAAACCATGCAAGACGTTGGTATTGACCTGACTTCTCACTCGAGCAAAACTTTATTTGACCTACCCGACCCGTGGAGTTTTGACTATGTAATTACGGTTTGTGATAGTGCCGCAGAAAATTGCCCAGTCTACCCCGCCAAAACCACACGCTTGCACTACCCGTTCAGAGACCCAAGTGGGGCTTCACTCGAGACTTGGGCGGTGGTTCGTGACCAAATTGGCACAAAAATGAATGCCTTTATATCGGCTCTAAAAGACAATCTAACCACCCCGCCAAATTATGAAGAAACTCCGAGTACCACACTATGATTCGGCGTTTAATGGCTGAATTTATCGGCACACTGGCAATAGTCTACTGTGGTGTTGGTGCGATTGCCTTAACCCAAACTGGTTTATTAAACGGTGGACTGCTGGCAATTGCTGTGGGTCATGGTTTTGCCGTGATGGTCATGATTTACGCGGTTGGGAATGTATCTGGCGCACATTTTAACCCTGCGATTACCATTGCTTTAAGTCTCACCAAACGATTTTCTTGGACAGAAGCCCTGCCCTACATTGGCGCACAATTACTTGGCAGCCTGAGCGCGGTCAGCATCTTGACTTTAACCCATGGAGCAGCCCTCGAGAAAGTACAGTACGGAGCGACTTTACTTGCCCCAAATGTTTCACCAATAGCAGGGTTTATCGTTGAATTACTGCTGACTTTTTTCTTGGCTTTTATTATTTTTCGTGTTGCAGTGCTAAAAAACAATCCTGCGGCTGGCGCAATCATTGGTGCAACTGTAATGATGTGTATTGTGGCAGCCGGACCCTTAACTGGTGTGGCGCTCAATCCCGCTCGGGCTTTTGGACCCGCTATTTTTGGCAATTGGTCAGACCATTGGATAATGTGGGCAGCCCCAATCCTTGGGGCTGCTCTTGGTGCTTTTACGGCAGAAGCCCTCGAGACAAAGGCGTGAACGACCCTCGTAGGTCAAAGGAAGTGAAAACATGAAAAAACCGTCAGTCCTGTTTTTATGCACTGGCAACACGGCTCGTAGCCAAATGGCAGATGCTTTACTGCGCTACCATGCCCCAGATGAATTTGCTGTGACCAGTGCTGGACTCGAGCCGGGAGTCTTAAACCCGTACACTGTGCGGGTACTCGAGGAAATGGGAATTAGCACCGAAGGGATGTTTGCCAAAGGTGTGATTCCAATGCTTGGGCATCATCACTTTAATTACATCATTACCGTTTGCTCGAGAGCCGAAGCCAATTGCCCGATTTTTCCGGGTGTTTCGTACCGTTTATCGTGGGCATTTGAAGACCCTGCCGCGTTTGTGGGCAGTGACGAAGACACGATGACCAAATTTAGGGAAATTCGTGATGCAATTTCCACCAGAATTCTCGAGTGGAAAGCGAGTGGTTACAAAGTTTAGTCCTTAAACAAATCTTTTAAGGCAGCAAACGGGTTCTCGCGCTTATCTGCTCGCTCACCAAACACAGGGCAATCGGCTCGAGTTTGGTTACAGGAAGTGGTGCGGTTCAGATTTGCGCCGCACTGGGCGCATAAGCCTTTGCATTTGGATTTACATTTGACCATCGCGGGAATCTCTAAGCTCAGGGCTTCGGCAAAAAGCGCCGTTAAATCTATCATCGGATTACCAAAAACAATCACTTCTTCGTCATTGTCCACCAACCTTGTTGGTGCTTCGATTTTAGAATCAAAACGCAACAAGCTCTCCAAGCGAGCCTCGAGGTCATACGATACAGGGTCTAAACAACGCCCACAATCAAGGTTTAAGGTAGCCCGAATTGTCCCAGCCAGCCAGTATTCGTTGTCGCCAACATGCGAAGCAATGGCTCGCCAGTCTGCAGAACCAAGCAAGGGAATAACATTGGTCTGGAGTCCGTGGGTGGTTGGTACAGTGTACTCGAGCAGACTGGTTTCACCTTCGCTAGAAACATCAGAGCCACCACGAAGAATTTTTGTTAAATCTAAATTAGGTACTTCATTCACAATCACAGTCTACACGAGTTTGCACGGCTCGAGATACGCAAAATGGCGAGTAAGTTTTATCTAACCTTATACAAAATTGCTTGGTTTAGTATTTTGAATCGCATTTCAATAGGTTCGCATGTATAAATTTAATCGTAGCCATTTTGACTGTGCCTACCAAGTCTCAAGGATTAGGATTCTAAGGGTCCAGAGGGTATGACTTTAGTCGATTAAACCTTAAAAAAAGGTTTGGTCTACTCGGTTCTCACCTGTGGTCTCTTATTGTCGAAGGAGACATATGAAGAAAATAATTCCATTCGTCGTCGGCACTTTATTTATCGGTGGTGCGGCACTTGCTGCCCCTTTGGAACTCAGTTCAGGTGAATTCGGTTTGGTGTATCAATTGCTTTCTATCGCTATTGCATCCATGGGTGCATCATTCATTTTCTTTGTCTTGGGTAAGCAAAACCTAGGTATAAAATACCAACCTGCCATGCTGGTTTCGGCATTGGTCGTGGCGGTGGCTTGTTACCATTACGTGCGTATTTTTGATTCTTGGAAAGAAGCCTACGTGTTTGCTGATGGGGTTTACAAAGCCACTGGTATTCCTTTCAACGATGCTTATCGTTACGCCGATTGGGTCTTGACCGTACCACTCTTATTGGTCGAAGCTGTGGCAGTATTAGCACTGGCAAGTAGTGTTGCCTCGGGCATGATTTGGCGATTGGTTGTGGCTGCCTTAGCAATGATTGCACTGGGTTATCCAGGCGAAATCTCGAGTGATACTGGCACACGTTTACTCTGGGGTACACTCAGCACCATTCCATTTTTGTACATTATCTATACCTTGTTTGTCGAGCTTGGCAAGTCCTTAGCAACCCAACCACCTCGAGTTCAACTTCTGATGGGCAACTTGCGGTTATTGCTGTTCGGGTCATGGGGTTTCTATCCAATCGCCTATTTGCTTCCCTTGATATTTGGTAGCTTATCTTCTAGCGGAATTGTAGCGCTGCAAGTAGGGTATAGCCTTGCCGACATTATTGCCAAAGCAGGTTTCGGTACACTAATTTACTTTATCGCCCTCGAGAAAACCAAAGTAGACAACGAGAATAAGGCAAAAGTAGGCAATCTCGCAACGGCAGGAGACTAATCATGAGCCGTGTTGCTACGCGCCAATATGTGGTTCAGCATCAAAGTCCAATTGGTTTTCTGCTAGGCGCTTTGGTTTTTTTAACAATAGCTTTTGATTATTTTTTTGGCTTTGGTGGAGTCAACCTAATTGGCTTGCGCTTGGTGTACTTTGTTTTGATGTCATCATTAGTTGGGTACGTTTACATCGTTAGTACCCAAGAAAAGTAGTGCCAAGAAGAAGCCGATGCAAGACATATGTCTTGCATCGGCTTAATCGTTGTTACTTAATAAACCCTTTGCTTTTTAAGTACGCCTTGGCGACCTCGAGTGGGGGTTTGCCGTCTACATCTATTTGCCGGTTAAGGTTTTGCAACACAGGCAAGGTCAAGCCCTTAAAGACTGGGTTTAGCAGTCCAGCGATTTCTGGGTATTGCTTCAAAAGTGCGCCACGAATGGTTGGGGCGGGTTGGTAAACAGGTTGTGCGCCTTTGGGGTCGGTCATGGCGATTAAACCCAAAGCATCGAGTGTGCCATCTGTACCGTATGCCATAGCCGCATTTGCGCCGCCCGTGCCTTGAGCAACGGCTTGTTGGGTTTGGGCTGGGGTGGCATTGGCAAGCGTGATTTTTTGGTCGGGTTTTAGCTTAAAACCGTAAACCTTTTCAAAACTAGGCAGGGCATCGTCGCGTTCAAAGAATTCTTGGCTGGCAACCAGTTTAACTGCGCCACCGCCATTGACGTATTTCGAGAAATCAATCAGCGACTTAATTTTTTCTTTATTCGCCAGCCCACTCGGAATCGCAATCGCAAAGGTGTTATTGGCTGGGGCGCGTTCGAGCCAGATGATGTTGTTTAAGCGTTGGTCAAAGATTTTAACCGCAGCATACGAACGGCTGGCATTCTGAGCAGTATCGGCGGCGATTTTTTGTCCCTTAAAGAAATTGCCAATTGCGCTACCCGTGTATTCTGGGTAGACATCAATCGCGTTCTCGAGAAGGGCTTTACGGGTCACAAAAGTATTGCCCGTGGGAATTTGGCGTTTGACTTGAAAACCGGAATTCTCGAGGACAAGGCTAATCATTTGCCCAAGCACTTGCCCTTCGCTGTCGAGTTTACTGCCGACTGTAACCTGTCCTTTTTGGGCTAAGGCAAGGCTAACCAATGCCAATGCCATCAGTGCGCCGAAGGCTTGTAACCGTTGTTTTTTCATGATTTTTCTCCTTAAAATAAGTACGCATTAGCTTACTTGAAAGGTTCAATCAGTTTGTGTTCTGCAAGTGACAAAAGGCAAAAGGCGAAAGGTAAAAGTCTTCCTCTTTCCTCCTTCATCAGCTTTTAGCGTAGACTCGAGCGGTGATTGTCATGGGCATAGACCCCGGATTAGCCAACCTTGGGATTGGGATTGTGCGTGAGGACGGCAAAACGCCAGTCTACTTGCACAGCGAACTTGTACGCACCTCGAGCAGCGCCACTGCCCCGAACCGCTTGGCGTTTATTTACAAGGCAGTGAAATTGCAGCTTGAATTGCACCAACCCGAAGCTCTGGCGCTCGAGGGACAGTTTTTTCAAGCCCAACACGCCATGACTGCTTTTAAGGTCGGTGAAGCGGTGGGGGTGGTGCTGCTGGCTTGTGCTGAACTGGGTGTACCAGTCTTTGAATACAGCCCTAAAGCCGTTAAACTAGCGTTGGTAGGCACGGGTAACGCCAGCAAAGACCAAATTATTTTTATGGTTCGAGCCACTTTACAGCTTCGTGAAAATCCCAACTCGAGCCACAGCGCTGATGCTTTGGCATTGGCTTTAACCCATCTTGCCTCGCGGCGGGTCAAACAATTTGCTGGAGTCTCGAGGATGATTTAATTTTTGATTCATCTTGTCCCCACATTTGTAGGCTTGTCTTGGTGCTACAATCCGCTTTAGATGCTAAATCATACTCTCAAACTCTAGGTGGTAAAAATGACAACCATGCCCGCCAATGCCGCCCCAAAAGCCTCCAACCGAGGTCTTTGGCTCGTCTCCCCAGCCTACGACCTGACCCTGATTATCTTCTCGAGTGTACTGCTGGTGCTGCCTCATATTGGTTCTTTGCTGGCAGGGCAGTACAAATTTGATGGTGCGTTTACGCCAAATGTGGTGATTGATTTGGTGGTGACAGCCCTGATTGGTGGTCCGCACTTATTTGCCACCTACACCATGACTTTTATGGAACCGCGTTTTACCCAGCGTTACAAAAAATACACTTGGGGGGCGCTTTTAATGCCCGTTTTTGTGATTACTTTGGCACTGTGGAATTTAACGCTTTTGGTTAGTTTGTTTTTCTTTTGGGCAAGCGCTCATATCATCCATCAAGCCGCTTATATTGCCGATTCCTACCGTTTCAAAGACCCGCGTTTTGAAATTTTTAAGCACCTGAAACGCGCTCAGGTCATCTCGAGAATTATAGATTACGGGCTTTTAATGACCTGCTTGTACCCAATTGCAACCTTTCGGATTACGGGTACACCACTTGTTCTTAACGGGCAGAACGTGTCTTTGCCGTTTGAAACCGGCGGACGGGCATTATTGTTTCCAGAATTCCTCAAAAGTCCGTGGGTGGCTTATGCTGCCAGTGCTGCCTTTGCGGTTTTTTTGGTGGCTTTTATTGTTAAAACCATTTGGGAATTGCGGGTTGGACTGTTTCATGGTCCTAAAACTTTACACATGAGTGTGGCGGCGGTGTTGTTTTTCCTGACTCCATTTTTAGCCAATTTAGATGTGGCATTCCAAGGCTTAAATGTCTGGCATTCTTTCCAATACTTAGCCGTGGTGTTGTACTTAAACCGTGTGCGTGCCGAACGAGGTTTAATCGGCTCTGAGTTTGTGGCAAAAGTCTCCAAAAGCGGACGCAGTTTATACTGGCTGTGTTTTTTATTCACCCTTGGGGCTGGCGTGGCTTACGTGCTGGTACGGGTAATTTTGCATTTTACAGGTGCGTTTGGGGCAGACTTAGCGCAACAACATTACTTTGCATTTTACAGTGTGGTTTTAAGTGCGCTTTTAATTCATTATTACTTTGATCATTTCTTGTTTTTACAAGTTGATGATGTGATTACTCCAAAATGGACATGATGCAAGAAGAATTCCTCAAAAGCAGCCGCAAATTCTTTTTGTACTACAAAGAATTAGGCGAGAAAGCCATGCTTCAACTCGAGGAGGCACAACTTTTTCTCACACCAAGCGCTGGCAGCAACAGCATTGCCGTGATTGTGCAGCACATGGCGGGCAATATGCACTCGAGATGGACTGGTTTTCCAGACACAGACGGTGAAAGTGCCAGCCGCAACCGTGATGCCGAATTTGAACTGCATTTAGACACTCGAGAAGAACTGCACAAGACTTGGGAATCTGGTTGGGCAGTTGTTTTTGCGGCACTCGAGCGGATAGATGATGTGCTGAAAACTGTCACGATTCGCGGTCAACAAATCACGGTTCTCGAGGCAATACAACGCCAAGTTGCCCATTACGCGCATCATGCTGGACAAATTGTATTCTCGGCAAAAATCATGCGCGGACAAGAATTTATCAGCCTGAGTGTTCCGCGTGGCGGTTCGGCGGCTTTTAATGCCGCCATGCTCGAGAAAACCAAGCCTTGAGGACATCAGCCAAGTGGTGAGCGTGTTACAATCTTGCCTTGTGACCAATGGTCACGGAGGTTTTATGACAGAACTACAAGAAAAACTAGAAAACCTTCGGGGGTATCTTTGACATCGCTGGTAAAACAGCCCGTTTAGATGTTCTCGAAGTTAGCCTAAACGACCCAAACCTGTGGAACGACGCGAGTAACGCCCGCAATGTCACTAAAGAAAGCACAGCCTTGCGCCGTGTGGTAGATGATTTTATGCGCCTCGAGTCGGATGTGCTGGGTCTTGGCGAAATGCTCGAAGTGGCTTCCGAAGAAGAACGTGCCGAACTCGAGCCAGATTTACTCGAGGCAACCACTCGGGTGGATGCGCTCTATAAAGAAACACTTTTTAATGTCCATCACGCCGATTCTGCCGCGATTCTGGTGATTAAACCCGGTGCTGGTGGCACAGAAAGCCAAGACTGGGCAGAAATGCTGCTGCGAATGATTACGCGCTATGCCGAACGCCATGAATTTGCGGTTGAACTGATGGATGTTACGGCTGGCGACCAAGCGGGGATTACGTATGCCGAATTGATTGTCCGAGGTGAACGGGCGTATGGGTTACTGCGCTCAGAGGCTGGGGTACATCGTTTGGTGCGTGTTTCACCATTTAATGCCCAAGGTAAACGTCAAACCAGTTTCTCAAGTATCGAAATCATGCCCGAAATCGAGGATGCCTCGGAAGTTGAAATTAACCAAGCCGATGTTCGGATAGATGTCTTTAGGGCTGGCGGACACGGCGGACAGGGAGTCAACACCACCGACAGTGCAGTGCGCTTAACCTATAAAGCTGGAACACCCGACATGATTGTGGTGATTTGCCAAGACGGACGCAGCCAACTCAAAAATAAAGACAAAGCCTTTACCGTCTTGCGCTCGAGACTCTATGAAATGGAAATGCGTAAAAAACGCGAAATCGAAGACAAAGCCCGTGGACAACAAAAGAGCATCGAATGGGGCAGTCAGATTCGCAGTTATGTGCTGGATAAGCAATATGTCAAAGACCACCGAACTGGTGTGATGCAGCACAACCCCGCCAATGTGCTAGACGGCGACCTTGACGAATTTATTTGGGCTGGACTCGAGTGGATGGCTGGGCAACGCGCCACGGCTGCCTCGAGCAGTGATGAGGATTAAAAGCAGAGGAGGGAGGAAGGATAAAAGAGGAAAATTCGTTGTTTTATTCCTCCTTCCTCTTTTCTCTTTCCTCCCAAAGCCCTTATGAAACCCCATTTTTTTAGCACCCAAGCGCATATTCTGATTTGCACCAATGAACGCTGCCTTAAAGACGGCTCGGGATTGCTGTTCCAAGCGGTTTGGAAAGGTCTCGAGACCGAAAAATTAGCCTATTACAAAACTGGTGGAAATCTGCGCTTAACCGAATCTGGTTGTCTTGGGGCGTGTCAGTTTGGTCCAACTGTGGCGTGTTACTTTAAGACCAAGACTGGTTTTCAGCAAGCATGGTATCAGCGCATGACCTACCCAAGCACAATGCAGTTAGCCAAAGCGCTTCATGCCGGTCTCGAGTTGCCATCTGAAGGTCGTTTTGACACCGATTAAGGTGTCACCAAATCCGCAAACATATCTTCAGGCAAAGGATGCCCGAGGACTCGAGCCAATGCCAATAACTGCCCTTTGTGGTGAAATTCATGGGTGATTGGGTGCAAAATCAGCCAATGCTGCGAAACCATCATGGAATTGCCTTCTGGTAGGGTTAATTCTAGTGGTGCGTCCAAGTTCCGAAACGCTTCAAGGGCTTGAAGCACCAAAGTATCTATCCCCACAAAAGCGGTTCGCATGGCGGGCGCATTCGGTAAAAGCTCGAAGTTTTTGGGTGGTGACTCGAGTTTTAACCCCATGCTCCCAACCCAAAATAAGTAGCACCCAGCCACATGCGCTTGGATATTACGAATACTGCCGTAAGCAAAGTCTGGGTGTTCTTGGAGGTACACCTCATTTGGTAGTGTCTCGAGGTAATCAAATAGTTCATCTCGAGAGCGTTTAACCCAGTTGTACATCAGTGGTAGAGAATTATCCATGACTCGAGTCTGCTTGAAATTAGCGGCTTTGTCAATCTTGGAACAGAGGGTTTTGTTGGCGCATTGATAACTCGACTTCATCGGCTATAATCAACACATGGCTCGAGACAAATATCATAACGTGGTTAGGCTTGCACTCGAGAAAGCAGGCTGGACAATCACTGACGACCCATTTGTCCTAAAAGTTGGTGCGACCGATTTGCAAATTGACATTGGTGCAGAAAAAGTCATTGCTGCTGAATTGGGGCAGCAGAAAATCGCAGTAGAAATCAAGGTTTTTGGGCAACCTTCTTTAGTACAAGCCTTTCATACTGCGATTGGACAATACCTCAATTATCGGGTAAATCTCGAGGAATACCACCCAGAGCGAGAACTGTATTTAGCCGTTCCACAAAACGTCTTCGAGACATTTTTCAAGACCGAATTGGCACAGCGCTCGGTTAAGCGGCTACAAATTAAACTGCTGGTTTTTGAACCAGAAACAGAGGTGATTGTATGGCAATCCTAAAAAGCCCGATTCCGCTTTCACAACTTTCGCCAGCCCAAAAAGCCATTTGGGACATTTTTGAACCCATACAAACATGGCAGACCAGAGGCATCGAATACGAATTTATTTTCGATACCGAAAATAACCAATACCAACTGCTGATGAACGGCTGGCAAAACGGCAAACGCATACATCATGTGATGGTACATTTTGCAATACGTGGCGAAATGGTCTGGATTGAAGAAAACAACACCGAAATGGAATTTTTAGAAACTTTTTTTGAACATGGAATTGGCAAAGACCGCATTGTGTTAGGCTTTTACCCGCCAAACCACCGTACACTCGAGGGGTTTGCTTCTGGGCTGTGATTTAGAGTGGCTCGAGAATTAGGGTTTAGCATCTAACCGTCGAGCGATGTATGCAAATACCAGTAGCCTTGCAAGGGAAAGAATTTGTAGGTGGGGTTGTAAAAAAGATGTTTCGCTTTTGAGAAATCATATTCGGTATAGACAAAAACTTTCCAGTAATGATTGCCAAAACTTCCGACTCGAAAACGCCAAAACCAATATTCAAATTTATCTCCAAATTTCTTACGTTCAATTCGACGTTCACCGAATTGTTTTGGTAAAAAACTCACTAACTTATTCCACTCAGATAACTGTTCGTTTGTGAAGCCTCGGGTGATTTCTCGTTCATCTTGGGAGTAATTAGAATTATTTTTACTGGTGGACTCTGTGAGCTTACCTAAGTCGACCAATTGTTGAAAATTCTTTTGGTGGGTCGAAAATTCTGCCAACAATCTATTGTGTCGTGGAACAGCACAACCGCATTCTGTTCGACCTCGTTGATATGTAAGCAAAAAAGCAGGAATTGAAACCAAAAAAACAGCAAGAAACGCAAAACTGAAAGGTTTAGCGTAAAAACCAGCAGTGAAAAAATCAGGAACAAGGTTTCTCGAGACAATCCAAAGAGGAATAATCAATGCAGTTCCAAGAGAAAATAAGATTACTAAAACTTCAAACCTCTGAAGAACAGCGCAAAGAAAAAAGTATGTCAGCACATTAACCCCAAACCAAACAGCCAATCTTTTGGGGATGGAAACATTAGAACGAAAATTCTTCAACATAAAAATACTTACGACTTAACAAGCAATTTGGTTTCGTGGATTGTACGAAACCAAGCAACAAGATTCAAAATTCGGCTCGAGCCAATCGCGGATTGCAAAATCGAAGCGCTTCTAGCGGCTGGCGCAAACACCAAAGACATTGCCTATGCCCTCGAGAAGTTGTGAGCAAACTCTCGAGGTGCTAATTGTATCTTAGGCAGCAACCAACTTCTTACGCTCACCAATTTGTTGTCGCCACATCGCGTAGTACAAACCCTTCTCGAGCAGCAGGGCTTCGTGTGAACCCGTTTCAACAATTTCGCCACGCTCGAGAACATAGATTCGGTCAGCGTGCATGATCGTGCTTAAACGGTGGGCAATCAAAACCGTGATTTGCTGCCCTGAACTCGAGATGTCGCGGATGGTATTGGTGATGTCCTCTTCGGTTAAAGAATCAAGCGCCGATGTTGCTTCATCAAAAATTAGAATGCTTGGCTGGCGCAGTAACGCCCTTGCGATAGAAATTCGTTGTTTTTCGCCACCCGATAATTTTAAGCCACCTTCGCCAATGGTCGTGTCCATACCCTTTTCGGCTTTGGCTAAAAGCCCATTGCAAGAAGCTCGAGACAGGGTTTCTCGCAACAATTCATCCGAGGCGTTCGGGGCAACAAAGAGCAAGTTTTCTTTAATTGTGCCAGAAAACAATTGCGTGTCTTGGGTCACAAAACCAATCTGAGCGCGAAGTTCTTCAAAATTAATATCTTCTTCGGGCAAACCATTGTAAAAAATACTGCCCGAATGTGGACGGTACAAGCCGACAAGCAATTTCATCAGGGTGCTTTTACCTGAGCCGCTCGGACCAACAAAAGCAATGGTTTCGCCTCGAGCCACCTTAAAATCAATCTCTTCGATGGCGTTATGGTTGGCGCTTTGGTGCTTAAAACTGACTTTAGAAAACTGTAAATCTTGGACTCCACCGATGGCTTTCGGCTCGAGCGGCTGGGCTTCTGGGGCTTTGTTCATCAATTTCTCGAAATTATTTAAGGAGGCTTCGGCTTCACGGTAGGAAAGCAGCACATTACCAATTTCTTGCATCGGACCAAAGACAAAAAAAGCAAAGAACTGCATCGTGATAAGTTGTTCTGCCGAAATCGTCTTACCAAAAATCAGGAACATTAAAATAAATAAAATCACTTGGCGCAAGGAATTAACCACTGTGCCTTGGACAAAACCAATGCCACGAACATTTTTAACTTTCTCGAGTTCAAGCCCAAGAATCTTTTGGGTGTTTTTATTTAAGCGGGTAATTTCTTGCCCCGTCAAACCAAGGCTTTTGACCAGTTCGATGTTGCGTAAACTCTCGGTGGTTGACCCTGCTAATGCTGTGGTTTTAGCGACAATTGTTTTTTGAATAATTTTTAGCCGTTGGCTGAGTGCATTGGTGGCAAAGACCATCAAGGCAGCCCCAAGCGCGTAAGCAATCGGCAAGCTCCAATGCACAAAAAGTGCAGCGTAGACAAACACAAAGACCACCGCGATAATCACACCAAAAAGCACGTTAATCGCATAATTTAAGAACTTTTCAACATCCGAGCGAACTTTGGTCAGGATAGACAGGGTTTCGCCACTGCGTTGGTCTTCAAAATCTTGGTACGGGAGTTTCATGGCGTGCTGCAAACCATCCGAGAAAACCTGAGCGCCAAATTTCTGAACAATTACATTCAAATAATAATCTTGGAAATTCTTGGCAATGCGGCTGACCATCGCCACACCGACACTTGCCCCCAATAAAGTCAGCACGGTAGGCAGAAAGGCAGCCCAATCAAGTGGTTTGGTCTCTTGGCTAAAGGCAAGTTTAACCAGTTGCCCAGTGATAATCGGGTCGAGCAAAGAAAAACCAGTATTGGTCGCCGCCAGTAAAAGTGTGATAATCACTAGGTTACGATGCGGTTTTAAGTAAGTTAGCAGTATTTTCACAAATTTTCCTTTGCTTTGCGCTCGAGAATACGAATGGATTGTCACTCGAGAATCAAAGTAGCCAAGCGACGAAGAATCATACGCCCTGTACAAAAAACACTTGGCATTTTAGACAACGCAAAAAAAAGGGAAATAACCCCTCCTTACAAACCTAGAAATTTACTTCTTTCCGCGCTCGACAGCCTCTAAAATACACTTCATGGCATCTTCTTTGGAACGCCAACCTTCTGAGGTCACGGTTTTACCTTCTAAGGTCTTGTACTCGAGAAAAAAATGTTCGATTTCGGCTAGACGGTGCGAACGTACATCGGTCAGGGTTTGCAGGTCATCCCAACGCGGGTCGTCGGCTGGCACAGCCAGAACCTTCTCGTCGCGCCCTTTGTCATCAGACATCTCGAGCATTCCAAGCACACGGCACTCCACAAGCACACCGGGCAAAAATGGATGGGTGGAGAGAATTAAGGCATCCAAAGGGTCGCCGTCGCCGCCCAAGGTACTAGGGATAAAACCATAATCACCGGGATACTGCATGGCAGCGTACAAAACCCGATCAAGTTTAATCACCCCGAGTTCTTTGTCGTACTCGTACTTATTGGCACTGCCCCTTGGCACTTCAATCACGACATTGATCACTTCGGGAAGGTTTGGACCGGCTGGAAGATGATAAAGATTGCTCACGGCAAAAAATGTATCACGCTACTTTTGAATCAGATGAGATTTTAAGATGGAAATAGTTCCTCGAGACCAATTCGGTAAGTTAAGCGCACTCCCCAATTGAAATTATTGAAGCTGTTCAGTCCAGCAAAGCCAGTCAAAAAGACTGTGCCAAAGCCCGGGGCAACCCGAAACTCGAGCGAACCGCGAAGTGGCAGTACATCCGAGCGCCAAGGTTGGTAATACAGACTTAAACCAAGTCCGAGTTCGTCCGCCAATTCCCATGACACTCCAAAATTGGTTTCAAAAGTAAAATTTGAAGCCAATAAACCAATCCCAGCCGCAAATGAAAGACGTAGCCCAGCCTCCTCAAATTCGGTACTCAAGCCAGACTGCACCAAATAGACAGTATTGCCCAATTGCGAACCCGTAAAAACGCCAGCAAAAAGTTCCAAGCCTTGACTGCGATACCGCAGTTGCAGCGAATTACTCGAGGTATCCGAACCGAACCGAAAATTCCCAAACAACGATAAACTTCTCGAGATACGCAAACCTAAACCAAAATCTATGCGTGAACCACTGGTCGAGTTTGGCAATGGGTCGGCGGCAAAAATTTCAAAAGCATCAAAATTGGCGGGCGCAGCATTCCAGAATGCCCCGCTTAAATTGAGGGTTGCCGAACCCAAGGTGGCTCGAGTCGCCAATAAAACCCGAAAACGCCCGACATATGCCCATTCAAGACTGAGTAAGGCTTGGGCTGTGCCAATTGGGGCAATGTCCAAGACCGCACTGCTCGAGACTTTTAGGCGCTCGGTAGATACCGCAAAACCAAAAGAAAGTGCCTCGGAAATTGCCACATCAGACAAGGCAATCTGGGCTGAGAACGGATAGTTAGCAGCAATCTCGAGGGTTTGGGCTTTGGCAATTGGCAGGAGCGCCAGCAACGCCACCATTAAAAATCGTTTCATTGTTCTAAGTGTAGCCTGTCACCAAGCACCGTGCGTGAGGCAAACGCCATAATAAAGTATGGAGCTTAAACAAGATTTCACGACTCGAGACGAACTCACCGCTTATCTTGGAATTGCCTTAGAAGGTTTGTACACAGGAGAACCTCGAGCGCCCGAATTGCACGGTGGGCGCAAAGCAGCTTTGGCACAACTCGAGGGATTTACCGCCAAGAATTATGGACGACGCAACCACACCAACGCGCCCGTCTCAAAATTATCGGCGTATCTGCGTCATGGGGTGCTGAGTATCACCGAGGTTGCCGCCTATATCCGAACCCATGTTCAGGGGCGCGAAGGCGAAGAGTTTCTAAAACAACTGACTTGGCGCGAATTTTTTAACTTGGTTCTCGAGCAGGAAGGCACAGCCGTTTTTGAGAATTTAGAAGAACCCAAATATGCTGTGCGTTGGAATCAAACCTTACCAGACGATATAGAAGGGGGTTTTACAGGCTTACCTTGTGTGGATGCTTGGGTGGATTCGCTGACCCTCACAGGATACTTACACAATCATGAACGCCTGTGGTTTGCCGCCTACACAGTACATTTTAGAAAAATTGATTGGAAAGCTGGGTATGATTTTTTCAGGGAGCATTTACTCGATGGTGATATTGCCAGCAATGCCCTTTCTTGGCAGTGGGTTGCCAGTACCTTTTCGCATAAGCCGTACTTTATGAATAAAGAAAACATTGCCAAATTCTCGAGTAACCAGTGGTGCGGCACTTGCAAAGCCGTTTGTCCGTTCAACAAGTCCTATGCAGTTCTCGAGCAACAACTTTTTGGTGGACAATTTGGTTGGTCATCATGAAATTGGTTTGGTTACACGGTGGCAGCCTTGCCTCTACCGACCCAGCCCTCGCCGCCAACCCCGAAGCCCCAGCGATATTTGTGTTTGACAAGCCTTTTCTCGAGTCCACAAAAATTGCTTTCCCAAGGTTACAGTTTATTTTTGAAAGCGCACACGAGGCATTGACAACCCGAGCCAACAATAAAATTTGTGTTGGCATTCAAGCCGAAGAAATTATTGCTTTTGCTCGAGCGCATAATTGCACCGAAATCCACACCACCGAAATTCCCAGTCCAGAACTGAATTCTACCTTGGATGCCCTCGAGCAAGCGGGTCTAAGGGTGGTTGTCTACTCGCCCGAGTACATAACCAGTTTTACTGGAAAAGTCAAGCGCTTTAGTGCTTTTTGGCGCAGTGTCGAAAAAGAGGTGCTGCATGGATAAAACATTTGGCAATGGAAAAAAACCATCTGAGCGCCCCAGTAAAATTTGTCCAGTCTGCAACAAGCCCTTTGCATGGCGCAAAGCATGGAAAAACAATTGGGACAACGTGATTTACTGCTCGGAAAAATGCCGCAGGTCTCGAGGATGAATTATTTTAACCACACCACATTCACAGCTTAGGCGTAGAATAGAGGTGTGAATGCCAACATTTTATGGGTTGCAGTCGTGGCTTACCTTTTCGGTGCGATTCCTTTTGGGGTTCTGGTTGCCCGTACTTACCGCGTGGATATTCAAAAAGTCGGTAGTGGTAACATTGGAACAGCCAATGTTTTGCGCTCGGTCGGTTGGGGCGCAGCCGCCGTAACTGCCTTAGCCGATATTTTTAAGGGCGGTTTTCCGATGCTGATTGCCCAAGCCCTTGGGATGCCCGGTTGGGAACTCGCAGTGGTCGGGTTCTTTGCGATTATCGGGCATAACTACAGTGTTTTTCTGGGGTTTAAGGGTGGTAAAGGCGTGGCTACCAGTTACGGCACGGTAACACTGATTGACCCGCTTTTGGGTTTAGCCATCCTGCCAATGTTTGTTGCCACGGTCGCCATTACGCGCTACTCGAGCGCCGCCAGTATCCTAGCTTCGTTTAGTGGGATTATTTTTGCCATCACGATGCAGCGTGAATGGTGGAAAATCGTAATGTTGATTCTTATTTTTATGCTGATTCTTTGGCAGCACCGCGATAACCTGACACGCCTTGCAACTGGTACAGAACGCCAATTTAATCAAAAAAGCAGCAGTTTAAGCGATACCGCTAAAATAACGACTGAGGAAACTAAAGCATGAATTTGCTACACGGACACCTCGAGCCAGTAGATATTTTAGCCATTGCCCCACACCCCGACGATGCCGAAATTGGTTGTGGTGGAACACTCCTAAAAGCTGTTCAGGCAGGTAAACGCACGGGCATTTGTGAACTAACCCGAGGCGAAATGGGAACGCTTGGGACACCAGAAGTTCGGGATACCGAAGCACTCGAGGCAGCAAAAATACTTGGGCTGTCTTTCCGTGGGAATCTAGGACTGCCTGATAGTGGCTTACAAGACACACTCGAGTACCGCTTAAAATTAGGGCAAGTAATTCGAGATTTACAACCACAAACACTGCTTGTACCGCATCAAACCGACCGACACCCAGACCATGTTGGCGCAACCTTGTTATCGGCTTCGGCGGTGCATCTGGCGGGTTTACAAAAAGCCAGCCTTGAAGGAAAACCACACAAGGTTAAAAAAATCTTGTATTACCAAGGAAACGCCCCAATTAACGCCAATGTCCTCGTGGATGTCTCGAGTGTCATAGATGCGTGGGAAAAAGCAATTATGGCGCACCAAAGTCAATTTTCAGGTCTTGCCGTTTCCGAAACAGTCAGCCCTGAAATTCTCGAGCGACGCAAAGCAAGGCTGATGTATTGGGGAACTTTTATTGGTGTGCGCTATGCCGAAGCCTTTGAATCGCTGATGCCACAAGTTTGGCAACCTTAAAACAACGAGAAAAGAGGAAAGAGGAAAAAAAACTTGCCTTTCGCCTTTCGCCTTTCTCTTGCGCTATAGTAAAGCATGAGCGATTCCCAAACCGCGATGCAGCAAGCCTATTTGGAACGTCTGGCTGTACCACTCGAGAAGACCACGCTGGGACAGGCTTTTAAGGCGCTGCTCGAGTATCACCGTGACCAAAAATACGCTTGGGCTTTAGCTGATGACCTAATGTTCACAATAGATATTGAACTGAGCGACCCTGAAAAAGCTGGTGGTCTTATGGGCTTTTTAGGCATGACCAAACCCGGAGAGCCAACGGCGATTATTGTGGCACTCGAGCGGGCTTTGGATTCGATTAGTAACGATGACGAAGAAGTTGATGATGACGCGCCAGAGCGCTTTGAATCAATCATGCTTGAACTCGAGTACGACGTTGGTGTCTTGACAAGTAGCGAATTAGAAGACTTTTCGGGAACATACGAAGACAGCACTGATTACGAGACACTTGAAGAATTTGTCAAAGCTGTTCTCGAGAACAAAGCTTTTATGCGGCTTGCTTTACTGCCAGCCAACAGGGTGGAAATTGTTGCCGATAATGAAATTGTTTAACCCTACGTTCACCGTAAAATCATGATTGGCTGCTACATTAACACCAAGCAAGGCTCACTCCCCCTCCCAGATGTGAGCCTTGCCTCTTTTATAGGGTGTTCAAAGCCGAATTGGGTAATTGCAAGTCCATACAAATGTCTTTCTATGGCACGATCACCTCATCTGTTCTAATCGGCGTTCGATTTCAGCCGATGTTTCCTCAACGGCTCGTCCGGTGACTTCAAGAACTGCGAAATGACCACGCTCGAAGAGGCTTTCAGCATACTCAAGTTCTTGCTGGATTTTTTGTGGATTGGCGTATTCTCCAATGCTTGAACCGAGATGCTTGAGACGATTGCGTCGAATCTCGAGCAATGCCAGAGCATCTATTCGCAATCCAAAAACCCGTTCTCGAGGCAGTGTCCAAAGTTGGGCTGGTGGTTTGATGCCTAAAACAATTGGTAAATTAGCCACTTTGTAGCCGCGACCTGCAAGATAAATCGAGAGTGGTGTTTTGCTGGCTCGTGAAACACCAAGCAGCATTATATCAGCTTCTTTCATGCGTTCTGGGAATCGTCCGTCATCCATGGTGACAGCAAACTCCATGGCTTCGACCCGACGAAAGTAATGTTGATCTAAACGGTGATGTTCTCGCGGTTTTTCATTGGGAGTTAATTGCCATTGTTGCGAAAGAACCTTGACCACATAACCAAGTAAATCTAGTGAGACAAGGTTAAGGGCATGACTTTGAAGTTCAAGCTCTTCGGCAAGTTTTCGATCTCCAATGGTGTATAACACCTGCCCTTCGAGTTGTTTGGCTTTTTGCATGGCTTCACTCAGGATAGAAGGATTGATTTCTGAGTAACGATGAAAAACCAATTCTGCTGGTTGCAAGGGTAATTGGGCAAGCGCGGCTCGAGCCAATGTTTCGGCACTCAGTCCGCTACCATCGGAAATGATAAAGAGGTGCTTCATTTTTTTAAGGCGGCATGAGCGGCACTTAATCGAGCGATAGGGATGCGAAAAGGGCTACATGAAACATAATCCAATCCAAGTTGATGAAAATAATTGATTGAAGCTGGGTCGCCGCCATGTTCGCCACAAACCCCTATTTTGAGGTCGGCTCGCGCCTTTAAGCCTGCTTGAGTCGCCTGTTCGACCAATTGACCAACCCCAGCAGTATCAAGTGTGGCAAAGGGGTCGTCTTCGAGTACCCCCATTTCGAGGTAGCGGCTGAGGAATTTTCCTTGGGCATCGTCTCTCGAGAACCCCAAGGTCATCTGGGTTAAATCATTTGTGCCAAAACTAAAGAAATCTGCCTGAGTTGCAAGTTGATCGGCGATTAAACAAGCTCGCGGAATTTCAATCATTGTCCCAATAGGAATATCTAATTCGATCTTTTGTTCATCAAAAACCTGCTCGAGTACCTTTTTGATTAAGGCTCGGGTTTGGCTGAGTTCTGAGGTTAAGCCAACCAAGGGAATCATAATTTCTGGACGTGGATGCTTTCCTTTTTTCTGTAAGTCACAGGCAGCCTCAGCAATGGCTCTGACCTGCATTTCTAGAATTGCTGGACGGGTTAAGAGTAATCGCACCCCACGCAGTCCCATCATTGGGTTGGTTTCATGCAATTGCCTGACTCGAGCCAGAACATCTTGATTTTGGCTAGGGGCTTCATTTTTGGATTGTTGCAAGGCAACTTCGACCGCCAATGTCTCGAGGACTGGTAAAAATTCGTGCAATGGTGGATCGAGTAAACGCACCGTCACGGGTAAATCATCCATTGCCAAAAAAATCCCCTGAAAATCGTTGCGCTGCATCTCGAGTAAGTGCGACAGGGCTTCTTGTTCTTTTTTAATGTCTTGGGTCATGATCATTTGGCGAACCCATGGTAGGCGCTGGTCGCCAAAAAACATATGTTCTGTGCGGCATAATCCAATCCCTTCTGCGCCAAATTGTCTGGCTCGAGTGGCATCTTTGGGGGTATCAGCATTGGCTCGAATTTTTAAGCGTCTTTGGGCATCTGCCCATAACAGCAATTGTTCAAGTTCTGGGCTGGCTTGACTTGCCTCAACTGCAACTTCACCCAAGAAAACTTGTCCACTTGCCCCGTCCAAGGTCAGGATTTCTCCAGCCAGAACCCGAGTATCTCCGACTTGAAGCCAACCTTCAAGTGGATTGACCCGCATCGTTTCTGCCCCGACCACGGCTGGCTTTCCCATGCCTCGAGCCACGACCGCCGCATGAGAGGTCATACCACCACGGGCGGTTAGAATTCCAACCGCAGCGTTCATTCCAGCAATGTCTTCGGGACTGGTTTCGGTAGTGACCAACAAGACTTTTTTGTATTTGGCTTCTTCTAAAGCAGCTTCAGAAGAAAATACCACCGCCCCAGAAACTGCCCCGGGGCTGGCAGGTAAACCTTTGGTCAGTAAGGTGGCTTGGTGATGGCTGATGAGCCGAGGGTGTAGAACCTGCTCGAGCATTGAGGGTGTAAAGCGCTCAATCGCTTGTTGACGCGAAATCAATCCTTCAAGCGCCAAGTCAATAGCGACTTTAGCGGCGGCTAAAGATGTCCTTTTTGCTCCACGGGTTTGTAACAAAAATAATTTGCCTTGCTCGACCGTAAATTCAAAATCCTGCATGTCTTGATAATGACGCTCTAATAACCGCACGGTTTCTACCAATTGAGAATGCACATCAGGCAACCGACGCTCAAGGGCTTCTAGTGGTTCAGGGGTGCGGATTCCTGCAACCACATCCTCACCTTGGGCTTGAAATAAGAACTCTCCAAAAATTTTGTTTTCACCTGTGTTTGGGTCTCGAGTGAAACCCACGCCCGTACCAGAAGTCTGTCCCAAATTGCCAAATACCATTTCTTGAACAGTCACAGCAGTTCCTAGGTTATCTGGAATGCTGTTCAATTGACGGTATGTGACCGCCCGGCGATTATTCCAAGAGGCAAAAACTGCCCGAACCGCATTTTCGAGTTGAACCATTGGGTCTTCAGGAAATTGATCGCCCTGCTCGAGATACAGCGATTTGAAACGTCTTGTTAATTGCTCGAGATCAAAAGCATTTAAGTCAAGGTCATTGCTGGCTTGGCGCTCTTCTTTAAGTCTATCCATCAAATGATCAAAACGATGTTTTGGTATACCTTGTACCACATCTCCGTAAAGGGCAATAAAACGACGGTAACTGTCCCATGCAAAGCGTGGATTATTGGTTTCATCCGCCAATGCTTGGGTTGTTTGGTCGTTCAAACCAAGATTGAGTAGCGTATCCATCATCCCGGGCATTGAGAATTTTGCCCCAGAGCGAACACTGACCAAAAGCGGGTTTTGTAAACCACCAAAAACCTTTTTGCTGGTTTGCTCAAGCCAACCGATATGGGTCAATACTTCATCCCACAGTTGAACTGGTAGGGTTTTATGCGTAAGGAAATCTAGACAGGCAGGGGTGCTGATGATAAACCCGTTTGGTACAGGTAAGCCAAGGTGCATCATTTCGCTTAATCCTGCACCTTTTCCACCAAGTAGCTCTTTTCCTAATCCGTGGGCAGCTTCAAAATGATATACTAATGGATTCATAAATCAACCTCTGATGTGCTATGGATAGTCTGACACGATGTTGAGTGGTTAAAGTCAGTTCAAAATAAACCACAGTCGGGTTCTCGAGTAATCGCTACCAACACGCCAAAATTCTGTGTACTATTTTCCTCCTGAGTAGTCACCTCCCTTTTTTACAAGGTGCTTTCTGGACTAACGCTCTCGAGTTCAAATTCATCGGCAACTGCTTTATAAGTCAGTTTGCCATTGCGGGTGTTTAAGCCTTTCATCAGGGCTGGGTCTTGTTTTAATGCCTCAAGACCCTTATCAGCTAAACGCAGTGCATAGCCAATGGTTTGATTGGTCAGGGCAAAGGTGCTGGTGCGTGGCACGCTGCCCGGCATATTTGCCACACCATAATGCACCACACCATCCACCACATAGGTTGGGTCGTCGTGGGTAGTTGCATGGATGGTTTCAACACAACCACCTTGGTCTACCGCAACATCCACAATCACACTGCCTTCTGGCATTGAGGACAGCATATCTTTAGTAATCAAATGCGGCGCTTTTGCACCCGGAATTAAAACACCACCAATCACCAGGTCGGCACTGCGAATCACATCGCGGATATTACTTTCATTGCTTGCCATGGTTTGAATCCGCCCACCAAAAATATCATCTAAGTACGCCAAACGCCGGTGCGAAACATCCATGATAATCACTCGAGCGCCCATGCCGACCGCAATTTTAGCTGAGTTTGTGCCAACTACACCGCCACCAATAATCACCACACGCCCCGGAATCACGCCCGGAACACCCCCAAGCAGCACACCACGCCCACCATTGGGTTTAAGTAAACACGCCGCACCAACTTGTGGGGCAAGACGACCCGCTACCTCGGACATCGGCGTTAAAAGCGGCAAACTGCCATCTTCAACTTGGACTGTTTCGTAGGCAATCGCGGTTGTGCCAGCCCGTAAGAGCGCATCGGTTAAATGACGTTCGGCAGCCAAATGTAAATAGGTAAACAGCAGTAAGTCTTCGCGCAAAAAACCGTACTCGGATTCAATCGGCTCTTTGACTTTAACCACCATCTGTGCCGCCCACGCTTCGGATGCGCTCGAGACCAGTTTCGCCCCAGCCCGTTCATACTCGAGGTCGGTGATACCACTGCCAATCCCAGCCCCTGTTTGTACCATGACACTGTGACCACGTTTGACCAAGGCAGTCACCCCTGCCGCCGTCATCGAAACCCGATTTTCTTTGACTTTTACTTCTTTAGGAACACCAATCAACATAAAAACTCCTTTGGATAGAATAACGGTGACAAGGTGACAAAAAATCTACCTTTAACTTGACCCGCTTTAATTCTTGAAGGTTTATGATAGTCAATATAACTTGGCTCGAGAAGAAGTTTTATAAGCCATAATCCGAACTTACTTTATGTTTATTAGGTTAAAATGACCAAATGGTTCATGAACTTCTTGATTCTTATAATTGCCAAATTCTCGAGCATTTACAACACCAAGGACGGGTCAGTTATAACGAATTGGCAAGGCGGGTTGGCTTAAGTACCCCCACCATTATTGAACGAATTCGTAAACTCGAGGATGCTGGGATAATTCAAGGGTTTACAGTGCGGCTTGACCTTGAAAAACTTGGCTATAATGCAATGGCGTTAATCGAAGTCAAAACCAATCCAACCAGTCACCCTAAAGTGCTTGAATTTGCCAGTCAGCAGAAAGAGATTCGTGAATGTTACTTTGTGACGGGCGACTCGAGTTTTGTGGCACGGGTGATTATGCAAGACATCTCTGAGCTTCAAAGTTGGATACAGCGCTTCGGCATGTTTGGCGCAACCCGCACCAGTGTGGTTTTAAGTAAACCAATCATCAAAGAGATGTTTGCGTTACGCTAATTGTCTCATTAAAAAACCGTAAGCTCGAGACATGCGTTTTTTGAGTGGTCTTATTTTATTGGTTTTGGTACTCCTTGGCTCGAGTTTGGCTCAACCTCCCATCGCCCAGGGTATGCAGCCCCGAGTTGGCACACCACAACTGCGTGGGCTTTGGGTAGATGCCTTTGGCGCAGGGTTTAAGACTCAAAAAGAAGTCGATGACCTAATTCTGTATGCCCAGCGTCTAAAACTCAATGCGCTTTTTGTACAAGTTGGTCGTCGTATGGATTGCTTTTGTAACCGCTCGAGTGTGCCGCGCAGCAGCGACCCGAAACTGGCTAAGAATTTTGACCCTTTAGAGGCAATTATTAAAAAAGCTAAACCACTGGGGATTCAAATTCATGCTTGGATTATCACGACTGCCGCCTTTAACACCTCCGAACCGTATTTTTCGAGCAACCATGTGATGGCAACCCACGGACGCAGCAGCACCGACCCTTGGATGACCTTGAATACCTCTGGCTCGAGTCGAGCAGGCAAAGACGAAATTCTTGATGTGGCACATCCTGCTGCCGCCGAGTATATTGCCCAGTTTTATATTTCAATCTTAGAGAATTACGATATTGACGGAATTCAATTTGATCGGGTGCGCTACCCAGACAGTGCCGACCCGCAATTCCGACCTGTTTGGGGCTATAACCCGACCAGCCTAAACCGCTTTCGGCTCGAGACGGGACGCACTGACACGCCTGTGCCTTTAGATGCACAGTGGGTTGAATGGCGGCGCGAGCAACTGACCCATTTGGTGCGCCGCATTTACTTAGAAGCCAAAATTCGTAAACCCAAACTCTGGGTCAGTGCTGCCACGATTACCTACCGCGCTGCACCACGGACTGTCGAAGAATTTAAGCTCACCCGAACTTACAGCGAAGTGCTGCAAGACTGGGTTGGTTGGACTGCCGAAGGAATTTTAGACCTGAATATCCCAATGAATTACAAACGCGAATACGATGCTGTGCAACAAAAAGAATTTGATGGCTGGAATAATTTTGCCGCCAAAACCAAAGAGAATGCTTTGGTTGCGACTGGGGCTGGGATTTTTGTCAACAGCTTGCAAGATTCTAAAAAACAGTACGCTCGAGCCATTGCCACCCAAGGGATAAGCGGTTGGATTGGCTACAGTTACCGCACTGCCGATTTGGAGGTGCTAAATGCCAAAAAAAGCGAGAACAACGGCAAAATAGATTTTCAAAAAGCCTTCTCGAGCCTATTCTCGAGTGCGGTCAGTTGGGGACAACCCAATAGTAATTTACTCTCGGGGATTTTAGGGCGGGTGGTTAAAAACGGCAACCCAGTCACAAATGCCGAACTTGAAGTACGCAGTACCGATGGCTCGAGTATCTTATTGCAAACCGATGCCAATGGCTATTACGGTAGTCCACGGCTTCCCGAAGGACAACTGAGCATCGGTATCTTAGAGCGCAGCGCCAACAGTGTGACCGTCTCGAGCAGCTTTGATGTAATGGTCACTCGGGGTGTGGTACAGCGCTTACCAGACTTACAAATTCAGTAAAGGCTTTTAACCACTGCTGTGACCCGAATGTCACTGCAATGGATTGCAGTCTGTGTTAATTTAAGTTACACCAACGTCGGAGGCAACATGACCACCATTCATTTGTATAAGCAGTCATTTTCACCAACCACACAGGTACTGCTTGAGACCCCAGATTTTACGGTTAAAACCTTTGTTTACCCAAGTGGGGTTCAGGCTGTTCGGCTCGAGAATCGTGTTGGTCATTTAATGATGCTGCCTTTTCAGGGACAACAAATTTGGGATGCGGTTTTTTTTGACCGTTGCTTAACCATGAAATCCATGTTTGACGACCCAAAACCGACACTGGCGTACTTAGAAAATTATGGTGGTTTGTTGCTGCATTGTGGTGTGAGCGCCATGGGTGTACCATCGGCAACCGATACCCACCCGTTGCATGGTGAATTGCCCAATGCCCCATTTCAGACTGCTTCTTTACAACTCAGCGCAGATGAAAACGGCGCGTACATCGCCTTAAGTGGAACGTACCGCCACACAATTGCTTTTGCCCATAATTACATTGCCACCCCAGAGGTTCGCTTGTATGCCAACTCGAGCCGTGTGGCAGTTTTTTTAAGCATTGAAAATCTAAAAAACAGTCCGATGGATTTAATGTACTTGGCGCATTTGAATTTTCGCCCTGTCAATGAAGCCCAAATTGTCTACAGTGCCAAAGTCTCGCCGCAAACTGTGCGAATACGCGACAGTATCCCCGCCCATGCCCAGATTTCCGACCAAGCCTTAGCGCAAATCGAGCAGTTAAAACAACACCCAGAATTGCACCACACCCTGACAACTGGAATCAGTTACGACCCCGAAGTGGTCTTTTTTATTGACTACTTGGCAGACCAAACCGGTTGGGCGCACAGTTTACAAATTCATCCAGATGGCAGTGCCGACTATGTGAGCCACCGCCCCAGCCAGTTACCAGTGGGGGTGCGCTGGATTACCCGCACGCCAGACCAAGACGGCTTGGGTTTGGTCTTACCCGCCACCTCTGAACCGACTGGATACAGCCTTGAGAAAGCGGCTGGACGGGTGGTTAGTCTTGCACCTCGAGCCAGTTGGCGATGCGAATACCAGTTTTGTGTTCTCGAGCCAAGTCAAACCCAAGTGGTTAAGCAGCAAATCCAAGCGATACTGACTTGATTCTCGTCAAACCCATGTCATTTGATGTTAAACTCGTTACGGATGCAACGTAATTTACACCTCACCTTAGAGCCTTGGAGTCCAGAATACGACACCAGTCTTCATGCCGACCCCAATCAGGCAAAAGCCATTGAAGATGTCGAACTCGAAGTTGAATTTAGTGTTTGGGGCAAGGTACGCCCCGCCGATTACCGTGTGGATTTTAGTCAATTGTACTTTATAGATGGTCGGCGCAGACTCGAGGGGCGAGTCTGGAATACCCTCGATGGTGGAATTATCGCCCCCGGACTGCTTGGCACTCTGGCAGTCGGGGCAGTCACCACCAAACACGACACCCTCACCCCAGCCAGAGTCGTGGACAGGGTTCTCGAGCGAATCCTAATTTTATCGGGCGGCACTGGACAAGACTTAATCATCGAAAATAGAGGGCATGAATACGGGCGGCTCGAGTACCGCTACGAAGCCTTAAACGAAACCCAGAACTTAGAAAATGCGCTGATGCAACGCTTGCAATTTTTAATGCGCGATGCCGAAGACAAATTGGCGGGTGGCTTGCCGCTCGAGGATGCGCTGCTGATTTTGGATGGTCCGCTACAACGCCGCGCCCCAGACCGCAGCATGGGCTATGTTAAAACGCTACATACTTTGTACGTGTCTGGACAAGAACTTGAGGTTCTGCGTCAACTCGAGAAAGGCGAACGCACCCCAGTATTCCGCATTGGCAGCCGAATTTTGCCACGTTACTCTTGGTATATCCGTCTCGAGAACACCCCCGAGTACATCCAACCTTTTGCGGGTTTGGTTCGCCTTGAAGTGCGCGATGTGATGGGTCTCGAGTGGGCAAAAAGTATTGCTGATTGGAGTTGTCGTGTTCTACCGCGCTACAGTGCCAAAGCCTTTAGAGACCCTCGAGCGCCACAACAACTGATGCCGATTGCTTTTTTGGAATCTGATTTGGGAAGAAGAATGGGTGACATGAGCATCATTCGGCGCAGGATTCAGGCGCATTTAAGAAGTTTGAACACTCGAGAAGCGGAAATTTTAGAACCGCAAACGAACACGAATTAACCCGTAGGGGCGAGGCATGCCTCGCCCCAACGATTCCCGTCATTAAAATAACCTCCCACGCACTCCCCCCGCCTTCTCTTGACCATAAACGCGCACCTAACGGGCATGGTCGCTCGGCGACCCCCTCGAAAAGAGGGGGTTTAAGAGCCAAAAACCAATACAAAATGGAGACATACCAATGAACCCACCTTTGCAACCAGTCGGAATGATTTTAGGCACTAAAGACAGCGCTCCGCTCGAGTTTTGGGTCGGTGTCAACGAAGGACAAATGCTGCAACTCGATGATTTGGTGGTAGTGAAAACCAAGAAACCACTCGAGGGGACGAACGATTTTATTTCTTTTTATGGTGTGGTGGACAGTGTACGAAAACTTCATGAAGGAGTGCAGTTTGATTCGGACACGCGCCTTGCGCTCGAGGGAACAATTCCAGTCAATGTGTCTTACGCGGCGCATGTGATTGTGACTCGAGTAGACCCCGAAGAATTTGTGCCACCACATCCCGGCGACGAGGTTTGGCACGCGATTGGCAAAGAACTCGAGATGGCGCTGTATCAAGACCGCATGGAATCGGTCACACCGGCTGGGGTCTTAAGAAATGGTCAGCCCACCTACCTCAATTTTGCTTTTCTGAACGGCGAGAATGGCGCTCATGTCAACATTAGTGGTGTTTCGGGTGTTGCCACCAAAACCAGCTATGCACTTTTTCTGCTGTACAGCATCTTTAATTCCAATGCCCTAGGACTGGAAAAAAGCAATTCTCGAGCCGTGATTTTTAATGTTAAAGGCGAAGATTTACTTTTCTTAGACCAAGAAAACAATAAATTTCGTGACCGTGAAGCCAAACAAAGCGCGGCTCGAGGCTTAGAAACCGACCGCTACACGGTTTGTGGTTTACCCGCCACGCCTTTTCAGGATGTACAGTTTTTAGCCCCAAATATTGGTACAGAAGGTGTGATTACGCACGGCGCATCACAACGTGGGCAAGGCATCACGCCGTACCTTTGGACAATTAAACAATTTGCCCTCGAGCGATTACTGCCGTACTGCTTTGCAGACCGTGATGCAAGCCTGAATCTTGGTTTTTTAATTGGTCAAATCGAAGAACGGCTCTTTAAGCTCGGCTCGAGCCAAGATGCCAGCGCCCCGCATATTTTGGTAGATGACTGGTCACGCGAAGACATTGCCGAAATAGACGACAGTATCGAATTTAACCAAATTGGTAAAGCCAAACTGACCAGTTTTACCCAGTTAATTGCTTACCTCGAGTACAAGTTAATTGACCAAAACGACGGCGAAGGCGACCCGCGCTGGGCTGGTAAGCAACCAAGTGGCACACGTCAGGCTTTTGTGCGGCGCTTGCGTGGTGTGGTCAAGCACCTCAATCCACTCATCCGAGGCGATTTAGACGCGGCTCGAGCCGCCGCTTACCGCCCCGACCCAATGCGGAATCAGCTTAGTGTAGTGGATATTCACGGGCTGCACAGCCACGCGCAAATGTTTGTGGTTGGGGTGATTTTGAAGCAACTGTTTGAGGACAAAGAACGCAAAGGGCGCACACCCTATGTTTTTGTGGTGCTGGATGAGTTGAATAAATACGCCCCTCGAGACGGCGAAAGCCCAATTAAAGATGTGCTGCTCGATATTGCCGAACGTGGGCGGAGCTTGGGGATAATTTTAATTGGCGCTCAGCAAACGGCTTCTGAGGTTGAACGGCGGATTGTTTCAAACGCCAGTATTCGTGTGGTCGGGCGCTTAGACCCCGCCGAAGCCGAACGCCCAGAGTACAGGTTTTTACCAGCCGCCTTTAGAATGCGCTCTGGGATTTTGCAGCCCGGGACAATGATTGTGAGTCAGCCCGAAGTGCCAAGCCCTGTGATGATTACTTTTCCGTTTCCAGCATGGGCAACCCGCCGTGATGAAGTCAAAGACATGCCGACGACAAGGGAAGAATCGGAGAAAGTGGCGGCTGATTGGCTAACCTAAACTCGAGAGCCGAACCTTGAATCTTACTTGTCACTTAAAGTAAGATTTATTATGGAACACTCGAGAATCAGCAGCAAAGGGCAATTGGTAATCCCAAAAGGTTTGCGTGAAAAACTCGATTGGCGCGAAGGTGACGAGATTATATTCAGTCTCGAGGACAATAAACTGACCCTGCAAGCGCTTGCCAAGCGCGACTTGAGCGAAGTGCTAAGCCAACTCGAGCCTAGCCCCGCCAAGGTGGTGTACACCGATTTTGACCACTTGCTCGAGGTAGAAAAACAAAGTGCCAAAGCCCGTCGCGCTCGAGAGCGCTCGTAATGTGGACAGATACCAATATCTTAGTGCGTTTGGTGACACAACATCCAACAGCCCAATTTCAAGCTGTGCAAGGCTACTTGCAAACGGTAACTACGGCTGTAAAAGTACATCCAGCCCATATTTGTGAAGCCCTTTATGTCCTCGAGGGGCAGGTTTATCAGTTCACGACCACTCGAGCCGCGCAAGAACTCGAACTGATTTTAAGTGCCAGTTGTTTTGAAGTCATAGACGCAATTGCTACTGTCAAGGCATTACGAGCCTACCCAGCCAGCAACCTTGATTTTCCAGATGTACTGCTCTGCGAATTGGCTCGAGCCGAAGCAAGCGAGGTACTGACCTTTGATAAGAAAATGGCGCGTCTAGGTGTACCCATTCAGATACCCTAGCTCGCCTATCGTTTTTTGTGGAAAATATGGGAAGCCCAGACGACCAATTCTTAAACTGAGAAAGCGGCAGCTGATTGGTTTTTGTAGACTTTAACACCGAATACAGCACATGTAGTATTTAGAAATATTGCATATTATGCTAAGTGCCACAATTATTTTTGCTCACAGAAGGAGCTAGTCTTGGTACGCTTAAGTATCTTTTCAAGATTGCAAAAAGCTACTGTTAATTCTTTCAAGTTCTTGTCGGCTTGTTCATTTTTTTGTTTCAATATTTTATATTCTGATGCCTTTTGCGAATTTTGAATTAAATTATAAAAAGTACCTATAAAAAGTGTAGCTATAAAGAAAAGAATAATTAGGTTAAAATAATTCACTTGTTTGTCAAATGAGTTATTTTTTTCTTCATCTAAAATAAAATCTCGACCATGTTTCATATTAATTTCTCTATGTAATCGTCTCTGATGCTATTGATGTGATTAGTATTTGTTGCATCAATAACCAGAGTGCGAAAAAAACGACCTGAGGAGTAGCCATTCAATGATTTAATTAAATCCATATAAGAATTTTGCGCTTTTTCTGTGATCAAAACATTACTTATATTTTCGTTTGGATTCAATGCAGTAAGGCAATTTACTTTATTTATAAGTAAGAACATCCTATTAGGTCGACATTTTTTAATCAATAAATCAACCATCCATTTTGAGAAAAAAGACTTATTTTCTTTAATTCTGTTTGTATCAAAGCTGTTTTGTATTGGAGTTGGCTGCCCTTGTAGTAGTGGTGGGCTAAATAAATCAACCATAAAAATTATGCCATACCATTTAATATTAGAATTATAGATTGAATCTATTGTTTGTTTTATATCTTGCCCCGCTGTATCCCAATAATGCACACGGCTATTTGGACTTTTTGAAGAGTATTTTTGCACTGAACTTGTTGGTATTGTTGAAATGTTACTTGCACTTACTACTTGGTTGATAAATTCAGATTTACCTGCTCCTCCAACACCAAGAATCAAAATATTTTTATCTCGATTTGGTGAGAAGCTTTGAATAAATCTCCAAATTGAAGTAAAAAAATAGCTCCAAGTAAATTTTACGATTTGCTGAAAAACAAATCCTCCAAATAACAATAGTCTGGAACGTTTTTTAAATTTAAGAAATTAAAAGTGGAAGCCCTACTGTAAGCTGTGAGTGTCTAAACCAACGCTCCAAAAAGGCTTCCATGACTATCTTAAACCAAATTCTGACCTTAGCGGGTATTCGCA
>JANNVX010000110.1:0-11775 GCA_031414595.1 Deinococcales bacterium
CAAGTTTGAAATGGGGTTGCAAGGCTTGTTGTACAGGTTTATGCTTCATATGGCTACCTTCCTCGTGGTGGAGTGATGTAGCCACTATTCTTACTTTTTATTGTGAGCGACGTTAAGTACCTACTTTTGACCAGTAGTTAGATTCATATTATAAAAATTTATAAGATGGAAGAAATTTCTTGTATCTTTAGAGTTAATGAAAAAACTTACCCCTAGGAGATTATTGTCATGCACCATAGCACTATCAATTATTGTATAGAAATTTTTCCCTTGGGTTGAAAACTGAAATGAATCAATAAAACTTGGCTCATTCGATTTGGCTGAATAAATAAAAGTGTCATTTGCTAAAAATTCATCCAAAGTTGGCGAAAGAATATATGCAATGGTGTTACGAATAAAACCAGATGTAATAGTTTGGATAGTTAGAAGACTCAAGGCAATTGCAATAGGTAAGGCTCGAGTCAAAATCCAAAACCAATTTAATTTCTTATTCTGAGGTGTAATAGCTTGAGAAGTGGCTTTTTGTTTCTCAAACCCACTTAATAATTTTAGCCGCATTTCTTCTGCGGCAGAATACCTAAACTCCATCCGCAACTCGAGCGCCTTCTCAAGAATATCCCCCAATTCCCTCGAGACTTTCTGCACTGCAATCATGCTCGGCTCAATGCTTGCGCCATTGGCTCGGTCTAAGGCGCTTGGCACTCGAGAACCCGTCATGGCTTCACAAAATGTAGCCGCCAAAGCATACAAATCTGTGGCTGGGCTAAGCGTTACTTCCGAACCAAACTGCTCGAGTGGGGCGTATTCAGGTGTGGCAATGCGGCTACTGACTTTGGTTCGTTCGCCTTTTCTAAATTCGGTCAAGCTACCAAAATCTATCAGTTCGACTTTGTTGGGTGTAAACATGATATTGGCTGGTTTAATATCACGGTGCAAAAATCCGTGGCTATGCAGTTCTCCTAAGACCTCGAGAATGGTCAGCAGGGCTTGTTTGGTTTCTTCGGCTGTTAAGAGTTGTCCGTTCTGAATTCGACTCTCGAGGGTTTGCCCATCTAAAAGCTCTAACGCCATGTACGCGGTGCTGTTTTCTTCCCAGTACGCAAAGAGTTTTGTGGCACTTGGGTGCTTAAGTTTTCGCAGCATTTGTGCTTCGCGGCTTGTTCGGGCTATTGCGCTTTGCATTTCAGCTTGGCTCGAGGTGCTGACTTGCTTGTTGTAGCCCCTTGAAGCCAGTCCTTCTGGGAAAAGTTCTTTAATTGCCACATACTTTTGTTGCTCGAGGTGCAGTGCTTTGTAGACAATACCAAAGCCTCCTCGTCCTAAAACAGATTGAATTTCTAAGGTATTGCCAAAAAGCAGTGTGCCGTTTGGTAATTCATCAGAGCCAAGACTCGAGCCACAGGTTACGCATTGTGTGACTTGGTTTGTGTTTTCGGTTTGGCAATAAGGACAAGTCAGCATGGTTTTTTTTACGAGACAAGTGGGCTTTGGGTTTCACTCGAGATGATTGCTACGGAATTTTTGGGCAAACTGGAACTGCCAAAGCAGTAGCTATTTTTCAAATAGGGTGTGCATCTTTTATCTTTCTCGAACTTGATTCAAAAATGCCAAGGCTCGAGTGCGACATAACTCTGCATCGGACAATTCAAACGGCTCGAGGGTGACAAACAGCACTTCAAGCGAGTCCCCCAACCAGACGGCAGCAACTCGCCCACCACAAATGCGTCCAATACTGATTTCGGGCAAGCCAGACAGCACCTCGAGTAGCGCAGCTTCACCAATGGTTTTTAACATTAACGCACCTTTGGCACAATCACGGTTTCGCCACGTTTAACAAAGCCCTGCTTACGTGCCAGACGTTCCAAGTACAGTTTATCTTCACGGGCTTGGGTGGCTCGTTCTTTTAACAATTTAATCTCGAGTTTGAGGGTATTGATTTTTTCTTGTTCAACACCAGCAGCTTGAGCAGACTCGACATGACGATACAAAGTTAAGCCCGTCCAGATGGTCAGTTGTACTAAACCAAGTCCCAACAAAAACGTCAACAACAACTGCGGCAAGAAATTCCGCAACGGGCGAGGCGTGGTAATTTTCCCAAGATTAGTCACTGCTAGGCAGTCTAGCACACTATCGGCATCAAGCAATACGTGGCTGGCAGATTCGTTTATTGGGTCACACGATTGAGGACAAATTTTAAGTCAACCGGGCGTTTATTGCGCCAAACACTGAGGGTTACTGTGTCTCCCGGACGGCGTTTGGCGACTTGTTGAATCACATCGTAACGCCCTTGAACATTGGTGTTGCCGACCTTAAGAATGATGTCGCCTAAACTGGTGATACGTCCATCGCGGTCGCGCACCGAAGCCCGAAGCCCGGCTCGAGCCGCCGCACCACTCGGGTCAACCTCCAAGACCAGTGCGCCGCGATTAGAGTTTAAGCCAACACTGGTTAAAGCAAACGGCTCGAGTTCAGCCACATCTTTAAGTTCTGCACCCAGCTTGCCCCGTTGCGAAACCCCAAACCGCTCGAGGTCGGATAGACTTTGTTGTACCAAAGGCGCGGGAATAGCCAAGCCAATTTTTCCAGTGGCAGTCAGACTACTTTCTAAGTTAGCATCCACCACGCCAATCACCAAACCTTTACTGTCCAGCACAGGTCCGCCAGAATTGCCACTTTCGATATTGGCATCGGTCAGCATCATCTCAGGGATTTCAATGCCAATTTCATCGGGGAATTCTTCGATGCGATTAAAGCCAGAAACCACGCCAGTCGAAATATTATTGGGTTTGCGTTGCGGACTGCCTAGCACAATGGCTTTTTGCCCAGGCAAAACTTCGCCGCTCGAGAATTTCAGGACTGTTGGGGCAGTCACCCCTTGGATACTCAGCACCGCAATGTCTATACCAATGTCGTAACCTTGGATTTCGGCACGAAAACGCCGTCCATCCCAGAGCTGCACTTGTACGCCAACTGGGTCGTTGTTGACGGCATGGTAATTGGTGATGATGCGGTTAGAAGTGTAGAAAAAACCGGTTGAGTAAATGTTGGGGTCTTCGCCTTGTGGCACGGCTTCGGGAGCGCTCTTAGAAATAATTGTTACAACCCCACGCATATTGCGGGTTTTGACTTCGACATTGTTTATTTCGTCTGGTGTGACCAAACGAGACTGAGCGGCGGTAAAACCAGAGTAATACCCCAAACCGATTGCGATTACAAACACCAATAAGACACCAAGTCGCCACACAAGTCCATTGTACTTCTTTGCACAAAAGAAAACACAAAATCAGATGATAAACCCTCAATCAAGGTATTCTTTGCCTTTGCACATGTTTTTCAGGCTTAAAAGCGCAAAAATAGCAATATGAAATCATTCATCCTGACCTCCGTTATGCTGCTCACTTCAAGTTTTGCCAGTTCCCCCCTCGAGAAAACATGGCAGTTGGGTACAACCCAGAGCATCACCTTTGAAGCTGGCAAAGTCAGTGGTTTTGCGGGCTGCAACTCATTTTTTGGCACGTACACCCAACAAGGCGCAAATCTGAACTTCTCGAGTATGGGGAGTACCCGCAAAGCCTGCGAGAAAAATATTATGACTAGCGAAGCCAAATTTTTAAGCTTACTCGAGAAAAACCGACGTTTTTTAATAAGTCAAGATGGAATGCGCTTAACCCTGATAGGTGAAACGATCCTACGTTTTACCAGCCCCAAACGTTAGAATTGGTACATGCTGCTTCGTGCCATTGATATTCGCCTGAATTATGCTCAAGAAACCATTCTTGGGGGCGTTTCGTTGCTGCTCGAGAGCAAAAACCGTGTGGCACTGACAGGTCGTAATGGTAGTGGTAAGACTTCTTTACTAAAAATTTTGATGCAGACCCTAAAACCAGATTCGGGTTCACTCGAGATTTTTAGGCGTTTAGGCTGGCTCGAGCAAGACCCGAATTTTGCGGGTTTGACTGTCCAAGCAGTGATGCAGCAAGCCATGACCCATTTGCAGCAACTCGAAGCCCATTTGCGCCTCCTCGAGCAGACTGCCAACATTGGCGAAGAATGGGCAGTCACCCTAGAAGCCTTTGAACAAGCGGGTGGCTATGTGGCACAAGCTCGAGCCGAAGCGACTTTAGAAGCCCTCGGTTTGACCGAATTTTTAGACCGCCAAGCCGATTCTTTAAGCGGTGGTGAACGCACCCGACTGGCACTGGCAGCTGTTCTCATTGCCCAACCCGATGTGCTGCTTTTGGACGAGCCGACCAATCATTTGGATATAGATATGCGAATTTTTCTCGAGAAGCGTCTGCTCGAATACCACGGCGCAGTGCTGATTGTTTCGCATGACCGACGTTTATTAGACGCAGTTTGCCAAGAAACCCTGCATCTTGAACGCGGGGAGCTAGCCCGATACGCGGGTGGTTATAGTAAATCCCGTGCAGCCCGACTCGAGGCAAGGCGGATTCAAGCCAAGACCGCTCGAATCGGTGGTTTTGAACTGCGCCGCTTACGCAGTGCGGCTAAAACTGTGGCGGCTTGGGGAGTGAACAATGCTAAATTAGCCCGTCGTGCCAAAGCCTTGGCTTCTCGAGCCGAGCGTTTAACTGTCGTGGATGCACCTATTAAAGAACGGGTTTTAAGAATGCAGCTACAAAGCAACGAGCCAAAAGCCAAATTGGTCTTAAGAGCCGAACGAATCAGTAAAACATATGGTCAACGAAACATTCTTACTAAAGCTGATTTAAGACTTCGGACTGGTGACAGAGTAGCGCTGCTGGCTAAAAATGGGGCGGGTAAAACCACGCTGCTTAGAATCCTGCTTGGCGAACTACCCCCAGATATTCCCGACCCACTCGAGCCTCCCGAAGTGCGTTATGCCGATGGTGTGACTGTAGCTTACTTTGACCAGAATTATCACGGCTTAAATCAAAAAGAACCAGTGCTAGACCAACTTAGCGCTCGAGTCGGTACAAGAAGTGCAGTTGCTTTGCTTGGGCGGTACGGTTTTCCCCCAGAAATGCAGTCTCGAATACCCAGTACCTTATCGGGTGGTGAACGCGCTCGGGCTGGACTGGCTTTAATTGCTGCTACTCGAGCCGATGTGATGATACTAGACGAACCAACCAATCACTTAGACGTAGAAACCTTAGAAGCCTTAGAAGAAGCCATTTTAGGGTATCCGGGCAGTGTTTTATTTGTCACCCATGACCGCAGTTTTGCCAAAGCGGTGGCGACTCGGGTGATGACCATAGATAATGGGCAACTGCTCGAGTTTGAACAAGGCTTTGGCGGTTTTGAAAAATTCCGTAAGGGCGAACGCCGCACCCTAGACCCAGCCAGATTGTTAGAAGGCGAAAACCCACCACCACCGCCCAAAACCTACACCCCAGAACAACAATTGCAATTACTCGAGGAGCGAGATGTAGAACTCGAGGACTTATTTTTGCACCGTGGTTTAACCGAACGCGAATGGCAACGTTACCGCATCGAAGCCCGAGCCATTTTAGAGCGCCTGTGTGAGCTTCACGCCGACCGTTACGCCATGCCAAGCGAATATGACCACGCCATGACCATTCGCCCACTCGAGATTCGAGCAGTAAGCGACGAGACGGGTTTAGCATGGCAATTCTGGGCAAAAAATTCGGCTGGTTGCCCAACCTTACACGGGGTTCTCGAGCAGCAGACCCTAACTTTAAGCTGGCAAGGAGAAACAAAGGTTGCCCTGCCGTGGTTTACCAAAGCTGTCCTGCGCGGTGCAGTTAGCCTAGGCTTTGAGCGCCTAGGCTGTAAAAATATAATTCTGCCAGAAGTCCTCGAGCCATTTAACAATCAAATCTCAAGTCTCGAGTACGCTGTAAAATTGGGTTTAATGCGCCTACTAGCCAAACGCAAGCGCCACAGAAAACCACGTCCCACATTAACCGTAGGGGCGGGGCTTGCTTCATATACTCCGACTTAATCGTTTTTGCTGTTTGTAACAACAAATCTTATGTTCCAATTCGTGACTTCGCACTAGGTTTTTGTCCTCCCCGCGAAGCAGGGGAGGTGGCAAGCGAAGCGCGTCGGAGGGGTCTCGCACAGCGTCTCTTCGTTTCCGCGCCGCAGACCCCTCCGTCACTCGTTGCACTTCTTGACCACAAAAGCAGCACCTTCGGGCTTGGGTCGCTCGTGCCACCTCCCACCTGTCTAACGACAGGGGAGGACTTTTTCGCGCTGCACACGTTTTTCTTGATTAAGTCGGAGTACATAACACAGGGGTTCGCCCCTACGAAAAACCTTTTAACTGTATCCTTGCCCGAAACAAAACTCACCTCACCTGAACCCCCTGTAAAACCCCCAAGCCCCCTGCTCGAGACCAGCAAAAAACGGCGACGGCGTAAGCGCAAAAAGGTCATTACAGTGTGAGAAACGCTACATATCCGATTTTGTCACGCACCTGACATAAATTCTGTACAATGAGAGTTATGAAGTCAGTCCGAATGTTTTTACTGCTCTTGTGTTTTTTCTCGAGTCACGCAGTTGCCAAGTCATTTACTTTTTCTAACATCGAGCAGGATGTGTATTTTGAAGCCAATGGACGTGTTCGGGTGATTGATACCCGCACCTATGATTTTGACGGAGATTTTAGCAAAGCCTACCTAAATGTGGATTCTCGAGGCTCAGTCAAATTTGAAGGCGTACAAGCCCTTGATGGCAAGGCGTTTTATGGGTTTATCATAGATGGCAACACGATTAACTGGTCGTATGCCGCCAGCGACGAGCAACGCCAATTTCGGATTATTTATTCAATGGCAAATGAACTCGATGTTGCCCAAGATGGCGCAAAATTTGACCGCCAAATTCTCGAGCCAGAACATGTGGCGGTTGGCAATTACACCGTGCGGCTTCATGCCCCAAATGGTTCACCCGACCCGTTTAAGGTTTTTGTGTTTTCCAGAAATGCGCGGCTTGGCACACTGAGTTTTGATGACCCAAAAGGCATTGCCACCATCAGTATGCAAAATGTATCCGAGGATGAATGGGTGCGTACTTTTGTGCTGTTACCGGCTGGTCAGTTTTTGAATCGCAATTTAGAAGGCAACCAATTACCAACATGGCTCGAGGGCTTAAAACTCGAGACGGCTGCTTTTCGCAATGCCTCAGCGCAAGCCATCGCAAGAGGAGGTTTTGCCCCGCCACCGCCGCCGCCGCCAGCTTGGTTACTGGCATTGCCTTTGGTGGGGGCATTGTTTTTTGGTGGAACGATTTGGAACACCTACCAAAAATACGGACGTGAGCCAAACATCCCCGAAGTCGGCAGGTATTACCGTGAACCTGCACAGAATATCCCGCCGGGCATCGTTCCGTATGTCATGGGGATCATCAATCCGGGCAGTGGGGCATTGGGGGCAGCCATCAGTGCAACCTTAATGGATTTTACCAGACGCGGTTTTCTCGAGCTACGCAAAGGGCAGACCAGTGGCTTTTTGGGTATGGGCAAAAAAGAAGAGGTTCAGTTTGAACTCGCCAAACGCCCGCAGGACGGCGAATTAACCGATTTTGAAGAAGAAATTTGGAACATTGTTAATCGCGCCAGAGGTTTTGATAACATTGTTACCCAAACCGAATTAAAAACCTATTTCGCCATGAGTTCAAGCAGTTTACAAACACTCTCGAGTCTGCCGCGTCAGTGGTACGAAGATAAATTTGGCGCATTGCTCGATACCTCCGACAGCAGCAAAACCACACCGATTATCGTCGCCGCTTTTATCCTTGGTTTACTGACTTTTTTTGCTGCCTTGTTCTTTGTGATTGAATCAAGTCCAGCTTTGGGTTTTATGCTGGCAGCCGCCGGAATGCTGACTTTACTGGGTGGAATTCTAGCCAGTATCTCCTTATCTCGGTGGAACGCCGATAAGTTACTCAATGCCAAACGCTGGAGTGCTTATAAGAATTTCTTGCTCGATTTTTCACAAATGGAAACCGCCCCAGCCGAACACCTAAAACTCTGGGATTATCATTTTGTCTACGCCACTGCTTTAGGGGTTGCCCAACCGTACTTAAAGAACTTACGCACCCTAGCCGAGCGTTACCCACAGTATTATCACGCGCCGTACTGGTTGCCAGCTTCGTATTACAGCAGCAATGTATCTGACTTAAATAACCTCTCGAGTCAATTGGCGGCGGTCAACAGTTTAGCCAGTTTGTCCAGTAACCTCAGCAGCTTAGAAAGTGCCTTATCAAGCAGTTCTGGCAGTGGTGGAGGTTTTAGCGGCGGTAGTTCTGGCGGCTCGAGCGGAGGTGGTGGCTCGAGTGGTGCAAGCTAAGCCCCACACTGGCGGCGTATTTAAGACCCACACAGCATTTTTTGAGATAATGCGCTACGCTCTACATGCAAATTATTCGTCCTTCGCCCTCTCTCAGAGCTTTTAGCTCACAGCTAGAAGCTCATTAAGGAGTTCTCATGGGTCCAATTATTGTTCTGGTGGTTGTTGCGCTACTTGTGGTCTTTGCGATTGGTGTTTTTAATAACATTGTTTCACTCGAGAATCGTGTGGCTAATGCTTTGGGGCAAATAGATGTACAACTCAAAAAACGCTCTGATTTAGTGCCGAATTTGGTCAGTACAGTTAAAGGCTACGCCGCCCATGAAACCAGTGTTTTTGAAAAAGTCACAGAAGCCAGAAGTAAATTAGACAATGCCAGTGGCATCGAAGATAAAGCCGCCGCCTCGAGTCTGCTGTCTGGCGCACTCCGCACAGTTTTTGCGGTGGCAGAGGCCTACCCAGACTTAAAAGCCAATCAGAACTTTATTCAATTGCAAACCGAACTCGCCGATTTAGAAGATAAAATTGCTTACAGCCGCCAGTTCTATAACGACACCGCCCTCGAGTTTAACAATTCGATTACCACTGTTCCGGGCGTATTCTTTGCAAATCCGATGCAAAAGACTAAGAAAACCATGTTTGAGGCAAGCGAGGGCGATAAAGTCGTGCCTTCGGTAGCATTTTAAGCCAGTTGTAGTAGCTTTGTGCTTTGCAACAACAGCATCGTGGTTTCTAAACCACGTTCAAGCCCTCGAGTCGTGGCGCGTTGGAAGTTTTCTTGCCCGATTCGTTGCTGTAAGTACATTTGTGTCTGACTGAGGAGTGTTTTAATTTCATGATTGCTTTGGGGGTGATTCAGTGCCAAGCCTAAGTATTCGCAAGCACTGAACAGTTCATTTTGACCGACAAGAACATGAGCAAAACCTGCCAGAACCTCGAGTTGTAAACGCTGGTCATGGAGTTCTCGAGCCAGAGCAAGGGCTTTTAAGTAATAGTCTTGGGCTTGGGTAAACTGACCTAAAGTGACGGCAATATGTCCAAGCTGAATTTGGATATAACTGGCATCACGGTTGGTGGCTAAGTCTTTACAAATGGCTAGGGCTTCTAAAAAAAGTTCTTGAGCTGTATCTAACTCCCCAGCTTTCATTTCGATTCGCCCTAAGTTGGTGAAATGTAGAATCTGCCCAAAACGATTTCCAATTTTTTGGGAAATCTCGAGGGCTTCGGTCTGGCAAGCTCGAGCGCTGGCAAAATCTTGACGCTCAGCCGCCACACTGCCCAAGGCACTCAAAATTAGGGCAATCCCACTGACCGAAGCCGTAGGACGCAGAATTGTAAGCGATTCCTCGAGTAACCTAGAAGCCTTAGCTAAATCACCACCAATCATCATTTCGGCTTGTCCTAACCAAGACATGGCAATGGCTCGAATAAATTTATTTTGGGCTAAATCCACCGTTTCTTCGCAAACTTGGTGCATTTCTTGAAAATGTCCTAGGCGATTTAAGGAACGCGCCCAGATGTTACGGGCTGAACCCAGTAAATCTAAGTCATTGAGTTCTGTGGCAATGTCCATACTTTTTTGTACGCTCTGGATTGAAGTATGTAAATCACCGAGCATTTGTTGTAATTGCGCCAATGACATCCAAGCATTACAAAGTAAGTGGCTGATTGGCGCTGGATTATCTTGTAGACTGGCTTTAAGCCAAGTGATACCTTCGCGCAGTAAACCACTACGAATCCAAAACCCACTCAAAGCGGTAGCTAATTCCATTAAAAAATTCTGATCATTGCCTGCTTGCGCCCATGTTAAGGCGGTGCGTAAATTATCCAATTCGGCTTCTAAAGTAAGCAATAACGTCTGTTCAAAAGCGTGTAACTTGTGGTTATTTTGTTCAACAAAATCCAAATAATAGCCAGCATGGGCATGGGCAACTTCTGCCCAATCGTTTTCGACTAAGCGCAATTTTTCGGCAGCGTATTCCCTAATCAGTTCATGCAAACTAAAACGCCCAGCGCTAAAACGCAGTAAACTTTTTGAAGTTAAACTCAGCAAATCGCGGTTGCCAATGCCCGTGATGGTCATGGCGGCTTCTTTACTAAAACCACCCCTAAAAATAGACAAGCGCCTTAAACTGCGTTGCTCGGTGGCAGATAACAACTGCCATGAATAAGCAAAAGTCGCCCGTAAACCCGCTTGACGTGGCGGTAAATCGCTTAAGCCACCTTCAAGAAAATCGAGGCTTTGTATAATTTCATGTTCAATATCGGCAATGCTCATGGCTCGCATCCACGCGGCTGCCAGTTCTAAAGCCAAAGGCGCACCAGCCAGTAACACACAGACTCGAGCCGCCGCATCTTGTTCGGCTTGGTTGGGTTGCCATGCTCTGTGTCGTCGCACTGCTGCCACAAATGCCAGCCCAGCCCCCGTCTGCATCAGTTCTGCCCCAGACTTTGGCAGGCTTAAACCACCCAGTTCAAGCACATGCTCAGCCCGAACCTCGAGACGGGTTCTCGAGGTAAAAAGCAGGGTCAAGTGCGGGATGGTACAGAACCGAAGCGCAAATTCTCGAGCCGTATCTATACAATGCTCAACATTATCAAGCACCAAGACCAAACGATTTTCTCGGCGCATTAAGGCATCAAAAAGGTTGTCTTCTAAGGCATTACTGGACATAAAACCAAGCCCTAAAGCCGAGATAACACTCGGCGCGAAACTACTATTGGCTTGCAGACCGACCAAAGGCACAAAGACCACATCGGTATTTGTGGCTAAGCCGCGAACCGCTTCAAGTGCCAGACTGGTTTTACCAATGCCGCCAATGCCCATGACGGTGACTAAGTTATTCTCGAGTAACCATGCACGCAATAAACCCAGTTCGGTCTCGCGTCCTAAAAGTGGGGTTAGGGCTTGTGGCAAAACAAAACGCGAAGCCGCAGGTGCAACTTTGGCAGCCACTTGGGTCAGTCGCCCAAGCGCCAAGATTATTTCTTCAGACAGAACTTCACCAAGCTCGAGTAATTCACGTTCAAAACGCGCCACCATCTTTTCGGCACGGGAAACCTGATTTGCTTCACCCGCCAAACGAATAAATTCAAGCAGAATTACTTCGTCTAAAACCCCTAAGTTCTCGAGTAAATCCAGCCCCTCGAGTGGAGAACTGGATTTAACCAAACGCAGGGTTATGTCACGGCGACCAGAGGCCATAAATTCTCGCTCTAAGGTCAGCCACGCCCCAAATTCGCTGTCGTTCGGCACAACCCCCTCGAGCAGAGTTCCATGCCCCAGTTGCAGCGCCTCGCGTTCACGCCCAGACTGGAGCGCAGCCTTAAAATCCAGCAAATCATACCAACTTTAGGTAGATAATAAGGAATGTCAAGATTAGGCACACCTCTAACCGCCCACCATACGACTGAAGAACTCGAGAAACACTACAAACAGTGCAAAGATGCCAAAGAAAAAACTCGTCGCCAAGTGATATGG
>JANNVX010000111.1:0-22880 GCA_031414595.1 Deinococcales bacterium
CTTTGCTGATTTGGATGCTTTGGAAGATATTTTGTGTGACCGTTGTGCTTTTCTGATGCAGAATCCTGAACTGGTTCGTGGTCGGGCTGGTTTTAGCTGGCTCGATGATTAAATACTATCTAAGTAAATTTGGTATTATTCTTGACAGTTACACTTTTCACACCTTTAAATTTATTCAACCGTCACAGATTTGGCTAGGTTACGCGGTTTATCCACGTCTTTACCCAGCGCAGTAGCCGTAAAATACGCCAATAACTGCATCGCAACCGCATTGACCACTGGCGAGACTATCTCATGGCTTTTTGGCACGATAATCACATCGTCGGCGTGGCGGCTGGCTTGGGTATCACCGTCGGAAACCACAGCAATCACCTTGCCACCTCGAGCGCGAACTTCTTGAATGTTAGAAATAGTTTTCTCGAGCAGTACGCTGTCGGTGGCAATCACGACTACGGGCAGATTTTCATCAATCAGCGCAATTGGTCCGTGCTTCATTTCGCCAGCAGCATAGGCTTCGGCATGAATATAGCTAATTTCTTTAAGTTTCAGTGCGCCTTCATAAGCAGTTGGGCTGTTGACACCGCGACCCAAAAACAAATAGTCTCGGGCATCTTTGTATTTTTCGGCGATGCGTTTGATGTTGGCGACTCGAGTCTCATTCAATGCTTCTTCGACCAAACGCGGCAATTCCCTTGCGCTGCGGATTAACTCTGCGCCTTTGACAGCATCAAGTGTACCCCTTGCGCGTCCAAGCCACAGCGCCAGCATCAACATGGCACTGACCATGCTGGTATACGCCTTAGTGCTTGCCACACCAATTTCTGGACCAGCATGAATATAGAGCGTGTCGTCTACTTCTCGAGTCATGCTGCTGCCTTTGGCGTTAATAATACCCAATGTTTTCGCGCCACTTTTTTTGGCTTCGCGCAGTGCCTCTAAAGTATCTATTGTTTCGCCACTTTGCGAAATCACAATCGCTAAGGTATTTTCTGAAACCAAAGGTTGACGGTAGCGGTACTCGGAAGCAACATCTATTTCGACTGGAACTCGAGCCAACTGCTCGATTAAATACTCGCCGACCAGACCAGCGTAAAAGGCAGTACCACAAGCAATGATGCTGATGCGCTTAAAACTGGCTGGGTCGAGGTTAAGTTCTAATTCAACTTCGCCAGTCTCGTCATGTAAACGCCCAAGTAAGGTGTTTGACAAGGCTTGGGGTTGCTCATAGATTTCTTTAAGCATATAGGTGTCAAAACCACTTTTTTCGGCGGCTTCGGCATCCCAGTCAATGTGGCTGACTTCTCGAGAGACGGTGTTGCCTTGAAGATCCATGATGCGGTAACTCGAGTCGGTTAAAACCACCATATCACCATCGTGTAAAAACACCACTTCTCGAGTGTAATTAAGCAGTGCTGGCACGTCGGAAGCCAAAAACATTTCGTCATGCCCCACACCCATAACCAGCGGCGAAACGGTTCTGGCTGCCACAATTTCGCGGTGGTCACGGTGCGTAACCACAATTCCATAAGCGCCGCGTACCTCGGATAATGCGTTTCGCACTGCCTGCTCGAGATTACCCGAACCGGACGCGCCACGGGTGGTCTCATATTTTTCTTCGATTAAATGTACCAACACTTCCGAATCGGTTTCGGACTTAAAAACATGTCCCCTTGCTTGCAGTGCCTCTTTTAGGGGCAAATAATTTTCGATAATGCCATTGTGGATAATTACGATACTGCCATCTTCAGAGGCGTGTGGGTGGGCATTGACATCGTTGGGCTTGCCGTGGGTTGCCCAGCGTGTATGTCCAATACCAAGTGTGCCAAGCAGATTTTCTTGGGCTAATTCGGCTTGTAGAATAGCGAGTTTACCCGCGTTTTTACGCACTTCAAGATTTGTGCCATTATGAACTGCCACGCCCGAAGAGTCATAGCCACGATACTCAAGTTTAGAAAGACCAGAGATTAAGACTTCGGTGGCGTTGCGTGTTCCAATATAACCAACTATTCCGCACATGAAAAAACCTCACAAATACAGCAACTCGAGTTATTCTCGAGTCTGGAAATTCCCTGCTCCTTAGTTTGTGTCCGTTTCGCAACGTGTTTTCTAAGGGCTTTTTGATTCGGGCGGCTGGGGGTACAGCCGAAGGACATCCGCAGATTATGGTGTTACCACCGCTTTTCGATAATCCTTACCTCGTGTTCTCGAGCATGGTTTTCTTTGACCGATGTAACCCGAGACCTTGCGCTTCCCTATTTTGAATACGACTTAGCAGCCTCCAAATACCGTAACATAGGATGATACACCATCATGAGTAACTTGTGTAAAGCACTCAACAATTTGACTGGCAAAATTCCAGATTTTAGGAGCAATAGCTCGGAATGTTTTTAATTTTTCACCTCAGTAAACTCTAGCATTTGACACTTCCATGACGTAAACTTGGTACTCAATGCAATTGGCTGCGGTTACAGATTCGATTCTCGATGCCTCACGGGTCGCCAGTGCTTTTGCACGGGCTGGGCATGAGACTACGCTGCTCCTGCATGAACACAGCCAAAAAACCGTCGGTGGCAGTGCTTTGGTTTTAGATGCAGATTTGCGTGGGCTTTCTAAGCTCGACTCGAGAACCCGCTTACAGAACTTGGGGCGAAATTTGCGAAACAGCCAAATTGCTTTTTTTCGTTTTGACTCGAGTCTGCGCCGCCCGTGGGACGACCTCTTCGCCACGCTCGAAGCCAGTGGGCGCAACAAAGTGATTTTAGCCGCTTTTAGCCCGCTCGAAGGCTTTGAAGTGCGACATGGCACAGTCTTTTGGCATGGTTCGCCGCTTCACCGTAGCAGTTTAGCCAGAGACCGGCTGAACCCAGTCTATGATGCCAACATCCCAGATTTACTCGAGCGTGAAGGGCTTGGTGCGGTGGCATTGGTGCGAGATATAAACCCGCAGACCATCCAAGCCGCCCTCGAGAAAGCCCGTTTTGTGATTGTGGACGGAGGCAACCGAGGCGATATTGAAAACTTAGTCGCCAGTGTTCAAGACCCCCAAAGTGTTTTGTGGGCGGGCAGTGCTAATCTTGCTCGGGCAATTGGCGCGGCTTTTGCAGTCGGTGAAGCACCAGACTTTGAGCGTACCGATTTGGTCGCCCCGACCCTGCTTGCCCTTGGTGGCAACTTGCAAAAAATAGAACAACTCAAAATCCTAAAAGCCGCAGGATTAAGCACCGTTGCCCTCGAGCCGAACGAACAAGGCATTGCCAGAGCCGTGACCCAAGCCAGAACTGCCTTAGAAAAAACAGGCTGTGCCTTGTATCTCGAATTACCACCAAGTGCTTTTGGAATTCCAGCCGCCCAAGTGCAACGCAATTCGCTCGAGGCGTTGTCGGAAGTGATTGCCCAGTTATCGCAAAACAACTGCTTTGAAAACCTGTTGCTCTGCGGCACACCACTTGCCACCAGCAGTTTAAGGCGCTTAAATGCCCAAGGGATTCACATTGACCCATTTACCGACAGCACCCATTTAATCGCTCCAAATCCACACCGAATTCAGGTCAGAGCCTCGAGTGACACGCCACAAACCCTGCTTGGGGCGTACCAATGTTTGGCTGGTTAAACATACCCATGTTTGGCTGGTTAAACCAAGAATGTTAGAATATAGGCATGGGTATTTCCTCGGTTCGTACAGATTTTTCGCCTCGCGGTAATGATGTCCTAGATGTTCTCGAGGGCGAATATGCCCTGATTTCTTTATTGCCAAATACTGAAATCAGGCTACCTGCGACTGGCGCTCTGCGGGTTTTAATCGAAGACCCTTTTGAAACCACCCTGATTCTCGAGGTTAGCGCATGGCAAAAAATCACTCATCTGTACCCAGAAGCCCGAGCCAATGGGCATTACCGAGCGATACGACTTTCCCAAGATTTTCCACTCGAGACGGTCGGTGTGATGGCAAAACTGACCACTGCACTGGCACAAGCAGGGGTCAGTATTATGGCGTACAGTACCTTCAAAACCGATGTGGTGTTGGTGCGAGAATGGGAATTATCTAAGGCACTTGGCGCACTCTGGGACTTGCGTTTCTAGCTTACTTGATACTGCCGTTTAAGCCACTCGGGAAGAAACCACCGCTTGTTGTGCCACCCAAGTAAACAATTTTTAAGACTTCGGCGGTGCTGCGGCTAAAGGCTATCGAATTAGCATCGGTCGGTAGGATATTGGCTTTTCCACCAACCACCAAACCTTGGTCTTTACCGCCACCAACACTGCCACGCAAATCCGAGATTTTTTGGACAATCGTTTCGACGGTGACGTTGTATGGGGTCATGATGTCTTTTTGTTGGTACAAAAGGGTACGGATTTCGCCAGCATGGTATGCCTCAACCCCAAGAATTCCGGCGGCTGCCTCGAGAAAGTCTTTATTGGTGATTAAACGGGCTGCGCCTTTGTAAGCGGTCACACCGACATCTTCAAAAATAAATGCACCATGCAAAAAGAACAACTCGTTGGCATAGGGGTCAAAGGCTGGGCTTAAGGTTGCGGCAAAAGCAGCATTGGCGGCGGCAGCAAAGGCTGGACCAATGTCTATTTGTGGACGCGCCACAGCTTTAGAACCAAGTGCTGCCCGTAAAAACTTGACATGGGCTTCTTCGTCCAGAGCAATTTCTTCGGCGTATGCCTGAATCGCAGGAGTGGCAAAAGTGACTTTGCGTCCACCAATTGGCGCGGGACCACCGCCACTGTCGGCGGCACTGAGTGAGCGTCCAAAGGCAGCTTGTAAGTAAAATTCGGCTTCTAAATACTCGAGATTTAGCGCAAAGTTAAGAACATCCACATCAATATCTGGCATTTGTGCAACTACTGTTGGCACACAGGCGGCAAGGGTAGCACCCACGCCCATCATTCCGAGGCTTCCGAGGGCTTGACGACGACTGAGGTTACGTGTATTGGTTGACATAAAATTCCTCCACCAAAGATTGTTGCAACAACCCTTAGTCTAAAAGCGCTTCAACTTGGATGTACGCAAAGCCATCAGCCTTTGGATGTGGCGGCGCGGTGTGTGTCTTTGGGTGTAGACTTGGGTTCTTCAAGAACCTCGGGTCTAAGCCTTCATTTAATGTAAGGGGTGGATTATGCGCGTCAGAAATGTGGCGGTGGTTGGTCATAACGGGGCTGGGAAAACCAGTCTGGTTGAAGCAATGCTTTTTAGAACTGGCTTAAAAGACCGCCTAGGACGGGTCGAGGACGGTACAACCGCTTCGGATCACCTCGAAGCCGAAAAGCGCCGAGGCATGAGCATTGCCACCAGTGTCTTAAATGTGACGTGGCAAGACACCCAAATCAATTTGTTAGACACCCCCGGTTATGCCGATTTTGTCGGCGAGATACGCGGAGCGCTGCGGGCTGCCGATTCTGCCCTTGTTGTGGTAAATGCCACGGCTGGCGTGGCAGTCGGCACAGAACGTACTTGGAACACCGCCGAGGAATTTGGCTTACCTCGAGTCGTGGCAATTACCAAGCTAGACCGTGAACACGCCAGTTTTTTTGGAGCGCTTGCCAGTGTCCAAGATACCTTATCGCCTCATGCGGTGGCGGTTTTTATCCCGATAGGCACAGAAAGTAATTTTAGGGGCGTAATAGATTTACTGACCGATAAAGCCTACACCTACACAAGCGGTAAGCTCGAAGTCTCGAGTATCCCAGAAGCCCTTGCAGAATCGGCTCGAGCGCAACGCACCAAGCTAATCGAGGCGATTGTTGAAACAAACGAAGATTTGCTCGAGTTGTACCTAGCCGACGAACCAATTCCAGATGATACTTTGCAACAAGCCTTTTTAGATGCGGTGCATCGGGCAGAGATTTTTCCAGTCATCCCTGTTTCCGGTACAGGTTTAATCGCCATCGAACCACTGCTTGAGTTAATGCGTGGTTGCCTACGCGCCCCCGAGGAACGCCGCCCAGTCATCGGCACGGACGGTGAAGAACGAGAATGTAGCCCGTCTGCCCCGCTCTCGGCTCGAGTTTGGCGGGTGGCAATAGACCCTTTTGTTGGCAAAGTGGCGTACCTACGAATTTGGAGTGGCACGCTTCACGCGGGTCAAACCGTCCATAACTCGCATACCGATAAGGATTTTCGCCCAGCCCATTTGTATGTTCTGGTTGGTAAAGACCTTAAGGAAGTGCCAGTTCTCGAGGCTGGAATGATTGGCGCAATCACCAAAATCCCAGATTTGCACACCGGCGACACGATTTGCGACCCCGAAAATCCCATAGATTTTGGAGCGCTTGAACTGCCAGAACCGATGACCAGCATTGCGATTCATGCCGCCACGCGAAGCGATGAGGACAAACTCGGCACAGCGATAGGCAAGTTACTCGAGGAAGACCCAACGCTCCATTTGGTACGCAACACCGAAACCTTAGAATCCTTACTCGAGGGCATGGGTCACACGCATTTAGAAGTAGCAGTCGAAAAACTTGGGATTATGGGTGTGAGCGTCAAAGCCACCACCCCAAAAATTGCCTACCGAGAAACAGTTCGCGGTGTGGGGAGCGCCCAAGGTAAATTCAAAAAACAAAGCGGAGGACACGGACAATACGGCGATTGTTGGCTGCGTCTCGAGCCAAGTTTAGAGGATTTTGAATTCAAATCCGAAGTGGTTGGTGGAACAATCCCAACCAAGTACATCCCCAGTGTCGAAAAAGGAGTCGAAGAAGCCCGCCATCACGGGGTCTTGTCTGGTTTTTTAGTCCAGAACATCAAAGCCGTGGTCTATGAAGGCAGTTACCACGATGTAGATTCTTCAGACATTGCCTTTAAGCAGGCTGGAATTATTGCGTTTAAGGCTGCCATGGAAAAAGCCAAACCCAGCCTCCTCGAGCCAGTCATGCTCCTAAAAGTCCGTGTTCCAGAGCGCTACACCGGCGAAATTCTAGGCGACCTCAACACGAGACGAGCCAAAGTCCAAGGCATGGATCCCGACGGCGCAGTGACCGTCATCAGCGCCCTTGTGCCACTGGTAGAAGTCCAGAATTACAGCCCAGACCTGCACAGCCTAACTGGAGGACGCGGCGCGTACAGCCTAAAATTTGACCATTATGCCGATGTGCCAGCCTTAAGTGCCGAAAAAATCATTGCCGCCCGAAAACTCGAGACAACATGAGTGCATAGGCGAAGGTTTTACTTTTGCCCTTCGCCTTTCGCCCTTCGCCTTCTTTTGTCCCTCTTCCGTTAAGACCTTCTTTGGTGTACACTCCCAAGGCTTGCCGTGCCGAATTACAGTAGCGTGGCTTTGGAGGATTTTGTGGAATTAAAAGCAGTATTACGAACTGAAAAACCAAGCAGCTTACGCGCCGAAGGGTTGTTGCCTGCCGTGGTTTACGATAAGAACACCAATAAGAACATCTATGTTGAATTGAAGGCTTTTGATAAAGCATTTCGTAAAGTCAGCACCCACGGTGTAATTACTTTGATGTTTGACGATGGCACTCATTTGGATACCTTGGTCAAAGCTGTAGCGATGAATAAGAAAAAGCGGATTGCCGAACACGCCGACTTTTTGATTGTGGCTGACGAACCAATTGATGTGGTTATTCCAGTTCATACCAAAGGTGTGTCTTTGGCGGTTAAGGCTGGTGGGGTTTTGGACATCGTGGCACATCATGTCACGGTTCACTGTACTCCGAAACGGATTCCACAAGAATTCGTGGTGGACATCACCAATCTTGGAATCAACGAACCTGTTCACACGGGCGATTTGGTAATGCCAGAAGGCGTTAAGCTGGTTTCTGACCCCAAAGCCACGGTACTTGTGATTCACCGTTCGCGTTCAGGCGACGAGGTTGTGGCAGTAGCCGCCGAACCAGAAGTGATTACCAAAGGTAAAAAAGAAGTTAAGTAAACGGTTAAGCGTTTCTCAAGCGGGACGCAAATCGCGTCCCGCTTTTGCTTGTTGAGGCTTTTGGTCTTAAAATAGGACGAATCCATGGCGCAGACTTCTCGAATTGAAATCATAGATACCACCTTTAGGGATGGTCAACAATCACCGCTTTTATTTGACACCCTTAAATACCGTTTTTCACTCGAGGAAAAAAAATTGTTACTGGCGGGTTTAATAGAACTTGGTGTGACCCATCTCGAGTTTTTTTCGCCAGTTGTCGGTAAAGCCGAACAAGATGATGTGGCGGCGCTGATAAGCTATGCTAAGACCCTGACCGATAAACCCCTGATGTTTTTAGGGCATTGTCGGTGTCACACAACCGATATTGAACGGGCTTTAGCGGTGGGCTGTAACGGCTTAAATTTGTATTTAGGAGTCTCGAGCCTTGCCCAAGCCCACAATGCCCAAAAGTCGCTCGAGGAAGCAATTGAGTTATCTTCTGGTGTGGCAAGACAAGTGCGTCAGCAGTACCCAGCGTTGTATATGCGTTTTAGTGCCGAAGATGCTTTTAGAACCAACAGGCAAGACTTGTGGCAGCTTTACGATGCCATGTATCCGTTTGTGAATACCTTTGGCATTCCCGATACTGTGGGGCTTGCAGAGCCAAGCGACGTGACCCAAGTCGTGACCGAGTTGCGCCAAAAATACCCCAATGTAGACCTCGAGTGTCATTTTCACAATGACCGTGGTTTAGCAATAGCCAATGTTCTGGCGGCGGTTAGTGCTGGTGTGCGTTATGTGGATGCTTCGATTTGGGGACTTGCTGAGCGCTCTGGGATTCCGTCGGTCACGGGGGTGCTTTTTAATTTAAGTAAAGGACATCCCGAGCTTTATCAGCAATACAATCTTTCGCAGTGTTACCCGCTTAATGTCTTGATGGCTTCGATTCTAAACACCCTCGTGCCGTACTCCGAACCCGTCTCTTTGACCAACCGTACCCACACCGCAGGAGTACATCAAAAAGCTGTACTGAACGAGAAAAAAGTATATGAGGCGCATAACCTACACGATTTTGGGGTGGATAAAAATCAGTTGCTTTTGGGTCCACTGTCGGGTTTTAACCTGATTTATTATTACCTCAAAGAAGTCGAAAATTACGCGATTACTAGAGAGCAAGCCAAGCGCATCACCGAAGAATTCAAGAACCAAACCCATGAAATCGGACGTGGACGTAAACCCGAGGATTTACTGATTAAACTGGTCAGTCAGTACGATATTCCAAAGAATGAATTGCCTGTTGGAGTTGAAGAAACCCGTCTCGAGAATTTGGATTAAGGGAAAGCAGTATCACGCACGTTTTGAAATAACCATTTAGTTTTGCAGTCAAAACATGAAAAATGCGTCAGGTAGGGGCGAACCCCCGTGTTCGCCCTGTTTTTTCATTTACTCACTCCCGCCGCTTTTCATATTTTGCTGTCGCTGGCAGAAAATGAACAACATGGGTATGGGATTATTAAAACTGTTCTCGAGCGCTCAGGCGGCGAAGTCAACCTTGGGGCTGGCACACTGTATGGCAACCTTAAACGCTTTATTGACCTTGCTTGGATTGAGGAACTTGAGGCTCGACCAGCCAAAGATTTGGACGATGAACGGCGCAGGTATTACCGTCTGACTAAACACGGGTTACGGATTGCTGAACTCGAGGCAGAGCGCTTAGAAAGCCTTGTGCGTTACGCTCGAGCCGCTAGATTATTACCAAATCTAAGAATCAGCACCAAACGGGAGGTTGCATGAAACTCGAGACTTGGATGTACAAACAAACCCTAGAATTGTACCCAAGGGTTTACCGTGAACAATTTGGTGAACCAATGCTCGAGACTTACACCGATGCACTAAAATCCGCCAAACTCGAGGGGAAAACATTTGGGTTTCATTGGAATACTTTTTGGGACATCATCAAAAGCATTTCTCGAGCCACAATGGATGTCAAGAATGCTAACCTACTGGCTCGAATTACGGCTGTACTGGGTTTGATGTTGCTCATTTTACTGCTTGTTGGTTTAATGCAAGTTCCACTTTTTCCGATTGTTGGGAAATATGTGTCACCAGTGGTGGCTTTGCTGTTTGTTATTGGTTTAACTTTTTTTGCCAATTGTTTTTATGAAATGCGACACAAATGGATTCTGCCACTCATGATGATATTATCAGTGCTAGTTTTGTTCATTCAATTTTGTTTTGAACTGTTTTACCCTTCCCAAATTGGTGTTTTGCATAATCCACAATTGAATCCATATGCAAATACCACATTTCTGGTATTTGCATATATTTCCAAAATTCTTGGCGCATTGGTGCTGGTTTTGATTGTTGGCTCAATTGCCCTTGAAGCAGTTGAGAAGCGTAGAGTTTTACCAATAAATCGTTTCACATTGAGTTATATCGCGTTTACTTTTGGGATAAATGCGGTTGCTCCACAAGGTCCAGATTTTATACTGAAGATTTTGAGTGCTGTTTACTTTATTGTTTGGTTTGCGGTGATGATTTTTATTTGCTTACGCTTATGGCAACAGCCTCGCGCTGCACCTCGAATGATTAAAACTTCGTAAATCCCATAACTCGAGCCAAATTTCACGGTATCATCCCAAGTCTTGTGGAAGGTCTTTTTATTGCTTCACAACTGGGGGAAATCTGTGCGCGGCTTCCAGCCCGTAACCTCGGTTGGGTATTTCCGAATGAAACCACTGCCGCGCTACTGCTCGAGGATTCAAACCATAAAGCGTAAAATCTGCTGCTCGAGGCAGGTTTACCTGAGTTTTGACAACGCCTTACGAATTAAGCCCTCGGCGGTGTCATCCACTCCACTCTCGAGCAAATTTGCCACCACCGTTCGCACTTGGGCATCGCGGTAGCCCAAGGAAATCAGGGCTTCAACCGCATCCCTAAACGCCTCATTTTCTGATGGGGCTGGTCGCGGTGTGCCTTTGCCTACAGCTAAATGGGCTGGGAGTTTAGAACTTAGCTCGAGAATTAGGCGCTCGGCGGTTTTTTTACCTACGCCGCTTACACTGGCAAGTAATTTGGCATCTTCTTTCATGATTGCACTGGCAAGCACATTTGGGTTATAGGTCGAAAGTGCAGCCAAAGCAATTCTGGGACCAACGCCCGAAACCGTCATCAGGAGCTTAAAAATTTCCAGTGCATCGGCTTCATGGAAACCGTATAAACTCCAACCATCCTCGCGGACGATTAGACTGGTCTCGAGGCGCACGGGTTGTCCGACTTTACAGCGTTCTAAACTGGGTCTGGGACAGGAAATCTCGAGTCCAAAACCGCCAATGGCGATAATCGCACTGGAGTCTTTGACAGCAACCACCAAACCTTCTACAAAAGCAATCATTGCCTTGTATTGTAAAAGAAATTGTACTCGAGAAACGAGTTTGCTTTTTTAGGTTCAGGTTTTTCGTGAGGGAAAGAATTTATTGGGTTTTTTGTAGGTTTTGACCAGTTTGGCAGTAGAATTTGCGGACGACTTGACAGCATTTATGTTATTAACGTATTCTTTTTGGCAGCCCTACAGCCAGACACCACAAAGGAAAATTCGTGACTCAACTGACCAGTACACAAATCCTGTCCTTAGCCCCCGATACCTCGAGTGCCAGCAGTGGTAAAGCGCTAAGCAACCCCAGCAAATGGAAAACCCTAGGCTCGAGCGATATGGCTATTTGGGGAGAATGCCAAGGCAGTGGCAAAGACCCCTACCGCACAGGGGTGGATTTATCCGATTACACCGCCAAATGCTCCTGTCCAAGCCGAAAATTTCCTTGTAAGCATGGAATAGGTTTGATGCTGATTCACGCGAGTAAAACACTCGAGACAGCCACACCACCAGATTGGCTAAGCACATGGCTCGAGGGCAGACAAAAACGCGCCGAAGCCAAAACTGCCCCGCCCAAAGAACAAAGTTTAGAAGAAACCAAAAAGTCCGAAAAAGCCGCTATCAAGCGCTTGGAAGCTCGAGAAAAGAAAGTCGAACTTGGACTTGAAGAATTTGGCTTATGGTTGTCTGACCAAATCAAAAATGGAATTGCCAACGCCCCAAGCCAGCCTTACAGCTATTGGGAAACCGTGGCAGCACGGCTGATAGATGCCCAAGCCCCCGGACTCGCCCGAATGGTACGCGAATTGCCCACGGCTGCCTCGAGCGGCACAAATGCTTTACTCGAGGCACTGGCACGGCTGCATCTGATTGTCAGCGCTTACTCGAGACTCGAAACCTTATCGGCAAGTACCCAAGCCGATGTTCGCGCCGCCGTTGGCTTCACCCAAGACAAAGCCGAATTGATGCAAAAAACTGTGCCTCGCAACAAATGGCAAAGTTTAGGGCAGATTATTGTCCAAGAAGATAATTTGCGGGTACGGCGAACTTACCTCGAGAACTTAGAAAACAAAGAATATGCCTTGCTGCTCGATTTTGCGGTGGGCAACCAACCGATGACTGGCGGTCTGCCGATAGGTGTGAATTTAGAAACCGAACTGATTTACTACCCAAGTCACTTGCCCCTACGCGCCATTCTCAAAGACCCGCAAATTCTCGAGCCAGCCCAAACCCTGCGCGGTATCACCATCAACCAAGCGCTTGAACAGTACACCAATGCCCTAAGTAAACTCCCGTGGCTCGAGCGATACCCAGTCACCCTAAGCAATGTTCAAGTGGTGACAGACGGTACGGTTTGGTACATTCAAGATGAGCATCACAGCCTAGCGATACAAACCCAAGACCACTGGCAGATGATGGCGTTAAGTGGCGGACATCCTGTACAAGTTTTTGGTGAGTATAACGGCACACACCTTGTTCCTTTAAGTATCGAAGTACAAAACACTATTTTTATGCTTGGAGGTAGCCATGAATGACCTTCGCGCTCTAACTTCGAGTGCGCTTTTAGGCACGGAGCGCAGCCCGCTTGGGATACTCGAGAACCCGCACCTCGAAGAAGCCCGCCAATCGCTCGAGCCACACGGACAAGCCAAGCAGTTGCTCGGAACGGCAATATTGGCGTTTAACCTGACTCGAGCAGGAGCGCAAGCCAGTGGCAAAATACCAAGTCTTGCACCAGCCGCAGCAGATACTCGCCCGATTATTCCAGAAGCCGCCCAAGAGCGACTGCAACAACTTTTTGCTCAGCAAGCAGACTTGATTCCAGAGTGGCTCGAGCTTGCCAACCAAGCAGGGTTTCGTATGCCGCACAAAGATTTAATTGCCCTGCTCGAGTACGGGCGGCAACACACTGACCAACGCCAAAAAATCCTGCCTTTGCTTGACTCGAGGGGACGTTGGTTAGCCCAGCAAAATCCGCAGTGGGCATGGGCAACGGGCGACACCAGCAGTTTAGAAACCGCGCTCGAGACTTGGGAAACGGGTTCAAAAGCGGCTCGGGTTTTGGCATTGCAAAGTATTCGCCAAGACAACCCCGACCAAGCCCGAACCTTACTCGAGAGCGTCTGGAAGAGCGAACCCGCCGATGAACGCAAAAGTTTCTTAATCCAACTACAAATTGGACTCTCTGAAGCTGATGAACCCTTTCTCGAGTCATGCCTAGATGACCGCAGCAAAGAAGTCCGTTCATTCGCCGCATTAACACTCTCTCGATTAAAAAGTAGTGCCTATAATTTGCGAATGGCAAATCGAGCCAAACAATTGCTCCAGAATGGCAAAAAAGGAATAGAAATTGTGTTACCTGAATGGACGAATGATTTATCTCGAGATGGAATCGAAAAAACCCCACCACATGGTATTGGCGAAAAAACCCATTGGTGGCAAAGCATCATAGGTCGTGCGCCAATTGAAATATGGTACTCACATTTACAATTGACTGCACTGGAAATCCTAAAACAAATACCAAAAATGTGGCGAAAGAATTTTATAGATTCAATTCTATTATTTGGATTAAACGGTTACTGGGCAAATGCTCTACTTGAATACGACGCAAAAATGATTTCTGAAAACTCAGTGATGGCTACCCTGCCAATCGATTCAAGGCAAAAATACATCCAAAAACATATTTTTTCAAAACCATTGCAAGAACAAATATATTGGACACATTGGATGTCAGACCCTTGGGACTTAAGTTTTAGTCAATCTGCACTTGAATGGATTTTATCTTCTGGAAAGCAAGTGCTGACAAGTAAGAAAAAACATTTTGGCAGCTCGTTTCATGATTTTAAGGTAAGGATTCACCTGCAAGCGTTCCAACAATGGAAGCTAAAACCAGAGACACTTTCATTAGTCAAGCAATTGGAACAAGTTATTGCACAAGATAAGTATTCATATTCAGTCAAAGATTTTTACGAATACCTTCAAGACTTAATTACGACCCTCGAGACCCGCGCTGCAATGCGAAAGGAATTACAACCATGAGCCAAGAACTCCGCCAACACGCCGAACAAGAATTCGCTGTCGAACTCGAGGCTCTGAAAAAAGCCGATGATAAACCAAGACCGCCAAACTGGAAACTCAGCCCTTGGGCGGTGATTCAATACCTGATGGGCGGTAAGGTCGGCAAACTCGAGATTAAGCCCAAATATATTGGCAATCAGCGCTTAATGGAAATTGCTGTTGCTACGCTTGCCACTGACCGCGCTTTGTTGCTTTTGGGTGTTCCCGGCACTGCCAAAAGTTGGGTCTCGGAGCATTTGGCGGCAGCGATTAGCGGCGACAGCACATTACTCGTTCAAGGCACAGCCGGAACATCGGAGGAAGCGATTCGCTACGGCTGGAATTACGCTGAGCTTCTATCTAAAGGACCCAGCATCAAAGCGATTGTCGAAAGCCCGATTATTCGTGCCATGAAAACAGGGGCAATTGCACGGCTCGAGGAACTGACCCGCATTCCATCCGATGTGCAGGACGCACTGATAACGGTGTTGTCCGAAAAAACATTGCCCATCCCCGAACTAAACAGCGAAGTCCAAGCCCAAAAAGGCTTTAACATGATTGCCACCGCCAATAACAAAGACCGAGGGGTCAATGAACTCTCGAGCGCCTTGAAGCGCCGTTTTAATACGGTTATTCTGCCTGTGCCAGACAATATGGACGAAGAAATTCGGATTGTCCAAACCCGAGTCGCTGACCTTGGACGCGCCCTCGAGATACCCGCCCAAGCCCCAGCGCTCGAGGAAATTAGGCGTGTGGTGCGGGTTTTTAGGGAACTGCGCGAGGGTAAAACACTGGACGGCAAAACCAAGCTGAAAAGTCCAAGTGGCAGTTTAAGCACTGCCGAAGCAATCGGGGTGATTAACCAAGGGCTGTCTTTGGCAGCCCATTTTGGGGATGGGGTGTTGCGGGCAAATGATGTTGCCTCGAGTTTGATTGGCGCAATTATCAAAGACCCGATTCAAGACCGTGTGGTGATGCTTGAGTACCTCGAGACCGTGGTCAAAGAACGTGATGGCTGGAAAGATGTCTACCGTGCTTGCCGTGACGTGGTGTGAAATGAGCCTACATTTGTTTGGGATTCGGCATCATGGTGTTGGTGGGGCGCGTTCGTTAAAGCGGGCGCTGCATCTGCTCGAGCCAGATTGTGTTTTGGTCGAGGGTCCACCCGATGCCAACGACCTCCTGCCTTTACTAGCCGATGTTGGCATGACCCCACCTGTTGCGCTACTGCTCTATGCCAAAGACGACCCATCAAAAGCTGTCTATTACCCATTTGCTGCTTTCAGCCCCGAATTCCAAGCCATTTCCTATGCCTTAAAGCAAAAAATAACAGTTCGTTTCATGGATTTACCTCAAGCCCATCAGTTATCTGATGACCCTGACTGTAGAGGTGACGGAGCTTCAAGCGACGGGGGTTGCGCCCGTGCAGATGACGATGATGTATCCCAAGACCCCCTAGGCTGGTTAGCCAAAGCCGCAGGTTTTTCCGATGGTGAGCGCTACTGGGAATACCTTGTCGAACAACGCCAAAACGACCAAGACGTTTTCACTGCCATCCTCGAAGCCATGACCGCTCTACGTCTCGAGTCCAAAATTCTCGAGCCTCGAGAAGCTGGGCGCGAGGCATACATGCGTCAAACCATTCGCAAAGCCCAAAAAGACGGCTTCAAAAAAATAGCTGTAGTCTCTGGTGCGTGGCATTCACCCGTTTTGAACCCTGAAAATTTTGACCAAAAAAACGATGCCAAACTGCTCGAGGGTCTGCCCAAAACTGCCGTCTCGAGTACCTGGATTCCGTGGACATATGGGCGTTTGGCACGTTCAAGTGGGTATGGCGCAGGCATCACCAGTCCCGGTTGGTACGCGCACTTGTGGGAACTACAAGATTCGTCGTCGCGCAACGTCATCACCCATTGGCTGACCAAAGTAGCGCATCTGCTCCGAGCCGAAGATTTACCCGCCTCGAGTGCCAGCATCATCGAAGCGGTGCGTTTAGCCGAGGCACTAGCCGCCCTGCGTGGTTCACCGATGCCGGGCTTGGATGAAATGAACGAAGTTTCTCGGGCGCTTTTTGCCTGGGATTCTGACTTACCACTCGAGTTAATCAAAGAAAAACTAATTCTGGCAGAAACCCTTGGGGCTGTCCCCGCCTCCACGCCAACTGTACCGCTTGTGCGTGATTTGGAAGCTGAACAAAAACGTTTGCGCTTTAAGCCCGATGCGGTTGCTAAGAATGTGGAATTTGATTTACGAACCCCCAATGACTTAGAACGAAGTATGCTTTTGCACCGTTTGCGGCTGCTCGGTGTGCCGTGGGGCGAGGTGATTGGCAGTAGTGGCAAGGGGACATTCAAAGAGGCGTGGCGCGTTCAATGGCATCCAGAATTTGCGGTGCGGTTAATCGAAGCCGCGATGTTTGGTTCGAGTGTACTGGAAGCCGCCACCCAAAAAGTGCTGGAAATCTCGAGCCTGACCAGTCATTTACCAACCCTTACGGGCTTACTCGATGATGTGTTGCTATCGAACTTGCCCAATGCAGCGCAATTGGTTTTAACACGGCTTGAAGCGGCTGCGGCGCAAGATGCGGACATCAACCACCTGATGATGGCAGTACCGCCTTTGGCTCGAGTACAACGTTACGGCAGTGTCCGTCAATTTGATTCGACCATGTTGCAAAGTGTGGTATCTGGTTTGGTAGTACGAATCTGTATTGGTTTACCGAACACTTGCGCCAGTTTATCGGATGAAGCGGCTGGAGACTTGTATCCAAGAATCCTTGAGCTACATGCCGCCATTGCCACCCTCGAGCAACCCGATTTACTAACAGAATGGCGCAAGGTGCTTGGGGTCTTAGCAGTTCAGCACGGACTACATGGCTTGATTGCGGGTCGTGCTGTGCGCTTGCTGCTCGAGGCGGGTGTCTATACCCCCGAGGACACCGCCAAACGTTTATCTTATGTGGCTGGTAGTGCCACCGACCCTAACGAAGTGGCGGCATGGACAGATGGTTTCTTGCGTGGTTCAGGTTTGGTTTTGGTTCATGATGATGCTCTTTTTGGAGTGCTGGACTCGTGGGTACAACACCTCACGCCCGAGACCTTTATTGCCATTCTGCCCCTGATGCGCCGTACCTTCTCGAGTTTTGAAGAGGGCGAGCGCCACGACATCGGACAGAAAGTCAAAGCCCCAAGGCAGCTAAGCACTTTTCACACTACCCAAGACATAGATGCCACCCGAGCCGAACAAGTCATCCCGTTAATCCATCAAATGCTAGGCATCCAACCGTAAACCGTAGGGGCGAGGCATGCCTCGCCCCTACCACCATCCCACCAAAAAGGAGAACTACATGTCCCTAAAATCCCAAATCCCGCAATCATGGCAAACCGCCCTCGAGCCAGAATTCTCTAAACCCTACATTCCTAAACTCGAGGCGTTTCTCGAGGCAGAACGCAAAGCACATTCAGTCTTCCCCCCAGAATCAGAAGTCTTTTCTGCCCTCGAGTTCACTCCCTTTAATACTGTGCGGGTGCTGATTGTCGGACAAGACCCCTACCACGACGACAATCAGGCGCATGGCTTGGCGTTTTCGGTGCAGCGCGGTATGAAAATCCCACCGAGTTTGGTCAACATGTATAAAGAACTCGAGACAGATTTGGGCGTGCCACGAGCTAAACATGGTTTTCTCGAGTCGTGGGCGCGGCAAGGTGTGTTGATGCTCAATACCGTGCTGACGGTTCGGGCGCATGAAGCAGCTTCGCATAAGGGTAAAGGCTGGGAGAACCTGACCGACGCAATTATTAAGGCTGTCAGTACCAAACCAGAACCTGTGGTCTTTGTCTTGTGGGGCGCTCATGCCCAGAAGAAACTCGAGTTGATTGATACCAAAAAGCACACAGTCATTCAAAGCGCCCATCCTTCGCCGCTCTCGGCGCGAAATGGTTTTTTTGGTTCTCAGCCATTTTCTAAAATCAATGCGGTTCTAAAAACCCCTATTGACTGGAGTCTCGAGTGAGCCTTGAAACCGAACGCTTACGCCGTTGGCGTTTGCTGCTGGGTAGCGCGGCTGATAACTCTTGTGGCGCATGTGGTGCAGCCGACCAGCGTATTGATCTTGCGCTCGAGTCTTTATACGGCGATGGCGACACAAAACCAATGTCGCCCGAAGATAAAGAAAAGAACCGCAACAATGTTGGTAAGGGCAAATCCCAACCCAAAGTCGCCCGTTGGCTTGGTGACATCCGTGAATTCTTCCCCAGCAGTGTGGTGCGGGTGATGCAGCGCGATGCTTTTGACCGCCTTGGCTTAAAACGAATGCTGCTCGAGCCAGAGATGATGGAAGCCGTCACCCCAGATGTACACATGGTCAGCACACTCTTGGCACTCAAAAACATCATGCCGCAAAAAGCCAAAGAAACAGCGCGGCTGATTGTACGAAAAGTGGTGGATGAACTCGAGAAAAAACTAGCTGAAAAAACCCGAGAGGCGGTGATTGGTAGCCTCAACCGTGCCATTCGTAATCGCCGCCCAAAGCACACCGAAATGGATTGGAACAGAACCATCAGGGCTAACCTTAAGCATTACCAACCCGATTATCAAAGCATTGTGCCAGAAATAAAAATTGGTTTTGGGCGTAAACGCTCGAGCCTACGCGATATTATTTTGTGTTTAGACCAAAGCGGTTCAATGGGTTCAAGTGTGGTTTATGCGGGTGTGTTTGGGGCAGTGCTTGCCAGCCTACCCGCCGTGCGAACACGGGTCGTAGTTTATGACACAAGTGTGGTGGATTTAACAGCAGAACTCCACGACCCAGTAGATGTGCTTTTTGGCACACAACTTGGTGGTGGCAATGACACCCCAAAGGCACTTGATTACTGTGCGGGGTTGCTCGAGAAACCCGAGGACACCATTTTTATTTTAATTTCTGATTTGTACGAAGGCTCGGGCAGTGCTGCAATGCTCTCAAAACTCGAGGCGTTTATTGCGTCTGGCGTGACCGTGATTTCGCTGCTGGCGTTGTCTGACGATGGCAGACCCAGTTACGATGTCCAGAACGGAGCGGCGCTTGCCAAGATGGGCGTACCGGTCTTTGCCTGTACTCCAGACCTTTTTCCAGACATGATGGCGGCGGCTATTTCGAGGCGTGATATTTTGCAATGGGCAGCCACCGAAGGAATTGTGACCACAAGAGCTTAATCTTGCCACTCGCTTAAACGCCGCAGGTCAGACCAGCCGTAGGTCACTTCACCAACACTGGAAGCTCCAACAGTCACTGGATGTAAACCTAAATCCTCTGCCCCCATGGCAATGTAGACCCGAGGGGTTGGATTACCACTGCGTAAGCGCACCAACATCGAATTAAGTCCGAGTGCGACTAAACCTTTTGCCACCGAAAGGAGCAATTGTTTACCCACACCTTGTCCTTGGTAACGTGGCATCACATATAAGGAGTACATTTCGGCTTCGATGGTTGAATGTCCGCCCCATTCAGGACCACCAGCCGCAAAACCAACCACTTCGCCGTCTTCTTCGGCAACGTAGGCAACCTCGTCGCCCCATTCTGCGCCTTCAAGAAAATGCTGCCAGCGTTGGTCGCCTCTTGGTTGTAAGGCATCAAAGGCAAAATCCGGTACAAGACTCGAGAACAAGGCTCTCCAGCATTCAAAATGCACTTGGGCGATGGCAGGAATGTCGTTTTTAGTGGCAGGTCGTATTTTCATCGCTGGTTCTAGTCTAACCGATTTTATCTGGGCTTGCACAAGGAAATCAGAAAGGTATGCAGAATTAGGGTCGGATTACTGGATAACTCGGGTCGGATTACGGCACAATGTCCTCTTGTGGCAAGGTAAGATAAGCCACATGAAACCGCGCAAGGTGACAACTTGAAACTGGCAATTGCAGATTTGCACGGACGAGCCGACCTGCTCGAGGGTTTACTCGAGCGTGTGCCAGCCGACACCACTTTTGTTTTCTTGGGCGATGCGATAGACCGAGGGCATCGTAACCGCGACACGATTCGTTTGCTGACCAAACTGGCGGATGAAGGACGCATGACTTTACTGCGTGGTAATCATGAAGCAATTGTTCTCGAGGTAGACGAATGCTTTGAGCGTTTTAAGCGCGAACCGACCGAGTTGCGGCGCGGGGACGCGCTGCTTTCAATGCAAAATTGGATTCAAAACGGTGGCGATACCGTGATTATCGAATATGGCGGTTGGGACTCGGGTGGACAAGCCGATGCTTTTGGCGATTGGGGCTTACCACCAGAACTGATGACCTATGCCAGCCGCACCGAATACACCTACCGTCATGCAGGTGGCGAAAAAGGCGATATTTTGTGTGTCCATGCCGCCCCAAGCCAAGTCAAAGGCTACCGCAGCCCCGAAGACAGTATGGTTTGGGCGCGTCCAGAAGATGGTCCTTTTGCGTTGCCAGAAGGTGTTCTGCTCTCGGTGCATGGTCATACACCGGTTCATGCACCCACTCGGATTGGACAAAATATTTTTATGGACTTAGGGGCAAAATGGACTGGACACCTTTGCACCCTCGACTTAGATACCCTAAAATTCACCACCTACAAAGGACTGGGTGAAGATACTTTAGAGAATCTACCTGTCTTTGAACCTGTGGCTGGAATTGAACCTGTGGTACTCGAGTTTGAGACAGTAGAGCTTTAATGGGTTTGCACCAGTATTTCAAGTTCCTTCCATGCCGCTCGAGCGCTGGGTAAATCATCACGGTGACGCACTAAAAACTCTTGAACTCGAGCCATGCTGAGGCTGTCTTCAGAAAGGCGTTCAGCCAGTGCGGTGGCATCTGGAATACCCGGATAGAAGCGCTCGAGCATCTTGGCAATTTGTTGCCGTGTGGCATGACCCACAAACAAATGGACATCGCAACGCCCCGGACGCACCAAGGCAGGGTCGAGTTTCTCGAGATGATTGGTGGTCATAAAGACCATTCGACCTTGTTGCGCTGTTACGCCATCTAAGGCGTTTAATAAGCCATTAAAAGAGAGTTTGGTTTCAGCATCTTTTTTACGACCGACAAAAATCGCATCTATATCCTCGAGCAGAATTAAACTGCCTTCGGGTGCATCGGTCAGTAAATTGGTCAGGCTTTCATCGGTCAAAATTCCACTGGCTAGATTTAGCACACAAACACTTTTATGCAGCACACCTGCCAATGCCGTAATCAAACTCGATTTGCCGTTGCCCGGAGGACCGTAGAGCAAGTAGCCACGCCGCCAAGGAATGCCCATGTCGGTGTACCACTGCTCAGACTCGAGGAAACGCTTAGTATCAGCACAAACCCGTTCAAATAATCCACCAGCATAAACCAAACTTTTGGGGTCTCGAGGCGGCACACGCTGCATCACCCGCCAATCATCCCAACGCGGCGCAAGAATTTCGACTCTGGGTTCTTCGGGTTTATGGACAGTTTTATAAGCCGCACCGACCAAGCGCTCTAAAGAATCACGGTTGGTGACCAAAGTACGCACCGTTAAAGTCTCATGGAAACCAATCAGCAGACTGTTGTTTTGTTGGCGTTCCCGAGAAGCACTAAACCAAAATGTCCGATTTTCAAATTGTACTTTGAATGTCCCGTCCACGGGTGCAAAGACCCCACGCGGCGCGTTGTCACGGGTATCCACAGCAAAACCTGCTTCGCCACTTCGTTGTGTCACCAGCGCCAAGTCACGCATTCTCGAGCGCACGGGTTGGGTGGTTAGCCATGCTCTAAACCATTCAAAAGCATCGTCTCGAGAGTCCACTTGAACAGTCACGATAATGCGTTCCCAAATATAATCCCAGATTTGCTTGGGTAAATGCCGCAAATAGGCGATTGCCCCACCTGCAATCGCAAGGGTTAAACCACCAGTCACGACTTGGTTGGATTGCAAAGTCTTTTGCAACTCGAGCCAAACTTGGTTTATATCTGGATGTAAAAAATCAATCATAAAGTCCTTAACTGTCAAACGCCAGACAGTAGCACAGCCCAAGACTGGCTGTGTAACAGACAATACGCAACGCAGAGGACTCAGTGCATCGGGGTTTTGGCGTAAGCCATTACAGCAAGACCTATGCGCCATCTGCAAGACCTATGCGTTTTTAATGGATCAGTCAGTCAGAGCCTCCGAAAGAATGCTATTTCATCGTTGCTAAAAATTAAAATCTTTTTGGAAGCGCTCAGGATTGCAGAGTTAAGAATTTTTCGAGTCAAAGCGCGGATTTTGTGTGCAGTCCTGTGCTGAACGCCAAAACTCGAGACTAACTATTAAGGCAACAACTCAAAATAATCCATACCAAATGGTCTGACCAACGAAAAATGCCTTCGGTCAAAAGTTGGGATTTTTTGAATCCGATGTCGTTCTGCCAAGGTAATAATGCTGGCATCTACAAAACCAAGTGGCACATCTGGATACCGATTTATCACCGCTAAGGATTTGTCCGTAAATAACTTCCCTATTTGGAAATGATGAAACATTGTTTCCTAGCAGGACAGACACAGGGGTCTGTCCCTACAAAATCCATAAAAATACGTCAGGTAGGGGCGGACCCCCGTGTCCGCCCTGTGAC
>JANNVX010000112.1:0-19306 GCA_031414595.1 Deinococcales bacterium
ATATCTCAATAGTATTCAAATGCGGTGAATACGTAGGTAAGAAAAATAAGTGCAAGCCTCGTTCTTCCCAGTATTCTCGTCGTTCCTGAACTGCTTTACAAGTATGCACTCGAGCATTATCAAGTACCACCACAGTGACTCATTTTAAGTCCCTAGAAAAATTCTCGAGTTGTTCAATCACAAATTCACTATTAACGTCAATTGTGGATAAGCAAACACCAAAAAGCGTTCTCCTATAAGCTGTTGTTAGCGCAAAAGCAAAAGGAGAACGCCATGAGTTTACTCGAATTATTCTGTTTACTCGATGATTATTGTCAAAATCTCAAAATCACCCTACCAGTCCAACCCTTGGGAACAGGAAAAAAGACCAGAAACCGAGCAACCCGACTGACGGATAGCGAAATCATGACGATTCTGATTCATTTCCATCAATCAGACTACCGCAAATTTAAGCATTACTACTGTCGTCATGTCCAAGTCGTCTTAGCAAGTGAATTTCCTAAAACCTGTGATTACCACCGTTTTGTGGCACTCATCAAACGCTATTTACTGCCACTATTAGGCTACTTATACTCGAGATTTGGGAATTGTGAAGGGGTCAGTATTGTGGATAGCACTGCGCTAAAAGTCTGTCATAATCGTCGAATAGACAGTCACCGAGTCTTTGCGGGTCTGGCTGCTCGAGGTAAGAACTCGATGGGTTGGTTTTTTGGATTTAAATTGCATATCGCTTTGAACACCGAAGGGGAATTGGTGGGTATGCACCTTGGTAAAGGCAACCAAGATGACCGTGATGGTCTGCGTGAAATTTTGGCTAATCCATTCAAACAACTATTTGGTAAGTTAATTGCTGACCGAGGCTATATTGGCAAAGCATTTTTCGAGGAATTGTACAAGAAATATGGGGTTGAAGTGGTGATTGGGTTGAAGAAAAATATGAAAAGTATGTTGCCTCAGACGAGTGAGAGCATTTTTTTTCTACGAAAACGGGGTATTATTGAGACGATTATTGATCAACTCAAAAACATCATGCAGATTGAACACACAAGGCATCGGAGTTTCACTAGCTTCTCGGTTAATTTGATTTGCGGCTTGATTGCTTACTGTTTACAGCCTAACAAACCAAGTTTACTGTCTGGGAAAGATGTTTTGCTTACTCCTTAACCACAACTGACGTTAAATAATGAATTACATTGCTCCCGCTTCGTAAATTCTTATGCTGGTAATGATTGGGCATTCTTTTGCGATTCTTTCCGCTTCTTCAAGGCTATCTGCGCTGATGATGCAATAACCAGTTAATGATTCTTTACCTAGTGGTAATTCTTTTGTTCCAGCACTTGAGATTTCTCTTCCGTTTCCCAAAGGGCTGCCGCCGTCTACTAATTTGTCGGCTATGGATGCAAACCATTTGCCCCATGCTTTCTGGACTTCTTGGGTAGGCGTTTCATATCCGTAAGTTAAGAACACAAATTTTTTCATTTTTTCTCCTTAATTCTTGGTGTGATCGTTGCTTAAGTAAGCAGCATAGTTTTCTAGGGTTTCTTGGTTGCTGCCCCAGTATGTGTGATACTGCCCTAACCAATTTTGTGCGCTCTGCAATCCTTCTCGGTTGAGTGCAAGAAAATTGATTCGTCCAATCTTTTTGCGGATTATCATGCCTCCTTTCTCAAGGACTTTTAGGTGTTTGTGAATTGCAGGCAGCGAGAGTCCTTCCCTAAAAGCCAGTTGGCTTATGGAGCAAGGGTGCAGACTTAAGATGTAAATGATTGCTCGTCTGTGTTTGTTCGCTAGAGCCTCAAAAGCGTTGTCTAAGTCTGACAGAGTTTGATCTTTCGTCATAACACTTAACCTATTGGTTAAGTGTAGCGTTGAAGTTAAACTTTGTCAAGTAGAAAATTGCTCGAGCTTGCGCCTTGGCTTCTTCTCGAGCAGTTTATTTTTTAGGGCAGTTTTGTTTTGGAAAAGTCAGTGAGTCGTAAGGTTCTGGCAGCACTTCTTTGCTAGAACGCCAGACCACTTGGAATTGTCCGTTGCGTTCAACTCTACCAATGTAAACTCTTTGTTTAACCGAACCGTTTGGTTCAATGCGTATTCTGCCCAGTGGTGAATCCCTAAACTCGAGTCCAATCAGGGCTTGTCTGACCAGTAGAGGGTCAAAACTGCCTGCTTTTTCAACTGCTCGTCGCCAAAAAAAGGCGTTGGCGTAGGCATGTGCCATTGGGTCACTGATGACACTATTTGCACCATAACGTTGACGGTAGCTTTCTATAAATAAGCGGTTGGCTGGGTTCTCGAGGCTTTGAAAGTAATTCCAAGTGGCGTAATGACCAAGAAATAAATTTGCACCAATGTTTTGTAGTTCTGGTTCGGCAATTGAAAAATTGATGGTTGGCAGTAAGCGCGGGTCTAGGTTGGCTTGGCGGTATGCCTTAAAAAAGGCTAGGTTGCTATCGCCATTGATGGTGTTGATGATGATTTGTGGACGACTGCTTTGGATTTTTTTGACCACTGCACTAAAGTTTTTGTTGCCGAGCGGCACATAATCTTCTCCAACCAAAGTAGCAGCTTTGTCAGCAATATGACGTTTAAGAATTTTATTGATGGTGCGCGGATAAACATAATCTGAACCAAGCAAATAAATCCGTTTGAAACCCTGCTCGAGCGCCCAGTTTAGGGCAGGTATGGCTTGTTGGTTAGGCTGAGCGCCACTGTAAATAATGTTTGGGCTGCATTCATTGCCTTCAAATTGAACTGGGTAAAACAACAAGCTCTGATTTTTTTCGATAATCGGTAGTACGGCTTTGCGACTGGCACTGGTCCAACCACCAAAAATCGCTGAGACTTTATCAGTGATTATTAGTTTTTTGGCTTTCTCGGCATAGCGATCCCAATTAGAAGCGCCATCTTCTTTGACAATAATGATTTGTTGCCCCAACACACCGCCACTTTGGTTGATTTCCTCGAGAGCAAGTTCGGTGGCGTTGGCGACACTAACTTCTGAAATTGCCATTGTGCCACTTAACGAATGCAAAATGCCGACACTGATGGGATTGCCTTGGGCTAGGCTTGGTTTAATCAGTGTCAGGCTCAAGACGCAAAGACCAAGCAGCGCTAAACCAAGGGCAAATCGTTTCATTGGTTTAGTCTAGCGCATCTGGTGTTACTAGGACGAGTTTTTTGAGTATGATGAACATAAGAGGTAAATTCTATGATGCAAGCCACAGGTAAATTTATGGCAGCCATTTGGATCAAGGTTCGCACCACTTTTGATAATGCGCCGTTGCTCGGTAAGTTATTGATGCTATCAGCTGTGGTTTTATTGCCACTTTTGCTGGTCTCGACATGGTTACTGTTTGGTGTCGTTGGTTCACAAATTGAACGTGGAGCGGGCGCTCGAGTGCGTCAAGCGGCTTTTAGTGCTGCCAATATCCTCAGTCGTAATTTGAATGAACGCTACAGCGATGTGCTGAGTTTTTCGACCTCGAGATTTGCGCGGAACATGGATGCCGAAGAACAAAGCTCTTGGATGAACACTTTAATTAAAAACCAAAGCCCAGTTTATCGCCTAATGCTGGTAGCGGACACCAACGGTAAAGTCATTGCCACTTCAAGTGTCAACGCCCAAGGCAACGCCCTTGATACCAGCCAGATTATCGGCTCGAGTGTGGCAGCCGAACAATGGTTTATTTCTTGTCGGCAAGGTTTAGTACCAGAGCGAACCGCTTTTGCTACTCCGGCTGGGGATGATGAAATTCTTAAAAAACTCGAGCCTAATGTCAGTCCGATGAGCTTAGGGTTTTCTGCGCCAATTCGTGGTTTTGGTGGTCAAATTATTGGGGTTTGGCACACCTTACTAAACTGGGATGAAATCAATCGAATTTTAAGCAATGCCCAAGCCGAAGCCAAAAACAATGGGTATGCCTCGGTTCGGTACTTGATTACCGATGATGTCGGGCGTTTACTCAGCGCTCCTAATCCAGATTTGGTCTTCAAAACCAATTTACGTAATTTTGTGTCCTACAAAGCATCTCGAGCTAACCAAGCAGGCTATATGCAAGACCGTGATTTTGGCGATGTGGCACTAAGTCCTAAGGCGGCTGGTACAGTTGGCTGGTTTGCGGCGGGTAAAGATACCAACTTTAAGGGCTTGGGTTGGACGATACTTGCCAGTCAATCGGCGGCAGAAATCAATGCTGCCCAATTGGGTTTACTAACCCCACTATTGTTGTTGTTGCTGCTGTTGCTTTTGGGGGCATTATTGGTGGCTTGGCTGATTTCACGCTATGTAGTTGGACAAATTTTGAGCTTAAAATCCCATGCGGCGGCTCTTTCCGAAGGAAATTTAGCCCAAGATATGCAGGCTGCCAGCACCGATGAAATAGGCGCATTGCGGGCTTCGTTTCAGAACATGACCTTGTATCAACGTCAAATGGCAAGGGTTGCCAGTGCCATTTCCCAAGGCGACTTAACAAGTAGTATTGAAGCCAAATCCGAACAGGATGAACTTGGCATGGCTTTTGCCGAGATGACCCGCAAATTACGCGAGGTACTAAAACAAGTCCTGACCTCGAGCCAAGCCGTTTCGAGTGCCAGCAAACAAATTTTAGCGGCTTGTGTACAACAAAGCAGTGGGATTTCACAACAAAGTGCCGCTGTCACCCAGACCACTGCCACGGTTGCCGAAGTCAGTCAGTCGTCAAATCATGCGCTTGAACTGACCCAGCACATCACAAGTAGCGCCAATGGTGTGGCTCGAGTTGCCACCGCAGGCATCGAGGCTGCCCGTACCGCCGATGATGGAATGCAGCAAATTCGGGTTCGGGTTGGCGAAATTTCTGAGCAAATTTTAGGTTTATCGCAACAAACCCAAAGCATTGGCGAAATTATTGCCACTGTCTCTGACATTGCCGACCAAAGCAATTTACTCGCCTTAAACGCCGCCATCGAAGCCTCCCGAGCCGGCGAACACGGACGTGGTTTTTCGGTGGTTGCCCAAGAAATCAGGCATTTAGCCGAACGCAGCAAAGACGCAACCCAACAGGTGCGAAATTTACTTGGGCAGATTCAACGTGCCACCAAAAGTGCAGTCATGGCTTCCGAGCAAGGCTCAAAAGTTGCCGAAAGCGGCGCACAGCACCTAGCCCACACTTTAGAGACCATCGAAGCCCTTGGCACAGCGATTCGTGAATCGGCAGAACAAACCCAAATGATTCAGATTACGGTGCAACAAAACAACATTGGTATGAGTCAAATCGAAAAAGCCATCCACAGCATTAACGACACCACCCAAACCTCCTTGTATGCCACCCAACAAACCCAGAGTATCGCCCAACAACTCGAGGGCTTAGCCGATAAGCTAAACGCGGTTAGCGTTGGCTTTAAGACTTAAATAGCTACTAGCTACTAGCTTTTAGTTTTTAGTTTTTAGCTAAAAACCAGAAGCTAAAGGCTCATTACATTACCCCAGTTGCCTCGAGTTTGCCATCTTTGACTTCTATAATCACCAATGGACGGTTCTGAATTGCCCCTGCCTTAAACTGCACTGGGCTGGTCACACCTGGAGCGGGTTTGCTCGAGAAACCATCTAAGGCTTTTTTGACATTGATTCGGGTTTGGCTGTTAGATCGTTTAATTGCCTCGAGTAACGCCCGTGTTGCGTCATATGCCTGCATTGCTCGAGCGTTGGGTGTCCCGCCGCCGTATCGTCTTTGGAAGGCTTTGACAAATTGGGTTGTGTTGCCAATCGTGCTGGTGGCATGAAAAAACGAGAGCATGGTTAAACCTTCTACAGCTTTTCCAGCCGCCAGTAATTCTTGGCTGTAAGCAGCACTGCCGGTTAGCATCGGCAGTTTTACCCCTGCACTTGCTAAAGCTGTGGCAAGTCGGGCGCAATCGGCGGCTGTGCCAGATAAAAAGACCGCATCTGGACGTGGGTCATCTTGGAAGACATCAAAATCGGCGGGTAAACCCTTGGTTGGGAATTCAATTGGCACAGTGCTGATAGATAAACTGGCAGCATCTTGAATAAAGGCATCAGCTAGGCTTTTACTGTAGGCATCTTTGGGGTCAAAATAAACTGGGATTCGGACATAGCCTTTTCTTTGTGCAATTTTAACCAGATTCTTGCCTTGAATACTGCTCGGCACGGCTAACCGATACGTAAAACCGCCTTTGTTGGACAAACGGTCATCGGTTGCAGCCGGCGCAATATGCACCAGACTTTGGGCATTATAAATATCGGCAGCCGCCACCGAAGCACTCGAGTTGACTGGTCCAATCACACCCAGCACCTCGGACAGCGAAGCCAAACTTGAGGCGGCTTGAACCGCTAAAGAACGATCATTTTGGTCGTTGCGAATTTCTACAATCACCCGTTTATTACCAAGGCTAGGCTGGCTAAATTCTTGAACCGCCATGTTCACACCCTGTAAAATCGCTTCGCCCTGCTGCACACTCGAGCCACTGGTAGGCACACTCAAACCAATCGTGATGGCTTTAGCACCAAGTTGCTTGGTCAGGGCATTGCTGCGAACCAAACCAATTAAGGCATCGGTGGGTCTCGAGTTCAACCACGCATCGGCTTTCTCGAGGGCATCAGCATACGTCCCAGAATTATAGACATTAACAATATCGGCGCGTTCGGGTCGCAAATTGGCTGCCACTTGAACATCTGGGGTGGTTAGACTGGCTTCTGGATAACCTGTGGTGGCTGGTGTGGTGGTAGTGACTGGTGGCGTGGTGACTGGTGGCGTGGTGGGCGTAGTGACTGGTGGTGTGGTTGGTGTAGTGACAGGCGGCGTGGTAGTGACTGGGGGTGTGGGTGTAGTGACAGGCGGTGTGGTTGGTGTAGTGACAGGCGGCGTGACGACCGGCGGAGTATTCACTGGGGCTTGGCAAGCACTCGGAACAGGTAAGCCGGGCAGTTGAATACCACAATTTTGATGTTGTTGCCAACCAAAATAAGCTGCTAGAGCAATCACAATAATTGGAATTAAATTCTGGGGTTTCATCTGCTTAGTCTACTCGAGAATATGCGACTTGGGCTATCTACAATTTTGTTAGCAACAACCCACTCAGGCTCGAGGCTCGGAGTCATTGCGATTTGTGCCTTCGGTAATCAGTTGTACCGTCACAGGTGGGTTAGCAGCAGGCGCTTGCCAGTTCAATTCGTCAAGGCGGTTTCGCAAGTGCTTGCGCCATTCCCTTGACAGCGCCCATTGTTCTTTGGGTTGAACTTTCATCAGCACCCGAATCGTGGTTTGTGCGCCAAGGGCTTGAATGCCCAGTACCTCGGGAGGCTCGAGAAATTTGTTGATTAGGTCTGGTTGGCTCGAGAATTCTGTAACCAAGCGTTGCAGTTCACTCATCGCTTCTTCTATTGGCACGGTGTTTGGAACTTCAACATCAGCCACAATTCGCGCCCAGTCTTTAGATAACACACTAACGGTTTTGATTTCGCCGTTTGGAATCACATGGGCTGTGCCTTCTAAATCGCGTAGCACCGTGACCCGAAGATTGAGGCTTTCGACACTTCCAGCCAGTACATGTGCCGAAGCTGCATTGACTTTTATGACATCACCCACGCCGTACTGATCCTCGAGCAGAATAAAAAATCCGTTCAGTACATCCCTGACCATGCTCTGTGCGCCAAAACTGACCGCTAAACCAAGAATCGAAACCCCTGCCAGTAACGCTGTGACATTGACACCAAGTTCAGACAGCACCGCCACCAGAGTTAAAACCAGCACCAGCACACGTAAACTCGAGGTCAGGACAACCCGCAGGGTTTCGGTGCGGACATTGCGTCTCGAGAATTCTCTTGGAGTGGTGACAGCCGCCGCAAAACGGTTAATCAACCAGAGCAAAAAAGCCGCCAGTAAAAGTGTCAGCACCACACTTGGGGCGGCATCTAGGATACCCTCGAGTTTTTTAAGCCAGCGTTCAATCATGTTTTTTGGTCAGCCCTTCGAGTTTAAGCGCGACTTTCTCGAGCAGGTTGGCATCCACAGCTTTTTGGGCAGTTTTGAGGGCGCTGTAGACGGCTTTGGCATTCGATGAGCCATGTCCGATAAAAACCAAGCCTTTGACCCCAAGAAGCGGCTGAGCGCCAAATTCGGCTGGGTCGAGTTTAGCTGCCACACTTCTTAGGGCAGGCTTTACTAGCAGCGCCCCGAGTTTGACCAACCATGAACCGCTCGCAATGGCTTCTTTAATCCAACCAATCAGCACTTTGGCTTCGGCTTCGGCAGCCTTTAAGACCACATTGCCCGTGAATCCGTCGGTCACAACCACGTCCACTGTACCTTTGAAAATGTCACTTCCTTCGACATTGCCATAAAAACGAATGCCTGGTGTAATTTTAAGTAAGTCAAAGGTTTCGTTGACCAATGCGTTTCCTTTACCCTCTTCTTCGCCGATGGTCAGTAAACCAACACTTGGGTCGGCAATACCCTGCATGGCACTCGAGTAAGCTGCCCCCATCAGCGCAAAGCCTTGCAAAAATTCTGGGCGGTTATCGGCATTTGCGCCAACGTCGGCTAGGGTAACTCTTCCTTTGGCATTGGGAAAATTCGAGACAATCGCAGGGCGCTCGACTCCAGCCAAACGCCCCAAACCAAATAAGGCACTGACAAGGGTTGCGCCCGTGTGTCCTTGTGCCACGACTGCACTGGCTTTTTTGTAACGCACCAAATTGACTGCCACGTTAATCGAAAGGTTTTTGTTGCGCCGCACTTGGGTGGCAGCGTCATCCATACCAATCACATCAGAGGCATGAACCACACTTAAGGGCAACGTTTTCCAGGTGCTGTCTAGCCGCTCGAGTTCTCGAGTAATCGCGTCTTCACGTCCGACCAACACCACGGCAATGCCTTCTTTGGCGGCTCGTATTGCCCCTTCAACCATGGCGGCAGGCGCAAAATCTCCGCCCATGGCATCTAAGGCGATTGGTAGTGTTCCATTCGGTGCGATTGTTAAACCTTCTGACATGCTTAGAGCTTAACAAGAAACAGACCAGAAACGGGTATCTCGAGAGATTGCCTCGGCTGGCAATGACGAATATAAAGCCCCCACTTGCCATACAGCTTCTTAAAAGAATGTCATTTCATCCTTTGTTACAGGACAGACACAGGGGTGTCTTGACCATATACGCGCACCTTCGGGCATGGTCGCCTGTCCCTACAATTATGGCATAAAAAATGTGTGAGGTAGGGGCGAACCCCCGTGTTCGCCCTGTTTTTCCATTCACGCGTTTGACGAAAAATTTTAGAAATTTCAGACCTTTCGGAGACTCTAACTTGCCAGCCACGAATAGCTTTTCTCATTTGTGTTTGTCACAATAGACTTAGCTATGATTTTTGTACCACGCAAAGATAAACAAAAACGCCCACCGGGAAACCCTTTAAGTGGTGTGGCGTTGTTATTAACGGTCTTGTTGGGTTTATACTCGGTGCGTTTGTATCAGTTGCAGGTCTTGGAGTACCAAAAGTACACCACCATGTCCACCGATAATCGTTTGCAGCCGCGCAGTCTTCGGGCAGTGCGTGGCGAGATTCGGGCTTCGGATGGCACGCTTCTTGTCACCAATCGCAACGCTGTGCAATTGGTCTATAAGGGCGGCGAAGTGCAGCAACTCGAGCGGATTGCTCGCCTTGCGGGTTTAACCCTGCCCCTGCCGCAACTCAAAGAGGGCGAGTCCGAAGTGATTGTTAAAAAAGATGTTCCAGAAGGCAGCATTGTGCCGCTCGAGGAGTGGTTGGCGGGGCAACAAGAAGTCCTCGAGTTGCGTTACCGAGTCCAACGGGTTTACCCAAGTGGTTTGGCGGGGAATTTACTGGGGTACATGGAACCTGCCAACGACGAAGATTTAGCCGATAAAGAAAAAAATTATGATTCTCTGGATTTGGTGCCGCAAAATGGTCTCGAGGCTGGTTTAGAAACTTTTTTACGTGGTCAGCACGGCGAAAAACTCGAGGAAGTGGATTCCAAAGGGCGGGTCGTGGTTGGACGTGACCGTGTGGTGCGTGAAGCCGAACGTGGTAAAACCGTGACTTTAACGATTATCCCGAAATTACAAAAAGCTGCCGAAAAAGCCATCAGCGAGGCTAAAGATGCAATTAACGCCTTAAACCGTAAAAACCGCATTCCACAAATCGAACAAGCTCGAGGCGCAATCGTGGCACTTAACCCCAAAACAGGGCAGATTCTGGCGTTGGCAGTTGGTCCTAAGTACGACCCAAATTGGTTTTCGACCCAGCCTCGAGACCCCAAAGGTATCGCAGCGTTGCTAGACACCAAGTACAAACCAATGTGGAACAGGGCGGTCAAGCAATTTGAACAGGGCAGTGTTTTTAAGCTCGTGACCAACAGCGCCCTGCTCGAGGCTGGGGCTGGCAACAGGGTTTTTTCTTGTCCGCCTTTTATTATGTACGGTGGTCGCCCAAAATGGAATTGGAATCGTGGGCGCAACATGGGGGCAATGGATGCTCGTTTAGCCATCGCTAACTCATGTAACACTTGGTATTACCAAGCCGCAATCAATTATCAAGTTGGTTCAATTCGAGGTCCGATTCCATTTGCGGAAATGCTGGCGAAACGCGCCGAGGATTTTGGTTTTGACCAACCAACAGGCATCGAGTTAATCGGTGAACAAGTCAGCAGAATCCCGAGTCCATCAAAAACCCAAGCGGCGAATCAAACTTGGTTTCCGGGCGAAAGTCTTAATTTTTCGATAGGTCAAGGCACAATGCGAGCCAACCCTTTGCAAGTCGCTCGGATGCTTGCCACGATTGTCAATGAGGGTAAACGCCCCGAACTGACGGTGGTTAAAGCGGTCAATGGTACGACCCAAGCTCCAAAACCAATGACCCAAATTTCGGGTACACAATGGGAGACCTTAAAACAAGGAATGCGTTTAACGGTCACAAAAGGCACAGCTAAAGAAATTCTGCGTGATTTTCCAATTGCCACGGCAGGTAAGACTGGCACTGCCCAAAATCCAAAAGGTGTACATCAAGACCATGCTTGGTACATGGGGTATGGTCCTGTGCAAGACCCCAATTTGGTGGTTGTGGCATTCTTTGAAAATGGGGTCGAGGGAAGTGGCGTGGCGCTGCCAGCCGTGCGAAAAGTCATGGCGGCTTTTTGGAACATCAAACTCGAGTCCAAGTAATGACATAATCATCACACACCTTGTTGCAAACACTTGGTAGACTAAATCCCAAGATGAAGACATCAACTCGAGGGACAGTATGAAACTGCGTGGAACTGCCACGGGCTTAAATTTATTGATTGAGCCTTTGGATACACCCGAAAGTGCTTCTGGGATGCTCGAGTCTCGGGCTGCCTTGTTATCCGAAAACGTCGAAATTGAACTTGGTGGGGCGGTCTCTTGGGTAGTCGTCGAGACGATTCTGGCACACATCAATAAAGCTGGTGGGCGCGTGATCAGTCTACGTCCGCCGCGTGACAGCAACAAAGACAGTCTGGTCTCCTCGAGTAAAACCGAGGTTGTGCCGCGCACCATGCGGGCTGGGGTACGAATCGAAAAAGCTGGCAATGTGATTGTCTTGGGCGATGTCAACCCGGGCGCGGAACTGATTGCGGGCGGGGATATTATTGTCTCTGGGACGCTACGCGGCATGGCTCACGCGGGTGTTTCTGGGCGTGAAACGGCAATTATTTACGCGCAGCACATTGCAGCGCCCCAAGTGCGAATTGCCCATGCGATGGCTCGAGCGCCAGAAGGTTCTGGTTTGGAGAGTTTACGAATCGCACCGCAATCGGACGTGGCAGAAATTGCACGGCTTGAAGCTGGGCAGATTGTGATTGAACCGTATAAACCATAGAGGCGAAAGGATAAAGGTAGAGTGCAAACCGCCCCCTACCTTTTTCGATTAGTTTTTGATGAGACTAAAATTGGCTTTTGTGACGAGATTCCTTGACTGGGGTGTTGAAGATGAGGCTTTGATGCTCACCTTTATCATGGAAAATAGCGGTTTTCTCTAAGCTACTGGCAAAAATCTTCTCGAGCCAACCAAACATTTTTCACCAGTGCAAACTGGTTTCTTGGGGTTCAAATGAAAAAACTAATTGCAACACTGCTCGGAGTTATACTTGCCAGTGGATTGGCTGTCGCAGCCATCACTGTAACAGTCAAAGCAGGTGATTCGCTTGGCTCTATCGCAACACGCAATGACACCACAGTTGCCGAATTACAACGGCTTAATGGGCTTAAAAGCATCAACATTCGGGTCGGGCAAGTGTTGCGTATCCCCCAACCAAGCAGCCTTACCGTGCGCTCAGGCGACAGCTTAGAAAGCATTGCTGCCCGTTACGGGGTCAGTGTTGCGGCTTTACGGGCTGCCAACGGCATCTCGGGCGACAGAATCCGTGTCGGGCAAGAACTAAAACTGCCAAATGGTAACACCCCAGTCCCCAGCAGTAGCACCTCAGTCTCGAGTAGTGTTGGTCGTACAAATACCGTGACAGTGCAGAGTGGCGATACCCTCGGGGAAATCGCAGAGCGCAACAATCTCAGTACCGCCGATTTACGTGCCGCTAATGGATTAAATAGTGATTCAATTCGGATTGGGCAAGTGCTGAAATTGCCCACCAAACAAATTGCCGCAGCTAAACCAACCGCAAGTACCAATTCTGTGACGGTGCAGAGCGGTGACACCCTTGGTGAAATTGCCAAGCGCAACAACACCAGCATCGAAGCCCTACAAGCTGTTAATAATTTAAGCGGTAATGCCATTCGGGTTGGACAAGTGCTGAAATTACCAAAAACAAACCAGTCCGCCCCAACCCCAACGGCTCGAGTCTCGAGTGGCAGTGTGACTATACAAGGCTCTAGTGTGACCGTTCAAGCTGGCGACAGTCTCGAGAAGATTGCCAAACGCAACAATATCAGCGTGGTGGCATTGCGTGCCGCCAACAACCTAAGCGGTGATGCGATTCGTGTTGGTGATACCCTGCGCTTACCCTCGAGTACAAGCACACAAAAACCTGTAGTCGCTACAAAACCTAGTGCAGCTAAACCCAAGCCAAGTGTAGTTGCTACGAAGCCTAAGCCAAGTGTAGCCGTGGTTAAGCCCAAACCTAGCCCTGTTGCTGTTAAGCCCTCAGCTAAGCCTAGTATCAAGCCACCTGTCTCGAGTGGCAGTATCAAGCCGACAGTCTCGAGTGGCAGTATCAAGCCGGCAGTCTCGAGTAAACCCAGTGTGACTGCAAATAAACCCAGTATCAAACCAGTTGTCTCGAGTAAGCCTAGTGTGACTGCAAATAAACCAGTTATCTCGAGTAAACCTGTGGTTGCAGCTAAACCCGTAACCCCGACAAAACCGCTCGCTCCCAATACTCGAGTGATTGCCCCACCACCCAATTTACCAACCGCGACAGGCAGAACCGTTACCATTCAAGCACCCCAAGCCGCCCCTAAACCCCAAAATGTGGCAGCTAAACCAGTTACAAGCCCAGCCTCACTACCACCGATTCAAATTGTGACTGCACCAAAACCAGCCGCACCTGCCAATGTTGCCCGGCAACCCGCAGTTGCACCCAAACCAAGCCCAGTGGTGGCAGTTAAACCGAGCCCAGTTATCGCCGCTAAACCAGACAACATGCCCAGTACATTGGGGTTTAACGAACCGCTCGAGATTCCAGTCAGCGAAGATAGCCCCCTGATAGACCCAGCCCTCGAGTCGCCATTTTTTGATGCCACTGCCCCTGAAAGTAAACCAACTGCCCCAAGTGACCTTGCGCCTGAAGACATCGAAATTATCATCCCAGACAACCAAAGTGCGGCTTCGGTCAAACCTACCCCAGATTCACCAACCTACAGCCGCTCCGAAAAATTGCTCTGGCCCTTGTCCGGTACGATGACCAGTCGTTTTGGCTGGCGCAGTTTACGCGGTAATCGCTACCATACGGGTATTGACTTGGCAGCACCAACAGGCACACGGGTCTACGCCGCATTATCTGGCAAAGTCGAGTTTGCGGGTTGGAATCGCCAAGGATATGGCTACTTAATCATTATTCGTGGCTGGGATAACCGCCGTTATTACTACGGTCACAACTCGAGACTGCAAGTTAAAAAAGGACAATGGGTGCGCCAAGGACAAATCATTTCCAGAGTTGGCAGCACAGGATTTTCGACAGGACCACATTTGCACTTTGAAATCCGAGTTGGCAACAGCGCCAGAAATCCATTGGCGTACTTACCGCGCAGTCGTTTGGCATTGGCATCTTCTAAGCGGTAAAAGATGAGTTTACTTGAACAGATGTACAAAGAAATTCTGCTCGAGCATCAAAAACGCCCACGCAATCTAGGGCGGCTCGAGCATAAAACCCATGCCGAAAGAGGGCATAACCCAGCTTGTGGTGATAAACTGGAACTTCAATTACGGCTCGAAAATAACACCATTGCCGAAGTGCGCTTTCTTGGACAAGGCTGTACTATTTCCCAAGCCAGCGCCAGTTTAATGACTGTGGCAATTACAGGAAAAACCATAACCGAAGCCCTAGAGATTGCCAATGCCTTTGGCATCATGCTGCGAACAGGTCAGCCAGACTCGAGCCTAGGTGATTTGAATGCCCTTGTGGGGGTCGCCAAACTGCACACCCGAGTCAAATGTGCCACCCTTGCTTGGCAGACGCTCGAGTTGGCACTGGGTGTGCCAGAAATCTAAGTTTTTGGCATAATTTTAGAACAACGACTTGCTGCGAACAGGAGAACATCATGAAAAAAACCATTTTTATCATCTTGGGTTGTATAGCAGTGACGGCTGCTGGTACAGTCGCCCAAACAACCCAAACCCTACGCAGTTTAGCTGATACCAAAGGCATCTATATGGGTGCTGCTGTTACGCCGATTTTTTATGACAGCACCGAACCAGATTATACCAAGGTTCTCAGCCGCGAATACAACATGATTGTGGCAGAAAATATTATGAAGTGGTCGGCGCTTTCTTCTGGGCGTGGCAAATTTAGTTTTAATGCGGCTGACGGCATGATTGCCTTTGCCCAAAAACACCAACAAGCTGTGCGTGGACACACCTTGGTCTGGCACGAATCGTTGCCGTCGTGGGTTTTAACGATTAAAGACAAAGATGAAATGCGAAACGTCCTCAAAACCCATGTGCAGACTGTTGCCAAGTATTTCAAAGGTAAGGTCTTTGCTTGGGATGTCTTAAACGAAGCAATTCTCGAGGATGGAAGTTACCGCAAAACACCGTTTTATAATTTACTCGGTGCAGAATACATTGCTGATGTGTTTAAGTGGGCAAGAGAAGCCGACCCAAGCGCTAAACTTTTTTACAACGATTACAACACCGATGGAATCAATCCAAAATCCACGGCGGTCTACAATATGGTCAAAGCCCTAAAAGCCAGTGGTGTGCCAATAGACGGGGTTGGTTTCCAAGCTCATGTAGATAGCAACTTTAATGTGGTGCAGCAGCGTACCTTAGAAAATTACAAGCGTTTCCGTGACCTTGGTTTTGAGGTTCAATTAACCGAAGTGGATGTTACTTTGTCTGGCAATGCTCCTCGAATTGAGCGTTTAGCTGCCCAAGCCAAAGTCTATAAGGATTTATTGGCAACCTGTTTAGCCGTGAAATGCTCGGCTTTTATCACTTGGGGGTTTACCGATGCGTTCTCTTGGCGGGCGGCTGCTGCGCCATTGCCTTTTGATTCGGATTATCAACCCAAACCTGCCTATTTTGCTCTGCTCGAAGCCTTAAAAGCACCTGCTATCACTCCACCAAAATGATTTTCCGACAGTTTAGTGACACTTGATACCAACCTTTATTCAATACTCGAGGTGTGAGCGAGCGAGCTATTTTGTTGGTCAATCTGGGTTCGCCAGATTCAACCTCCATTCCAGATGTTAAAAAGTACCTTGATGAATTTTTGATGGATCCTCATGTACTGGACTTTCCGTATTGGCTGCGCTCTTTTTTGGTGCGTGGTGTGATTCTCAATGTCCGTCCAAAAAAATCAGCTGCCGCCTATCAAGAAATTTGGTGGGACGAAGGCAGCCCTCTGGTGGTGATTTCTAAGCGGGTGCAAGCTGCCCTACAAGCCATCTCGAGTATCCCCGTGGCATTAGGAATGCGCTACCAAAATCCAAGTATCGAATCGGCATTACGCGCTCTGCTCGAGCAGAACCCAGATTTACAAGAGCTGCTGCTTGTGCCGCTCTATCCGCAGTATGCGATGGCAACCACCGAAACCGTGGCGCGGGAAACCCGTGAAAGTTTAGCTCGGCTTGGGGTGAATTTAGACTTAAAAATCTTAGCCCCTTTTTATGACCAACCTGAGTACATCAGCGCTCTAGCCGAAGTCACCAAACCGTACCTCGAGACAGGTTTTGACAAGGTGCTTTTTTCGTATCATGGTATCCCGAAGCGCCATGTTAAAAAGTCCGACTGTACTGGTCAGCATTGCTTAAGCACCAATTGTTGCCATGTGGATAGCCCAGCCCATCAATACTGCTATAAACACCAAGCCGTTCGCACCACTGAAAGCCTTGCCACGCAACTCGGCATCACCAATTATGATATTTCTTTTCAAAGCCGTTTGGGTGGCGGCTGGCTGACTCCATTCACCGATAAAATGCTTGAACAGTATCCCAAGCAAGGCGTTAAGCGTTTAGCCATCCTCTGTCCGGCTTTTGTTTCGGATTGCTTAGAAACCTTAGAAGAAATTGCCCAAGAAGGACGCGAAACCTTTCTGAAGGCTGGCGGCGAGCAATTTACTTATATCCCCTGCTTAAATGACCACGCAGCTTGGATTGTGGCACTTCACAAGCTGACCGAACAAGCATGGAGCGCTTCGCCGTTTCTCGAGACCAGTTCTATTCCAAATTTAATCCAAGGAAAATTATGAAAATCCATCTGACTTTATTGGCAATACTGACCGCCACCGTGACTTTGGCACAAACAACCTACCCCGTGACAATCAAGCACGACGCTGGCGAAACCTCTCTGACAAGCCGCCCAGCTTGGGCGATATTCATTATGAAGAACTCTTGGCGCTTGGAGTACAGCCAGTCGGTTATGCCCACCGCTTTAGTCAGCCGCCTGTGCTGGGTGCAAAATTCCCCAGTTTAGGGGATTTAGACAAGTACACCCAAGGGAAATTACCTGTCTACGTCGGTGATTTGTTTACGCCATCACTGGAAGCGATGCTGGCTTTAAAACCAGATTTAATTGTCTCGAGCCAAGAAAATCTTCATGGTAATTTGTCTAAAATTGCCCCGACCCTAACCTTGCAAAGCCGTTTGGCTGATTCTTGGCGCAGCAGTTTACCCGCACTCGGAAAAGCCTTTGGGCTACAGAAACGCGCCAGTGAAGTGGTTAAAAGTATCGAATCACGCTTGCGATTAAGCCGTGAAGCCTTAAAACGAATCACTAAAAAAACCCCGCGACTGACTTTGGTGATGCTCTCTGGGCAAACCGCTTTTTTTGCCTCAAACGGTTATGTGATTGGAAAAATTTTTGAGGACTTGGGTTTTAGCATCACCAACCCAAGCGGTACAAAGTTTAATGCAGTTGGTTTAGCCCCGCTTTCGCTCGAGAAAATCCCGAGTCTCGAGACCGACAAAATTTGGGTGATAAGTAATACCGACCTTTTGCCAGACAGTGCTTTACGCATGACGCTCGAGAAATCACAGCGCGGCAAGGTTATACTTTTTAACAACAATTTGCGTCCGTTACTCGGACCCCTATCCTTACCAAGATTCTTGGGTGAAATCCAAAGCCGCAGCTTAAATAGCTCAGGTTTTTAACCAGTCTCTTGGTGAGCGCAGCACCTCGAGTCCGTCTGGGGCAGTGTAATCATCAAAAACACGCCGCCTATGCCCCGTGCTTCTAAACGGTGCTTCAGCCAAAAATAATCATCACATTGTTTTTTCCAAGTTGGGTAATGACTTGGGCTGATGTCTCGAGCCGTTTGGTGAAACAAGACTGCATCCTCGTTAAACAAATAAAAATTCTCGAGTCATAATTTCATTGGCTTCCAACACAGCTTCTCGGCTAACTTTTCCCGCATAGCCTTGGACAAGTTGATCTAAACTTTCACCACTGGCTAAACGTGCCAATGTACCTGTAATTTCAATGCGGGTGTACTTAAAAGTTGGTCTGCCACCACAAACACCCCTTGCCTGAACCACGTATTCACCAAGTGGACGGTACACATACGGTTCTCCAGATATTGATTCGGTGCGAAAGTCTAACATCACTTTGGGGTACGCAGTTTAAGCCGCCGCGTCAAGCCCTCGAAAAGATGCTTCTAGCTGCCTCTTGCCCTTGGCGAATACAATCTGGCAAACCAATACCACGATACGAAGCCCCAGCCAAATACACGCCTTTTGGGAGAAGCGCTTCGGCTTTTGCGACCCGCTCCAAATGCCCAACTTCAAGCACTGGAAAGTCCGACCAACGAAAAACTTGATGTGCAAGTGGTACAGCCTCGAGTTGCAGAATTTCACGCAATTCGCGTCTAATCACCTCGAGCAAAGCTGACTCGGATTGGGGCAATTTATCGGCATCAAAAAATACCCGCAGTAAACCAATTCCTTTTGGAACTCGAGAAGGCATTTTATGACTGGTGAACAGCACCGCGCTAATGGCTCGGTTTTCGGATTTAGGAATCACGATACCACGATATGCCCTTAAAGGCTCGAGCGCAAAAGCTGGATAAGCCAGCGCAACCGTACTAAGTCCCGAATGGCGCAAAGCGTTTAAGGCAAGACTGATTTCACCCTCAAGCAACCGCGCCGCGCTTGGGACTGGACACGCCAGAATAATAGCGTCGGCGGGCAGCACTTGCCCAAACTCAAGAAAAACCTTATTGGATTCGACTTTTGCTATTTGTGTGTTGGTGCGAATGTCTGTTCCCAAAGCACACAATTTAGTCTCGAGGGCTTCTATAAGTGCTTGCATACCAGATTGCAAAGAAACTGCACTGGACTGCTTCTTGGTTTTGCGTTTTCGCTTAAGCATTCCGCGCAATAAACTGCCATGTTCTTGCTCGAGTTGCTGCAAGACTCCAAAACTGGCTTGCAAACTCATTTCTTTGGGATTAGTATTATAAATTCCCGCCATGACTGTACCAAAAATAGTGGCGGCTTCTTGTCCAATTCGGCGGGTCAAAAAGGCATCTAAGGATTTGTCCGTAAATAACTTCCCTATTTGGAAATGATGAAACATTGTTTCCTAGCAGGACAGACACAGGGGTCTGTCCCTACAAAATCCATAAAAATACGTCAGGTAGGGGCGGACCCCCGTGTCCGCCCTGTGAC
>JANNVX010000113.1:0-11955 GCA_031414595.1 Deinococcales bacterium
GTCACAGGGCGGACACGGGGGTCCGCCCCTACCTGACGTATTTTTATGGATTTTGTAGGGACAGACCCCTGTGTCTGTCCTGCTAGGAAACAATGTTTCATCATTTCCAAATAGGGAAGTTATTTACGGACAAATCCTAAGATAAATTATTTTGTCAAGTTAAAAATATACAAATTAAATACTTACTCGAGTGTACCCACACAAACCACGCACCAAGGCTCGAGCAACAGCAAAATAAAAAACTCGAGCCTCCTTTTTTGGAGGCTCGAGTGAAATCAACAAAACTAAACAGTAGCTTTAGTTACTTTGGAAAGTACGAGCTTCTGATTCACCCTGGATAATTTCAGCATTGCGCGGTGCGCCAAAGATGTCGACTGCACCGCTTGGGTCAAGCAAAGCATCGGTGGTCGTACCCTTAAAGCCAATCACATTCCAACCAAATGGACTGGCGGCTGGGAATGTGCCAAGACCCAAGTCCGAGGTACTAGGGATGGTGGTGTTATTGGCTGTAGTAAAGATAATAATCTGTTTTGTTCCTGATTGGAAAACGGCGACGTGCATACCTCCTGAAAATGCACCCCAATTAAATCCTTGGGTGGCAAGATTAACACCAGTGGCAACATTATTTGGCGAACCAAGGGCTGGGGCTAAGGGCAGGGTAATGGTGGTGCTGTCATTTGCGCCCACACCAACTCTGGAAGCAATAGATTTACGTCCTGCACTATCGGTTGCCTCTGCTTGTACCATCATGGTTGTGGTCGCAATAATTGGGGTATTCAAGGCTGGGGCAATGCTGGTTAATCCAGAATCACCAAAGCTGGCATTTTGTGAACCCAGACTCATCACACCACCATCTGTGTAAACCAAGCCTTGGCTCAATTTGGTCAGGTTATAAGTGACGTTAGGCTTATTGATGGTTGTGGTCATTAGCCCTGAAGTAAGGGTATTGAGATTGATGTCTTGATTACCGGTTGTGCCAGCATCGGCGACTGTAACACTAGGACGCTCTCCGTGACCAATAAAAATAGGGGTAGTTGCTCCACCGGGTAAACCAGTAGCTGGATTAGTCCTCCATTGCATACCACGCAATGCGCCAGTGGCTGCATTGCCTGTACAAAACCCAACCGAACGGCTAAACGGATTATTGGCAACACTGCCTTCGGAGAATCCGTTAGCCGCACTAGATGCAAAAGCGACTCTGGTTCTGCGGTCAGCAGGGGTAGGAAGTGTTAAAACAGTTCCACCAGCATTCAAATTACCAGTGATTGTACCGGACTTGGTTAGCACCACACTGTCAAAGAAAGAAGGAACACGAACTGTTGTACGGGTCAAGTTCTTATAGACCAAAACAATCGTAGTGCCTCCCGAGGAGAAATTAACCGCCAAGGTATACGGTGTGGTCAAATTGGTAAAAGCAAATTGTCCGTTAGATCCTGTGGTTGTAGATTGCAAGAGACTGGTTGCGGTTGGTAGGGCAATCACATTGACATTTGGCGCTGGATTACCGCAGCTGTCCACAGCCGTTCCGCTCACCCCAATTGTGGCGGGTGGATTGACTGTAATTGCAGCCGTGGCGGTTAATGTTCCAGAAGATGCCGTCAAAGTGACATTGGTGCTGTTGGCAATGGTGGCTGGCGGGGTGTAACTGACGGTTGTTCCAGTGGTGGCTGATAATGTACCAACACTAGGGTTAATTGCCCAGTTAATTGTGCCGGTGGCATTGGTCAGCGTCGCAGTAAACGGAACGGCTGCGCCACCAACAACAACCGTACTGGTTGTCGGTGAAACCGAGAGTGTTGCGGCTGGTGGGGGTGGGCAAGCTGTTAGAACAGCCACCAAGCCTGTTGCCAATAACCCTAAAATCTTACTTTTCATGAACGCCTCCTAATAGTGTCCCTGAGAAAACTTACAAATAACTTACAAGCCAAGACAACACTTCCTGCCTCGAGATTAGTATACATGGCTTTTCAAAATTTGCGACATAAAACAATTAACAGCCGTTTACCACAATTCAAACCGAGTACAAGAAAAATAAACTCGGTTCAAAGTTACTCATCTAATGTGATATTTCTCATGTTCAAAAATCACACCGATTCATAAAAGAATATTTTTACCCTAATCTCGAGCATTATTTACTTTCGCCTCTAGCAACTACGCACGCAAAAGTAAACAATGCAGGTGTGGAACTCACCTTCTCGAGCCTAGCCAGTGCCATCAGTTGGTTATTTGTGCTGCTAACTTACCAACAATTCCGTGAACGAGGCAAAATCCATCAGTTACTTTGGACACTCGGCATTGCCAGTTTTGCCGTGGCGGTCACAGCCGATACGGTGGCTCGAGCGCAGGGCGGTTGGCAGGAAAACGGCTACCGAATCTGGTACTTTTTTGGGGCAATGCACGGGGTAACGCTGCTTGGGCATGGCACGTTAATGCTACTCAATAAACAACCTTGGACACAGCGTCTGCTCGAGGTGATTGTAGCCATGATGATTGTCAGTGCCGTGATTGTGCTGAATGCCCCGATAAACTTTAGTCTGCTCGAGACTCCTTTTGAACCTAAAGGCACAGCTTTTCCGGACATTAGTCAAATGGGTTTTGCGACACCGCGTTTCTGGACTATTCCTTTTAATTTATACGGCACATTCTGGCTGGTCGGCGGCGCACTCTACTCGAGCCTGACGCTCTGGCGTTCGCACCGTCCGAGGGCAATTGGCACGCTGCTGATTGCCTTAGCTGGGTTTGTACTAGCCACTGTCTCAAGCCTCAACCGTTTTGGAATTGATTACCTAGAAGCCATCGGACGGATGGTTGGCGTAACAATTTTGTTTATTGGGTTTTTATTTACCACCCTAGAACCGAGTGCTTTACCAAAAGTTAATTTGCCAAAAATCCCGCCGCTTGTATTGGCGGCTATTTCTGGCTGGGGACTGGCTTTAGCGGCTTTTTTTCAACTCGAGCCAGCCGCTTGGAAAGCCCTGATTGATTACCCCGGACTGTTTTTAATTGCGGGTATTATTCTGGGGATGTTCTGGTTAGTCTTACAAAAAGCCCTCAGCCGTGCCAAAACCTTTACCGAATCGAACAAATCATGAATTGGCAGGTTTGGCTGGGCTTACCCAAAGACACCGAGCGCCGACTGGGTTTACTAACCCTGATGGGCAGCACCTTTTTTATGTGGGCGGGGTTTTTTGTGGTCATTCCACTGCTCAGTCTGCATTTTGTCAATGGTTTAGCTTGGAGTGCCGCATCTATCGGTATTATTCTTGGGGTTCGCACCGTTGTCCAACAAGGTTTGGGCGTGGTCAGTGGGGTCTTGTCTGATAAATTGGGCGCTCGAGGGTTAATCGTGGCGGGTTTACTGATTCGCTCGATAGGTTTTGCTGGACTTGCCTTGGTCTCGGATTTTTGGAGTTTACTGCTGGTGATTGTCTTCTCGAGCATCGGCGGGGCAATGTTTGATGCACCTAAAAATGCGGCAATAGCAGTGTTATCTGACCCTGAGACTCGCCCTAGGGTTTACGCGGTTTTTGGGATGATTGGCAACCTTGGCATGGCGCTTGGGTCTTTGTTGGGGGTGCTACTCTTAAAAATTAGTTTTGAAATCGCGGCGCTGCTGTCTGGAGCAATGTATTTTTTAACGTTTTTGGTCAATATACGGTACCTGCCGAACCTGAAAATCTCGAGCAGTCAAAATAATGCGCTAAGTGGACTCGGCTTGGTGCTGCGTGACAAACGTTTTGTTTGGTTTACTTTTTTACTGGCTGGAATGTATTTAATGTGGTCACAATTTTCCTTGGCTTTAACGCTCGAGGCAACCCGCTTAGCTGGCACACCCAACGCGGTGGCATGGCTTTTTCTGGTCAATACAGGTGTTGCCATTGGCTTGCAGTACAGCCTGACCGAAATTTCTAACCGTTACCTCTCCCCTGTTCAGAGCCTGATGCTTGGAGTGCTGATTATGGCTTTTGCTTTGTACGGCGTGGCTTTCTCGCCCAGTATTTTGTGGTTACTGATTTGCGTCGCCATTTTTTCGATAGGCTCGAGTTTAGCCAGCGCACCGCAACAAGAAATTACAGCAAGACTAGCCAAACCCGAAGCTCGAGGGGCATATTTTGGTTTTAGTGCCTTGGCTTTTGCCCTTGGCGGAGGCGTTGGCAATGCCCTTGGCGGCTGGTTACACGACTTTGGGACACAAATTGGCTGGCTTGGTTTACCTTGGGTTGTGATTGCCTCGAGTGGTTTACTGACCGCCCTAGGATTATGGTCTTTTGAACAAAAAAGCTCAGTCTGAAGCGAATAAAGCTCAGTTTGAAGCCACTTGTTTTCTCGAGCGCCAAAGACGCAAAAGCGGCGGCACAACCAAAGCCAGAACCGCAATGGTCAAAATCACAGCACTGATTGGACGGGTTAAAAAAACCGTGGCATCGCCCTGAGAAATACCCATGGCTCGGCGAAATTGTTCTTCGGCTTTAGGTCCTAGAATCATGCCAACAATGGCTGGGGCGATTGGAATATCAAAACGGCGCATGAAATAACCAAGAATGCCAATGATACCCAAGAGCGCCAAATCAAAAACGCTGTTGTTTAAGCTGTACACCCCAATACTGGCAAAGACCAGAATCCCACCGTACAATAGCGGACGGGGAATCTCGAGCAAGCGCACCCAAACACCCGCAAGCGGCAAGTTGAGAATTAAAAGCAGCACATTGCCAATGTATAAACTGGCAATTAAGCCCCAGACCAAAGCACCATTGGTGGCAAAAAGCAAAGGACCTGGTTGAATCCCGTAACTCTGAAAAGCCGCCAACATAATCGCAGCAGTGGCACTGGTTGGCAGTCCAAGCGTCAAAAGCGGCACAAGCACCCCCGCAGCACTGGCATTGTTGGCGGCTTCGGGTCCTGCGACACCTTCGATAGCGCCGTGTCCAAATTCTTCGGGGTTCTTAGCGAGGCGTTTTTCTAAGGCATAGGATAAAAAAGTCGGGATTTCTGCGCCGCCAGCCGGTAGCACCCCAAAAGGAAAACCAAGGGCTGTGCCTCGCAACCACGGTTTCCATGACCGCGCCCAGTCCTCTTTGGTCATGCTGGCACGTTCACGAAGTTTAATGATGCTTTGCCCAGACTTAAATCTCGAGGCAACATAGAGCGTTTCGCCCACCGCAAATAAGCCGACCACCACAATCACCACTTCGATTCCATCAGATAACTCGGCAAAACCAAGGTCAAACCTCGATTGCCCCGTCAGCACATCCGTGCCAACCAAACCAAGCAGCACACCGATTAAAAGCGCAAAAATACCGCGCAGTGGGCTGCCACCAAGCACCGCGCTGACGGTAATAAAAGACAGTACCATGACTGCAAAATACTCGGCTGCACCAAAGGTTAGCGCCAGATTGACTGCCACAGGAGCAAAAAAAGTCAGTAGTACCGTGGCTATAGTCCCCGCCACAAAACTGCCTATCGCGGCGGTGGCAAGCGCGGCTGCCCCTCGTCCAGCCCTTGCCATTTTGTTACCCTCTAAACTGGTGATGATACTGGCACTTTCGCCGGGGGTATTGAGTAAAATACTGGTGGTGCTGCCGCCGTACATTGCCCCGTAATAGATGCCAGCAAACATGATAAACGCCGAGACTGGCTCGACTTTAAAAGTCACAGGCAGCAGCAGCGCCACGGTCAGGGCGGGTCCAATTCCGGGCAGCACACCGACCATTGTGCCTAAGAAAACGCCAATAAATCCAAACATCAAATTATTGGGGGTTAATGCCACAGAAAAACCAGACATCAGTGATTGAAAGGTATCCATACATCTCCCATTAAAACGGCAGCAGTCCAGCCGGTAATTGAATCCCTAGACCCCTGGTAAAGCCAAGGTAAGCGATAACCGAAACCACCGCACCAATTAAAAAATCCATCCCAAAGGCTCGAGCGCGTTGGTTTGTGGGTAGGGGTCTAAAACCTTGGGCTGTGCCAGCAAACATCAGGCTCGAGGTGATGATAAACCCCAACAAGTTAATAAACAGAATTTGGGTCAGTAAGCCACCAGCCACAAAAACAATGGCGAGATAATTGGTTGGGGCGTTTGGGTCTGCGTCTTCTTCGCCAGCCGGCTCGGCTTTTTCGCCACGCAATGCCCCGACCAAGAGCAGTAATCCCGCAACCAGTAAGCCAATTCCAATCATCCACGGAAAAATATTTGGTGGGACTTTAGCAAAGGTGCTGGTGCTACTCATGCCGTTTGCTTGAACCAAGACAAAAATACTCAGCAGTATGCCAGCAACCGCAAAAATAACATCAGCAGGACTAACATTTCTCATCATGCCCCTTGTGAAAAAGGGCAGTGAATCACTGCCCTTTTTTTAGAACTATTTTAGTAAACCAATGTCACGCAAAGTCTTGACGATTTTTTCATCCTCGAGTTTCAAGAAGACCTCGAATTTAGAACCCGATTGATACAAATCAATCCAACCCTTTTGCTTCAAGACTTCTTTCCACTGGGTTGTAGCGCTCATTTTGTCCATCAAGCCAACCAATTCAAGACGGCGTGTTTCGGTGATGCCCGGAGGGGCAACAATGCCACGCCAATTGGCAATTTCAACACTGATTTTTTGTTCCTTAAAGGTTGGTGCATTGACCCCAGCCACACGCTTAGGACTCGAGACACCCAATAAACGCAATTTACCCGCTTCGACTTGTGGTAAGAACTCAGATAAACTCGAGACCCCTGCTGATACTTGATTACCTAGCAATGAAGCCAATGCCTCGCCGCCACCCGCATACGGCACATAATTGACTTTGCTCATGTCCGTACCACTGGCTCGAGCCAATAAACCGACTGTAATATGGTCTGTTCCGCCAGCGCTGCCACCCGCGATTGGTGTTCCACCTGGATTGGCTTTCCAAGCCGCTAAGAACTCGGTCAAATTCTGGATTTTACTGCTGGCTGGCACGACCAAGGCTTGAAATTCGCCCGTCAAACGAGCAATCGGTGTGACCATATCAAGGTTAGCTTTAGATTTATTGGTCTGAATTGCCCCAACCATCACCAAGCCCATGACCATTAACTGGTTGCCATCGCCTTTGGCATTGACAAACTGCGCCAAACCAACCGTGCCACCCGCCCCAGCCACATTAGAAACTTGCACCCCCGAAGCGAGCTTACTGCCCTCGAGAACACTTTGAATCGAACGAGCCGTCTGATCCCAACCACCACCAGGTGCAGCAGGAGCCATGATTTTAAGCCCACTAACCTGAGCCACACTCGAGACTCCAAAACCAGCCAAAACTGCGGCTAAACCAAGACCGAACAACACACGTTTACGCATAAATACCTCCAAGAAATTTTTGAATACGTCAGTGTACGCAACCAAAACCAGTTTGCCTAGTCTTTTGTTTACAGGTATGAACAAAAGGCGAAGCGACCCAAGCCCGAAGGTGCTGCTGTAGGAGTCAAGACAGGCAAAAGGCGAAGGGCGAAAGACAAAAGAAGTTAGAATTTCTCGAGGAGATGATTTTTCGAGTTCATTTCTTGGTGCTTTCTTTGCTAACATACAAAGGTGCAACAACAACCCAGTTTTGTACCCAGTGTTAAACGCAGATGGGGCATTCAGCAGCGCTTTTTTTTGTTGCAAGCGGTACTTTTTGCATTGCTGACCCTGATTTTAGCCGCCGTGCAAATCAGTACCTTACGCAGTTCTTTAGAGCGTGATTATGGGATTCGGGCGCTTAATGTATCCCGCTCTGTGGCACTGATACCTAGTGTCATAAACGCCATGAACGACCCACGACCACAAGACATGATTAACCCCTTGGTCAATCAGATACGCGAACGTGTCAATGCTGATTTTATTGTGGTTGGTAATCTCGAGGAAGTGCGCTACTCACACCCATTGCCTGAACGTATCGGGCAGAAGATGGTCGGGGGTGATAACCAAGAACCATTGGCGGGCAGAGAAATTGTCAGTATTGCCACGGGTTCACTGGGGCGTTCGATTCGCGGTAAAGTCCCTCTTTTTGACTCGAGCAAAAAAGTGATTGGTGTGGTCAGCACTGGTTTTTTACTGCCCACTGTACAAAGTACCTTTTTGACTGTACTGCAAAGTATTCTGCCTTGGTACGGGGTGGCGCTGCTGGTTGCCCTGATTTCCTCGAGCCTGATTGCAAGGCGCTTGAAACGCGAAATGCTAGACCTTGAACCAGAACAAATTGCCGCCCTTGTACGCCAACACCAAGCCACGCTCAGCGCCATGCAGGAAGGGGTTTTGGTACTCGACCCAGACTTAAAAATCCAAGTTCAGAACCTTCGGGCGCAGCAAATCCTCAATGCCAAAATCGGCGATGAGTTACCGAACATCTGGCAGGAATTAGCAGCAACCAAACTCGAGCAAAAAGAAAATCAGCCATTTAAGTTTGGTCATCAGCACCTCATGGTCACGATGCTCGAAATGGGCGAAGGGTGGAGCGTGATTACTTTTCGTGACCGTGCCGAAGTCCTCGAGATTGCCCAACAACTGACCCAAAGCCAGCAATACGCCGAGCTTCTTCGCGCCCAAACCCATGAATTTCAAAATCGGCTACACACCATCTCTGGATTGATTCAACTGGGTCAATTAGAAAGCGCCCTGAGCATCATTCGTAGTGCCTCAGAACGCAATTTGGCATTGCACGAAATGCTCCAAGACCTCGAAGTGCCACAGGTGGCTGCCCTGATTATCGGCAAATACGAACGCGCCCAAGAACTTGGGATTGCCTTTGCGCTTGAGTCCGGCTCGAGTCTGCCCAAACACTGGGCAAAACTTGGCACAGAAAGTCTGGTGTTGATGATTGGCAATTTACTCGAGAATGCTTTTGATGCTGCCCTAGACAGCCAAAACAAACAAGTTGGTTTAATGCTTGGTACGGACCCCGAAGGGCTACAAATCGAAATTCGGGACTCTGGCAGTGGTATCCCTGCATGGCTCGAGCCACGGGTTTTTGAACGCGCCGTCAGCAGCAAAGGCACAGGGCGCGGCTACGGATTAAGTCTGGTACGCCAACAAGTTCTGGCACTGGGCGGGTCTATAAAACACTTTCGGCATCAAGAACAAACGGTTTTTCAAATCAGTTTTGCGGTTGACACCCTAAAAGGCAACCCATGACCAAGGTTTACTTACTCGAAGATGACCCTTGGGTAGCCCAAATTAACGCCCAGATGGTCTCGAGTATTGCTGGATTTAAGGTGGTTGGCACTGCCCGCACCATCCGCCAAGCCCACCAAGAAATTTTAGAATTACACCCGCAACTCTTGCTACTTGATATTTACTTACCAGACGGCAGCGGACTCGAGTTTTTACACACCTTACGAGCTGCCAGACTTGAATTTGAAGCCATGATGATCACGGCTGATAACGACACGAACTCGGTGCGTCATGCCCTGATGGACGGCGTATTTGATTATCTGATTAAACCTTTTGAACGCAGCCGCTTAGAAACTGCTTTAGAACGTTACAGCACCCGTCATCAATGGCAAAGCGACAAGCACCTTGACCAAAGCAAAATAGACCATTTGCTCGGTCACAACCTCGAGCCAGACCTCCCCAAAGGCATAGACCCCAATAAACTCGAGCAGATAAAAACTCTGCTGCGCTTACAAACCCAGACTTTAAGTGCCGAAGAAATTGCTGCTAGTCTTGGTATCTCGAGGGTGACGGCATGGCGTTACCTCGAGTATTTATGCAGCAGCAATTGGGCAATTTTAGAAAATGACCAGAGCGGGACTGGCAGACCCGTGAAGCGGTATAAACGGTTACAGATGGGGAACTAAACGGTTTACTCGAGACTTACAAAAGCTCTCAAGGTTCAATAAAAAATGTGACCTCTTACGGACTCCCCCCGCCTTCGGCGACCCCCTCGAAAAGAGGGGGTTTTGGGGTCGTTGTACTATTTGCCAGTTTGCATATTGGCATCTAACCAGTTCACACATGGGCATCTAAGCGGGTTGAATTCTCGAGTTGGGTGCTGTTTGTAACCCGAATGACCTCGGCTTTGGTGCGGTATTCTTCTAAAGTCAGGGCATCCACATAACTCATGGCACTCCGCAGGGCTTGTTCGTAATGCTTAAAGACTTCTTGTACGGTGTCTGATTCAAAACGTACCCGCCCTTGCGCTCCTTCAACAAATTCGGAATTGCCTTTGGCTTTAGCGCTTGCCATGCCAAAGTATTCTTTATACTTGTGTGCGCCAAGTTCAAAAATTGGTGAGCAGGTTTCTTTTACCGCACTGAACGGACGACCCATCATGACTAAGTGCGCTCCGAGTGCCACAGCTTTACAAAAATCGGCAGTGCCTTTGATGCCACCATCAATACACAAAAAATGTGGACTGTTGCCACTGACTTGCTCGACCAGCCACGCATTGGGGCTACCAATTCCCGTTACGCCCCGCGTGGTACAGGCACTACCCGAGCCAACACTATACTTTTGAATATGTTGCTGCTTAGCCCCCAAGAAACGTTGTACGGCTCGAGGTGAACCAAAATTACCAACCATTAAGACATTTTGGTCATTATGCCAATCCAACACATCTTCATCTTCGATAATTGCGCCGTTGGCAATGTCAATCGAAACGATAATGCCGTTTTTATTCATTAAACGAGATTTGTGTTCCCTAAATTCATCCAAGCCGACAGCCATACCAATCGGCAGCCCTTCGGAAGCAAGTTTTGATACAACCGCAAAACGGGCTTCAAAAGTGGTTTCTGGCATTCCCCTAGACTGAATATGCACCCCGCCAGCCTCGGCAACCGCCCTTGCAAAAGTGGTACTTGGTGCGCCAGTATTGGCATAGTCGGTATCAAAAACCGCCATGCTTGCGGTCAGAATCGGCAAGGCTAATTTGAACGCACCGACTTGCAAACTGGTATCCACCAAGCGCCGCGATTTGACACGGCTGTGAGGGGCAGGGAGAATCAGCACGTCATCAAAGGTAAAGGCTTCAGTATTTGAAGTTTTCATAACTACATTCTAGCAAAAGCCAAGGCTCGAGCTTAAATGGTAGGCATGGTCGAATCAATCCGTTTTTTTGCCGCTCGAGTAGGATAACGTTGTGCTTCTTGTAACATTTCACGCTCGAGTAATCGGTCATTGGTGTTCATTCCTAGAATCGTTGTGGTTGCTTGACCAACTTCTGATTTTGCGACAATTGTAATTTCATTATCTGCAAATGCAAAATGCTCTGCCCAGATGTCTGAACGTGGATTAAAAAATCGTACCAACACACCATTCACCAGTGTGCCAAGGTCACTGCCTTTGGCTCGATTACAATTTGTACAAGCCAGTGCTAAATTATCAAAACTTGTTTCACCACCATGTTTTTCGGCAATAATATGATCCACCTGACAACCAAAAAACGTATCGTCTTCGTGAATCAAGCAATACTCACACAATTTTTCGGCTCGTAAAATCACCGCACGACGCAACTCCACAGGAATATAAGTAACGCTCACTGGGCAATCAGCACTCGAGCTTTGGCTTTGGCTAAACGCATTAAATGCTCGAGTTGCAAGTAATGCTCGAGTTCAGAAGTTTCTTCTGGTGTCAAACCATCATTTTTTTCTAGTGCAATTAAATACGCCACACGTTCTTTACTAGCCTCAGAAGGCACAAAATGAGCCACAGCAACCGAGGGCTGTCCAGCAGCGATAAAATCAATGACTTCTTGATAGGCACTAACCATATAAAAAGTGTAATCGAAAACGAATTAGATTGCAATTTAGAGCAAGGCTCGAGCCTAGGCAAGGTTTTTGATGTGCCAATTGGCATATTTCCTTCGAGCTTAGAACGCTAAGGAACTGTCCAAGAATAACTTCCTGATTTCAAATAGACCAAAAACAGACAATTGGTCACAGGGCGGACACGGGGGTCCGCCCCTACCTGACGTATTTTTATGGATTTTGTAGGGACAGACCCCTGTGTCTGTCCT
>JANNVX010000114.1:0-73496 GCA_031414595.1 Deinococcales bacterium
TATCTTTGCTGATTTGGATGCTTTGGAAGATATTTTGTGTGACCGTTGTGCTTTTCTGATGCAGAATCCTGAACTGGTTCGTGGTCGGGCTGGTTTTAGCTGGCTCGATGATTAAATACTATCTAAGTAAATTTGGTATCACATGGTTTTGAGCATTATTTTCCAGAATTGTACTTGTCACGCTGGCTCGAGTCGGTGGGTGAACCAAGTTCGGTGTTTGCTTTTGAGCGCACTGGCGTTAAGCCTTTGCGTTATGCGTACAGCGTTCTGCTCGAGAAACTAGATATTGATGCCATTGTTTTAATTGACGGTGGCACAGACAGTCTAATGCGAGGCGATGAAATTGGTTTGGGAACGCCAGAAGAGGATTCCCTGAGCATTGCTGCCGTTCACACCCTCGAGACCACAGCCCAAAAATACTTACTCTGCCTTGGCTTTGGCATAGACGCTTATCATGGGGTTTGCCATGCCCATTTTCTCGAGGCGGTGGCAAAACTGACCATGCGTGGCGATTACCTTGGGGCTTGGAGTTTGACACCAGAAATGAATGCCGTTCAAAAGTATTTTCAAGCCGTGAAATTCTCGTCACTGAACATGCCAAGTCATCCAAGCATTGTTTCTAATTCGGTTGTAGCGGCAGTCAAAGGTTACTTTGGTGATGTTCACAGTACCAAGCGCACCAGCAACAGCGAGTTATTTATCAACCCGCTTATGGGGTTGTACTGGGCTTTTCGGCTCGAAGGTGTGGCTGAGGAAAATTTGTATTTGGATTGGTTGCTCGAGACGACAACTTTTGCTGAGGTTCGTGCCAACATCGAAAGCTACCGTGACACCGTGCCTAAAATGCGACTGTGGAAAGCTATTCCGCACTAATTCTCGAGTAGAAATTGTTGCACAGCATCCTCGAGACTGATTTCTTTGGCATCTATGGCTTGTAGGTACTGCTGCAAAAACCTGACCAGAAAACCTCTGCCATGCACAAACTCGAGCCTGAGCAAATGCCCCAATGCTCCAATTTCTTCAATGTAATCGTCGCTAAAATCCGCTAGTGCAGCCACAAAATCGTAATTCACAAATCTTGGCTCGAGACTCCAAACTTCACGCTTGGTCAAAATTGCATATTGGGCTTCTAATCGTCCGCCAAGTGGTAAACCTGCCGACTCAAGGCTGTAGAGTGTGCGGTTATCCCAATTTTTTGTAAACCATTTGTGGTTGTGTCCTCGGACAATAAACCGTTCGGTTGTGTCTGCGAATATGGCGCGTAAGTCGGTATCACTTGAGTGGGCAAAAATACTCTCAGATAGGCTTCTGGCTGTCGCGTGAGTGATGAGTAAATCTGGTCGAGATAAAGTTTTTGGTAGTTGGCGCATTATCTCGAGTTCGATTGCTGAAAACTGCGCTTGAGTCCAGCGCACACTTTGAAAACGTTCTTGCTCTAGTAGCAGATTTTGTCCAACCGAGTAAACATATTCTTCGTGATTACCTTGCAGTACAGGGCAACCAAGTGCCATCACGGTTTCAAAACATCTTCTCGAGTGCGAGTGGATGTTGACTGTATCGCCAGCAATAATAATTTCATCCACAGCTTGGGTTTGTATGTCCTCGAGAATGGCTTCTAGTGCGTGGATATTACCGTGAATATCAGAAATTACTGCAATTCTCATAGGAATTCTGACCGAATTTCTAATGCCGTTTGTGCTTTTATTCGTCCTTGCTTGCCTTCTGCTATTCCTTCGTTGATTCGTCGAACATTTTCGGATGAGTGCAAGATATACAGCGTTTCCTGCATTCGCTCGAGTTCATCGGCTGAAATCATAGCAACTCGCTCATGCTCATTACGCTTGATAATCACAACAACTGCATCGTCAAGTACCTTATCCATAACTTTTCCAAGATTTGCTCGGACATGGGCGTATGAATACTGAATCATTCGTCAATTATAAGGCAATCAACTGCCTCGGTAAGTGCTGTACGACCACGGCGACACCAAAAGCGGCACATGATAATGGGCGGTAATGTCGGCAATTCCAAAACAAATTGGGATGGTCTCGAGAAAACGTGGTTCTGGTAATCCAAAATAAGCCCCAACTTCAAACACAAGTTCGTACTGCCCCACCTCGAGACTACCCCGTGCAATCAGAGGTTCATCGGTGCGCCCGTCGGCATTGGTAATGGTGCTTTTGAGGAGTTCACGTCTCCCCTGTTCACATTTATACAAACAAATTTGCACTCCAGAAGCGGGTTTGCCTTTGGCAGTATCAAGAACATGTGTTGTCAGTCCCGCATTCATGCGCGTTCTACCCAACCTTCGATTAAGCCAAATGGTTCGGCATCGGCATGAAAAATCTGCCCGTTGTTCTGCATTCCAAAACGCTCCAAGTTATAGGGAATATGGTGCTTATTGGGGAAACTAAAATGAATCTTCTCGAGTTCAGGACAAGCATTTAAGACCGCTTCACCCATTCGGTAGAGCGTATTCTGCACACTTGGGCTGTAATGGTCAGTAAAGGTGACTAGGATATTCTGCCAGACTTTATTCCAAACCGCGTCGTAATCCACATTTGGCGTGTTGTACAACCAATGCGCTGTCACAACTGTGGCAAGGATACGGTCATTCGTTTCTGGCAAGCTCGTAAATTGCTCAAACAAATACCCTTCCCAACCCGAATTGGTGGTTTTTAGGACAAACAATTCATCAATTCCACTCGAGACGCTAAAATTTGTACCATCACCTTCGATTGTGGCGGTGTGCTTGCCTGTGTCACGCACAAAGCCATGCTCATGAATTCGATTCCAACGATGCTCGAGCAGTTTGACGCGGACACTCGAGACTTTTGGTCCTGCGCTCATAAAATGCCTGATTAAGTGCTTGCCAAATTCTTCGATGCTCGAGATTAAGCCGTCCTTCGCCAGCGCATAAATTGTGTTTCGCACGGTGTCGGTTGCTAGCAAATCGGTGTTATCGCCAAGCACATGAGCCGCGTCAAAGTCGCCCTGCATGGCAACATCTACCCAAATATCCTTAATTTCATGGCGGCTCGAATCCCTGAACACCTTGAACAAGCGCACATCGGATTTACCGTAATTGTTCTGACCGAGTTTAACTTTAATCATGTTGGACTCCTTGGGGTACAGTTTAGCTTATCCGAATCTGCTGCTCGAGTTTTTGGCGTTCTTCAAGGCTAGGGGCTTTATTTTTGGCACGGCGCAAATAATCCAAGGCTCGAGGGTCGGCGTTCTCGAGTAAAATTTGACTGGCTTTGAAAAGATTCTCATAACTTGGATTGAGATGAGTCTTTGGCAGCAGTATTTCTTCAAGCCAATATCGCCAATTCTTTTTTCGCTGGCAATCTGGACAGTTTTGCAGTTTTGTGTCCGAAACTATATATGTTTCATGAACAAAACGCTGATATTGCTTTGGGTGCAAAAAATCTCTTTGGCAAGTGTTACAGCCCAACACTTGATCAAAATAAAAGTACGGGCGATGTCCTCCATCGGTTTGCAAATTGAGCATAAAAATCGTTTCAAAATCTGCCAATTCAGCCTTTTTGGATACCAGACAGGCATCACACGCCCAAATTTTTAAGGCAAACGGAACTTTAATCCAGTCAAAAAGGTCGCCATTTTGATAGGTAAACCAAACTTTTTGAGCAAGACCTTCCAAGGCTAGAACGGCTTGGATTAATTGATAATTAAGGTCTTGCAGTCCAGCTTGCTCGAGAATGCGAGTTGGCTGTCCGCAGCATGGGCAGAAGAGCAAAAATTCGGCTCTTTGGTGTTGCTTAAGATTTGGTTTATACAATGGCAACAGTCGTTTCTTGGATTGCCGAATCACCCTACGCCATTCTAGTGTCCAAGCTGCCTCGAGTAAATGTTTATCCGACTTAGCTGGCATGGCTTATTTTACGCCCTGTTTTGTCACCGTGACAGGCACAACGGTTCTCGAGTGTCACAAAGGTGTAAACTTTCAAGGTTTGTGCCGTTGGGAGAAACCCAAGCGGCATCTAGGAGGATCATGAAACTTCACGAGTACCAAGCAAAGGAATTACTGGCAAGTTACGGTGTGCCAGTTCCACCAGGTAAAATCGCCCGCACCCCCGAAGAAGCCAAAGCAATTGCCAATGAATACGCTTCCCTGACCGTGATTAAAGCCCAAGTGCATGTTGGTGGACGCGGTAAAGCTGGCGGAGTCAAACTGGCTAAAGATGGCAATGACGCGTTTGAAAAAGCCCAGGCGATTCTTGGTATGGACATCAAAGGCTTAACTGTTAAAAAAGTCTTGGTGGCTAAAGCTGTGGATATTGCCAAAGAATACTACTGTGGTTTAATTCATGACCGTAATGTACAGTCATTTACTTTAATGGTTTCCAAAGAGGGCGGAGTTGACATCGAAGAAGTGGCAGCCACCAACCCAGCCGCAATTACCCGTTTTGCCATAGACCCAATTAAAGGCTTACGTGCTTTTGAAGCCCGTCAGATTGCCTTGGATGCTGGTCTCGAGGGCAACCTCAATAAAATTGCTGCCATGATGGTTGGACTTTGGAATGCTTGTGCTGGCTCAGACGCAACCTTAGCCGAAATTAACCCACTTGTGATTACCACCACAGGCGAAGTGATTGCGGCTGACGCAAAAATAGACATTGATGACAACGCCATGTACCGCCATACAGACCTAGAAGCATTCCGTGAAACCGAAGCCGAACACCCGCTTGAAGTCGAAGCCAAAGCCTTTGGTTTTAGTTATGTCAAACTCGATGGGCATATTGGTGTGATTGGTAACGGCGCTGGCTTGGTTATGACCAGCTTGGATGTTGTCTCGAGGGTCGGCGGTAAGGCTGCCAACTTTTTAGATATTGGTGGCGGCGCTAAAGCCGAAATTGTTTATAACGCGGTCAAACTGGTTTGCAAAGACCCAGATGTAAAAGGCATTTTGATTAACATCTTCGGTGGGATTACCAGAGCCGACGAAGTTGCTAAAGGTGTGATTCGGGCGCTCGAGGAAGGGATTTTGAATAAACCGCTTGCCATGCGTGTGGCTGGAACTGCCGTAGCCGAAGCCAATGAACTCTTAAAAGACAAGCCAATAAATATTTACCCAACCATGATGGAAGCTGCCACCGCCGTCGTCAAGGAGGCAGCACAATGAGCATCCTAATTAACAAAAATACCAAAGTCTTAGTCCAAGGCATCACTGGACGCGAAGGTGCGTACCACGCCGAGAAAATGCTCGAGTACGGCACACAAATCGTGGCTGGTAGCACCCCCGGTAAAGGCGGACAAACCCTGAGCTTGCTTGGAAAAACCATTCCGGTTTATAACAGCGTTTCAGAAGCCAAAGCCGCCCACCCAGACCTAGATGCCAGTATTATCTTTGTTCCACCACCTGCGGCTGCCGACGCGACGCTCGAGGCTGCCCACGCGGGAATTCCTTTGATTGTCAATATCGCCGAAGGAATGCCTGTTTTTGACATGATGAAAGTGGTTAAAGAACTTAAAAGTTTGCCAAATGTTCGCTTAATCGGCGGAAATTGCCCCGGACTCATCACCCCCGGCGAATGCAAACTCGGTATTATGCCCGCCAGCACCTTCAAAGCTGGGCGGGTCGGGATGATCTCGAGAAGCGGCACATTGACTTACGAAGCCAGTGCGATGCTTGCGGCTGCCGATATTGGATGTAGCACTGTGGTTGGCATTGGTGGCGACCCAATGATTGGCACAACTTTTATTGATTTACTACCGATGTTTAACGAAGACCCTAATACCGATGCTGTGGTGATGATTGGTGAAATTGGTGGGGCAGACGAAGAACAAGCCGCCGAGTGGATTAGTAAGAACATGAAAAAACCAGTGATTGCTTTTATTAGCGGGCGCACTGCACCAAAAGGCAAACGCATGGGTCACGCTGGGGCATTAATCATGGGCAATGTTGGTACAGCCGAATCCAAGCTCGAGGCAATGGCAAAAGCCAATGTGCCTGTGGCTGACACAATGGAAGATATTATTATCCTGACTAAAAAAGCCCTTGGGTTATAGGGTTTACTCGAGAAAAGGCGCAGCTAAAAGCTGCGCTTTTTTATTGACACAGATAACTTTCGGTGATAAATTTAAGATATGAACAAAACACCAGTTATTCCAACTCCAGAAGTACCCCAGAAAAACCCCAAAGCATTTACGGGAATTAAACGTTCCGAAATTAAGGTCTTAAAACCACACAGCGTAGATGTAGACCAAATTTTTCGAGAACTCAACGCCAGAAAGTGAGTCTGATTTCTCGGCATTATGTGATCACACCAAGTGTTGCGGTTTTTGGTGCATTGCCATTAGAAATCCTAGATCCAAAAATACAAACGCAAATTATTACTTGTAACGCTTTTATCAGTCGGGCTACTTATCACGGGCTGAATTGCACGTTCCAATGGCATTTTACTCGGATGTAACGCGCTTTGCTTTTCGACTTTATCAGCAAAACTTGATTGATTTTGAAGATAGCAAAATACTAACCCGAGATGTTCTGAATGCTGTTTGGGATTATCGTTTTCCTGCTACTGACGATATTCTCACCGTCAGTCGTGAATTTCCAGAATTGCCTCTTGTTGAATATCTTGCTTTAGCTCGAGATAAAAATTATTCGCTTATTTACACCGACCCAACCTTTAGCACTTTTATAAACCAAGACGGGGTTCTTGTATCTGAGCATCCTTGGGCATCTGAAGGTGACTTAGATAAATTCCCACCTACGAAGAATTAGTGCTTGTGTTCCACGCCACCAGCCCCATGTGCGTGTCCATGCTCGAGTTCGTGAGCATCAGCTTCTCGAGTGCTGAGTATTTTAATGCTGTACTCCAAAGTTTTTTCGGCTCGAGGGTGGTTCATGTCCACACTCACCCAGCCATTGCCAACGTCCAAAACTCGAGCTTCAAATTGCTGTCCAGAACTGTCTGTGGCGGAGAATTTAGAGCCAATTTCAGGGTTAGCAATCGGCAAACGGTCTATGTCCACCTCTAAGACTTTGTTTGCATCATGGGCTGGATAAGCATACGTGGCGGTCAACTCGAGCGGGGCAGTTTTGCCGATGATGGCATCCTCGAGTCCTGGTGGCAGGTCACGTTCAAAACCGATTAACAGCAGTTTTGGTTTGTGGGTGTGCGCTACCACCACGCCCTCGAGTTTGGCTTCGTATTCGATTTGTACGACCATATTTTTAGTTATCATGGTTCTATCCTAACAAAGTCTTGCCATGCTGCTACCGCACGACGAACTTTTTGATTGGGGATGGTTTTAAGTTGTTGCAAACGAATTTTACCGTGTTGTTCTTCTAGCCAGTTTTCGTACTCGAGAATGACGGGGCGAATAACTGCCAAGGCTTGGGCGTGGGCGACGGCTCGAGGACGGGCAAAATCGCACCATGCAAGGCTATTTTGGGTAAAGTGTTCAATGCAGATTTTGGCGGTTTTAGGTAAGGCATACCAGCTTTTACTTGGGCGACGGTAAACCAGAATTTCGGTTTCGGTCTCGAGCCAAATGCCGTGACCATGAAGGTACAAATTGTCCGAAAAGTAAATGCTGGATTCGCTATTTTCTGGGCGAGGCTTTTTAAGAAAGCCTCTAGCCGTTAAATCACCACGAATGGCATCCAGACCCCAGAGCCACATCTGTACTGTCATTGGATTTTTTGTTGCATTCATGGCTTATCCTGAAAAACCCCACCATGAATAGGTGAGGTTTGGTTTGCTCAAGAAGCTTAGTGTTTAACGCCTTGTGCCATGCTGATGGCAATGCTGGCTGGAGTACCGCCAACTGCCATACGACGGGCAATTTGCATTTTGGTGGTGTTGACTTCAATAATGCTGCCTTGTTCTGGGTTGGTCACAAAAACGCGGTCTTGCATGATTGCAAACGACGGTCGCACAATCCCTTCGCCTGTGGTTCTCACGGCTGGCGTAACGCTAACACTGGCTATCACGCTGCGTTTAACCACGTCTAAGCTGTGCAGGAAACCATCGGCGGTTAGAACAATCAAATTACCATTCTCGAGGAATTCCATTTTGATGGGGTTAGCGGGTAATGCCATGACCTTGAGAACCGTTTTTGTTGGGTCTGCAAAAGCAATGCCTTTGCCAAAGTTACCAACCGCAAAGTTATGTTTTTTGGATTCGGCAAAGACTCCAACTCGAGTATTGGCGGGTGTACCAACTGGGTTAGCAATTTTTGTGGCACTAAATTTATCGCCGTCGCGCTTGACTAGCATCACGCCATCACCGCAGCCCCAATAAAAACCTGTGCTGTGCATTGCTTCGCCGTGTAGGGCTGGGCAACCAGGTAGGGTCTGTTGCAACTTACCAGTTTTACGCTCAAAAACATCAATTCGCCCGAGGCGCAAGTAACCCACCAGCACTTCTTTCTCGAGGACAACCACTCCGCCGTGGTCTGGCTGAGCGGTTTTTATTTGTTCAAAGTCCATGCTCAAGCCAAGTTTATCCTCGTCGAGAATAGCGACTGTACCGTCGCCGTCGTTAAAAAAGGCAATGGTTTTATCGTGAACAAAGTAATGGGTCGGTTGTTTACCGACGTTCATGGTGGCGGTAATGTATGGGGCTTTTTCGATCAAGTCTTTGTGGTCGCCGTGGTCGGCGGTGCTTAACCCACTGTTTAAGACTGTAACTCGGCTATCGTCGCGGTGAGCCACTAAAATATGCTGCTGGCTGCCACTCGAGATGGCATAGGTAATTTTGCCCGGGGTGCTGAACGAAGCCATTTTTTTACGGTCGTTAAGGTTAATCATGTTCAGCGTATTATTTTTAGCATCGCTATAAACCAGACGAGCGCTAAGGATTTCGGTTTCTTGAGCCAAAGTGACGCTCAGTCCTGCGGCTGCAATAGCCAATAGTGCAATTTTTTTCATGCTTTCTCCTAAAAACACCCACAAAGGGTTGGTGAATTCAAACGGGTTGCCGATACAGTTGTGGCTCGAGACTTTCTATCTCTTATTGAGAATATATTATCAATAAGTATTTGGCAAGACTTTTGCCTAACGCAAGGCTCTAAGTAACGTCGCCGCGTTGTAGCGCATCAAAGACGTGTAATTCTCGCTCAGGCTTGAGCCTTCAGGGTCAAGCACAAAAACCTTTGCACCAACTTCGGCAGCAATCACTCGAGCCATGCGGTCTGGCAATTGCGGCTCTACAAAAATCGCTTTAATAGCCTCGCGGCGCATCAGGCGCACAATCTCCGCAATTTCTTTGGCGCTTGGGTCACGTTCGGCTTGAACCCGCACTATGGCAGCCACACGCAGACTATAAGCTCGGACAAAATAGTCCCAAGCATTATGAAAAACCACTAAACCAGCATTTCTTATTGGCTCGAGCGAAACTTTGATTTCTTGGTGTAACTCGAGTAAACGCTGCTGTTCTTGTTTGGCGGCTTGGCGGTAGGTAGTGGCGTTGGCTTTATCAAACAAAGCGTAAGCCTCCCCGATTTCTCGAGCCATACTTGCCATAATGCTGGCATCAAGCCAGACATGGGCATCTATTCGTCCGGGTTGCCCAATACGCAAAAATTCGGCTTGTTCGGCGAGTTTGACCAACCGTGCTTGTTGTCCACCAACCCGCCATAACCGCTCGAGCCACGCATCTATGCCGTAACCATTTAAGAGCAGTAAGTCGGCATTTCGCACCGTCAGTACATCTTTGGGCGTTGGGTCAAAAGTGTGCGGGCTTGCACCTGCTGACAGCAGCATCCGCACCTCGAGCCGCCCAGAAGCAATTCTTTGGGCGCTCTCGAGCAAAGGCAGAAAGCTGACCAAAACTATTTTGGGGGTTTCCTGAGCGCTGGCAGTCATCAGCAATGCCACCGCCAAAATAAACCATCTCATGCTTGGTGTTCTGCACCCCAGACTGGAAATGGGTCACGGTAAAATTCCCACTTTTCTGGTTCACACATTTCCGAATCGGTTAAAAGCGCTGCGTTCAACTGGCTCTCAATGAGTTCGCGGTTCATTTTTGCACCAATAAAAACAATTTCTTGGCGGCGGTCGCCGTATGGTTCTGCCCAAATATCCTCGAGATAACCCAAGAATTCTGGGTCGTCGGAACGCTGCGATTTATCCACCGCCGCCCACCAAAAACCCGCCATATCAAAACGCGCTACTCGCCCAGCTTGCGCCCACAAACCCGCGTACTCCATCCGACTGGCAAGCCAAAAATGACCCTTGGAACGCACCACGCCAACAAAATTGCCTTGTAAAACCTTATGAAAACGCTCAGGGTGAAATGGTTTACGTGAGCGGTAGACAAAACTGCTGATGCCGTACTCCTCGGTTTCTGGGGTGTGTTCACCTCGAACCTCACGCAACCAACCCGCGTTCTGGCTGGCTTGGTCAAAATCAAACAAACCTGTGCCAAGTACATTCTCAAGCGGTGTTTGACCAAAGCTCGAGTGAATGATTTTTGCCACGGGATTAAGGTGATGCAGAATTCCCTCGAGCCTCGAGATTTCCTCGGTAGTACAAAGGTCAGTTTTGTTTAGCAGCAGCACATTAGCAAATTCGACTTGTTCAACCAGTAAATCAGTCACGGTGCGCTCATCGCCTTCGCCAGCCGTTTCACCGCGTTCGCGCAAACTTTGGGCGGCATCCCAGTCGCGCAGCCAGTTATAACCATCCACAACCGTGACCATCGTGTCTAGCCGTGCAATGCTGTTCAGGCTTTGCCCATTTTCATCTTCAAAGGTGAAGGTTTCGGCAACGGGTAATGGTTCAGAGATACCCGTGGATTCGATAATCACATAATCAAAACGCCCTTCTTTGGCGAGTTTTCCGACCTCGAGCAGCAAGTCTTCACGCAGGGTACAACAGATACAGCCGTTGGATATTTCGATTAGTTTTTCTTCGGTGCGCGACAGGTGAGCTTCGTTCTGGACAATCTGCGCGTCTATATTGACCTCGGACATATCATTGACAATCACTGCTACGCGCTTGCCTTGGCGGTTAGCCAGAATATGGTTTAAGAGCGTGGTTTTGCCGCTGCCGAGAAAGCCAGATAAAACGGTCACGGGTAAAGGAGAAGTATTCACCGTTTTATCTTAATGATAATTTATTCTCAATAGCAAGGGCGTTTGTTCTCGAGGACATTGTAAGATAGCCGGATGTTGTTCCATGATGCGTTTTACCGCTTTATTTATTTAGAGAACCCCGAAGAAACTCGAGGACACCTCGAGCAAGTCTGCCAAACGGCGGGTGTGCTTGGTACGATTTTACTGGCTGAGGAAGGCATTAACGGGATGCTTTGCGGCTCGAGTGAGCAATTAAAAATAGTGCGGGATGTTCTCGAGGCAGATAAAAAGTTCCAAAACTTTTTTTATAAACGCACGGCTTGCAGTCAACAAGTTTTTAAGCGCCTCAAAGTCAAAGTAAAACCCGAAATTGTACCACTTGGGATTGAAGGCATTGACACCCAAAACTTTAAGGGAACAGATGTTTCGCCGCAGCAGTGGCAAGAATTATTAAAGCGCGACGATGTGATTTTAATAGACAACCGCAACAGCTTTGAATTTGAACTCGGGCATTTTAAGGGCGCAATCAACCCGAATATCGAGCATTTTAGGGACTTTGCCGAGTATCTCAAGACACACCTCCCCGAATGGCAAGCCCAGAACAAAACTGTTGCCATGTACTGCACTGGTGGGATTCGTTGCGAAAAAACAACCGCTTGGCAAGCCATGCGTGGCTTTAACATTTTGCAACTCGAGGGCGGAATCCTAAATTACTTTCAGAACATAGACAACGCCGAAGACGATTATGATGGTACATGTTTTGTCTTTGATGCCCGCGAAGTGCTGGACACCAAAAACCAAGAAGCCCAGATTTATGACACCGATTTTGTCAGCAATACTGCACGGCTTTTTAGTTCGGCTCGAAAATAAATCTCATCAAAAAAAACTATACTCGAGCCAGCATGAAAAACATTCTGATACTCGCCCTAGCAATACTGCTCAGCTTTGCCCTCGCTCACTCCAAACCCGTCAAAATCGTTCCCGCCAATGGCTCGAGTGTCAAAAGTGCAAGCACAGTCAAAGTAACCTTTGATGAAGCCATAGAAGCTGGTTTTAGTACCTTCAAGGTTTACCCGTACACTGGCGCTTTAACCGCTTTAGCGATGAACACGTTTAGTCAAGCCAAGCTCAAACTTAAAAACGACGCAGCTACTCGAGCCGATTTGAGAACCACAGTTCTAGGCACAACCACAGGGTCTGGCACAACCAAAACAATAGAAATCAGCTTAAAACCCAAACTTAAAGCTGGCATCTATCTGGTGATGTGGCGAATCCTTGGCACGGACACACACGGTGTAAATGGAAATTCGTACTTTGGAATCAAGCCCTAGACAGTAAAAAAGCACAGCGCATGACTCGAGCCTCAATTTTAGGTTATCATCTCGGGTCATGCGATTTTTTGTCCTTATTCTTTTTTTACTGGTCTCGAGCCTCGCCGATGCCAAAAGCGCAGCCGAAACTCGAGTGGTCGGTCTGATCAACACTTTTAGAGCCTCTGGCGCAAGGTGTAACGGGGCTGGCGGCGTGAGGTTATCTGCCATGCGTTGGAACAACACCCTTGCCAAAGCCGCCAAAACCCACGCTCTGAACATGGGTAGTAAAAAATTCGTTTCGCATTATTACCAAGGCATTGGACCACGGACTCGAGTCACCAGAGCCGGCTATTCGTACTCGAGAATGTCCGAAATTATTTTTTTGGGAAACGGTGGCGCATCCAAAGCCGTCAATTGGTGGAAAAACTCGAGAATACATTGTTGGGCAATCTCCAATCCACTTTACACCGAAGTCGGCGCAGCCCAATACAACGGCGCTTGGGTTGTTGTCATGGCAAGACCGAAATGACAAACAACTCAAAGCTCAAAGCTCAAAGCTCATAGCCCCTTATGGAAGAACTCCACGGACGCATCCCACCTCATAACCTTGACGCTGAAGCCAGCGTGCTGGGCAGTATTTTACTTGACAACGAGGCATACCACAGTCTAGAGGGTACGCTAAAACCCGACCAGTTTTACAAAGAAGCCAACCGTAAAATCTATGCTGCCATCGAGAACCTGATTTCAAAAGGCAACCCTGCCGATTCGGTCACGCTCATCGAAGAACTCCGCACCAAAGACCAACTCGAGGAAGTCGGCGGGGTGGCATATCTGGTGGGCTTATCCGACGGTGTGCCAACCAGTGTCTACGCCAAGTTCTATGCCGATATTGTGGTTGAAAAAAGCAATTTACGCGGGTTGATTAACGCCTCTTCAAAAATCATGCAAATGGCTTATGACGAAGCCGCCCCTGCCGAAGAACTGATGGACAGAGCTGAAAAACTGGTCTTTGAGGTGGCACAAAAAAAGAGCCAGCAGCCATTTCAAAACATGAACACGCTGGTCAATGAAACCTTTGAGTACATTTCTAAAATCTCGAGCGACAGCAACTTTATCACCGGTGTCGCCACTGGTTTTAGAGATTTAGACGAAATGACCACAGGCTTACAACCGGGGTCGCTTAATGTCATTGCGGCACGCCCAAGTATGGGAAAAACTGCCTTTGCGCTTTCCATCGCCCAAAATATTTCGGTACGCCAAAATAAAGCCGTGGCAGTCTTTAGTCTCGAGATGCCCGCTTCACAGCTTGTGTTGCGAATGATGTGCGCCGAGGCTCGAGTAGACATGAACCGTGTGCGTCAAGGGGCGCTCAACGAAAAAGACTTTGAGCGTCTGGTCAATGCGGCGGGTAAACTAAGCGAAGCGCCAATGTTTATTGATGATGCTTCGGATTTAACCGTCACCGAACTGCGAAGTAAATCGAGGCGCTTAATGGCAGAAAAAGATTTGCATTTAATTGTGATTGATTACATGCAGTTAATGTCGGGCAGTGGTACTTCCAAGGGTGGCGGCGAGAATCGGCAACAAGAAATTTCGACCATTTCACGTGGGCTAAAATCTTTAGCAAGGGAACTCAATATCCCTGTGGTGGTCTTAAGCCAACTCTCGAGACAAGTGGAGTCACGTCCTAATCACCGTCCGATGTTGTCAGATTTACGTGAATCAGGTGCGATTGAGCAGGACGCAGACCTTGTTTCTTTTATTTACCGCGATGAGTATTACCACAAAGATTCCGAAAAACAAGGCATTGCCGAAATTATTATTGGTAAGCAGCGCAATGGTCCTGTCGGTACAGTCGAGTTGCAATTTCATTCGCAGCACGTTAGATTCAATGACCTCGCCAAAGATGGCGTTTAGCGACCCACAAAAGTTGGGATTTAAGTCTAAATACGTCCCTCTTGAAATTCACCCCTGTTTATACGGTATAATCATATTATTATGGGGCGCATGACCAGTAGATCAATTTCTTTTAAGACCACTTCTGTGACACGAATCTCGAGCTATGGACAAGTGCTTTCTTGTCCTGTCTGCGAGCGTACCCTCATGCTTAAAGACATCCGCGATGGCGACCAAGCCTACTGGTGTCATACCTGCGAACGTGGCTGGCGAGCGGGGCATCTACCACCCGAAGCCAGACGCGCCAAAGCCAAGGCGCTGCTCGAAGAAAGCCTAGAAGTTATGCCTATTCCCGAGCCAGAAGTGGTTATTCCCCAACTTGAAGTAGTTGCACCAGTCAAAAAACCACGGGCTTCTAAAGCTGTACCTATTATTCTCGAGCCTAAAATTACCGAACCACAAAGCAAGTCTAAACCAGTCAGCGCACCGTTAAAACCAGTGCTTCTCGAGCCAGAAGTGAGCCTCAAAACCAAAGTCACTCGAGTCGCAAAAGTCAAAACCACACCAGAAGCGGTTGTCCTCGAAACACCACCCGTGATTGTGGCAGCCCCCAGAAAACCCCGAACACCCAAAGCTGTTGTTCCTGTAACGCCTAAAGCCATTGTACCAGTGGTTTTAACACAACCAGAACCAGCCATCCCAGAAGTGAAAAAACAAAAATCTCGAGCCAGCCCTCGAACTGTCAAACATACAAATACTGTGGTTCAACAAGATTTATTCGCCTACCTAATCCAGCACGGCTCGAGCTAGGCGCTTCATGCCTTCTTGTATTTGCTCTACACTTGGGGTGGCAAAACTGAGGCGCAAATAATTACTGCGTTTTGCATCTGGGAAAAAACCTGCTCCAGGAACAAAAATAATGCCATTTTCTACAGCTTTTTGTACCATGCTCATGGTATCTACACCTTCTGCCATTTTGACCCAAATAAACATACCGCCGCTTGGGGCGTTAAACTCGAGCATTCCACTTGGGAAGGTTTTAGCAATGGCTTCCATCATCGCATTGCCTTTTGCGCCGTATGTACTGCGGATTTTTGGTAATTGTGTCTCGAGCCGTCCAGTCTCGAGGTAGGCGGCGGCGACATATTGCGCGAAACTCGAGGAATGCAGGTCAGCGGCTTGCTTAACGATGGTCAGCGGTTGAATCAGTCCAGCAGGCGCAAGCATCCAGCCTAAGCGCAGTCCGGGCGCAACAAATTTAGACAAGGTACTCATGTAAATAATCTGTTCACTCGAGCCGGGTACTTCGTTTGTCAGGGCATAAATCGGTGGGACGCTCTCCCCAGCAAAACGCAGTTCGCTGTACGGGTCGTCTTCGACAATGAGAATTTGTTCTCGAGTTGCAATCTCGAGCAGTTTTTTACGGCGCTCTAAACTGAGTGTTGCCCCGCTCGGATTGCCAAAAGTAGCCACGGTATAAATAAATTTGGGGCGTTTGCCAGCCTGTTTGCACTCGAGAATAGCGCGTTCTAAATCCTCGATTTGAATACCGTCGGCATCTTGTTCGATACCGTGCAGTTGGGCTTGGTACAATTCAAAAACTTGCACTGCCGCCAAATACGCTGGGCGTTCGACCAACACGACATCGTCTGGGTCAAGCATGATTTTAGAGACCAAATCAATTCCTTGTTGTGAACCTGTAGTGACGAGCATCTGATCCAAATTCAGCCCATGCACCCCACGATTTGCCATGACCCGTTCAATTTGTTGCTTAAAACCAATGTACCCGTCGGTTGGACCATACTGCAAAGCCGCACTGCTGTGGGTGGATAAAGCCAGTTCAGTGGCGGTTTTTATCCCTTCGACATCAAATAAACTTGGGTCGGGAAGTCCGCCAGCAAAAGAAATGATATCTTTGCGGTTTGCCACCTTGAGGATTTCTCGGACAAATGAGGGTTTGGCGAATTCCATTCGGCTTGATAGCGGATACATACCCAAAGTATACGCTTTTTGGGTGCTAGATGCCAGAAGTGTCAAGTGTTTATTCCACAGTTCTTGGTACTTTGAAAAAACCATCTTCGGCTTCTATTGCCACTGCCAAGGCTTGATGCTGCTCGAGTCCAGCGATTGCAAGGTCTTCGCGCATGATGTTTTTCATTGGGACTGGGCGCGGCATTTCCGGGTAAGCACTTAAATCAAGATTTTGTAGGGTTTGAAAACTGGCTAAGATATTGTTGATGTCCTTGGCTGCCGCAACTGTTTCTTCGGCGCTCATCTCGAGCCGAGCTAGTTTTTTTAGGTGTTCCATTTCGGTAGGCGTGACAGTCATACCCAGAGTTTACCCGTTGGTGGCTTCCTGCATCAATGCCCACAAGTGCGCTACATCTTCGCGGCTCGTCTCGAGTGCGCCAATCGAAACCCTGACCATCCAGCGCCCCTCGAGAATAGCTGGTGTTAAATAAGCACTGCCGCTCGAGTTGATTTGGTTCACCCACGCTAAAGTGTGCTGGTCAAGCGCTTCCCCCTCGAGTCCGTCTGGTTCGTGGCGGATGCACAGGGTTTGTAAACGCACAGGATTGAGTACCGTCCAATTTGGTGTATTTTTGATTTCTCCCTCGAGCCAAGTGGCATTTTCAAGGTCACGGCGTAAGCGGGCTTGGAGTTTTGTTATGCCCTCGAGCCGTAGTAAAAACCATAGTTTTAAGGCTCGCATTCGTCGCCCAAGTGGAATACCCCAATCGCGGTATTGTTTAACTTGTCCATCGGTACTGGTTTGCAAGTAACTTGGGTTGGTACTCATCACCCGTACCAGATGTTCAGGGTCTGCCACATAATAAAGCGAGCAATCAAAAGTAGCACCAAGCCATTTATGTGGGTTTAAGCATAACGAATCTGCGCCCTCGAGTCCAGCGAATAATTCTTGTTTTTCGGGCAGAATCATGGCGCTACCTGCCATCGCTGCATCCACATGTAGCCAAAGCCCGTAATCTTTGGCAATCTTGGCAATCTCGGGCAATGGGTCGCAAGCTGTGGTGGTTGTGCCACCAACCGTGGCAACTATCGCGCAGGGTTTTTTACCCAGCTTTATGTCCTCGAGAATCATTTTTTCAAGCTTACTGGGGATTAAATCAAAGTTCTTATCCACTGGTACGATTCGCAGATTGTCCTTGCCAAATCCTGCCAATAAGCCGCCTTTTTCAACACTCGAGTGGCACTGCGAAGAAAAATAAATCATTTGGGCTTGCGGTTCAGACTGCAAGCCACCCCGTGCCAAAGCGTAATTGGTACTGCGTTCCCTTGCCGAAATCAGGGCGACCATCGTGGCGGTGCTGGCGGTGTCTTGAATCACGCCTTTCATCTGGCTTGGGATGTTTGAGGCTACCTGCATCCATTCAAGCATTCGCTCCTCGAGTTCGGTCAAGGCTGGACTAGCTGCCCAATTTAGCCCGAGTTGCCCCAGTCCGCTCGAGACCAAATCGCCAAGGACAGCTTCTAAGCTCGAGTTAGCTGGGAAGTAGCCGTAAAACATCGGGTGTTGCCAATTGGAGATGTGTGGCAGAATTAGCGTCTCGAGGTCGTGCAGCAGGGCTTGTGGGCTATCTGGGCTATTTGGTGCGGTGCTTGGAAGTTTCTCGAGAACTGCGTTAGGTTGGCTGTTGCTCCAAACACGGCGGTCACGGATACCAGCACGATAATCGGCAATCCAGTCAATCAAGGTGTGTCCAAAAGCTCTGAATTCATTGGGGGTCATGGTCAGTATTTTAATACGCTATGATGAAGCCATGTCAGATACGCGGTTACTGCTCGAGATAACACCAAAAGGCATTTTGTCGTTTGGTGATGAAACAAAACCGATTAAACTCTCGAGTCTGAATGTCTTGATTGGAACAAATGGTTCGGGAAAGTCCAATTTGATAGATGTAATTGGATTGGTGCGAGCTACAGGAGGAGATTTGGCAGGTGAGTTTATTGAAAACGGCGGTCTAAAAGAATGGATTTGGAAAGGTAACGAGAAATCAGCTTTACTTTTGGAAACAAAAACAGCAGGTGTTTTTTCGACCAGACATCTATTAGAAATCTACGCTTTAGAAACTTTTGGCTTCTTTATCGCTCGAGAAGAAATAGAAAGTATCACTGATGAGAATGCTCATTCCAAAGAAGATTACTTTGTATATAAAAATGAAAAAAATAAGGCGCGTATTTTGTTAGATTATTCTGAAAAGAATGAATTAGAAGATTTTCCTATGGAAAGTCTCCGTCGCAACCAATCAATTATTCAACAATTTAGAGACCCAAGACAAAATACGCTAATTCAAGTTCTTTCAACCATTTATCCACAAATTCGTATTTACCGAGAATGGTCTTTTGGGCGTAAAAACATCCTTCGTAATCCAAAATCAGCCGACTCGAGAAACGATTACTTGGCAGAAGATTACTCTAATCTCGGGCTAGTTTTAAGCCGCTCGAGTGTCAATCCGGATTTTAAGAATGCAATTCTCGAGAACCTGCGTTTGTTGTATCAAGGCTTAACCGATTTTAATGTGCTGATTCAGGGCGGTACAACCCAGATTTTTTTAACCGAAGGAAAGTTTAGTATTCCAGCCACGCGCTTATCTGATGGAACACTGCGTTATTTGTGCTTGCTGGCTATACTTTGCGACCCTAAGCCACTGCCGCTTATTTGTATTGAAGAACCCGAGCTTGGCTTGCATCCTGATATTCTGCCGAGCCTCGCGCAGTTGCTTGTAACGGCAGCTACGCGAACACAGTTAATTGTGACAACACATTCAGAAATTTTGATTGATGCCCTGACCGATTACCCAGAGTATGTGCTAATTTGCGAAAAAACCGATGGGCAGACACAAATTAAGAATCTGGATGCCGAGAAACTAAAAATTTGGCTTGAAGATTATCGTTTGGGTCAACTTTGGATGCGTGGTCAACTTGGGGGGACTCGCTGGTGAGAATTGTTTTACTGGTTGAAGGTGGTGGTGATACGCCAGCTTTGCAAAGTGAGTGCCGTAAGGGTTTTCGGCTGCTGCTCGAGAAAGCTGGTTTTCTGGGGCGAATGCCAGAAATTGTAGCGTGTGGCTCGAGAAATCAGACCTTTAAGGATTTTAAGTCGGCATTGCAGGATTCCTCAGCATTGACAATGATGTTGGTGGACAGCGAAGACCCTGTGGTTTTGCTACCGTGGGCGCATTTGAAAACTCGAGATGGCTGGTTGCAACCTAATGAAACAACCGAAAATCAGGTGCAATTCATGACGACTTGTATGGAAACTTGGTTGGTAGCTGACCCAGAGGCATTAAAAAGTTTTTTTGGTGATGGTTTTAAGGTAGGTAAATTATTGCCTATTACCAATTTGGAATCCCGTCCTCGAGATAAAGTTCAGGATGCTCTGGCAGATGCAACTAAAGATTGTGGTCGGGCTAGAAAGTATCAAAAAGGTAGGCGTTCGTTTCAGGCACTTGCCAAACTCAACCCTAGTGTGTTGATACAATTAAAGTATTTTAAGCGCTTGGTAGATGAGCTACAGGCTTTGCATTCATAGTAGACAGCAAGTAACTTTACTCTATCAATGTGTTTATACCGCCACCTAATTTTGTTGATTTTTTACACCAAACCACTGTGAATTTTATCCCATCACAACCCGAACATGGTGTGACAATCCATCTTTTAATAAATCAATACTCGAGTGCATTACGCCGTCAATCTCGATGGACTTCACCCCTTTTGATACACCATTTGGGTTTTCGACTTTGATGGTGTACACAGAATTATGGTACTTAAAAGTAATCTGATACTCTGCCCAATTCGTGGGAATACACGGGTCTAGCTCGAGCCGATTGCCACGCAACTTAAAACCCAGAATTGACTCGAGTCCAGCGCGGTAGAGCCAGCCACTCGAGCCAGTGTACCAAGTCCAACCACCACGCCCGATGTGTGGGTTTTTGGCATAAACATCGGCGGAAAGGACATACGGTTCGACTTTATATTGGTTGACTTTGGCAAGGTTACTGCTGTGAGAAATTGGGTTCAGTAAATCAAATAAAGCTGCTGATTTATTGCCCTTGCCAAGCATCGCAAACGCCACAATTGACCAAATAGCAGCGTGGGTGTACTGCCCACCATTTTCACGCACACCCGGCACATAGCCTTTAATATACCCGGGGTCAAGGGTTGTGTTTTCAAATGGCGGCGTAAACAGTAAAATCAGTTGGTCAGCACGTTTAATCAGGTGCTGCTCGAGCGAATTCATGGCTTGGGTGGCTCGAGAGTTTTCGGCTGCCCCTGAAATAACCGCCCAAGTCTGGGCAATCGAATCTATTTGGCATTCATCATTTTGGCTTGAACCGAGTGCTGTGCCATCATCAAAAAAGGCACGTTTGTACCATTGTCCATCCCAGCCGTGGGTCTCGAGGGCTTGCTGTAAGGTTTGGGCGTGGTTGTGCCAGATTTGCGCCCGTTCGGGTTCTTGGCGAGTTAAAGCAAGTTTTGCCCATGCAATTAAGTTGGTATACAAAAACCAGCCCAACCAAACACTTTCGCCTTTTCCGTGCTGACCAACGCGGTTCATACCATCGTTCCAGTCGCCTGAACCAATCAGGGGCAAGCCGTGAATGCCAACCGCAAGGCTTTTATCAAGCGCTCGAGCACCATGTTCAAACAACGAGGCAGACAATGCCGAAACATTCGGGGTGAAGTAGGCATCTTCTTGGTCTGGCTCGAGCAGTATTCCTTCTATAAAGGCAACCGGTTCATCTAACACTTCAGCATCACCTGAAATCTCGAGATAGTGGCTAATCGCATATGGCAACCAAATCAAGTCATCCGAGATTCTGGTTCGCACCCCGCGTCCAACTGGCGGATGCCACCAATGTTGGACATCGCCCTCAAGAAATTGTCGGCTGGCAGATAATAAAATCTGCTTTCTTGCCAGTTCGGGTTTGATACTTGCCATTGCCATGGTGTCTTGGAGTTGGTCACGGAAACCATATGCACCACCCGCTTGGTAAAAACCTGTACGCGCCAGAATTCTCGAGGAGAGTGTTTGGTATGGCAACCAACGATTAAGCATGATGTCCATCGCTCGGTTTGGGGTTTGGACTTGGATGGTGGTTAGGGTTTGATGCCAATGGTTTTTTGTTGATTCGAGAATTTGATTTATATCGGTGTTGCGGTAAAATTTGATCAGGTCTTGGGCTTGGGTTACTGATTCGGTTTGCCCGAGTAAAAAAATCACTTCAATTTTTGCACCAGCCGCTAATTCAAGGGTGGTTTGCATCGCGGCGCACGAATCAAACCCAGCCCCGATTTTGCCACTGAGTTTGGTTTTGCTTTGCAGTGAAGCAGGCGACTCGAGCTTGCCATACTGTCCAATAAATTCTAAACGGTCACAGGTAAAACGGGCATCTTTACCCGCTTGCCACTGCACAATTAAATCGGTAAAAGCTACTTTTTTGCTGTTTTCAGAGTTCCAATGGTTACGGGCAAAAATCGCTTTGGTCAGAGGGTCTTGTTCGGTGATAATATACGCCGATTTATTTGCGCCTAGTACCCACTCGAGGTAGGCAGTCACAGATAATTTACGGGTTTTACCAGAGCGGTTTTCAATGCTTAAACGCGAGATTTTTACAGGGTCGTCAGCCGCCACAAATTGGCTTAGCTCGAGTTGTAAACCATGTGTGGCATGGCTAAAATGGCTATAACCTTGTCCGTGACAAATGGTGTATGGGCTGGATTCCCGAATCGGGGATGGGGTAGCCGTAAATAAAGCCAAAGTCTCTTCATCACGGATGTAAAGAATTTCTGAAATTGGGTCGGTCACGGGGTCGTTAGACCAAGGGGTGAGTTTATTTTCACGGCTGTTTTCTGCCCATGTATAACCAGCCCCCGATTCGGAGACTGTAAAACCTAGTTTTTGGTTGGCAATCACGTTAATCCACGGGGCTGGGGTGGACTGTCCAGCCTCTAAAAAGATTTGGTACTCGAGTCCGTTGTGGGCAAAACCACCTAAGCCATTAAAAAACTCGAGGTTAGGACGGTTTAGTGTTAAAGGTGGATTATGTTTTGCAAGACTGGTTGGCGGTTTTTGTGGCAGCACTGATCGGATGGTGCGGCTGCGAATCACTTGTTCGGTCAGCGTGCCTTGTTGACTGAGCAGCATGGCTCGAGCCGTGCTTTGCAGTAAATCCTGTTCGGCACTTAAAAGTAAATCGGCACGCAGCGTAAAAACACGCCCTTGGCTTTGGTCTTCGGTTTGCGGGCTGGTAGAACGCAACAAATGCACAATTGCTTCTTGCAGTTCCAGTTTATACGAGGTCGGCTGTTGGTTGAGGATAACCACATCCACCTTTAAGCATTTGCTGCGCCAGTATTCGTGCGCTCGCAGGATTTGACGGACAATCTCGAGGTCGGCAAGGTCGTTTATTCGCAGTAGCAGCATCGGTAAATCGCCCGAGATACCATGCCGCCATAAACCAGACTGTCCAAGGGTGTTGCGTTCTAAGACAGCACTCGAGGCTTGCATTTCGGGGCTTTGGTACAATAATTGGGTAGCAAGTCTTTGGAAAATATGGGCTTCGTCGGGACTGATTCCCAAATGATGCAATTGCACCTGAGCGCGAGTCCATGCCAGCGTCAAACCCCGTTCAAAAGCATCTGGGTCATTGTAACGGTCGGCTAAGTCCAGTGCAGCTTGGCGACTCGGGGCAATCATGGTTGCAAAAGTGACTCGAGCCGTTGCACCAGCCGGCAAGCCAATGGTTTGGCGGAGACTAAAAATCGGGTCTAGCACTGCACCAACTGTGCCAGACAAGGGTCTGCCAGCCGTTATTGCCACTGGATTTTTAAGGCTCTGGTTGCGTCCGATAAAACGCGCTCGGTCGGTTTCAAATTGTAGTGCGGGTTGCGTCTCGAGAACTGTACCCTCGAGCCGAATGCTTTCAATAACTGCGGTGTGGGCTGCCCAGTAGACTGGTTCTTCGGGTGAACGCGGACGACGGGTTGCCAGTAATACCCCAAGGCTCGGTTCAAATTCGGTTTGTACAAATAGCTTGGCAAAGGCTGGATGGGCAAGGTCGGCGGCAGCCGAAGTCAAGACAATTTCGGCATACGAAGTCAGTTCAAGTTCACGGCTAACTAAACCATGATTAGTAATCGTCACACGGCGCATTTCGGCATCGTCTTCAGGCGAAACCAAGACCTCGAGCTTAGTGGTAAAAACCCCATCTCGGCGATTAAATTCGGCACGGTCTTCAAAAAATTTAACCACCAAATCGCTTGGGTTTAAGCCAAGTGGCTGTGGCGTGACTGACCAGATTTGTTCAGGCTGTGCGGTCGGTAAAACGCGCACATAAATATAACTGCCTTGGTTATCTAGGGTGCTATCTTGTACATGACGGGTAATGGCAAGATTGTTAAAATGGCTGTAGCCAGAGCCAACCCCACTGAGCATGACGCTGTAACGCCCATTGGATAAAACATGAGTCTGCCCTACAGCTTCGCGCAGCCCATTCAAACGGCGCTCACTTGGGCTGTCGGTGGTCTCGAGTGTCCGCGCTGCCAGCACCTCCTCGGCTCGAGGTCGCGCCACCAAAGCCGCCCTTGGGGTACGTTCTTGAAGCAGCAATTCGGCAGATTGGACTCGAGTATCCGAATGAAAACGAGTCGTCATCAGGTCATTCAGTAGCACATTGGCAAAAGCCACCAAAGACATCCCCTGATGGTGCGCCATATAATTGCGGACAACCACAAAACGAGCCGTGATTGGCAAGTTATCTGGCAAGCGTAAAGTCGTAAAGTCGAGGGCATCATAAAAACCATATTGACCACTACCACCCATTTTCTCGAGCCGTAAAAGGTTTTGGGTGGCTGCCACAGGGTCAATCATCGCGGCTAAAGCGGTGGCATAGGGCGCAATTACCAAGTCATCGCTCAATCCCCGTTTTAAGCCCAGACCCGGCACACCAAATGCCAAATACTGATAATCAAGGCTTAAATCCCGAGCCGCAAATGCCGATTCAGAAATCCCCCACGGGATGCGCTGAGGTGGCGCACTACGTGAATTGGCATAGGCAATCTGAGCTTGAACCACCAAATGCGAAGTTTCCTCGAGTAAACTGCCCGGTGGTGAGCGCATCACCAGCCGAGGCATCAAGTATTCAAACATCGAACCAGTCCAAGAAATGAGTGCCGTACCCCGACCCACTGGGGTTAATTCACGCCCAAGATGAAACCAATGGGCAGTCAGGACTTCGTTCTTGGCAATTGCAATAAAACTGGTTAAACGAGCCTCAGAAGCCAGTAAATCATAAAAACTTGGGTCGAGGCGCTGATTGCTGACATCAAAGCCAATTGAAAAAAGTTTTTTTTGTGGGTCAAATAAAAAACCAAAATCCATAGCCACAAATAAGCGTTCGGCTCGGGTTGCCAATTGCTCAAACCTCGGCTCGAGTTCAGATGCTAAATCGCGTTGATGGCTGTGCAAAGTGGCACGGATGGCGTGAATCCAGTACAGCAGTTCGGGGTTAGCATCTGTATCAGACAAGTTTTTGGTTAATCCTAGAAGTTCTTCAAAACGAATTTCCCAGCTTGTCAAATCTGTGGGCATAACATGCAAAGCCTGCTCGAGAGTTTCGAGGGCAGTTTCTAATTGCTTGGTAACTTGTGGTAATTTCAACAGCACCACTCGAGCCAAATGCAGTGCATCAGACACCCCAAGTAAGGTTGCCGTTCCAAAAAGTGCTTGATGCTTAAAGCCCAAACAGGCTGCCTTAAAAGCAATTAGATGACCTGCCAAATTGCCACTGTCTACCGTGGACACATAACGTGGCTCGAGCGGTTGGAGTGTTCGGGTATCGTACCAATTGAGTAAATGCCCATGGTGGGTTTGCAGTTGTTCAATCGCATCAAAAGCCATTTCACAACGCTCTATAGTCTCGAGTCTGCCAATCCAAGCAAAGTCATGTGCCGAAACCGTAGCCAGTAGTGCCAAGCCGATGTTGGTCGGAGAAGTACGGTGAGCAACTAAAGGCAGCGGTATTTCTTGAAAATTATCGGGTGGCAAAAAGTGGTCTTCTACACCAACAAAACGCTCAAAGAAGCGCCAAGTACGCCGTGCCATCAAACGCAGGGTTTGTTTGTGGTCTTGGGTCAGTACCTCGAGATTCTGCCGTGGGCGATAGAGGCTTGCCCAACGTGCCACCACCGGCGAGAACCCCCACAGCAGCCCAAACGCTAAAGCCAAGGGCAGCGAAGAGGGTTGGAACAACCACACCAGAATAATCATCAGCCCAGCGAAAATCGGTGCCGCCAGCATTTGCTGATAAAAACTGCTTAAGGCAAGATTTGCCCCTGCTTGGGCTTGGGCAGCCGTTCGCCACTCGAGCAGATGCTGCTTGGTGATAAACAATCGCCCAAGGGTACGAAAAATGGCATCCAGCATGGTAAAGGACTGGTCGGCAAGAAAAGTTATGGTCAGGGCAAATTGTGCCAAGCCCAAAGAAATCTGCTCGAGCAGTGCCAAACCATAACTGCGCCATGAAATTTTAGCCCGAAAAGACAGTAAAGCCGTAAAAAACGGCAATAACATCGGCAACAGTAGCAGCAAAGCCACAAAACCAGTCCAGGCATAAGCACTTTCGAGCCATAACCAGCCCATGATTAAAGACAAAACCAATGCCACTGGCGATAAACTGCGCCGCAAGTTATCGAGCATTTTCCAGCGTCCAATTAAAGAAATCCTTGCTCGAGCAGAAAAAATCCACGGTAACAACTGCCAATCGCCACGCACCCAACGGTGTTGCCTTGCCGAACGGACACCATAATGCGAAGGGTATTCCTCGACCAGTTCAACATCGCTTAAAAGCCCGGCTCGAGCAAATAAACCCTCAAATAAATCATGACTGAGCATCGAGGCTTCTGGGATACGCTGCTGCAAAGCGGTTTCAAAAGCATCAAGGTCGTAGATACCCTTACCGGCATAACTGCCTTCGTTAAATAAATCTTGGTAGACATCGGAAACTGCACTGGCATAGGGATCCATACCAGCTTGGCTCGAGAAGACTTGTTGAAAGACTGTGGCTTGGTGTTGGCTTGGCAGCGACAAGGTAATCCGTGGTTGTAATACTGCGTAGCCTTCAACCACACGGTTACTCGAGTCAAAACGCGGACGGTTAAGTGGATGCGCCATCGCCCCCACCAAACGCCTCACTGCCCCGCGTGGCAATTGTGTATCGGCATCGAGGGTGATGATAAAACGCACATCTTTTGGTAACTCGAGTATCGCAGCTTTGGTCAAGACAAAACTGGTGTCAAGCGCACCACGCAGCAAACGATTAAATTCATGTAACTTACCGCGTTTGCGCTCCCAACCCATAAAAGTTTTTTCGCTGCGGCTTTCTAAGCGTTGCCGATAAAAAAATAAGAATCGCGCACCTGCGTATCGTAAATTTAACTGCTCGACCGCCACATACGCCACTTTTAGAAGTGAAGCATCAAGTGGCATGGTGGCTGCTTGGGCATCGGTGAAATCACCAAGAATCGCAAACAACAAGTCGCCACTCGAGTTGGCTAGATAGCGCACTTCTAAACGCTCAAATTCCTCGAGAATCGCAGTTTTTGAAGTCAGTAAAGTTGGAATCACAATCATCGTGCGTAAGGCACTTGGAATCCCCTCTTTTAGCTCGAGTTTCGCCAAGGTACGCGGTGCAAAAGTTCTGATGGCATACTGATTGACCAAAGAAATCGCCAAATCAAGGGCTGGAATAAAAATAAGTACCAGTAAAAGTATTTGCTCGAATAAACCAATTTGCTTGGTTAGCGTTAAAAAACCAAGGGCTAGAACCAACAAACCCACCAAGCCAATTGTGCCAAGGTAGCCCCAGAGGGCGGCGGCTCGAAAACCACGCCAGAACCATTTGAAGACTCCAACTTGAAAACCAACTGCATTTTCTAAAGTTGGTCGTCCGCCCGAAATCAGGTAATAACCAACGTCGGCTGTCCGCACATCAGAGGCTTGGTTTTTTTTTGCCTCGGCTGCCAACCCCACTGCGATGCCCGCAATTTCAATTTCGGAATGCTTTGAACCTCGAGCCAATTCTTCTATCGCATGACGATACCTATCCCGAGTGGCGAAATCCGATGGTGCAAAACCAGAATCTTGAAGTAAGACCACATCCACAGCACTGACCGATTCAAAAAAAACTGCCCAATCCACCAATGAAATCAGGCGCATACTGGTGATGATATTTCGCACCGTGACATTTGCCGAGGCTTGCAACACATATTCTTCGGCAACCGCTTGTTCCGAAGTTGTGCCTTGGGCAGCTAAACGCAACTCGAGAAGCTGCATAATCTGAAAAGCCACTTCTTCGCGTTCACGCATCCTTTGGGTTAATTGGACCACAAATGCCCGCGCTAAACTCTGGCGCTGCAAACGCTTTTTCATGGCTTCCAACGGCACTTTTTGCCGACCATTTAAGCCCAGTAAATCGTCGGCAAAATTATCGGCGGCTTCTCTGGCTTGACGGGCTTCTAAAACACGTTTCGAGATTCGTCGCAGGTTCTCGATTAAAACAATCCGCAAGGTAATCGGTAAAGCCCAGAGTTCTCCTATCTCGAGGGTCTGTTTTTTTTGGAACGCCAGTACAAAGCGGCTTAGCGTCTCAGCTTCAAAATGACTGTCGGTATGCGCTACAAAAGCCCATGCCAAACCAAAAACCCGAGGAAAAAATTGTAAATGACCACTGGCAAGCTTAGGTAAACGCCGATAAAAACCCGCCGGTAAATCCTGGGTAATCTGGCGCAGTTGCTCATCTATCAGGTAATAATTGTCCACCAACCACTCGGCAGCAGGCGTGATGGAGCGCCCCGCTTTGATGGCTGCCACCATTGCCTTGTAAGAAGTCAGCAGCACGGCTGCATTATCAGCCACCCGCCTAGAAATGCCACGTCCAAAAGACGGATTCTTTGCTAAGATTTGTTCGTCCGCCAAAGAAGCAGCCACTTGCTCGAGTCGCTCGAGATTAAAAATTGCCCCACGAATCGGTTCATCTAAACCATCGGGCGAAGCGGCATCAAAAGGTAGAGCAATCATGGCTGTAGTCTGAGCTTTGAAACTGTCTCCAAACTGAAGGTAAACTAAAGTACAGACTTGAGATTTAGAATTTACTGGGTAGGCTCGAGCGTTACTGGCTCGAGTGGCACAGGCTCAAGTGTTACTGGTTCGAGTGGCACAGGCTCGAGCGACACATCTAAGACCGCCGCAATGTCTTGTTCTGAAACCAGAGCGTTAGCAATGTTAGGTAAGTAAATCTCTTCGTAAATCGCTTTGACAATAATCACCATCGGGACAGCCAAAAACGTACCAATAAAACCCATTAACGAACTAAACACCGAAACACTAATGATAATAGAAAGCGGCTGCAACTGCGTGGTACGCCGAAAAATATAGGGGCTAAAAAAATAGCCATCCAACTGCTGAAGTAAAACAGGAATAATCATTGCCCACAATAAAGCCGTCCATTGACCATTGGCAGCCGCAAACAGCATTGCCGGCAGCATCCCAACCAATGGTCCAATGACCGGAACTAAGTTGCAAACAGCATAAATTGCGCCGAACAACAATGCGTCCTGAAATCCAACCAGCGCCAAACCAACTGTTACCAAAACGCCTAACAACACCGAAATTGTTAAGGCAGCCACCAACCAAAGACTGAGTTGACGACCTAACCTTGATAACAAACGCTCAAAAGTGGAACGCATTGAACCAGGAATAGCACTGAGTAAACCCCGAACCACAGGCTGAGGATTAACCAATAAAAAGATGATCATGGTAAGCAGTAAAAATAGCGAGGCAATCACACCAATCAGACCAGTAGCAGCATTGGAAACACCAAACATCAAAGCATTACTGCTCGAGCCAAGTAAAGCACTAAGACTGGTTTTACCAGAGACCAAATCCGCCACTCCAGGAAACTGCATCAGCCACGGCAAGGACTCATTTAAGCGACCAAGCATATTTGGTACACCAACCACAAAACGAGTACCCTGCACATAAAGTAACGGGGCAATCAAAATTACACCACCACCAATAAAGCCCATAACCAACAACACCACCACAACCGCACTCAAACTCCGTGGTACACGGTGTACCTCGAGCCACATCACCAAGGGATTAAGCGCCAACGCCAGCACACTTGCTACCAACAACAATAACAAAGACCCAGCCGCCGCCGATGCCCACGACCCCAGCAGCAAAACCCCTAGGATTACCCCAGCCACAATCAGCAGTGTCCGCAGCAGTGCCGCTTGTTTCAAAGAAATCCAAGCCCCCTCGGTTTTGTCTCGAGTCTGTTTTTGAATAGAATTTGACATCAAACTGATTCTTACAAACCAAGCTGTTAGCCTGACTTGGCATGGCTGAACTAGGGCTGAATTATTTGGGTTTAACGGTTGGTAATTTACTCAAATCGAGCCTAATGAACGTAACTATCCCATCAACTTTTACCACCACACTTTTTTGCCCTGCATCCCAAGCGATGCTCACCCCCAGCAAACCATTTAAGGCTCGCAGTGGCACATACATTTTGCCATTGTGTAAAATCGGGGCAGTATAGCCAGCACCACCCAAACCAATGCTTAAACGAAGCACCGACCCAAGCCGCACAATCGTGGCTGTGCCTGCCGAATAAGCGGTTACTTCTGCCCCAACCAAAGCTGCCAATTCACGCACAGGCAACATAATTGTGCTGCCCACCAAAATAGCTTTGGAAGCCAGTACAGTTGTATTCACGGTACTCGAGACGGCTGGACTCGAGATGACGGGCGTTATGGCAGTTGGCGTTGAAGTAACTGGACTCGAGACGGCTGGCGTTGTGCCAGTTGGCGTTGAAACAACAGGACGAATGACCACAGGACTAGGCAAACCAACGCCACTTGTATCAGGTTCGGTTAAGGCTTGCAATTCAACCAGACTTAAACTGCGCCCCAGACCAAGGTTACTGCCCTTAAAACGCCCCCACGGAGCAAGCTGAGGGCTGGTGCTGCCTTGCAAGGCAAAGAGTGTTCCAGCCAAATTAGAAATAATAATTGTGCCATCATTAGCAATAATCGGCGAGGCATCAATTCGACTATTTAAGTTCTTTTTCCATAATAGTTGCCCTGTGGCATTCAGCGCATAAAAGTTTGAATCAAAAGACCCAAAATAAATTGTGCCATCTTTGGCTAGGGCTGGAATTGAAGAAATATAACCTTCAGCTAAAAAAGTCCAAAGCGCTGTTCCATCACTACCAATGGCGTGCAGCTTTTTATCGTGTGAACCAACATAAATCGTGCCGTCTATGGCAACCACTGGACTCGAGAGAACATAAAAACCCGTTTTGTACTTCCAGCGCTGTGTACCATCGGCATTGACAGCATACAAATTTGAATCACTCGAGCCAATATAAATCGTGCCGTCACTGGCAATGGCGGGCGAAGAAAACAAAAAGCCCTCGGTTTGGAATTTCCAGCGCTGTGTGCCATCAGGGTTAAAAGCGTGCAAGGCTTTATCGTGAGCGCCGATGTAAATTGTGCCATCTGTACCAATGGCTGGCGAAGAAAAAACCGATTGCCCGATTTTATACTCCCATTTAAGCTGCCCATCTGGGTTTAAGGCAAAAACCGTTCCCTTGCTGTTGCCAAAGTACAATGTGCCATCTGTGCCAATCGCGGGCGAAGAATAAATATCGCCGCCCGAAGCAAACGACCATTTGAGTTTTCCACTCGAGCTTAAAGCATAAAACGATTTGTTGTACGCACCAAAATAAATTGTGCCATCTGTGCCAAGTGCCGCACTTGACTTAACAATGCCACCAACCAAGAACTTCCATTTGAGTTTACCCAACGCCGAAACCGCATAAAAATACTGGTCTGTGCCGCCAAAGTAAATTGTGCCATCTGTGCCAATGATTGGAGAATTCGAGGCTGCACCAGTCAATTGCCATTTTATATCGCCAGACTTTGCTGTTGCAAAGCCACTGAGTAAAAACACAAGTGCCATTAAAATCTTTTGCATTTGCCACCCTCGCATAAAAATCAGTCCCTGTCAAACAACCGATTTATGAATACGATTTATCGTCGTATAAAAAACACGACGATAAATCCAAACGAAATTGTTGAGCTACTATTTGCTTTGGGCGCGAAGCAACATGGCACGTACCGAAGCACTTTCTTGCCAACGCAAAGAATCAATCAGGTAAGGAATGGCTTCTGATTTTAAGTTGCGTTGTAAACGCAGATAACCCATTTTAGCACCAGTCTTGGCTGCCCAACCAAGGGCTTCTTTGTCTAAATTACTTTTACTTTCATAGGTTTTCCAAACCGAGTAGCCTTCAGACCACCATTGGGTGGTGGTGAACAACTCTCCAAGGTAACGCAAGTACGGCAATTGTTCTGGCTCGAGTTGCACTGCCATCGCCGCATGTCCAACCGCGTCATCCCATAACGGAAGGTCAATAAAGGCTTGTGGATAAGCAATTTCGGCTTGGGCAGCCAACGCCTGAGCCGTCTCGTAATGGCTACTGGCACTGACTACATTTTGTTGGGCATGTGAGTTGGCGACGGTTAAACCTAGGGCGAGTGTAAAAACGAACATCAATACTTTTTTCATAGCTTTCTCCTTGAACATTGATTTTTTTGTTACGGTAAGTAATTACCGGGGATGGCTAGAGTGCCAGGTTTCATGCTGTACTGTCCACCAATTCCAAGAACAAATCCGCCGTTGTAACCAGCGTAAAAGCCCAAGCGAAATTGCGGCACGAGGTCGTAATACAAGCCAACTCGAGCATCAAACAGCAAACCCGCACCAAATGATTCAACACTGGCAATGCTGTTTAAGCCAAGGGCAGCTTGGGTGTACAAGGAAATCCCACCCAAAGGTTCAAATTTAAGACCTGCGTAACCACTAATTTGTGGGCTAAACTGTCCAACACTAAAGTTGTATGCCACTGCGCCGTCCATGCCACCGTAGGCTTTAATAAGCTCGGACAAGCCATAACGAGCCACAAACCCCGCGTTGATGTCAGCCGCAAAACTCGAGGACGGTAAAACAGCAAAGTTGAATCCAGCCCCGAGGTAAACATTGACAAAGGTGTTATTGGCACTCAAAACCTGAACGATGTACTTTGCACCAACTCGAGCATCAATTCCAATTTGCGAAGCGGCTGGAAAACTTGGGGTAAAGCCAAGGTTTAAGCTACCACCGACAAATAAATTGGGAGTCAGTTCGGTGCTGTAATGTAAGCCAGCCCCAACACTAAAAGTCGGTGTAATCGGTAAATCTATTGTCGCTGAAAAACCATCTGCCAAAGCAGGAGCCGCCGAAAGTACCAGACCTACACACACAAGAGCCAAATTTTTTAATCGCATACATATCCTTACACACAAACCGTTAAGCAAGCCGTTGGCATTGCCCAAATCGGGAGAGAATTTTTTGTTGGCACAAAACACTAAATCTGATTAGCGCAAAACACTAAAACTTCTCAGAATCACAATTAGAATCGCCGCACCAATCACGCCCCAAACCAAACCAATCAGTGAAAATGCACCCGCCACCTGAGCGCCGCCAATGTTGAGTAAATCACCAAAAATCCAGCGTCCTAAGGCAGCCCCAAAAATACCAATCAGCACATTGGCAATTGCACCTTGTTGACCGTTGGTTTTCATCACAAGGCTGGCTAGCCAACCTATTAAACCACCAACTAAAATAACCGCAATCCAATCCATACAAACCTCCTTCTTGCCATTCATAGCGCTCGGCGTTTGAATGACATGACTGTACAAATAGCCTTTGAACATGCCCTGTCTTTCTCCTGAAGCCGACCTGAAGACATGATTTAGCAAAATTCAGGCAAGCCTCAGTTTTTATTCAACTGCTTAAAAGTCGCTCGATTCAAAATAAGTTGATTAAGCCCTGGCTCGAAACTTCTCGAGCAGAAATAGATGCTTGGTATTAAAACAGGAGTGATTCATGACAACATTTGCCCCAACCATGCTTGCCACACCAACTGATTTAAGTGCAAAAGAAGTACAAATAATCAGTCAAAGCCTGAATGCCTTAATTGCCGATGCTTTGGCTTTATATATCAAAACCAAAAATTACCATTGGCATTTGTACGGTGCAAGTTTTAAGGAACTCCACGAACTTTTTGACACCCATGCCGAGCAACTTCTCGAGTCAGTAGACCCTCTTGCCGAACGGGTGCGTAAACTTGGTGCGACCACACTGCATTCAATTTCGCAAATTGCCAAGTTACAACAAATTAAAGACGACGAAGACGATTTGGTTAAACCACTGGAAATGGTCAAGCGCTTACTGAGCGACAATCAATATATGGCACGTTGTCAACGCACTGCCATCAGTGTTTGCGAAGAAAACAACGATACCGTCAGCAGTGATATTTTACAAAGTTACCTCGACCAAACCGAACGTCGGGTTTGGTTTTTGTTTGAAATTGCCCAAGGCAAAGCCCATCAATAAAAAATAAATTGGCGATTTGGAAAATAATCATGTGCGCGGGAGAAATCCGAACAATGATGAATCAGTTCTTGCCACTCGAGATGATGCCGTGCATCTCGGGTGAGACTTTTATCAGGAGCAACATGAAAACCGATCAGCAACTTCGAGAAGATATTATTGCCGAACTGGAATATGACCCAAGCATTGAGACCAAAAAAATCTCGGTGGCAACCTTGAATGGCATTGTTACTTTATCTGGCAGTGTGCCAAATTTTTATGAAAAATGGAGCATCGAACGAGCCGTAAAGCGAGTGGCTGGCGTGAGCGGGATTGCCGAGGAATTAACCGTTCAAACTTTTCCCAATACTGAACAAACAGATAGCGAAATTGCCCAAGCCGCTCGATTGGCAATCCAATGGAGTGTGGCTATTGCCGAAGAACAGATTCAAATTATGGTTGAACAAGGGATCATTACACTCGAGGGTGCAGTGGATTGGCAGTACCAAAAGCAAAATGTCTACGATGCGGTTATTCATTTACGCGGGGTTCAAGGTATTCATAATCGGATAACCTTAAAACCATACCTGACAAGTACCGACGTGCGTGAAAAAATCGAAGCTGCCTTTAAGCGCAGTGCCAACTTTAACGCAAAACAAGTTCATGTAACCGTGGACAACGGCAATGTCACGCTCGAAGGCAACTTGCCCACATGGACTGAACGTGACACCGCTAGCCGAGTGGCTTGGAACGCGGCGGGGGTGATGACGGTCAACAATCAAATTATGGTGGGTGGCATCTAAGAATGCGTTCAAAAAATGCGGCTGGCAAACAAAGGACCAAAATCATGAAAGAAATTATGCCAAGTAAAGCCTCGGATATGTCAGATCGGATTCATGCCAATATGTACATAGAAAGTTGTATCAAAACCGCCAAAACATTTGTTGGAACGGTTGCAGGTATAAAAAACGATCTTTTTATTAAATTGCGTAAACGCGACACACCAGATGGTAAACGCCGTTTTATTCCACTCGAGTGGGTTCTGTCAGTCGAAGGGGATACGGTGCTGCTGAGTAAAAAAGCTGAAACCGTCAGGCGCAGATGGTTGACCAAAGCAGCCGTTAAAAAGCATCTGCACAAAATACATAAATCCCAAAGTCAGTCAAAGCCTTAAAAAATCCGCCATCCAAAAAGGAGGAAACATGTACGACATCCCTAACCATCTCAGCGATGATTTACCAACTTTAAGTCCGTTGGTCAGTTTAAGCCCCGAAGTCTTTCTCAAGAGCCAGCCAATGCTGCTTTATGCCGATATTCTCGAGCAACCAGACCACTTACTGATTCGCATAAACGTACCAGGTGCAAGACCAGGGAACATTATTGTCACCTTGGAGAACAATGTTTTATCGGTAGCAGCCAAACTCGAGCCACGGCTGGAGAATCTGTTGCGCTTCGTTTTTATTTGTTTCTTCAGGAATTATCAGAAAACGACCATGTTGCACATTGGTTAGAATCACAGTTGCTTCGAGTTGATGTGCCAGCAAAAAACCCGATTCGATGGCTTTATTTACGGCGGTTTGTTCATTGTGGGCAACGGGTATAAGAATTCGTTTGATGGTCATGATTCACGCTCCTTTTGTTAAAAGCTACGTTAGAACCAGTGCATTACGGCGATATTACTGCCAGCGCTCGAGAACCTGATTATGTTGACCCACACAAGCTCCATCGCTCGAGAATGGACAATTGGCTGTAACTTGCACTGGTTGACGATTACAGATTTTCTCCCCGTTTTTGATCCGCTCAGCAAGCACTAAAGTTTCTGGCATTGGTGAATCCTCGAGTTCTGCGCGTAAAAAATGAATGAACCGACGGTAATGTTCGATGGCAGCGTACTTATCTTCCACCACTGATAGACAAGTCATCAGTTTTTGATGGTAGTTCTCGCCAATATACGGGTCTATTCGTAACGCCCTGACTAAAGCACCAACTGCACCTGCACACGCTCCTGTTCCGCAATGCAGCAAAGAAATCTCGAGATTAGCTCGGACATATACACCGCGCAGTTCTTCGCGTAATTCATTTGCCCAAGCTACTGTCATACTGGGTAAGAAATCTCCTTTGTACAAACCAATAACATTCTGAAAAGCCCTGAGTTTTAATTCTTCAGTTGCGGCATGATGGGCTGATTCAAGGGTTCTATACATCTGGTTTAAGTCGGTGGATGCCAGCACATAGGCATTTAAGCGGTAACGATTGTGCTGCTCGAGTAACACATCGTTATTTTCGAGTGCCTGACGAATACGGTGTACCGTGACCCGAAACCGATTATTGCTTTCTTTAGTCGGTTCGGTTTGCCAGAGTTGCTCAAAAATTTCTTCTTTTTGCTTACCTTCAGGGTGGGCAAGTAAATAAAAAAAGAGTTCCTCGGCAGTTTTACTCTTAAATTGAGCCTCTGCTCCATTCACCAGCACTTGATGCGTGCCTAGCGTTCTAATCTCGAGACTGATAAAGACCTCCAAGTGTAACCGAGCTTTCAAAGTGACCTAAACACAGCCTACAGCTTTGTAGACAGATTATCCTAATTATTAATTACCAAAGCATTACCAGTCTGTGAATCACGAATTAGTTAGGCTGTAACGCTATGGTAATGCCAACCTTGCAGACTCTTTCAAGGAGGCATTCCATGTTTCAACATATCCTCGTTCCAATAGACTCGAGCCAATCCAGCAAAGCCGCCGCACAACTCGCTGCACGGTTGGCTCGAGCATGGGGAAGTCAGGTTACTTTTGTGCATATTTACGAAGGTGACGCGACCCAAGAAGCTCGGGCTTTACTCGAGGGTTTTATACAATACACCCGTCTTGTCCCACACCTGATTCTCGAGCCGATGCAGCATAACTTATCAGAAACACTGGTTGGACTTGCCACTCGAGAAGCCACCGAACTAATCCTGATTGGTGTTCATGCCTATGCCAGACTCGAGCAAGAAGTGCTGGATGGGGTGGCAGGAAGCATTTCGGAACAAGCCAAAATACCCGTCTTAATCGTGCCAATAGAAAGTAAAAAAGTTGGGTTTGAAGCGCGTTGGGCAAGTGCGGTAATGCAGCCGTAATGCCAGTACCGCAAACTATTCTCGAGTGAGGTGAACCATGCGAACCATTCCAGTAATCGGTAGTTTAACCCTATTTCTAGCCAGTTTATTTGTTGCCATAAATTTACAAAAACCATTGGCAGGACTGATTATTTTAATTGTTAGCTTGCTGACTTTGTGGCTCGAAGTTAGCCACCGAGATTCACAAGAAGGAGAACATCATGTTCGCTAAAGTCTGCATTCCTGTTACCAACGAATCCCTGTCCATTCATGCGGCTCGAGCCGCGCTGGATTTTGCCCATAAACTCAAGGCTACAGCTGTGTTTGTATCGGTCTTTACAATGCCGATTATTTACCGCTCTCAGACCGAAGAAGAAGTTCGGCTTGAATTACAAAAAAATACTGAAGCCTTTCTCGAGACTTGGATAGAATTTGCCGAGCATCGCCAAGTTCCAGTCAGTACAATCGCCATTGAAGCTCGAGCCTCGGGAATCGCCCAAACCATTGCCGAAATTGCTCTTGAGGAACACTGCGATTTAATCGCTATGGGAACACACGCCTACGAAGGGATGAACCGACTTTTGCTTGGTAGTATCGCCGAAGCTGTGACACGTTATTCGCACTTACCAGTGATGCTATTCCATATCGGTCTTGTACCAACCGCCAAACCATTTGATTGCAACCGAATTCTGGTGGCTGTGGATGGTAGTCAAGCTACAGCCGAAGCACTTGATATTACCAGAGCTTTGGCTAAACAATTGCCTGCCAGTGTTGAAATCTTGCACGTAGTACCTGACGTTCCACCGACTTACGATACCATCATGCCAATGATTGATTACTCAAACCTAGCTACTGATTACTTAAACGAAGGTAAGCATATTTTGTACAACGCTGAAGCTAAACTAACCGACATTAGCAACAAGGAATTGGTTCTCGAGCCAGCCGGTGGTCGGCGAATTGCCACTGTGATTCTCGAGATTGCTAAAAATCATCACGCTGATTTGATTGTGCTGGGAACACACGGGTACGGTGGTTTAGACCGAATTTTACTCGGCAGCGTGGCGCAAGCCGTGGCGCACCATGCTCATGTGCCTGTGCTGCTGACTCGAGCAGCACAGCGCGAAGATGTGGCTGCCTCTGCTGCTACTGCCCTCCCAAGTTTAGCTGTTTAAGAATTTGTGACCTCGAGTTCCGTAAGGGGAGCAACCAATGAAACTGACTTTTACTGCAATTCTTGCTTGGCTATCGGGCAGTGGTTTCTTGGTAGCACTGGCGGCTGGTTTTGGTATTCTAGGCGGGGCTAGTGGATATACTGCTTATTATGCAGGTGCAACCAGTTACTTGTCGAGCGACCCGAAAGCCTGTGTCAATTGTCATATCATGCGCGAAGTCTACGATTCATGGGCAAAAGCACCGCATCATAACGTGGCGGTTTGTACCGATTGTCATTTACCCCATGATTTTATTGGCAAATGGCTTGCCAAAGCCGAAAATGGCTGGAATCACTCAAAGGCATTTACCTTACAAAATTTCCATGAACCAATCCGAATTAACAAAAAGAACCTAGAAATTCTCGAGCATAACTGCAAATCTTGTCATGCCGACACAGTGCATCAAATGGTATCCGAAGTCAAACAAGACAACAGCTTAGGTTGCTTGCATTGTCATGCTGATGTTGGGCATGGACCACAACGATAAGGAGCAAAAATGGCAAAGATTCGAGGTCCGGTACTGACTGCCAGTGTGTTCTTAGCTGGCGCACTTGTGACTGTTGGCGTATTAGCACTGTACACCAATATCGTGCAGCGCAAAGCTGAGGAAAAACAACACGTTTTCCAAGTTGTGGAAATTACTGAAGACACCATAGACCCTGCCGAATGGGGCAAGAATTACCCCAAGCAATATGATAGTTACAAACGCACTGTGGATACCGAACGCACCCGTTATGGTGGTTCGGAAAACTTTCAAAAACTTGATTCCGACCCGTTCCTACGCACCATCTTTGCAGGTTACGCCTTTGGCATAGATTTCAGGGAAGAACGCGGTCATGCCTTTATGCTCGACGACCAACGCGAAACCAAACGAGTCACCGAACGCAAACAACCCGGCGCGTGCCTAAATTGCCATGCCAGTGTACTGACCGCCTTTCGGGAAACTGGTGTCAAAGCAGGAGTACCAAACGACGAAGACCACCGTTGGGAAGCCGTAGCCAAAGGCTTTACATTGGTCAATAAACTCACGTACTCGGCTGCTACAGCCCTTGTGACCCACCCTGTTTCATGTGTGGACTGCCATAACCCAACCGACATGGCTGTGCGTGTGACCCGACCAGCCTTTATGAATGGAATCCAAGCTCTTGCCAAATCAAACGACCCACTGCCTAATTTCCCCAGCATCGAACGCTGGCGCAAAACCAATCAAGCCGTGCCGTATGACCCAAACAAAGAAGCCTCACGCCAAGAACTGCGAAGCATGGTCTGCACCCAATGCCATGTCGAGTATTACATCACCAAAGAAGACAAACAACTGACCTTCCCGTGGCAGAACGGACTTAAGCTCGAGCAAATCGAAAAGTATTACGACGATGTGGGTTGGAAAGACTGGGAACACAAAATTTCTAAAGCCCCAGTGTTAAAAGCCCAACACCCAGAAATGGAACTCTGGTCACAAGGCATTCATGCTCGAAGCGGCGTAGCCTGCGCCGACTGCCATATGCCCTATCAGCGCCAAGGCGCAATTAAAGTCTCGAGCCACCATGTTCGTAGTCCGATGTTAAACGTGGCACAAGCCTGCCAGACTTGCCACCGGTACGACGAAACAGAAATCAAAGCTCGAGTCGAAGTTATTCAAGACCGCACTCAGAAATTATTGACCCAATCAGAATCGGCAGTTGTGGACTTGATCAATGCCATTGCAACCGCCATGAAAGCCAAAAAAACCGACTCACAACTTAAAACTGCCCGCGATTTCCAACGCAAAGCCCAATTCCGAGCCGATTTTATCAATGCCGAGAACAGCATGGGATTCCATGCACCCCAAGAAGCTGCACGCTTACTAGCCGAGAGTATTAATTTTGCGCGGCTTGGACAACTCGAGGTTGCAAAACTAAAGTAAGGATTTGAATTTATGAAAACTAAGTCGCTCGAGCCACCGCTTAAAAAAATGATTGCCCAAGTCCTTAACCTACGCAACCAAGCTATTGCCCTCGAGCAAACGTACCACGTTGAACTTAAAAAAATTCGCCCCCCATATTTGCAAAGCGCTCGAAATTTAATTCATTACTTGGCGGTGCGCCAACAAGACATTCGTGAGATACAACTTGAGTTGCAACGCCTTGGTCTGAGTTCGCTTGGGCGCATGGAAGCCAATGTTTTAGCAACGCTCAATGCCGTGTTGTTCGCTTTGCAACGCATGGCTGGCTCGAGCGAACAGCTTGAGGTAACGCTTGACCCACAGCTTGAGGTAACGCTTGACCCACAGCTTGGGCGCTTACTTCGTAATCACACCACCCGAATTCTTGGTAAAAGTCCACGACATCGGGCAGTGAGAATCATGGTCACAATGCCCGAACAAGCTGCCACCGATGCTGGTTTAATTGCCAAATTTCTCGAGTGTGGTATGGATATTATGCGAATAAACTGCGCTCATGACGATGCCATAACTTGGGCAAAGATGCTCGAAAATCAGCGCCAAGCAACCATTCAACTTGGACGCAGTTGTCGTGTTGTCTTTGATTTGGCTGGACCAAAACTTCGCACTGGATTATTTGAAGCGAGCGCAGAAGTCCTCAAAATAAAACCAGCGCGATCAATTTGGACGAGTGGTGACCAAAGCTCGAGTCTTTTTTACAACCACAAAGTTAAGTGCGCCAACCCAAACAGTCTGTATTCCAGTAACCGAGTTACAATTGCAAAGCTGCCAACTAGGTGATCAATTTTTGTTGACCGATGCTCGAGGTCGCTCGAGAATTTTTGAGATTATTGAGCTTTTAGCCACTGGTTGTATTTGCCAAATCGAACGAACTGCCTACTTGACTTCGGGAATGCCAATTTGTGTTTACCACAATAAAAAACAATTGCTTGAGGGTCGAATTGGCAAGTTGCCCTCAAAACCACAAGCCCTCGAGTTGCGAGTTGGAGATACGTTAATCGTGACCCACGATAGTATTCTTGGCAATCAAGCCCGAATTGAGAACGGGATGCCAATACCAGTCCAGATTGGTTGTACTTTGCCACAAGTCTTTGGTGATGTCAAACCAAACGAGCGAATTCTATTTGACGACGGCATCATCGCTGGCATCATCAAAAAAGTCAGTCCAGAACAACTCGAGGTAGAAATCACCAATGTGGCTGGAGGTCTAGCAAAACTTCGTTCCGAAAAAGGCATTAACTTACCTGATACCGATTTTTCGATAGCTGCTTTGACTGAAAAAGACCTCGAAGACCTCAAGTTTATTGTTAAAAACAGCGATATGGTTTCGTTATCCTTTGTCCGAAACCGAAAAGACATCGAAATGTTGATTGCTCAACTCGAGCAATTAGGCGGGAAGCACCTTGGCATTGTCTTAAAGATTGAGAATCGTCTTGCTTTTGAGAATTTACCCGATTTACTACTGACAGCCTTGTCTCACCCACCGGTTGCAATCATGATTGCTCGAGGCGACTTAGCTGTGGAAATAGGGTTTGAGCGCCTTGCTGAAGTCCAAGAAGAAATTCTTTGGCTCTGCGAAGCGGCGCATATTCCCGTGATTTGGGCAACCCAAGTGCTGGATTCGTTAGCAAAAAATGGTTCACCAACTCGAGCCGAAGTGACCGACGCTGCCATGTCAGGACGCGCTGAATGCGTCATGCTTAACAAAGGCTCATACATTCCCGAAGCCTTGTTGTTTCTTGATAATGTTCTGCGACGCATGAAGCAACATCAGAACAAAAAAACTTCGATGCTCAGACGCTTAAAAGTAACAACGCCAAAGCTCGAGTAGCTGATGTACCTCTAAAACAAATACCAAATAACTAAGCCAGACCAACGTAAGCACCATCTCTCGAGAAACAGCAATTGGTTGTAAATGACATCGGTTCGCGGTTACAAATTTTCTCACCGTTTTTGATTCGTTCAGCCAGAGCAACCGTTTCGGGCATTGGTGAATCCTCAAGTTCTACTTGTAAAAAATGAATAAAGCGTCGGTAATGCTCTATTGCAATGTATTTATCTTCGACCACGGATAAACAGGTCATTAGTTTTTGATGATGATTCTCTCCCATATACGGGTCTATCCGCAGGGCTGCATCTAAGGTACTGACTGCTTTGGCACACGTACCAGTTCCACAATAAAGCAGCGAAATCTCGAGGTTAGCACGAACAAAAACCCCGCGCAGTTGTTCACGCAGTTCATTTGCCCAAGTTGTGGTTATGCTCGGTAAAAAGTCGCCTTGATAGAGTGCGATAACACGCTTAAAGGCTTGCAATCGCAGTTCTTTGTTTGGGGCATGGCGGGCTTCTTCTAGGGTCTGATAAATTTGGTTTAAGTCGGTAGCCGCCAGCACAGCCGCGTTTAAGCGGTAACGATTATCTTGCTCGAGCAGTGCCTGATTATGCCCGAGTGCCTGACGAATACGGTGTACGGTGACTCTAAAACGATTATTGCTTTGGTTGGTTGGTTCGGTTTGCCAGAGTTGCTCGAGAATTTCTTCTTTTTGCTTACCGTTTGGATGAGCCAGTAAGTAAAAAAAGAGTTCTTCGGCGGTTTTACTCTTAAATTGGGCGGCTTGGTTATTGACCAAAACATGGTGTCTGCCAAGGGTCGCAATCTCAAGAATCGGGCAAACCTCAAGAAGTTCTTGCCCAATCCGACCTTGCTCCATTTTTTTCTCCTTGACACTGCGTAAAAAACCCAAATTCTGGAGTATTGCAACTCGAGCGAATTTGGGTTTTGCAGGAGTAAAATCAGAGTAAGGCGCAGAACTGAAGTCTGGCTGAAGAGTAACTGAACATAAACTACCTTGGCTCGAGCCTTAGGTTTAACTTTGTGCTACGGCTCTTAGAATATCGCTGGTGGTCACAATACCTTTAAGTTCATCGCCGTACAGCACCACTAAACACGAAATGTTCTCCTCGAGCATGACTCTGGCTGCATATGCCACTGGCGCGTCTTGGAGGATTGTAATCACTGGGTTGTGCATCAGTTCTTTAGCCGTGGTTTTCTCGAGCAGCAGAGGGATTTCCCATTGGGCGAGGCTAGTTGCATCCGACGGTAAGGCACGGCGAATGTCTCGGTCAGTAATAATACCAACGATTCGGTCATGATTTTTAACCAATAAATGCCGAAAACCATGTTCTTGTAAAATCCGTCGAATCTCGGGCAGGGTGGTGCTGACTTCGACGCTGATAACCTTGGCAGTCATGATTTCATGGACGCACCAATAACCGCTTTCACGGGCAAGCAATGGGGTTTGACTACTGATGTGGTCTTGATGCCCGAAACGCAATATAAATTCATCTTTGGTTTGCTCGAGCTTGGTGATACCTGTGGTTGTGGTCATATATTTTCTCCTTTTGTTACAGCGTTAGCAGAATTTGCGCCAGCAGTATCTTGGCAATCATTGCCATTGGATAAACAGTCGCGTAACCTTGATTGGGTAGGTCGTTGCCGCTTCGTTCGGTGGCAAAGGCAAGCACGGCTGGTTGGGTTTGCAAGCCTGCCAGCATTCCAATCGCAATCGGGAACGGGACGCGCAGGATTTTATGGGCAATAAATAACAAAGTAATGGCTACAAAACAAGTCAGGAACGTACCCAGTAAAAATAAGGTGATTCCGAGGCTCGAGAAGACTGTTTGACCAAAAGCAAAACCCGAACGTGTGCCGACCCCCGCTAAAAACAGCACAATCCCAATTTGGCGTAAGGTCAGGTTAGCACTGTACGGAATCTGCCATAAGACCCCTAAAAAACGTTCTCCCCAACCGAGCAACAAACCAACAATCAGTGTGCCACCCGCAATACCAAGTTCAAAATGACCACCGTTTGGCAATGGGATTTTTAGACTACCGAGCAGCAAGCCAAGGGCGATTCCTAAGCCAAACGACAGCACATCAATTTCAGAAAGATGCTGGTACGAATCGCCTAGAAAACTCGAAATCGCTTTCATTTCTTGGGGCGCACAAACCACCCGCACTCGGTCGCCTAACTCAAGAACGGTGTCTTTATTGGGTAAAAATTCTATATCTCCGCGCCGAACTCGAGTTATCAATGCCCCAAAACGCTGTGGCAATTGCAACTCTAGTAGGCTTCGCCCAGCCACAGCTTGGCTAGAAACAAAAACCCGACGGTAATCAAAATGACTGCGGTCTAGTTCGAGTGCGGCTGGAATAACCTCACCAAGCCGATTGATACTTTTTTGAACAGCTTCTTCTGTACCAATCAGGGTAATAATATCACCAAGCTCAAAAGTTGTTTTTGGCGAGACCAGACTTTGAATTTGACCACGCTGATGTCGCGCAAACAGCACATTCCAGCCCTCTGACTGTGCCACCACGGTTAAACCAATTAAATCTGGGTTGGTCAGGCGTACCGAGGCACTTTTTAAGCCGTTGGCTGTAAACCCAGCCACTCGAGCCGACTCGAGTTTCATATCTACCCGCCAGAATCGCTCGAGTAAGCCAATACAAAGCAGCATCGCAATCACACCCATTGGGTACGCCACGCTGTAACCAAGCACCGGTAAGGATTCGGCACTCGTACCCTTGATCGCCTCGAGTACCCCTGCTAAGGCGGGCGTATTGGTGAAAGCACCAGCAAAGACCCCAGCCACTAAACTCGGCTCGAGATTGAGAATGCGGCGCAGCAAACTCGAGACCAGCACGGCTAGTATTAACGCCCCCAGCACCAGGGCATTATCGCGCAGACCACGCTTGCCTAGACTGCGAAAAAAACCTGTGCCACTGGATAAACCAATCGTATAGACAAATAACACCAAGCCAAGGCGCTGAATAATCTCGGGCAGTTTAAGTTCGGCATCCAAACTACCAAACGCTAGCCCTACAAATAAAACGGCGGCAATACCCAAGGAAAAACCCGCAATTTTGACCCGCCCGAGCAGAAAGCCTAAGCTCGAGACCAGAAAAAGCAGCAGCAGTGGGTTTTCTTTGAGTAAGGTCAGCATAAATACCTCGAGATTTTATTCGTGGGCGAGTTCCCCAAGTTCTGGTGAACGCCATAGCGCACTGAGCATTAACTCGCGGATAAAAATAAATTCTTTGGGCAATCTATCGTAGAGTTTGATAAATAATTCGTCGTGCGAGGCAATTTCTTGTTGCCATAATTCGCGGTCAATACTGATTAACTGCTCGAATTGGGTTTTGGTCATGTCCAGACCGCGCCAATCCATGTCCTCATAGCGGGGAACCCAACCAAGGACACTTTCGACGCTAGTGGCATGACCTCTGGCACGTTCGACAATCCATTTGAGGACGCGCATATTTTCGCTAAAACCATGCCATAAGTAGTTGCCGGCTGCGTCTTTGCGAAACCAATTGACATTAAAAATTCTTGGTGGGTTGGGTAATTCCCTGCCAAGTTGCACCCAATGATTAAAGTAATCACCCATGTGATAACCACAAAAAGGTAGCATCGCAAATGGATCGCGGCGGACTGCCCCTGTTGCACCAACTGCCGCCGCCGTAGTTTCGCTACCCATTGTAGCAGCCGCATAAACACCATAAGTCCAATTAAAACTCTGGTAAACCAGTGGTACAACCTTCGAGCGTCTGCCACCAAAGATAAAGGCAGAAATTGGTACGCCATCTGGGTCGTTATAAGCTGGGTCAATGACTGGGCATTGGGCTATCGGCGCGGTAAATCTCGAGTTAGGATGGGCGGCTTTGCGTCCACAATCAGGGGTCCAGTCTTGTCCTGTCCAGTCTATTAAATGCGCGGGTGGTGTGGCGCTCATACCTTCCCACCAAACATCGAGGTCGTCGGTCAGGGCAACATTGGTAAAAATCGTATTCTCGAGAATGCTGTTCATGGCGTTGGGATTAGATTCAAAATTTGTGCCTGGAGCAACCCCAAAAAAACCTGCTTCTGGGTTGATGGCTCGGAGTTGCCCGTGGCTGTCTGCTTTTATCCAAGCAATGTCATCTCCAACTGTACTGATTTCCCAACCATCATCGGTAAAAGGTTTTGGTGGTATCAGCATCGCAAAATTGGTTTTACCACAAGCACTTGGAAAGGCTGCCGCCACATAGGTTTTTTCGCCGTTCGGGTCTTTAACACCAAGAATCAGCATATGTTCGGCTAACCAATTTTGTTCTTTTGCCAGCACACTAGCGATTCTTAGGGCAAAACACTTTTTACCAAGCAAGGCGTTGCCACCGTAACCAGAACCATAACTCCAGATACTGCGTTCCTCGGGGAAATGAACGATGTACTTGTCAAAGTTACATGCCCAGCTACTGTCTTTTTGTCCAAACTCGAGCGGTGCGCCAAGGCTGTGTAAGCAATGCACAAAATCGTTGTTCCCCAATGCTTCGAGTACCGCTTGTCCCATGCGCGTCATAATTCGCATATTGACCGCCACATATGGCGAATCGGATAATTCTACGCCAATGTGCGAAATTGAACTGCCAATCGGACCCATGCTGAACGGAATCACATACATCACCCGTCCGCGCATTGAACCCGCAAATAAGCCTTGCAACTTGGTTTTCATGGCTTTGGGTTCAAACCAATTGTTCATCGGACCCGCGTCGGATTTACTTCTCGAGCAAATATAAGTGCGGTCTTCGACCCGTGCCACATCGGTCACTGCGGAACGTGCCAAAAAACTATTCAGGCGCTTATCGGGGTTAAGCCGTATAAACGTACCACTTTGCACCATTTGTTCACAGAGCTTGTCGTATTCTTCTTGTGAGCCATCGCACCAATGAATGCTGTCTGGCTGGCATAATGCCGCGACTTCTGCGACCCAACGTTGTAACTCGAGGTTGCTTGTGAATTCTTTTGTCATATAAATCCTCCTGTTTGAAGTTTGCAACTCGAGAATTACCAGTGCATTACCACACGGGTGGGAACACAACCGTAATGCCTTGGTAATGCCAGCCTTCGAGACTCTTGTTCGGAGGTACTTATGAAAATCAGTATTATTGGAGCAGGAATGGTTGGTGGCGCAATTGCCAATGCTTTAGCCCAAAAGAACTTGGCTTTAGAAGTCGTTTTAATAGATAAAGAACACAGTCTTGCCGATGCACAAGCCCTTGACATCAATAGTGGATTCATGGGACAAACCATTATTCGCGCAGGTGAACTCAGTGATGTTCATGATTCAAAAATCATTATTCTCGCCGCAGGTCAACGCACCACCTTTAATTACAGCAGTAAGCAATTACTCGAAGTCAACACCACCATCTTACAAACCACCCTCAGCACCATCCGAGCCATAGAGTTACAATCAGACGTGATCATCATCAATGCGATTCAACCAATTGACATGATGACCAATCACATTGCCAAATTATTTGGCGAAAAATATACAAATCGAATTATTGGCACAGGCACAATCCTCGAGACCAACTTATTCCGACAAGCCATCGCTAAACAAGTTGGTGTTCATTTAAGTCAAGTTCATGGGTATGTACTTGGACAACAAGGCGGCAGTGCTTTAATGGCATGGAGTACGGTTCGCGTAGCTGGCATTCCGTTTGAAACCTACCTCGAGCAGCACGGACAGCACCTGACCAATCAAACCAAGAATAAAATCGCAGAAGCCGTACAGTACGCGGTCAATAAAGCCTTGCAGCAAAAAGGATCGTTTTTGTTTGGCTTAGGTCATGCCATTACCCATTTAATCAATGCAATTATCGAAGACCGTCATGAAATCATGACCGTCAGTGCATGGGATGAAGCTCAGGGCGTTGCGATTGCCTTACCACGAATTATCGGTAATAGTGGTGTTCTCGAGACGGTCGAACCGATGTTATCGCCCGATGAAGCTGCAAAACTCGAAGTGATTATCGGCTATTTTCGCAACGTTTAGTTGTGTATTTAGGATAGAAATCTATTGTTTTCAGCAAGTCTTCAGCTAAATAACCTTACGCATTCAGGTGATGATGCTTACTTATGGAGAGTCAAATTTTCCACTGGCAGATTGTGGCATAGGTCGTGGTTTAAGTAAATTATTTTACTTGAAGAAGATGGGTTAGTTAAGGAGAAAAACAATGGTTCATTATGATATTCCCAAGCAGCTTCTTCCTGAAAAACAACTTACCCATGAAATTTGTCCACCCCAAAAGCTAGGCATCAGTCCAGAGGTGATTCTCAACGGCTTACCGAGGTTGTTACATACCGATGTTCTCGAGCAGCCAGACCATTTGTTAATCCGTATGAACTTGCCAGGTGTAAAACCAGAAAATGTGGCGGTCACACTAATGAACAATGTCTTATCGGTAGTGGCGCGGCTCGAGACTGAATCGCTAGAAGCACAGTATTTGTGGCGTGAACGCCCAAGTGGTGAAGTTTTTCGTTCGATTGCTTTAATTGGCGACCTCGAGATGTGTGGTGGTCGGGCTTTTCTCGAGCATGGCGTGTTGACTGTGCGGGTTAATAAAGTCAATAGCCATGTGCTTGCAGTACAACTTGGGGCGCTCGAGCATGATTACTTAGAGCTTGTGCAAACAGACTTTTGTCAAGCTTGGTACTGAACAAGGAGTTTTATGACGATTCCAGCCACAAAAATGTTGGCGACTCCAACAGACCTAAGCCCAGACCAAGTGACAGCCATTAGCCAAACCATTAATATTTTAATTGCTGATACTTTGGCGCTCTATATTAAAACCAAGAATTTTCATTGGCATTTGTATGGCGCAGACTTCAAGGAACTGCACGAGCTTTTTGACTCGCACGCCGACCAATTACTGGCTTATGTAGATGTGCTTGCCGAGCGTGTCCGCAAACTTGGTGAACCAACCCTACATTCAATTTCGCAAATTGCCAAGTTACAACAAATTAAAGATGACAATGAACCCTCGGTCAAGCCACTTGAGATGGTTAAGCGGTTATTGAGCGATAACCAACAGATGGTTCGTCAGCAACGAACAGCCATTGCACTTTGCGAAGCCAACCACGATTCGCCTACCAGCAATGTTTTACAAACGTTCCTTGATGAAACCGAGCGTCGTGTTTGGTTTTTATTTGAGATTACCCAAGGAGAAAAATCCAAATAGTTTTTTCTAGGTCAAAAGGAGTATTTATGGACAGCACTAAAAAAAACTTGAGGCGGCAACTCGAGCCGCTTGGAATACCCAGGGTGTGACTTCGGTCAGAAACGACATTTTGATTGCTTGAAACTCGGAAGTGAAAACTGAACCAGTCGTTTCTCGCCACTCGAGATGATGCCGTGCATATTAAGTGAGACGCTAAACAGGAGTAATCATGAAAACCGATAAAAAATTACAAGAAGATGTTCTTGCCGAACTGGATTTTGAACCAAGTGTCAATGCGGCTCACGTTGGAGTAACCGCCAATAATGGCGTGGTTACACTGACAGGGACAGTGGATTCATTTGCTGGCAAAATGGCTATCTCGAGGGTGATTGAACGGGTCAATGGCGTTTTTGGCATCGCCGATGAAATGAAGGTTAATCTGCCCTCGAGCCATCAGCGCAACGATACCGACATTGCCCGAGCCGCCGTTGAAGCCCTAGAGTGGAGTTGGCTTATACCGCGTGAGAGCATCAAAGTGAAGGTGCAAAGTGGTTGGGTGACACTTGAAGGCGAAGTTCATTGGGAGTTTCAGCGCGGTCAGGCACATCAAACGATGAATAGTTTGGTTGGGGTACGCGGGGTCAGCAATAACCTTAAAATCAAAGCCAGCCAAATTAACATTCAACCGTACAGCATCGAAACCAGCATCAAAAATGCCTTCGAGCGCAACGCCGAACTAAACAGCAAAGCCATTTCCATCGAGGTTATGGCTGGACGTGTCACCTTGCGTGGCAATTTACCATCGTTAAAAGAACGTGATTCAGCAGTGTTGGCAGCTTGGAGCGCTCCAGGTGTGATTGGTGTGGAAAACCGCATTGTGATTGGTACTTAGAACCCATATGGCAATTGGTACTTAGAAAACTTGGCTCGAGACTGCTCGAGATGATTAAAGGAGAACGATGAATAAGCGAACCGATATTCAAGTCCATAAAGACGTACTTGATGAACTGGGCTTTGACCCAAGTATTGACATATCACAAATTTCAGTGGCTGTTTCGGATGGCATTGTCACACTTTCGGGCAGTGTGACAAATTTCTATGAAAAATGGAATGCCGAACGTGCTGTCAAGCGCGTAGTAGGAGTCGAGGGTTTTGCCGAAGAACTAAGCGTTCAGCCTTTTCCAAAAACTGAGCAATCCGACACCGACATTGCTGCTGCGGCTCGTCATGCAATTAAGTGGGGGGTGTCAGTCCCCGACGAAGACATTCAAATCAAGGTTGAAAACGGCATTATTACGCTTGAAGGGCAAGTGGACTGGCACTACCAAATGAAGAATGTCTATAGCGCTGTGTTGTACTTACGTGGTGTTAAAGGCGTGAATAACTTAATCAGCCTTAAACCAACTTTAAGCAGTGCTGATGTCCGTGAAAAAATTGAAGCTGCCTTTAAGCGCAGTGCCTACCTTGATTCCGAACATATTTATGTGACTGCCCAAGGTGGCAATATTACTTTGCGCGGTCATTTGCCCACTTGGACGGAACGCGAATCTGCCAGCCGTGTGGCGTGGAATGCAGGTGGCGTAATTGCTGTCAACAACGAAATTACAGTCGGTTACTAAAAAATTAAACACGAGGCTCGCGTCTTAGGGAGGAATATTATGAAACATCTTATTCAAGGCTACTTTACAACCCACGAACTGGCAGAATCGGCTGTACGGGCTGGAAATTATTTGGTATTGGCACACGGCGATGAACACCAAATTATGCATTCTCGAGAAGTGTTGGTGGCTCAGGACATCGAAGTCTCGAGTCGGTCGGCTTAACAATCATGAGCCAACAATTGAGTAAAAATGTACAGGGTCCAGTCATTATTCAGGGCTTGAACGATACGGCTGTCGCTCAGTCATCGGCTCAGTTTGGACTGAATACATTGTTATTGAGTACCAAACCACGTTTTCTCGAGATGCTTAAAGGCGTGGTTCTTGAACCGATGTTTTTACTTTTGGTGGTGGCTTGTGCGGTCTATTTTTCGCTAGGAAAATCCAGTGAAGCCATCACCCTGATTGTTGCCTTATTTTTAGTGGCGGGAATTTCTTTGTACCAAACTGTCCGCAGTAACCAAGCCTTAAGTGCGCTTCATGACTTAACCCAACCGACCGCCCAAGTTTGGCGCAATGGTGCAATCACAACCCTAGCCGTCGAAAAAATTGTGGTCGGTGACTGGGTGGCAACCGCCGAAGGTCAGCAGATTCCGGCTGATGGTTTAATCAAAAATAGCCAAGATTTTTCCTTAGATGAATCGGTTTTAACGGGCGAATCGGTGGCGGTCTTAAAAGCCGAAAAAGACCAAGTTTTTGCCGGTACAAGCATTTCGACTGGCAGTGCTTTACTCGAGATTAATGCAGTTGGCTTAAAAACCAAAATCGGGCAGATTGGCAAAAGCATGGCGGTTATTCAAACCGAAAAAACACCGTTGCAGTTGCAGATTAATCAATTTGTGATTCGTATGGCATGGGTTGGGGCTGGCGCGTTTATTTTGGTCGGCGGTATCAATTATGCCCGTTCAGGCGATTGGATTACGGCATTGCTGCTGAGTTTAACTTTGGTGATGGCGCTACTGCCCGAAGAAATTCCTGTCGCATTTAGTAGTTTTATGGCACTTGGGGCGGCTCGGTTAAGTAAAATCGGGGTGCTGACCAAACAACCCCAAACCGTCGAAAGCCTCGGTTCGGCAACCGTAATTTGCTCGGACAAAACTGGCACAATTACCCAAGATGGCATGACCCTGCGGCAAATTTATGATGCTACAAGCAAAACCGTTGTTTCCTTAGACCAAGGGCTTTCCGCCTCGAGCCAAGAAATACTGACTTTTGCGCGTTGGGCAAGCGAAGATAAACCATTTGATGCCATGGAACACGCCATTGTGAGTGCCTTTGAAAAATCAAATCAAGAGGCAGTTTATCCGATGCTGCACGAATATCCTTTAGACGGTACACCACCGATGATGACCCATGTGCGCCAAGCCCCAAATGGTGATGTGCTAATTGCTGGCAAAGGCGCAGTTGACCATATTCTGGCTGTCTGTAAGCCACAAGCCAAAGAACAGATTCTAGCCATCACCAAAGAACTCTCGAGCCAAGGTTTGCGGGTGCTTGGTGTGGCTCGAGGTCAGTTTCAAGGCACAACTTACCCTAGCCAACAAGATGATTTTACTTGGACATTTCTTGGTTTACTGGCACTTGAGAATCCACCCAAAGTAAATGCTGCCAGTACGGTTAAAGCCTTTGGTGAAGCTGGAATCAAAGTTAAGTTAATTACTGGTGATTACCTCGAGACTGCCCAAGCCATTGCCAGACAAGTCGGATTACCAAATAGTGAACGATTTATGACTGGCGAACAAGTTATGGGCTTAGAGGCGCACTTGTTTCAAGCACAAGTCACCGACACGGCTGTGTTTGCACGAATGTTCCCAGAAGCAAAACTTAAAGTGGTCGAAGCCCTTAAAGCCAACGGTGAAGTTGTCGCCATGACAGGTGATGGAGTCAACGACGGACCCGCCCTCAAAGCCGCCCATATTGGTGTAGCAATGGGTCAGCGTGGCTCGGAAGTGGCTCGGCAAGCCGCTTCATTGGTTTTGGTCAATGACGACCTTGCTAAAATGGTAGATGCTATCGCCCAAGGTAGACGCATTTACTCAAACCTCAAAAAAGCCGTTTTATACATTGTTGGCATTCATATTCCAATCATTTTGGTAGTGGCTGTGCCATTACTTGCTGATTGGAAATTTGCAAATTTATTCACCCCAATTCACATAATTTTTCTTGAACTGGTGATGGGACCAACTTGCTCGATTGCTTTTGAAAACGAACCCGCCGAAGCTGGGCAAATGCAGCAAGCGCCGCGCAAGCTGACCGATTCTTTTTTGTCGGGCGCAGAGTTAAGGCGCAGCATAGCTCAGGGTTTAGGAATTGCTTTTGCAATTTTAAGTGTTTATTACCTAGCCATGCAAAACGGCTCGAGTCTCGAAGTGGTGCGAACCCTTGTTTTTTGTACCTTGGTCATCAGTAATATCTTTTTAACACTGGTCAATCGTTCGCTCAAGGCGTTTGTTTTTCAGACCCTTGGTGTACCCAATAAATTGCTTTGGCTGATGCTCGGAATAACCCTTTTACTTTTACTGACAACCTTATTTTTTGTACCAGCCCAAAAGTTATTTGGTTTTGCAGCCGTGCCGATTGCTGATTTAGCTTGGGCAGCCCTAGCTGCCTTACTCGGTGTGGTCTGGATTGAAATTTATAAAGCCCTTGGGTCTGTTAAGCCAACTCAAACCGTCTAAAAGGAGACGATCATGATACTCAATCCAAATGAACTTGGCGCATTGGTACTGCTTGCTTTTTTAAGTGCTGGACTGGTGCTGTTTGTACTGCAAATCCACAAAGGCTTCCAGCAAAGCGAGATTAAACCCGCCCTCGAGAAAAACCAAGAATTGCTTGACCACGGCAAAATTAGTAAAGAAGACTTTGAAACAATCAATCGTGGTCTTAAGTTGCTGTAAATGCAGTGTACAGGAGAAAACCAATGAGTGAAATTGAACGCACCTTAACCGCGCAAAATGTCTCTGCTCAGGTAGCCCCATCACCTAAAACCAGTCGTTGGGCATATGTGCTGATTGTTCTGGGGTTGTTGTCGTTGCTTGATACGATTGGGCTAAGAAATTGGGGTTTACCTTTGCTGATGGTGATTATTGGTATTGCCATGGTCATCAAACCTTACGCTTGGGGTAGACCACTAACGCTAGGATTGGTGCTTGTGGCATTGCTTGGCGTTGCTTGGTGGTTTTTTACACAACCTATAAACCACATCAGTACCGAACCGATCAGTTATGGCATCACCGCATCTCGAGCCAAAATTGAACTGAATACCAGCCTTGGGCGGCTTGAGATTAACGCCAATAATACAGGGTTACTGATGCAAGGCAAGCTCGAGATAAACAGCAATGAACGGCTTGAGCGTCAAGATGAGCTACGCGGCGGTGTGCAGTTTGTGCGATTGGCAGCAGTTACAACAGGTTCAAACATTTTACTGCCAGACTTCAAAGGCGAACTGGACTCGGGTTGGCAGCTTGGGCTTTCAAAAAATCTACCACTTGAACTGCAAATAAAAACAGGTGTAGGAAGCGCAAATCTAGATTTAACCAGTCTCAAAGTCGTAAATCTAACGGTTAAAAGTGGAGTCGGTTCAATGACCGTGCATTTGCCAGTGGCGGGTCGGGTAATGGCTACTATCGAAGGTGGGGTTGGCGAAATAAGGGTCACGATTGCCCGTGGCATGGCAGCCCGAATTCGCGCCTCAAGTGGGATTGGTTCAATCAGTGTGCTTGGTGATTATCAGAAGAACGGTGATGTTTATACCTCGAGCAACTTTGAAACTGCTTCTAACCGTCTCGAACTCGAGGTCAAAGGTGGCATTGGGCGGATTGCTATTGAGCAGGTGGGGCGCTGATGAATGTAAGAGATAAACTCCATGACCAAATAGATAGAATGACCCAAGCCGAAATCGAGTTGTTTGATGCAATTCTCGAGCATCGCCGCCGAACCTTGGAGGCTCGAGTGCCGCGTCACCCAGATGAAGTTGTTGAATTTAAGCGTTTGCTGAATCAGTTGACCGAAGCCCACTTGGTAGTACCTGCCCAACAAGGAGAAATATCATGACCCCTAGCACCCAAGAATTCAAACTGAGCGGTAGCAGCTTACTCGGCAAACTCAAAGAATTGGTTCATGAAGGCGATATTCGCCGCATCACGATTAAAAACGAAGAAGGGCATACCTTAATCGAAATCCCACTGACGTATGGGGTGGTTGGGGTGTTGCTACTGCCTGTCTGGGCAGCCATCGGTGCGATTGCGGCTTTGGCTGCCAGTTTAACGATTGTGGTTGAACGCACCGATGCCGCCCAAATGCCACCGCTCGAGCCATAAGGGTGACTGATGCAAACCATACGGCGCTCGGTGGTTTTTATTAAATCGGTGCATCCCTTAAATTTTTTGGTGATGTGCGGCTTTATGGTGGTGTTACTTTTTGAAGTGATAACCAACCAAATAATGTATCTGACTGGCAATTGTTATTTTTTGCATCGAGCATCCGAAAAATTCAAAAATTTGCCCGAATAATTTGTTGATTTTTAGCGTGTACTTAATCTGCTGACCAAAACTCACTTGGTTGTAGCACCATAATAAGGCAAGTTCATGACCCCTAAAGAATTCAAATTTGGTAGCAACGGGTTAAACCTCAAGAAGAGGTCGGCGCTGACTTTCTTTACACTAACCTTTGCGCTCTCAATCCCATTTTGGATTGCTGCTGGGCGTGGTTTGGGCTGTCTGGCATCTGATTCCGTTGCTTTCGGTACAGCGCCCACTAGCATGGGTTGCTTGGTGGTCGCTCAGTTCCGTGGCTTACCGGGTGATCATCACTTGGCTTTATAACAACACAGGCAAGAGCGTTTTTATTGCCATTCTTTTTCACGCTACAATCAACGTCACTTATTTTCTCTTTCCGATACAAGGTTCAAATTACGACCCGCGCATAACGGGCTTAATTGTGGCTTTTTTAGCAGCCATCATCACCCTAGCATTTGGCTCACGCAGCATGGTTCGAGCGCGAGCCATGCCAACTTGAAGCTCGAGATTGTAGCAGCCAACTGTTATTTACTTCTCGAGGTAAGCCGCACCCGATGTGGTAGTACCAGACGTATCTGACTGAAATTACAAGTGATAATTTCAGTGGTTTTGGAAAATTCAATCGCTCCATCGGGTGCGAGTACAAGATTAACTTTTATACTTGGCGACTCGAGACAAAATCCAACCATTAGCTTCAAGCGTATGGCTTGGGCTTGGTAATGACCAGTGGCGGTTAAAGTCAGTGGGAAAATTGAATTTTGAGCTTGGACAGTTAAATACCCTGTAAGTTGTCCTTGGGTATCGGTCAGGCTAAGTTTTAAGTCCACAAGCACACTCGAGCCTGTCGTTTCGTTTAGTCCAATTACAATTTCTGATTGACTGGTGTACAAACCGCTCAGGTTAGGAGCAGAGGTTTGTATAGTCCCAAGCCAAAGCATGGTCATAAGCGCTTGAATAATTGGGCTAAAATTGGACATAAGTCTCCAAGGGATTGATCTTTATTTCTTGAGTTTGGTTATAAAGTTTAGCCAGCCGACGAAATCTACTCGAGCAAAATCATAGACTCGACTGGTGCTTCAGGTGGGATAATTTTAGATTCACTGACCTTAGCATCCGATTCTTTGGCTTTAGATTTTTGCGAAACATACCAACCCAATGCAGCAATCACTGCCCCTACACCAACACCTATCTCGAGTAGATTTTGCTCTGGGTCGTTCTTGATTAAGACACCTAAAAATAATACCGACATGGCGACCACCACAACGCCAATCAGGTTCTGCTTTAAGTCGTCGAGTGTTTCCACCTCGAGCCACTTGGCTGCACCACCTTTTGGGGTTCTGACTTTACGACTGATAAATAGCTCAAATAATCCTGCCGCAATAACATATAAAACTACCGCCACCAAAAATAAATCGGCTGTCTCTACCGCAAATAACATCAGTGTTTTGGTACTGCCTTCAGAAAACTGACTTAAGAGCTTTGGTAATAAAAGCATCGTCTTGATGGTTGCATAAATAAACAATGCCAGCGATAACAGGTAGAGCGTTACCACGGCTAAAACCACGATATAACGGGTATGCAGCAGTGTTTTTAAGTTTTTTTGTTCTTGTGCTTTCATGAATCCTCCAAAATTTCTTCAGTTCCCAAGTAAAAGTCAAGCAAAGTCAATTGAATTTAACCTGAGCCAAAACTGTGCTTGGACTGAAGAGCCGTGTTTTCCTCAGCTTGGCTTCAAGCATCAAACAGCTTCCGAGCAGCCCTTGAGCCTAACCTGTACTCGAGTAAAAGGAGTTCATATGCTGGAATCACAAAAACTCGACCAAGAGACAATCAAAGCGCTAACTTTGGAGCTTCCAAAAACCGAGGTTTTGACGGCTGTTTGCCATGTCAATCCGGGTAGCCAAGTGAACCAAGGGGCGGCACTACGGATTCGGATAAAAAATGCACTGCATCAACTCGAGTTGCCTGATGCGCTTAAGAACGCGGTGATGGATGATTTGAGTCTTGCCCAAACCCAGACCCGAACAAGGGTTTATTACCTTTGGGATGAACACGGTCATGTCAAATCGCGGATGATCGATGTACAACTCGAGTTACCGGAAGTGGTGCGTTTTGGTCTGCCAGATTTTGAACCATTGCATTTTGCACTTGAAACCAATCCCGTCACCGCAATTGTGCTGGTTGACCGTGAATGGCGGCGTTTATTTACCGTCAACCTAGGCGAAATCCATGAACTGCTAAATAGCGAAGATACACTCGAGAATGATAAATCTGGGGTGCTTGGGCGCGACACCGATAAAAGTCAACGCGAGCAGCACGATGACCAAGTTTTTTGGCGCAAGCTGATAGAGCAAATTATTCATTTACATCAGGCGGTTGGGTTTACACAATTGCTACTTGCGGGTACGCCCGAAGCCCGTTCAAGTTTATTTGAGCAAATGCCTCTGGTTTTACAGCAATTGGTGGCTGGTGAGTTTATTGTGTTAGGCGATGCGACACCTGCCGATGTTCTCGAGGCGGCGCAAATGACTTTAGCACTTGCCACATACAACACTGGCACTACCCTGCTCGAAAAAGTTCTTGGGTATGGTATGAAAGGGGCTGAGACAACACTAACGGCTGTTCAGGAAGGGCAAATTTATGAACTTCTGGTTTCTGGCGATGCCTTTGATATTCCAGTCTGGCGTGATGCCCAAGGGTACATTTTTGCCACCTATCCCGCCCAAGGTATTTCACCATTGACTGGTCTTGGTGTAGAGGGCATGGTCTTGCGGGATGCACTTCCAGAATTACGTGAGCGTTTTGGTCTAAAAGTGCATTTTTTGCATGGCGAGCTTGCCAAAAGGCTCGAGACCGAAATGGGCGGCTTGGCTGGATTAGCACACTACCAAGCAGTCAAATGAAAACTGTCTTTGAGGCACGGCTACCGACTGGGCATACCCTGACCAAAGACCATGCGCCCAGTTTATATGCCCGTTGGGATGAACTCGAGGCATTTTGGGGCAGCCTAGACCCAAGTGCCGAACATGTGCTGCTCGAGTACCATTTTGATGATTGGCTCGATAACCCAGACCAGCGCTGGTATTTTTTGGTGCGGGTCAATGGACAATGGTTGCCTCAGCCACTGCCTTATGGTTTATTGGTCTTAGAAACTCGGGTCACACAATTGCGCGATTATATTGGTCGGGCTAAACAAATCCTTGATGCTCGAGCGCCACATTCTAAGTTGGAACGGATTCAACGTTGGTTGCGTGGCTTTGTCCCAGACCCAAAAGCGCAGGTACGTCAAGCCCTCGAGCAACGTTTTCTCGAGGAGGCACATGCCACAGCTTTAATTATCGAGCTTGCGAGTAAAATGCAGTACCCCCAAGATAAAACACGCTTAGAAAATATCCAGCAACGCAAACAAGACCACCTTGAACGGTTAAAAGGCTTTATTCGGCATTTTGATGGCACAGTGCCGAGTTTTACTGCGCCTGATTTAAGTGGGCGGACTTGGCGGGGTTTAGCCGCCGCCCTAGCCCAAGAAATTCGAGACATCGAACGCTATCACGAACTTCGTCCTTTGCTACAAGACGACCCAAAACTGGTGGCGCAACTTGAATTGATGATTGACGAAGAACGCATCAACAAAAGCGATTTACTCGATTTGATGGGAAAACTTGACCCCTATGCCAATGGTGAATCCATTTGGGCAAAAGAAATGGAACTGCCACCAACCAGCTAAAGGAGCTTATGAAAAAAATTGTCTTAGCCATCGAAATTCTTGATAACTGGGTTGAATATATGCCAGACCTGATTCAGTATGCCCAAACCAGCAGTAGCGCGGTGCATATTCTCGAGTTTGCCGCCCCGCTTGGGACTGGAATGTTCACCTCGAACTTGCCAGCCAACCAGCCAGCCGCACCAACGTTATTTGAAGCCGAAAACACCGCTAGTCTTGACCCAGATTTAACCCCTGCTGATACGCTCAGGGTAGCCGCCGAGACCACCGCCTTTGTGGAGCTTATCGCCACCTATTTACGTGCCAATAAGCTAGAAGTCACTACTGCTTGGCTGCCCAATTTTGATCAGATGCAGCTTGGCGAGTACGCTCTGGCGCAAGGCGCGGATGCGGTTGCTTTAATCGAACAAGGTTGGTGGCAAAAATTGTTGAACGGCGACCCACACACATTTCTAAAAAAACTAAACCTAACAACCATTGACCTTAAACCCTCGAGCATCACACCAGCCGAACAAATGGCGCTTTCGGCAAACCTCGAGCCTAAAGATATTCATGGCACAAGCCCGAATTGACAGCACCAGAAGTGACCTTATTTTAGAGTGGCATCAATACAGTATCTATGCAGTGAATTACGCCATTGCTGGCTACCATATCGGTTTTAACAACTTTAGCCTCGTTAATTTCAACCAATTGTTCAGTAATTGTGACGTTTAGGTTTGCCCCTTCAACGGTTTTAGCGGTTTTACCATTCATGCGTAAAACATCTTTAGCTGTAACAAGACCAAAAACAAGATGATAAGTCAAGATTTTGGTCAGACTGGCTTTATCAGCAAGCAGTGCTGCCCAATCGGTTTTACTGATTTTGGCAAAGGCTTCATTGGTTGGGGCAAAAACCGTGTAGCGACTCGAGCCGGATAAAGTATCTATTAAATCAGCCGCTTTTAAGGCTTTCACAAAGGTACTTAAGGCTTGGCTACTCGAGGCGACTTGCACAATGTTAGCTGGTGCGGACATATTGAACCCCTTTTGGTGCGGACACCTTAAACCCCTTTTGGTGCGGGTGTGACAAATTGCTAAGATTTTTTGACGCTACACCAAGCATAACACCTTCATCTGAGCTTTGTGCGTTTATCAAAAAGGAGTAAAATGCTTCCCATGCGAGTTGCTGTCTTTAACACCAAACCTTATGACCGAACTTTTTTAACGGCTGCCAATGCCGAGCAGTTTGAATTGGTCTTTCTCGAGCCGCGTTTAGAGCTTCTGACCGCTCCACTGGCGGCGGGTTGCCAAGTGGTTTGTGCCTTTGTCAACGATGACCTAAGCGCCGCAACACTCGAGATTTTGGCGGGTCTGGGCGTACAACTGATTGCTTTGCGTTGTGCAGGATTTAATCAAGTTGACTTAAAAGCCGCCAAGCGCCTTGGTTTGATTGTGGTTCGTGTTCCGGCTTACTCACCACATGCCGTGGCAGAACATGCTTTGGCACTGCTTTTAACCTTAAATCGGCAGATTCACAGGGCGTATAACCGTGTACGTGATGGTAATTTTGCTTTGGAAGGGTTACTTGGTTTTGACCTGCATAAAAAAACCATCGGGGTGATTGGCACAGGTAAAATCGGGGCTATTTTTGCCAAGCTGCTTCATGCTTTTGATTGCCGTATTGTGGCATTTGACCTGTTTCCAAATTTAGACCTTGGGTTTCTCGAGTACCTACCGCTTGAGCAGGTTTTTGCCGAGTCCGATGTGATTTCGCTGCATTGCCCATTAACCCCAGAAACCCAGCATTTGGTCAATCCAGAGCGCCTAGCCCAAATGAAACACGGCGCAATGCTGGTCAACACCTCAAGAGGCGGCTTAATTGATACTCCAGCCGTGCTAGAAGCCTTAAAGACTGGTCAGTTGGGGGCGTTGGCGTTAGATGTCTACGAAGAAGAAGCCGATTTATTCTTTGAGGATTTATCGAACCGAGTGATTCAAGATGATGTTTTTATGCGCCTGATGACCCTGCCTAATGTTTTAATTACTGGACATCAAGGTTTTTTTACCAAGGAAGCACTCGAGCAGATTGCTCGGACAACCATCGCCAACATTCAAGCATTTGCCAACAAGCAAGTGCTGACCAACCAGTGTTTAGCTGATTCTTAAGACATAGCCAACGTTACGAATGGTTTGCAATAAGCGCGGTTCGCCGTTTTCCTCGAGTTTTTGGCGCAACTGCGACATAAAGACTTCAACCACGTTGTCGTCACCCAAAAAGTCTTCATCCCAAACACGGTCAAGTAAGTACGATTTACTCATCACCCGTTCGGGCTGCTCTAAGAATTCTTGGAGCAACTTAAATTCTCGGCTAGTCAGGTTTAGAACCCGAGTACCGCGTTTGGCACTAAATGCGGGGACATCCATTTGTACGTCATCAAAGCGCAGTAAACTCGAGATTGTGCCTCCCATACGGCGTTGAATCGCTCGAATTCGCGCAATCAAAACATCGAAATTAACCGGTTTGACCACATAATCATCCGCGCCGGTATTTAAGCCTTCCATTTGGGCTTCTGCGGCATCGTTGGCGGTCAGCATAATGACTGGTAATTTTGTGTCCACCGCCCGTAAACGACGCAACACTTCAAAACCATCTATACCCGGCATCATCAGGTCTAAAATCATCATGTGTGGAGCGCGGTCAAGCACAGCCCGTAAGCCCTGTTCGCCGTTCTCAGCAGTATCGACTTGAAAACCCTCAAACGACAAGCCGCGCTTTAAGAAACTGCGAACACTTGCGTCGTCATCTACTACCAAGATTCGTTGCATATTACATAGTCTTACCACACGAAATTGAACTCAAACTGAATTTCAGTTGGGCTTCAAGTTTACTTCAACAAAAATACAATCCAAGTTCGTAAATTGAGGTATAGCAAGAAATTTTTAAGGAGCTTTTATGATGATTCCAATAGTAAAAAGTCCGCGCCTCGAGATTCCTGAACCCCGTATTAGCCGTTTTTTATTTGCCGATACACGACTAGCGCCACTTTGGACAATACTGCGCTTGTATCTTGGCTATGAATGGCTGACGGCTGGCTGGGGCAAGCTGACCAATCCAGCCGGAGTTTGGGTTGGCGACAAAGCTGGCGCGGCAATTACTGGTTTTTTGAATGGCGCACTTAAAAAAACAGATGGTGACCACCCAGATGTCCAAGGTTTTTATGCCTGGTTTATCAGCAATGTTGCCTTACCCAATGCCACGCTTTTTAGTTACTTGGTGACGTTTGGCGAAATAATCGTTGGGGTTGCGCTTATCTTGGGTTTATTTACGGGATTAGCCGCTTTTTTTGGTGGCTTTATGAACAGCAACTTTTTACTGGCTGGAACAGTCTCGAGTAACCCAGTCTTGTTTATCTTAGCCACATTTATTGTCTTGGCATGGCGCACCTCGGGGTATTGGGGTTTAGACCGCTTTGTTTTGCCAGCCGTAGGTATACGGGCGGTGTTCAGCCCGAATTCAGATAACAAATAGCCCATCTAAAGCTGCCTGTTTTAACTTGGTGCTATGAAAATAAGTTTGATTATTGCGGCGTTTATCCTGACCCTGATAACAATAGCCACGGTTGCCATTGCTATTTTCTCGAGTCCTTTACCACAACCTTTGCAAGTCTATAGGTGCAGGGCAAATCAAGTTTTATTGGTGCGAGTTTCCAACACTTCGGTGCAGATAGGACAAGCCAGACGTTCGCATTCACTGACTTGGGTGACGGTTAATCGGGCAGCCAATAAAAAATTTGAATGGCTGGTCAATGGTAAAACCGCACAATTACGCAGAATCTCAAATCGTTCGGTGGTGGTTAGTCAGTGCAATGCCACAAAACAAGATGAACCCTTCAGGAGTTGATTATGAAAACAAAACGCGAATCTCGAGTACCGACTTTAACCCCCAAAGAAGTACCCGCTTTAACCCCCAAAGAAGCTGAGGTATTGCACGAAGCCTTACAACCCCAAGATGCTCCAACCCCCAAAGGAAGTAAGCACCTTGGGGCAAAAGAAGAACAGGTCAGTCCTCTATCCAGTCCCGAAATCGCGGACAGTGACGCACCCGGCGGCTAAGTTCAGTTTCGCTTCAGTTTGGGTTCAGTAAACTTGTGGTTTTTAACTGCCATACTGTACACATGAAGCATCAGCCTGTTAAAACCCGTTTTGCCAATTGGCTTGACCGCTCGAGTTTAGGTATAAAACTCAATGTTTTGGTGTTTCTGATTTTTTTTCCTCCCTTTGCTTTTACGATTGTTTTTGTCTGGATTACCACCCAATTGCAACAAAATGCCTTTAAGACAACTCAGTACCGCGAAGTTATTTTTGCTTTGAACGACTTAAATGTTAGTTTGCTAAACATCGAAACTGGGATTCATGGTTATATTTTAACCAACAACCAAGAATTTCTTGAACCTTATGAAAATGGTCTTAAAGCCACCCAAAAGGCGTTGGCTGAATTAGAAAGTAGTCTGGTACTTAGCCTCCAAGCTCAGATTTTAGGCTATGAAATTCAGATTTATCAAAGTTGGATTAAAACCCAATTACAACAAAAAAGGTTTTTGAATCTAAAAACTCAAGATGCTGTTTTGTTAGAAAGTAAACGAAGATTTGATCGTTTGAGTCAGTCCTTTGCCCAAACCAAAACAGCCAGCTTAGAATTATTTGAAGGGAGTCGAACCAAGACTTTAGCGGATATAGGATTTTTAGGTTGGTTTCCGTGGTTACTCTTTATTTTACTGCTTTTGGGTAATTTGTTATGGCGCTGGGGAGTCCAAAAATTTGTACTTTTTCCCTTAAAAGTCATTGCTGGCACTGTCCAAACCCAAGTTGTAGATTCAAAACCTCGTATTTCCTCGAAAAGTCAAGATGAAATTGGGCAACTGAGGAACAGCTTAAATATGTCCTATGAGGCTTTGCAGACTCGGACTCGAGATTTAGAGCTTTCTAATATCAATCTTGAAATTGGCAGGAAACAACTCGAGTTGAATTCAGAATTAGCCGTTAGTGCGGCTCGAATGGTGGCTTGGGATTGGAAGATTCAAACCGATGTGGTTACACTTTCAAACAACACCGAAAGCATTTTGGGAGCAAAAGCCCTGACTTTTACCAGCGCCCAACCGTTTATGACAGCCATCCACGAGGAAGATTTACCAGCCCATTTAGATATGATTCTCCAAACCCTAAAAACCAAGGAATCATACCGCTCGGCTTACCGAATTTGGAACGATACAAAACAAGATTACATTTGGATGGAGGAGTTTGGGACTGTGCGAACCGACCAGAACAATCAGATTATTGCCTTGAATGGGGTGACTCAAGACATCACCGAACGCAAAAAAATTGATATGGCACTGCGCCGCATCGTTGATGCCCAAAAGCGCTTTGTCGGCGATGCTGCCCATGAATTACGCGCCCCTTTAACCAGTATTCAAGGCAATTTAGAATTGTTGCGCCGTTACCCAGATATGCCGCAACAAGACCGTTCAGAAACCGTTGCCGATGCCTACCGCGAAACGGCACGACTTGGGCGCTTAGTCGCCGATTTATTGGCACTGGCTCGAGGTGACGCTGGCGAAGGGCTACGGCTCGAGCCGTTAAAACTCCAAGACGTGCTAACTGACACCATACGGCAAGCCAGACACTTGGCAGTACATCACCGCCTCGAGTCCAGCGAATTGAAACCCTGTACCATCGAAGGCGACCATGACCGCTTAAAACAATTGCTGTTAATTCTCTTCGAGAATGCAATTAAGTACACCCCCAAACAAATGCTTATTCATTGTTCACTCGATTGTATAGATAACTGGGCAGAGATTCGTATCAAAGATTCGGGCATGGGCATTGCCCCAGAAGATATTCCCTTTGTCTTTGAACGTTTCTTCCGTGCCGATAAGGGACGCACCCGAGGCATTGACCCTGGCGGCACAGGTTTAGGTTTACCGATTGCTCAATGGATTGTTGCCCAGCACGGCGGAGAAATTCGCCTCGAGAGCCAAGTTGGAATTGGCACAACCGCTATTTTGCGCTTACCGATTGCCCCATAAAAAAACCAACTTGGGTTAAACCCAAGTTGGTTTTTATTAAAGCCTTAGTTTGAGGCTTTGGATTTTGCATTGGCGGCTGGTGTTGGATAAGTGATCGTAATACCTGCCAAAGACTGGGTTACCACGTCATCGCCGCGTCCAAGATTAACATCGGTAGTGGTGTTGCGGTCAACATCGGTGACCATGTTCCAGCCTGCTTTGATTGGTTTACCGCTTGTCCATTCGCCGGCTGTTTTGGCAAACACCAAGAAACGGTTTCCCCCAGCAGCTTTGCCATTGGTGCTGTCTGCCAGTAACCTATCTTTCTCGCCATTGCCATTGGTGGCATCCATGTCGTACTTTGCATCGTTGGTTTTGTCTTCGTAAACAATAAACTTGTAAAAGCGTTGGGTATCTGTTCCAAGGTCTAGGGTTGCCACCAATGTGCCACTAAACCCACCAACTCCACCTGTAATCTGAATTGCAGTTGCAAAAGCTGCCGTTTCTGATTGCTCGGTGTTTGCACCACCAAAACTGGTAAAGCGCAACATTGATAAGCCGTAATTGCTGGCGGCTGGTGCAGTCCCATTGACACCACCGGCAAAACCAGGTCCGCCGCTAATCACATTGCCTAAAAGTCCACAACTTGTTAATGCCATTCCAAGGGCTGTAACTGCCAAAATACTCTTTTTCATATATCCTCCAAATCGCTTCTTGCGATACCGTGCAGTTTGCAACCCTTAACCAAAGCGCCAATAAAGCCAAACTGAGGCATCGCTGAATCAAGCCACCGTACAGCCCTGCCTCAGCCAAGCGTCAGTTTGATTATTTAAGCTGCTTTTCGCGGCGCACCACACACCCAAAGCGCCGCACAGGAGATTTATGATTCAAGATAAAGTTAAAGCTGGTGCAGAAGCAGTCAAAGAAGGCTTAAGCGATATTGCAGCCACTGCCAAAGAAGGCGTAGACCAAGCCAAAGAAGCCTTTGCCAAAGCCAAAGACGGCGTACAAGGCGTTGCTGATAAAGCCCGAGCCGTAGCCCATCACGGCGCAGCCGAAGCCCATGAAGCCAAAGCCGAAGCCAGTGACAACCTACTAGAAAAAGCCTCAGAAACCATCAAAGCTGGTGTGGAACGGGTCAAAGGCGCAATAGATGATGCCAAAGGCAACCTTAAGTTAGAGCGTAGCAAAGACTAAATAAAAAGATAAAGCGCCAAAATTTTGGCGCTTTATCTCGAGTCATTTTTTAGGTTTCAGTAAGCTATACAAAGCCAAACCACCCGTCAAAAGCAGTGAATTCCAAGTCAGGTATTTATCGAGTGTCTTAGAAGTTTGCAACAAACTGTTTTTACTTTTTGCAATTCGCTGCTCGAGGGCAGTCGTTTTGCCGCTTTTTACAGTTGGCTGTAACTCAAGCAGTTTTTGCTTACGAAGTTGAATCCGTCCACTTAGGGTTTGCGGCTGAGCCATAAAAACACCCCCGCCGCAAGCAACGAAAAACTACCGATGATAAATGCCGCCAAAGCTGGCGATAGCGCCAAAGACAACGCTGTAAAAGCCGCCCAAGTCATCCAGACCGAGCCTGTTAATAACAATCCACCAGCCACCAGCACAAAGACCAACGACTGCAACAACACCCGTAATTGCTGACGAAAACGTAATCCCTCGAGTTCAAATAGTTCCACGGCATTAATCAGCATTTGGGCTAAAGCCACCGTCATTTTCGCCCACGTCCCATCCAAGACAGCAATAAACCCGCCCCAAAGACCACGGCAAGTGTGGCTAATGGTTTAGCCCTTGTTTGAAGCTCGAGTTTCTCGAGTAAGCCCACAGCACTGCGTTTGGCAGCATCGGCAACCTCGGCAGCTTGGTCTACTGGAATACCCGCTTTTTCAGCCACTTGTTTACCATCCACCATTAAGTTTTGAACTTCTGGGCGGGCAAAAAAATTGCGTAACCAGCTACTGAATGGTGTGTCGTCGGTTTGAGCCTCGGTTGTATTTTCAAATTCTTGGTTGGTCATGATGCACCTCGAGTTTAAGAATAGCCAAACAGCTTGAAGGCATTCTGTTTTAGGGCTGAAGTAAACCTGAACAGCACATGATCAGTGAATCTAATCAGCACAATGGAGACCTTATGTTTAAGAAAATACTTATTCCTGTAGACGGCTCAGAACACAGTCAAGAAGCCGTCAGAATTGGCATTGAATTTGCCAAGCAACTACAATCTCAGATTGTCTTTACTTATGCCCAAGCCGCTTATATCACCGAATCCGATGGGCAAAAAATCCTTGCCCCAAGCCAAAAATTAGCCGAACAAGCAGGAGTAACCCATCAGACCCATTTTATAGATGGTGACAGGCAAGACGTTGGCGATGCAATCACCGACGAATCCAGCCGTTCAAACTGCGAAATGATCATTATGGGAACACACGGACGAGACGGCATTGCCCGCCTTTTACTTGGCAGCATTGCCGAACAAGTCAGCCGTCAAGCCAAAGTACCCGTGATGTTGGTACGACCAAGTAGCACCCAAACCCCGCAATTCAAACGAATTCTGGTGGCAATAGATGGCAGCCCCTTAAGTTTACAAGCCCTGAGTATTGCCAATCAACTTGCGGCAGGGCTTGGCGCGAACCTCGAAATTATTCATATTATTCCGAGTGTCAATTCCATCTATGGCTACACCGACATGGCATACGCGCCTATGCTTGACTTTGCACAAATAGAAAAAGACCTCGAGAATGGCAGTCAAGCGATCATCAAAGCTGCCTTAGCCAGCCTCGAGACCAACCCAGTTAAAGTGACCCATATTCGAGCCGAAAGTATCCCCGCCGGACTCCTGAGTGTTGGTCAAGCGATTCTTCAAGTCATCGCCGACCACAAAAGTGATTTAATGATCATCGGTACACATGGTTATAGCGGTCTCGAGCGGCTGCTTTTGGGCAGTGTTGCCGAAGCTGTTTCGCACCATGCCAAAATTCCTGTTTTGCTGATTCGCGCCGACCCGAATAAGCCAGTTGCTCCATTACTGACAAATGGTTTACAAGATGCTCTGGAAAAGGGTTTGTTGGATGCTCTATAAGCAACGCTAGGAATTGAAATTTCTCATCTCGAAGTGTAAAGATTTTTATCTATGGTCACCCGTGAAGTCACAATGCCTTTTCTTGCTGCACTCATCCTTGGGATGGGCTTACTGACCGTCTCGAGTGTGGCGACTCCTGAAAACACACAAAAGCAATTGATTGGGGTGGGTTTGATGCTTGCTCCAATTCTGACATTGTGGTTTTTGGGTCGGCGGCGTATGTACCAGTTGACTGTGCCAGCTTACGCAGTTTCGATGTTTTTGTTGTGCTTGGTCAGCTTAATAGGAGTTGAAGTCAATGGCAATAAAAATTGGTTTGCCCTACCCGGTTTTCAGTTTCAACCACTCGAGTTTGGTAAAATCGCCCTGATTCTGATGCTGGCACGCTACTTGCGTGACCCTTTTAAGTCGGTGCGAGATTATATTCCCGTAGCGGCTATTTCTTTACCAATGCTGCTGGTCACTTTTATTGGCACAAGCGATACAGGTGGAGTGATGGTTCTGAGTGCGATTATCCTTGGGATGATGGCGGTACGCGGTATTCCGTGGAGGCATTTGTTGCTGGCAGTCGTATTTTTAGGGGTTGTAATTCCAACGGTGGTTGTGCCGCGTCTATCGGCTTTTCACAAGGAACGCTTAACGATGTTTCTCAATCCCGAAGCTGACTCGAGAGGCAAGGGCTATCAGTATATCCAAAGCCGTATTGCCATCGGTTCGGGTGGTGTGTCGGGCAAGGGCTACCGCCAAGGGACGCAATCCCAAGGGGGGTTTGTTCCCGCCGACCATACCGATTTTATTTTTGCGCCTTGGGCAGAAGAACAGGGGTTTATTGGTGGGGTGCTGTTGATGCTGATTTTTGTGGCTCTTTTTTGGCGTTTAGCTGCTCTGGGTGGCGAATGTCTGCAAGGTACAGACCGCTTGGTGATTGGTGGGGTTTTGGCTTTACTTGGTTTTCAGGTGCTGCAAAACATTGGGGCGGCGATTGGGGTTGCACCACTGACCGGTTTAACTTTGCCGCTTTTTAGTTATGGTCCCTCGAGCTTATTATCGACAGCGACAGCCTTAAGTGTTGCCTATGTGGTTCATCGTGACCGCTTTGAAGATTTTTAAGATTTAGGGCTAAGACACAATTGAATTGTAGGGTCACAAGTTTGCTATTGCCAATGCAGACTCGGTAAAATGATGTCATCTAAAATACAAAGGGGTTGATGGATGAGTTTTTTCTTGCGTATCTCCAAGGGCATTGATTGGTTTAACGAATGGGTTGGTGTAGCCATGTACTGGTTGTGCCTTGCAATGTCGTTAATTGCTGCTTATAACGCCATGGTGCGTTGGATTGGTGGAATTTTTAAGTGGCAACTTGCCAGTAATACCTTTATCGAATTGCAATGGTATTTGTTTGGAATTATGTTTTTGCTTGGCTCGGCATATGTACTGCGGCGTAATGGTCATGTGCGAATAGATTTGTTATTTGGCAAGTATTCGCCACGCACCCAGTCTTGGGTGGATGTGATTGGTTTTTTTATTGCCTTCCTACCATTTTATGGGTTTATGACCTACACCACTTTTCATTTTGCCCAAAAATCTTGGCAGACCTTAGAAATTTCTCCAGACCCTGGGGGTTTACCGTATTACCCGATTAAAACCATTATCCCAATCGCTTTTGCACTGCTTTTAATTCAAGGTATTTCGGAACTGATTAAACGGATTGCCCATTTACTTGGCAACGAAGACTATGCCCCGGGGCATTTTCAAAGCTCGAGGGAGGAACTCTAAATGGAATGGATGGGTCCGGCAATGTTTGCCAGTTTAATTATTTTGCTGCTGATTGGCTATCCTGTGGCGTTTACCCTTGGTGGTATTTCGATGCTTTGGATAGGTATTGGGCAGTTAATCGGCGCGCCCGGTGTCGAATGGATTGCTTTAGAGAGTATGCAGTTTCGGGTCTTTGGAATTATTCAAAATCAGAATTTACTAGCGATACCGTTTTTTACTTTAATGGGAACAATCCTTGATAAATCTGGGCTTGCCGAGGACATGCTCGAGACGATAGGGATGCTTTTTGGGCGGACTCGAGGCGGGATAGCCTACGCGGTTATTCTGGTTGGGGCGATTCTTGGGGCAATTACAGGGGTAGTGGCTGCCAGTGTGGTTTCGATGGCGTTAATCAGCATTCCGATTATGCTTAAGTACGGCTATAACAAGCGCTTAATCACGGGGACAATTGCGGCTTCGGCAACCCTGACCCAAGTCATTCCGCCTAGTTTGGTGCTGATTGTACTTGCCGATGCGTTGCGAATTGGCTACCCAGAAGTTTCAGTGGGCGATATGTACAAAGGTGCGTTTATTCCGGGCTTTATGCTGACGGGTTTATACATGCTTTATGTGCTTGCCCTAACCATTTGGCGACCCGCCGACGTACCAGCCTTGCCACCCGAAGCGATTAAATACAAAGGCATGGCACTATTTAATAAAACAATGGTTTCGGCTGTTCCACCGATTGCCCTGATTTTTGTGGTCCTCGGCACAACCTTTATGGGCATTGCGACACCAACCGAAGGCGGGGCAATGGGTGTGGTGGGCGCGATTATTTTAACCATGTGGAAAAAAACCTTCAATATGAAAATGCTGATTGGCGCAGTTGAAGGGGCAACCCGTATCACCGCTTTGGTCTGCTTTATTCTGCTTGGCTCGAACGCCTTCAATTTGGTTTTTGAACTGGTTGGCGGGGCTGAGTGGCTCGAGGGCTTCTTTAAGAACCTGCCCGGTGGCGTGGTCGGCTTTATGATTGTGGCAAACTTAGCCTGTTTTTTCCTAGCATTTTTCCTCGAGTTCTTTGAAATCAGTTTTATTGTCATTCCGCTTCTTGCGCCTGTGGCATACTCGCTAGGTATAGATGCGGTTTGGTTTGGGGTGATGATTTCGGTCAATATGCAGACCAGCTTTATGCACCCTCCGTTTGGCTTTGCATTGTTCTTTTTACGCGGTTGCGCCCCGCCAGAAATATCATCGAACGACATTTATATAGGTGCGATTCCTTATGTGTTTTTGCAAATAATTGGCACAGCCATTGTTGCCACTTTCCCAATTCTGACCAGTACGGTGGTTTTTGATTGGGCGTTTGGCACACTTCCGGGATGGCTAACCAGCATCAGCATTGCCTTTGGATTTATTGCCGCCGTGGTTTTTGCCAGTCGGATTGGCGATTTGCGAATGGCTCGAGCCACCAAGAACGCAGGGTAAAAGGCAAAAAGACGAAAGACGAAAGGCAAAAGACGAAAGGCGAAGGTTAAAAGATTAAAGGGTCTGGGACAGTATCCAGACCTTTTTTATGTGGGATTAGTGGGGGTTTCTTCGAGTTCAAGGGCGGTTTGTGTGCCAGCGAATAAGCAGACACCAGCGCATAAAGCATACATTACACCCAGAACTAAGGTCGAGCGTTGTTGTAAACCAATGGTGATGAAAAGCGCCGAAATCATTAAAGACAGGCTGTACAAGCCGTACCAAAAAGCCGTAATTCTCGAGTAGGCGCGTATCCAACTTGGTAAGCGCCTACCAATCATCGTGGCGGTTGCGCCAGCGTTGACGGCTACACCAAGCACACAGACGGCTAGAACTGTACGACGAATGGTCTCGAGCGTATCTGACAGCCCTAGTTTTTGGGCTTGGGTGGTAATGCTTTGAAAGCCGCTAAGTAAACCAAAGCATTCAAAAATTGCCATGACCCCCAAGAAAACAAAAAGCAATAAGCCTCGGATTCGCCATGGTGTTTGTTTCACGGCTTTAGTTTACTCGAGAAAACAAAAAAGGGCGAGGATAAACTCGCCCTTCAAAAATCATTGTGTTGAATACAAAATACCAAAGCTAATAACTAGCGGCTAAAAGCTACTCGCTTTACTTCCCCAGACGGAAAGCAAATTCTTCGTAACCGAGTTCGCCCACCGAATGCCAATCGTAAGAGGAATCACGGAAGGTTTTCCATTCGGCATAAATCTTTTTGTAGGTTGCGTCTTTTGCGCCAGTGTCCTCGAACAAATCAAAGGATTCTTTATTGGCAGCCCGCAAAATTTCGGTCGAGAAACGAATGAATTTTGCACCACGGCTCTTTAAGCGTTTAAGAGCGGCGGGGTTTTGTGCGTCGTAACGTGCCATCATGTCCACATTGGCTTCAGCCGAAGCCACTTCGATGGCGTTTTGGTAATCTTTTGGTAGGGCTTTCCATTTGTCTTTGTTGACCAAGAACGACAAGTTAGGACCTGGTTCCCACCAACCGGGGAAGTAGCAAATTGGCGCAACCTTATAAAAACCTAGTTTTTCGTCGTCATATGGACCGACCCATTCGGCTGCGTCTACTGTACCTTTTTCTAAAGCTGGGTAAATATCGCCGCCAGCAATGGTCTGTGTGACCACACCAAGACGGGTCATGACTTGCCCACCCAAACCGGGGATACGCATTTTTAAGCCTTTTAGGTCAGCCACAGTCTTAATTTCTTTGCGCCACCAACCACCCATTTGTGCGCCTGTATTGCCACCAGGAAAATTGACGCAGTTAAAGTCATCATACACGCCACGCATTAAGGCTAAACCGCCACCTTGGTACAACCACGCATTTTGTTGACGGGCGGTTAAACCAAACGGCAGGGCGGTATCAAAGGCTAAACTGGCGCTCTTACCAAGGTAGTAATAACCAGCAGTGTGACCCATCTCGACTGTACCGGCTTGAACTGCGTCTAGCACTTGTAGACCCGGTACGATTTCACCAGCTGCCGTCGCCCGAATTGTAAAACGCCCTTCGGTTAGTTCTTTGACCCGTTCAGAAAACACTTCTGAAGCGCCATAAATCGTGTCTAAGCTCTTGGGAAAGCTCGAGGCAAGCCGCCACCGCAGTTGTGGCGCGGTTTGGGCATAAACGGGCTGGTAGACGGTGCTGGCAGCCACCGCACCGAGACTAGCGGCTTTAAGAAAATCTCTACGCTTCATACATCCTCCTAGAACAAAACCTCGAGAAGAAACCCCAGGCTTTGATTCATCAATTGTGGTTCGTTCGCTAGTATAGCCGATAATAATGCCTTTGGAATAGTGCATTCTTCGATAGTTTTGAAGTTATACTTGAGCTAAAGAATCAGCCTAAATTTCTCGAGACCAAACTTTTGGTTTTGATTAAGGATGGTATTGTTTTTGCAATACCATCCTTAATGGGTCATAGGGCAACGTGCTGGTGGGTCATTCCTTTTGCAGAGTATCTTTAGAATTGCCCAAGAATTGTGTTTAGCATGTGATAACTAGAAGTTATACCAACTTTAGGTAGATAATAAGGAATGTCAAGATTAGGCACACCTCTAACCGCCCACCATACGACTGAAGAACTCGAGAAACACTACAAACAGTGCAAAGATGCCAAAGAAAAAACTCGTCGCCAAGTGATATGG
>JANNVX010000115.1:0-24737 GCA_031414595.1 Deinococcales bacterium
CAAAATGTCGAACCAGTTGCGCCACTGTAAAACCCTGATTACTTAAACGTAGAATACTGGCTCTCAGACGAACTTTAGGGTGAATTCCGTGGGCTTGCTCGAGTTGGCGTAATTGGCTATCTTCTTCTGGGCTTAATTTGACAAATCTTGGTCTACACATTCTTGTAGTTTACACGGGAAACACTTATGCAGCCATGTATCAGTTTAATCTGTAGCTCAGTTCACTTTTCTGGAATACTCCACAAAGAGCTTCAAAATTACGGTTTAGAGCTTTCAGACAACGCCGAACACATCATTTTAGTTGAATCATCACTTGGTACAGTTTTGAGCGAACTCGAGAACTCCGAAATCGACCCGAGCAAAGTAGTTGTTTTCACCCCTAATCCATGCCCCGAATACTGGCAAGATGTCCTCGAGATGGGCGTACTTGTGGTGGTCAGTTCGCTCAATAAAGGTATGGTCTTGGCTGCGGTAGAAGCCCTAAACAGCAAACGAGAACTCAAACACATACCACAAGTAAAACAAGCCGCTTTAACCATCCAAGAACGTGATGTTCTAAGGCTTATCGCACGGAGCTTTAGCAACAAAGACATTGGCGATGTGCTAGGAAAATCCGAAAAGACGATCATGAACAACATTACCCACATTTTAGAAAAATTAACTGGAACATACCCAGAATTACGCTTCGATAACCGAGGTTGCTTGGTGCATTACTATTACGGGTTTTGGAACAACATTGGCAAAGACTGTAGATACTCGAGAATTGCCAAAGAAAACCGACTCAAAAAGCGAAAAAACGGGTAAATATGGCTAGGATGCTCGAGGGTATTTGTAAGAAGTGAGTAAAAAATTAAAATTATGCAGTTGTTTGGAATACGAAAACCGCAAGGGTTTTATCCCGAGACTACGGGGGGAAACTCCCTTCACTTGAGTATGAGCAGCAAGTTAGGCTTTTTGGGAACTACGCTCGAGAGTAGTTGAGTCACAAACACAAAGCTGGAGTCCAAGATGAAAAAAGGTTTTGGTTACGAATTGATGTGTCTTTTATCGTGTTTTTTAATTCTATTCTCGAGTTGCGGGTCAAGTTTACCGCAAGACATCCAACCCGAACCAGCGCCAATAAATTCAAAGCCCGCCGTTGTGCGCCCACAATGGTTTTGGCAAGGTGCTTGGTGGGGAACAACAGGGGCTTTAGCGCCAGAAGCTATTACAACAATTCAGCAAAACCCATGGATTCTTTCGGGAGCAAGGCTGGCAAGACAAGCAGCCCTTGGAGTTTCAGACGCACCTGCTTTTGATTTTCAAGGGGCGCGACAAATTTGGAATGAACAAGCTCAAAGGCTATCCATCCTAATTCCTTTTGTTGGAGATACTTCTCCTTATGGAGCTATTGTTAATATTGCTCCAGTATTTTTCTGGTTTGGGGAACATGAAAAACGAATATCTAGTGTTAGTTACGGCGGATTCTCAAAGACCCAAACTGCCAGTGGTCGTGTTTACCCTCAAGGATTAAATCTTGCGGCAGCAATACAAGATAAAGTGGTTTTCTCAAGCGTAATCATTAAACCTACAGGACAACTTGGCGAAGCAAACATGGCTGTTGCTTCACGAGCAACAGGACAAAAAGTAAATTGGTTTTCAACTCGCGCACCAGTGACAACACAAGTGCAAATTAAATCAATGTTTAATCCTAAACTTACGGCGCAGGCTTTAGTTATAGTCGAGTGTGCGTTTGCGAGCGAGTCAAATCCAAGAAACCTACCTATTTGTCCAGTGACACCGATAACTCCAGGAAAGGATTACTCTGTCCCACCAAGCGGGACTCCTCAAGAATCACAACCTATTGTAAATCCTCCAGTGAATTGTAATGATCTTGCCCAGCAAGTCAACTCTCTAGCAGCCGCTTCCACTCGTGCCTATGCTAATTTGATTGGAAATATAATGGTTGGTGCTGGAGCATGTGTCTTATCTGCTGTTACAGCACCGAACCCAGCAAGTTTTGCAGTTTTCCTTTTGGTGGTCACTATATGTGCAGGTGGGGGAACATTGATTTGGGTTGCGATTGACGGCTATCAGGAAGCACAAAGACTCTTTGAGGATAAGTCAAGGGAGTATGTGGCTCAGTGTACATAGAAAATGAGTGTGGATTTAAGTGGTTAAAAATTGATTGGGTTTATTGGAGACTAAACTCAAAACATTGTAACGAGGTGCATCTTGTTACAATGAATTATGGGTAAGAACCAATTTCTACAGATGTTCTAATTTCAATAGATATGTCGTCCTATAGGGCAGATATGATGGTCTGCCCTATGAAATCTAAATTCGTCTGTAATGTACTAAATCAAGAATATCACGAATTATTGAAAATGGGGTTTTGGGTAATAAGTCCTAAATTATCTTAAATGTTATACACTTAAACAGGATAAGTTTACTGATTCTTTTGGCTTTCAGGAGGTGTTGAAGTGATGAATTTCCTTATTTTTGCGTTTCCCGTTCTTTTATTCATTTTCTTATGGTTTTTCTTTATTAAAAAACCACACACTAGAAAAGCCTTCTACGTTTTTTGTATGCTTTCGCCAAATTTGGCATTTCTACCAAGTCTGCTTCAGAACCCTCGGCTCATTTTTCCATTGACATTGCCAGATGGTGGTGTACTGATTTCACCACATATCATGGGTTTTTTGAATATATTCGCTATTATTTTTGCTTATCTACTCACTATTCAAAAGCAAAAATCTCAATAAGTTGTAAAGTCCTGTTGACGATGAGCATTTGATAGTGATTATCCGTGGTACAAATCATTATTTAATCACGATTTGTACCTCTAAAACTCCGCAAATCTCGAGAAAGGCTGCTCTGGCGATTTCAAATTCTCCAGCGTGCCGCATTTCTATTCGTAAACCGCTTCGCCATTTACCACGTTTAAGCGCACTTTTTGTTTTATCAAGCACGCTGGTCAGTTCAGGGTACAACTGGGCAATATATTTTCCGAACCACTGCCTTATGCGTTATGCTTTAGCACATGAAACAATCAACCCTTGCGGCTCGAGCCGGACTTGAACTTGAACTTGGACTTGGCACACCAATTAACCCCGCGATTCATCAAGCCACGGTCTATGCTTACCCGAGTTTAGAGGATTTAGAACGGGTCTTTCAGGGCGAAAAAGGGTACATTTACTACCGCAACGGTCATCCAAATGCCACAGCTTTAGAGACTCTACTGGCACAACTCGAATTTGCCCAAGCATCGGCGGTCTCGAGCAGTGGGATGGCAGCGATTTCGGCGCTGCTGCTGGGTAATTTACGGGCTGGCGATCATATAATTGCTGACCAGAATGCCTACGGCGGTACTTTTGCGCTTTTAACTTTGGATTTACCCCGCTTTGGACTCGAGGTCAGTTTTATCGATGTGCAGGATTTAGCAGCCGTAGAAGCGGCTTTTTTGCCAAACACCAAATGGCTGCATTTAGAAAGCCTGTCCAATCCAACCATTCGGATTGCCGATGTTGGCAACTTGGTGGCTTTAGCCAAAATCAGAGGCGTAACGGTTTGTGTGGATAATACTTTTGCCAGTCCAGCCTTGTTAAATCCGATTGCCCTAGGCGCAGATGTGGTGGTGCATAGCCTTGCCAAATATATTGGTGGGCATGGGGCAGTCATGGGAGGGGCAATCATGGGCAGCACAAGCCTTATAGAAGCCGCCCGAAGCGCACTGCTACGGTTTGGTGGGACAATGGCGGCACTGGATGCTTGGTTGGCACTTCTGGGGGCAAAAACACTGGCTTTACGCATGGCACAACACAGTCAAAACGGTCTAGCGGTTGCTCAGTTTCTCGAGACACACCCGAAAATCATTCGGGTAGATTACCCCGGACTGGCATCGCACCCACAACACCAATTAGCCAAAGACCTGCTTAAAAATGGTTTTGGTGGCATGATGTCTTTTGAGTTGGGTGGCGGTTTGGCATCTGCTTCGAGTTTTGTAAAAGCCATCAGCCATGCCATTCCGCTTGCGCCTAGCCTCGCCGATGTCTCGAGTACCCTGTCTTATCCGACTGGCACAAGTCACCGTGCCTTAAGCCCCAAGGCTCGAGCCAACATTGGTGTGACCGATGGCTTACTGCGTTTATCGGTGGGGATAGAGGATGTAACCGATATTATTGGCGACTTGACACAGGCGCTTGACACAACGACGCTGCACGTTTAGACTCCTTTACGCCTTCGGGCTTGTGGTGGGTGTAGCTCAGCCGGTTAGAGCGCCGCTCTGTGGCAGCGGAGGTCGCGGGTTCAAATCCCGTCACCTACCCCAAATGAATCCCGAGAGCTTTTTCTCGGGATTTGATTCTTTAGCGTTCTTATAGTAGGCTCTTTCGGCTTGATGCGAGGATGGCGGAATTGGTAGACGCGCTGGACTTAGGATCCAGTGCCGTAAGGTGTGCGGGTTCAAGTCCCGCTTCTCGCACCACAAAGGTTTTTAGGTTTAAGGAGTTTTGAACCACAAAAGAGAAGTTTTGAACCACAAAAGAGGAGTTTTGAAATGGCAGAATTATTGCAACGCGAAGGTAATAAAGTGAAGTTCAAAGTGGTTGTTCCAGCCACTGAAGTCGCCAAGGCATTTGACGGAATCATCAATCAATTGGTGCGTGAAGTCCGTGTCCCTGGCTTTCGTCCGGGCAAAGCCCCAAAAGCCATGATTGAAAAACGAGTCGGTACAGAATTTCTCGAGAACGAAGTCACCAAGCACCTGATTGAACAAAATTATGGGGCTGCTGTCAAAGAACTGAAACTCATTCCGGTCTCTGCCAATGTAGACCCGGGCAAGCTCGAGAAAGGCACAGAATTTGAATTTACGGTAGATGCCGAGAATTATCCAGAGGTAACGCTGCCCAACTGGGAAGCCTTTGCAATAGAAGCCCAAGCCCCAGTGGTTGGCGAAGAAGATGTCCAAAAAGCCCTCAACGAACTCTTACAAAGCCGTGCAACTTACGAACAAGTTGAACGCAGCGCCGAAGCCGAAGATATGGTCAATGTTGAAATTCTCGAGGGCGAAGACGCTGGTAAAACCTATCCTGTCTATCTCGAGCGAGCCGAAGCTGGGGTGCGGAATGCCCTCTTAGGACAGGCTGTGGGTGCCGAAGCCGAAGTGATTGTCCAAGGTGGCGACAAGCCAGAGGACGAACAAACCGTTCTTAAAGTCAAAATTTTAGACATTAAGAATAAAGTTGTGCCAGCCTTGGACGACGAATTTGCCAAGAGCTTTCAGCTAGACAACATAGACAGTGTAGAAAGCCTGACCACACGCATCAAAGCCGACCTTGAAGCCCAAGCGATTCAAACTGGAAAACAAGCCCGCCGTGATGAATTTGTCAAAAAACTGGGCGAAGGCAGCACACTCGAGATTCCACAAATCATGATTGAACGCCGTGTTGCAGCAATGGAACAAGACCTCGAGAACGACTTGCAAAAACAAGACATCACCTTAAAATCCTACCGTGAATACCTTGGTAGCGAAGGTAAACTTGAAGAATTTGAGCAAGATATTTTGACAGGTGCAAATTTGCGGGTTCGCAATGACCTTGCGCTCGAGAAACTCAGCGAAAGCTTAGGCACAAAACTCGACAATGACGAATGGGCAACCGCCATTCGCAACTATGCCGTTTCGGTGCGTACCAGCGTGCCAAACCTCTTAAAAGCCCTAGGCGACGAAGGCGTGGATAATTTCCGTGTGATTGCTACCCGCGACAAAGCCTTAGAGACTGCCTTAAATAAACTCGGTGCATAAAGATTGTTTAACTCGAGGGCATGATGTCCTCGAGTTTTTTATAGTTTGTGCTTCAAGAATTAAGCGTACTCGAGCAATTTAGCCCGAGCCACATCTGGCACAACCAAACTCTGCTTAGCATGGTGGTCATACCAAACCAGCACCGTCTCGAAGTTAGCGCACAAGATGTCATTGGCAATAACTTCGTGCTGCACAGTAAAACTTTTTGTTCCAACCTTAATAACCCAAGTGCTAATTTGCACTGTATCACCGTAATGCACTGCCCTTACATGACTCGCCACGACTCGAGCCAATAAACAACTGGGGAATTGCTTATCGGTAATCCCAAGAAAAGCAAAGAACTCGAGCCGAGCAAATTCGGTGTACGAGAAAAAAACCGCATTGTTGACATGCCCAAGCATATCAAGGTCGGCAAAACGAACCACCATTGGCGTAAAAAACTTCATCCTTCGCCTTTTGCCTTTCGCCCTTCGCCTCACTCAAATCTATACCCTTTAGGCACAACAACCACACCTTTTTCGGTAATCTTAAAGCCCCGAGCGCGGTCTTCCTCAAGATTCACCCCGATTTTTGTTCCAGGTGGCACAATCACGTCTTTATCAAGAATCGCATTTTGAATAATGCAGTTGCGTCCGACTTCTACTTCGTCGAATAAAACACTGCGATGCACCAAAGAATATGAATTAACTCGAGCGCGACGAAACAAAACCGAATCGCGTACCGTCCCACCAGAGATAATCACCCCGCCCGCCACAAGACTGTTTAAGGCGTGACCCGTGCGGTCTCCCGATTCATGTACAAACTTAGCGGGCGGGCTATCGGCATTGACGGTGCGTAAGGGCCATTCTTGGTTGTACAAATCAAATTCTGGATTAACTGAAATCAATTCCATACTGGCTTCGTGGTACGCATCGAGCGTTCCGACATCTTTCCAGTAGGTGTTCGGGCGGTCTGTACCCGGAATTGGATTCTTAAAAAAATCATAGGCGTGCAAATGATACCCATCGCGTAAAGCCCTTGGCAGCACATCCTTGCCAAAGTCTTTGCTCGAGTTGTCGTCGCGGGCATCTAAATCGAGTAAATCCTCGAGTGCTTTGCGACTAAAAATATAATTGCCCATACTGGCAAGTGCCATGTCAGGCTTTCCGGGCATTGTAAAGGGGTTTTTGGGTTTTTCTTGAAATTCGGTAATGCGGCTACGGTCATCCACACCAAGCACCCCAAAACGGCTGGCTTCTGCCACTGGCACTGGAAAAGCGGCAATGCTGACATCGGCTCTGGAATCAAGGTGTTCTTGAATCATATGGTCTACGTTCATTTTGTAGATATGATCGCCGCTAAAAATAGCGATGCAGTCGGCTTTATGGTTCTCGATTAAGTGCATGTTCTGCCAAATCGCATCGGCTGTACCACGATACCAAACCGCGCCAAGTTCCTCAAAACGGTATTGCTGGGCGGGAACAAGGGTAATAAAGTAATCCGATAAAAACGAACCAAAACGCCAACCACGTTGAATATGTTCGGTTAAGGACTGGGCTTTGTACTGGGTTAAAACATAAATACTGTAAATCTCTGAGTTGATGAAATTATTAATCGCAAAGTCTATAATGCGGTACTTTGCTCCGAATGGCACAGCAGGTTTAGAACGTTTAGAAGTAAGTGGTGAGAGCCTCGAGCCTTGACCACCAGCCAGAATCATGCCTAATGTGCGAACAGCCATATTGTGTACCTCCGGATAAGACAGTATAACAGTCTCTTAGATAAATAAGGCAACATAGAATTAAGTTGTCATGATTTATTTGTAAACTGTACAGCATGAAACTCTGGTGGCTTGGATTATTTTGCAGTGCAGCGCTGGCATTTTCGCTTCAAAACGATGCCAACCAAGATGTGCAACAATTGGTGAATTTTGGCGCTCGAGTTTCGGGCAGTAAAAACTTGGAGAATGCCGCCAATTATCTAGCCTCCGAGTACAAAAAAATTGGTGCAGAGGCTCGAGTCGAAACCTTTATTTTCGAGCGAGTGCGCGACCTTGGCTCGAGTGTCACGGTTGCGGGTAAGCGTTTTGAAGCCGATACTTTGTACTCTGCTAAAATCAACGATATTGAAGCCCAAGCGGTTGTGATTCCCAATTTTGGTTCGCAAGCCGATTATAAGGGCTTAGACTTAAAAACCCGGATTGCGCTGGTGAAACGCGGTGGGATAACTTTTCTCGAGAAAGCAAGGGCTGCACTGAACGCTGGCGCAGTTGGAGTGGTGCTGGTTAATAGTGTTTCTGGTCGTTTAAGCGCCAATTTACTGGGCGAATTCGATATTCCAATGCTGGCGGTTTCTGGAACAATCGGGGCTACTCTGCTCGAGCAAGCTAAAAAAAGTATTCTCAAAATCAGACTTATTTCCAATGTCCAACGCACCGAAGCCATTGGGCGTAATGTGGTCGCTAAATTTTCTGACCAAAATCCCAAACTGGTTCTCGGGGCGCATTTTGATAGTGTCCCCGGCAGCCCAGGTGCAAATGACAACGCCAGTGGCACAGCCGCAATTCTCGAGATGGCACGGCGTTTAGCCCCAGAACTGCGTCAACAAATTTATTTTGTCTCGTTTGATGCCGAAGAGGACGGTCTAATTGGCTCAAATGCTTTTGTGCAAGCCTTAGCCACAAGCACTTTAGATGGTCTAAAAGCGATGCTCAATTTTGATATGATCGCGGTCAATAACAACCTGTCGGTTGGCGGCTCGAGTTCATTGGTGAACTTGATTCGTGGTTTATATCCACAAATCGGTCAGTTTAATGATTTCGCGGGTTCTGACCATGCCAGTTTTTTAAGCGAAGGCGTGCCAGCCGTGTTTTTCTGGCGTGGCTTTGAACCCAATTATCATTTGCCAGCCGATTCTAAAGTCAATCCTGTTCTGCTCGAGGAAACGGTACAAATTGGCTTAGGTGTGGTCAAACAACTCTTAAAGCAGTGATAAAATACACCCATGTCAACCCGTACAGAAACCGACACGATGGGCGCTCTCGAGGTAGATTCCAGCCGTTACTGGGGCGCTCAAACCCAACGCAGCATTCAGAACTTCCCCATCGGACGTGACCGTTTTATTTGGGGTCGGGCGATTATTCGTTCACTCGGGGTGCTGAAAAAAGCCGCCGCCCTTGCCAATGCCGAATTGGGGCAACTGCCGCAGGATGTGGCAGATTTGATTGCTCGAGCCGCCGATGAAGTGATTACCGGCAAACTCGATGATCATTTTCCTTTGGTGGTTTGGCAAACGGGTTCTGGAACACAAAGCAACATGAATGCCAACGAAGTAATTTCTAACCGCGCTATTGCCTTAGCGGGCGGTGAATTGGGCAGTAAAAAACCAGTTCACCCAAACGATCATGTAAACCGTGGGCAGAGCAGCAATGATACTTTTCCAACGGCAATGCACATTGCCGTTGTCGAAGAACTGCACCGACAACTTTATCCAAATGTTTTGCTGTTGCGTGAGACACTACACCAAAAAGCCCAAGCATTCTCGAGCATCGTTAAAGTCGGACGCACCCACCTGCAAGATGCCACCCCGATTACCCTAGGACAAGAAATTGGGGCTTGGGTGGCGCAAATAGATTTTTGTCTCGAGCAGGTACGACACGCTGAAAAAGGTTTATATGAACTGGCGATTGGCGGAACAGCCGTTGGTACGGGCTTAAATGCCCATCCAAAATTTGGTGATTTAGCGGCACAGAAAATGGCAGACATTACAGGTTTACCATTTACTTCTGCCCTGAATAAATTTGCCGCACTTGCGGCGCACGATGCGCTTGTGACCACCTCGAGCAGTTTGCGGACACTGGCTGGCGCACTGATGAAAATGGCAAATGATGTGCGTTGGTTAGCCAGTGGACCACGCAACGGGATTGGCGAAATTGACATTCCAGAAAATGAACCCGGCTCGAGTATCATGCCCGGTAAAGTCAACCCAACCCAATCCGAAGCCATGACGATGGTCGTGGCACAAATTTTTGGCAATGATGCAACTGTGGCTTTTGCGGGTTCACAAGGCAATTTTCAACTCAATGTTTTTAAGCCCGTGATGGTGCATAACGTCATCGAAAGTATTGCCCTGCTCGGCGATGCCTGTGTTTCTTTTAATGATAATTGTGCGGCTGGCATCGAGCCAAATCTCGAGCGAATTGCCCAAAACCTAGGTACAAACCTAATGCAAGTGACTGCCTTAAACCGTCATATTGGCTACGACAAAGCGGCTGCAATTGCCAAAAAAGCCCATAAAGAAGGCTTATCTTTGCGCGAAGCTGCCTTAAAACTGGGCTTTGTGACCGATACCGAATTTAACGAATGGGTGATTCCGCTCGAGATGACGTATTCAAAGGAATAGGCTATGGGCTATGAGTCTTGAGCTATGAGGTAAAGCTCAAGGCTCATAGCCCATAGCTCATAGCTCTAACAACATCCCCGCAATCAGTGCAGCCCGTGGCGCGAGACTTGGAATATCAATGTACTCGAGTTCTTTCTGATGGGCATTTGCGCCAAATGCACCAAAGCCATCTATGGTTGGAGCAAGCCTTGCGGTAAAATTGCCGTCTGAACCGCCACCGACTCGAGCTGCTCCAGGATTAAAACCGAGGGCATTAGCGATTTTCTGGGCTTTCTCGAGTAAAACCCATGTGCCATCGGACGGTTCCATTGCTGGGCGGTTAAGTCCATCGAGGATTTCATAGGTTGTGCCATCTAGCGGTTGGATTTTACGAATCGCTTCGTCTACTCGAGCCGCTTCTTCGCTTGTCCAAACTCGGATGTCTATTTCTAGGTACACTTCGTCACAGACAACATTCATGGCGCTGCCGCCTTTGATGACGTTTGGTCCTAGGGTTGTGCCTTTGGCTAAATCTTGGAGTTTAATCACCTCGCCAATTAAATAGGCGGTGCTGACAAGGGCGTTGCGTCCGTTTTCGGGTTCTGTGCCTTGATGGGCGGCTTTGCCCCTGATAAAAACTCGGTAGCCGCCCACGCCTTTACGCGCAACTTTGAGGTCTCCATTTAAGTGTGGTGGCTCGAGAACCAGCACCGCTTTTGCGCCAGTCGCCAGCCCTTCGATATAGGGTCGCCCAGCATGACTGGCAATTTCTTCGTCGGGTGTGACCAGAAAATCCACAGTGCAACTCGGGCGTTGCCCGTTTTCAAAAATGGCTTTTAATGCCCAGATTGCTTGGACTATCCCAGCTTTCATATCGTAACTGCCCGGGGCAAAAACTTTATCGCCTTCGACTCGCCAATTGTCTTTCCAAGTGCCATGTGGGTAGACCGTATCGGCGTGTCCCATCAGCAGTACACGTTCACTCGAGACTCCTGGAATTTGAATATGCAGAATATCACCTAGTTCGTGGTGATGGCGTTTGACAGTGCCGTACTGCTCGAGCATGGCTTCTATTTGGTCTTGGACTTTGTTGATGGCGGCTGCATCTTTAGAGGGTGACTCGAGCCGCACCAGTTTTTCGATGTCGCTGAGCATGGCGTTGGTGGATTGACCTAAAAAAGCATAGATTTCTTGCATGGTGCATTCTAACAGGCAAATCACACCACGCCGCAAACAGGCAAAACGCACTAGCCTCTGAAAGGTCTTGATTTTTTGAATTTTCCACAGAAGTGCATGAATGGAAAAACGGGGCGAACACGGAGGTTCACCCATAAGCATCAGGCTAAGACCCAAAGTCTTTCAGTACATATAGAATCACATTCAGTCAGCCCCTCACCCGACTCGCTTAGGCTCGCCACCCTCCCCCAAACCACGCTTCGCTTGGGGAGGGTTAGTGAGTGGTTTTGACTTTTATATACCTTGAAAAACCTGCTTGGAGCTATGTTTTTGACCTGTTTTGTCCTCTATTTGACTACAACACAAACCGAACAACCCTCTCCCGCGCTGTTTGGCGGGATGAGGGTAACGAGCTTCAAGCGAGTTGGGTGAGGGTTAGATGGCGTTGACGGGCAAATCACCCTCGAGCGATGGACTTGGTTGTTCTTTCGCTCTTCGCCCTTAAGCAAAGGCTTGTTGCAAACTTGGCATTTGCCTTGAAGCAAGGTAACGCACGGTGCTTGGCACACTTGGCGCAGTCACGATTAAAGCAAGAGCGCTGGTGTCGTTGATTCGACTGACAAGTAAGCTCTTGCCTTGGTACTCGAGCGAGAAGCTGTGTAAGTCAACACCGCCCAAGTTAATCCCTAAGCCATTAGAAATACTGGTTAGGGTTCGCACATATGTACCAACCAAGGGTGCTTCATCAAGTGGCTTGCCGTGTTCAGCCAGCACACTGGCATCTACAGTGGTAGCAACAATCAGCACTGTTTCGACTTCGGGTTTCTCGAGGAATGGCGCAAGGTGCGAAGTGAAATCAACACCATGCCCAGTGCTTGGGGCGCGGACTTCGGGGATAACCACGGCTGGAGCAGCCAATTGGACTTCGACTGTTTGGGCTTCGGTGCGCTCCTGTGCTGCTTGTCCACTTTTAGCGAGGGCTGCGTCTATCCGTGGGAACAGGTCTTCTGGGGTAAATGGTTTAGAAACCACACCCTCTGCTCCGGCTTCTTTGGCTTGGGCAGTCACAGCCGAATCCACAATGCCGCTAATCAGCAAAATCGGAACATTGCGAAAACGATCCAAACTTTTTAAGCGGGCGGTTAATTCAAATCCGTTCATGTTCGGCATGACCACATCAGCAATGATTAAGTTCGGTACATCATTGGCAATCAGTTCCATGGCATGTTCGGCACTCGAGGCGCTTAAAACACTGTATTGGCGGGGTGATAACAGGCGCTCGAGGGCTTTACGGACACTTACTGAGTCATCTACAATCAGGATTTTCATTTTTTGTAACTCCTATGGTGCGTTATTGCCATAACTTTATCGGGTGACACTTTCAAAGTTCGCCAGTTCCATTAACAGTTGAAATAGGGATTTGCGGATGGTTCGGGTTTGCAGGTCAAGTGCGTCTGGCTCGAGTTTCTCAAATGAAAAGTGTCCTTGTACGGCATGGCTGGCTTGTCCAAAGAGCCGAATTACGGCTTCTTCTCCGATGCGTCCATTGTACTCGGCGTGGGTCGGTCTGCCTTGTGAAAAATAAATCCCGCCGTAAGCCCCATCCATATGAATTAAGAGTTTTCCGGTGCTGTTGGATTTGGCTAACCACTGCACCAAATTAAGTAAATCGGCATCATCCAACGAGCCGCCGATGCTTGGGGCGCGTTCTTGGCTGGCACGGACTTCGGAATGAACTTGGTTTAAGACTTCTTGGACAAGGCGTTTGGCAATCAGGGCAATGTCGTTGGGATTAGAATTCGGGTTCATCACAAGGTCGTGTTTTCGCATTTCAAATTCGGCTGGTTTTTCGGCAGCCAGTAAAATAAACCCCGTAGTCACCAGACTTGGGTCGCCTCGCACAATTTCGTGCAAGTCGCAACCAGTCATATCAGAAAGCTCGCACTCTGACACAATCACATCGGGTTGAGAACGCTCTAAGATGCTGGCGGCGTGCATCGCAGTTGGAGCAATTTCTACATCAAAATCGTTCATCCGCAATGGCGACTCGAGACTCCGCACTCGGTTTTGGTCGGCGCTGACAATCATGGCTTTCATGCGCTTACCATCTCAGAACGAACTCGAGTTAAAAAGCGCTCCAGTCGGGTTTCATCAATCGGTTTAGAAAAATACTCAGAGACACCCAAAGCTAGGGCAAATTCACGGTGTTTATCCGAAGCTCGGGTGGTAAGCATGGCGACGGGTAGTTTAGCAAAGGCTGGACGGCGGCGCAGTTCGTCGAGCAATTCAAAGCCGCTTTTACGGGGCATCTCGAGGTCGGTGATGATCGCATCAAATTCGGCTTTGCTGGTCATGAAGTTTAATGCCTCTTCGCCGTCGGCAGCAGTGGTGACATCGCAACCCATACGGGTTAATAACCCAGAGACAATTTTACGCACCGATAAGGAATCGTCCACCAGTAACATTCGGGTTCGGCGCGTGGCGGTAACCGTGCTTGGGGCTTGGATTTCGCCTCGCTCGAGTTTGGCAAGTCCGTTTGGGTCAAGCATTAAAATTACCTCACCCTCAGCACTGACCGAAGCGCCAGACAAATGGGCAATCTGGTCAAATGGGGCATCGAGTTGCCGCACCACAGCTTGCTCGAGTCCAATCATCGCATCCACTTCGTAGGCTACACGTCCGACTTCTGATTCTAAAATCATCACTACAATCCGTTTGGTGTCGTTGATACTGCGTGGTAACTCGAGAATATCGGCGAGGTGGCTAAGAATAAAACTCTCGCCTTGTAAAACAAATTGACGTTCTAAACTGCCATCGGGCAGGGCGATTTGGGTAATGTCTCGTAAATCCAAACTGCGTAACGCCCTTACCGTTTCGGCAGGAACAGCAAAATGCTCGCCGGAAACGCGAATCCCAAGAATATCGGAAACAATTAAGTTGGCTGGGATACGCAAACTAAAGCGTGTACCAAAACCATGTTCGGTCTGGATACTGACTGCGCCTTTTAAGCGGCGGATATTGTTGGCAACCACATCCATGCCGACCCCTCGCCCAGCACGGTCAGTGACGCTTTTGGCGGTGCTTAAACCGGGTAAGAAAATCAGTTCGGCTGCCATTTCATCGGTCATGGTATTGACTTCATCTTGGCTTTTTAAGCCGCGTTCAACTGCACGGCGGCGAACGGCTTGTAAATCTATGCCCGCCCCATCGTCTTGTACCTCGAGAACCAGATTTGCCCCGCGCCGCATGGCAGTGATTTTTAAGACACCCTCTGCCTGTTTACCTGAGCGACGGCGCACATCAGGGGCTTCGATACCGTGAATTACGGCATTGTTGACCAAGTGAGTAAATGGGTCTACGAGATTTTCCAAGACCAAATTATCAATTTCAACATTTTCGCCCGTCAGTTCTAGCTTAACCATTTTACTGACCGCTTCGGCGGTGGTTCGCACTTGTCGCCGTAAACGCTGGTACAACCTAGAAAGTGGCACTAAACGCAAACGTCCAGCCTCGAGCCGCAAAGACCGCGTGAGTTTTTCAAAGTCTTGGGTTTCGCGCTTAAAGCCTCTGCCAATTTCCTCGAGTTCAAGTTGAAGCTCAGAAATGTCGGCGGTGAGTTCGGCAACACCACGGGCAATTAAACTGGTGTCGTCGTAACGGTCAAATTCAAGTTCTGAAAACATGGCTCGCACATCTTCAATTAACTGGCTTGGGGCTTCGGTCTGGGTATCGGTTTCTGGCTCAGGACTGTCTGCCATGAATCTAGGATTACCAAAGCGTTCGGTAATATCGGCACTGGTTTTTTCTAAACGCACTCGGCTACCCGCCAAGAGTTCATTCAGTTCTTCGATTCGTTTTGAGAAATTATCAAAACGAGCGCGGGTGAGTAACACCTCACCCGACAAATTAAGTACCCGTTCCAGACGGTTCAAACCAACCCGTAAGGTCACATTGGCAGTCGGGGCATCGGTTTGAATGGTGGCTGGGATGACTGGAGTCAGTTGTATTTGTGGGGCAATGGTCAAGACCTGTTCTTGTACCCCAAGGATTAAATCAAGGGCTTGATGTGTGCCTTCAAGTGCGCCAAACAAAGCGACTTCGCGTCCTTCGGCAGTGGCAATCATTCTCGATAAAGCATCTATGCCTTGGGCAACAGCGTTGCCAAATTGGTCATTCCACTCGGTATTGCCATCTCGTACCAAGACCAGTGCATCCTCGAGTCGGTGGGCAAGTTTACCAAGCGGGTCGCAACCAACCGAATAACTTGCGCCTTTGACAGTGTGAAACCCACGAAACATCTCATCTAAGGATTCTTTAGGAGCTTCTATATCCAAGGTTTCTAAACCGTGGGCGACCAATTCTAGGTTCTCTAAAACTTCTGGGGCAAAGTATTCCCAAACTTCGGGTTGATTACGAAAATACTGGCGTAAATCATTCACGACTTGCTCTGAACTGGTTTTGACCACAGGCTCTGAACTGGTTCTGCCCACAGCTTCTGCGCTGACTATGGCTAACGGTTCGTCAAATTGAACCCCAGCCAGCACCGCTACTAAGTCTGGCTCGAGTTCATCAATAAAGCCCATACTTGCACCCATTTGGGCTTCGCTGCGCTTAAAATTGGTGGGATTTTTGACCAATAAACGTTGCAGCAGGTCGCCTCCACCCAAAGCGGCAAGGGCTAAACCCGGTTCGCCCTCGTCGCCAGTGGTTTGAATTCGCTCTAAGGCTTCGGACAACACGGCGGTGACTTGTGCCGAAAAATCGAGGGCGAGGCGGCGTTCATCGGCAGCAAATAAATGGGCGCTTTCAAAAACACGCTCGAGCAGTCCAGCTAAGCTCGAGACCTCACCATATTGGTACAGACCAGCACTGCCTTTTAAGCGGTGCGAAGCCACCACAAGACGGCGCATCCCATCTGGATGAACCATCAAAAACGGGGCAGACTCGAGTTCGCCAGTGGTTTCCCAGGCTTCGGTTAAGAAACTTTCGATTAAATCTTGGGGGCGGGCAGTGGCTGTCATGATTTAGGCGGGCAAGCGGAAGCGCTCGAGGCTTTGAGATAAGGATTGTGACAGGGTTTGTAATTCGCCTGCTGCCACACCACCTTGGCGGGTATTATTTTCGGTTACTTGAGCAGTTTTTACAATTCGGGTCACATTTTCACGCACCGTTTCGACCGATTCGGCTTGTTCGGTTGCCAAACTAGCGATGTCCAAAGCCACTTGCGCCGATTGTTGGGCAAGGTCAGAAATGCGTTCCAAGCGCTCACTGGCTTGGGCTGCCACTTGTGTACCAATTTGCACTTGTTCTGCCCCACTGACGGCTCGAGTCGAGAGGCTTTGAATTTCGCTCTGTACGTCCTTAACGATTGCTGTGATACGACTGGCGGCTTTTGCCGAATCATCGGCTAGGGAACGCACCGCGTTGGCTACCGCCCCGAAACGCGCTCCGGCTGTACCAGCACCAGCGGCTTCAAGCGAAGCACCCAAGGCGAGAAGATTAGTCTGAGAAGCAAAGCGAGAAATGGTACGAACCACTTCGTTAATCTCGTCCGAGCGCCGTGCTAGACCCTGCATTCCTTGGGTCATCTCGAGCATTCGAGCGCGAATTTGCACCAATTGCTCACGGGTTTGGGTCACAGCTAAAGTCCCAGCACTCGAGGCTTCAAGGGTAAATTGCGCGGCAGTTGCGCCTTTATCGGCGGTCATGGCGAGCGACTGCATCGCTTCTGCCACCAAGTTGGTTTGATTCTGTGCGCCTTGGGCAAGACTGGCTTGTGATTGGGCATTCTCGAGAATCCCTTGACTGGTTTGAGTCATTGAATTGGCACTGGCAGAGACCCGTTCGGCGGCTGAACGGACATTGCCAAGCAACATCCCGAATTCGTCGGTCATGATGTTAATAGCATCTACCACGTTACCCAATACATCGTCGGTGACTGCGCCTTTTTTGGTTAAATCTCCACCCGCAATGTCCATGGCGACATTTAAGAATTCCGAAACATTTTCTTGTAATTTAAGACCGCGTTGGCGCTCCAAGTCTTGCTCGCCAAGTAAACCCTTTAATTGTAAAATCGAGGCATTTAAGGTGTTTGCCACCGAACCAATTTCATCGCGTCCCGAAACAGCAATCCGCATGTCTAAGTTGCCACTGCGGAGACTCTGAGCGCCGCGTTCGAGGTTTGCCATACGAATAGCAGTTGAACGCGCCACCAAAAACGCCAAAATAATACCAACCAGAAGTCCGACTCCAAGGGCAATAAAAATCAGCCGTTGGGTTTGTTCGGCATTTTGAGTTGCCACTTCGCGTTGGGTCGTGGCAATGTTATCGTTGATGTCGGCAAGGGTTTGTAAACTGCCACGCAAACTATCAAGTGAAACTATCGCCCGCTCTGAAATTGCCGCCGTTGGCGCTTGGGTGCTGGCAATCACAAAGTAATCGGTGGTTTCTTTTTTGTTTTGGTCTACCAATTCTTGAATACGTGCCACTGCCGCTTTTTCTGAAGTCAGCAAAGACGCACTTCTCGAGCCAAGGTTAGTGGCAGAACTTGGGCGAATGCTTAAGGCATACTGGGAGGTATAGAGATTAAAAATCGCTTCGCCTAATTCGAGTGCGCCTTGGGCATCGTACACATATTGTTGGCGTGTTTCGGCATTTAAGGTGTTGCGGTTCAGTAACTCGAGAAAGCGTTGGGCATCGGCATACGCCAATTGTGAATTGGCAAGGGCTTTGGTTGGGTTAAGGGCATACTCATAACTGCTGGTTAGTGCTGACTGCAAGGAGCGCAAACCACCCAGAGCAGCAAAAGTCACAATCGCGGTGGACAAAACCAAAGCCAAAACAATCAAAACCAGTTTCCAAGTAAAACGCAAATTGGTCAGCAAACTGGTACGTATCGGCAGACCAGCCGATTCTAGCGTTTGTAATGGCTCGAAGGTCGCTAGGGGCTTAGGTTGAAATAAAGATTTTCTGACTTGGCTCATGATTCACCCTCCTTTCTTGACTTAGGCTGGTAAGCGGAAACGCTCTAAGTTTGCCGATAAATTCTGTGCCAATTGACGCAATTGTTCGGCATTATTTTGACCACTTTGGCTCTGCTCACGGGCTGATTGGGCGGTGGCGGCAATCGTCTGAACGGCTTGAGTTACATTCTGGACACGACTCACTTGGTTGCGTGTCACCTCGGAAATGCGGTTGGCAAAGTCCGATGATTGCTGTGCCAATTGTGCGATTTGTTCTAACTGATTACCTGCTTGCGAGGCGATTTTATAGCCAGACTCAACTTCTTTTGTACCGTCTTCAATACCGACCACCAAGCCCTGAATTTCGGTTTGAATACTCTTAATTAAGCCCGCTACACGGCTGGTGGATTTCGCCGAGTCTTCTGCCAAGCGCCGTACTTCGTCTGCCACAATCGCAAAACGAGCGCCCGCTTCACCCGCACCCGAGGCTTCAATCGCGGCGTTTAAGGAAAGAAGGTTGGTTTGCGCCGCAATACCAGAAATCGTATCCACGATTTCTTGAATCTCGAGCGACCGGTCTGAAAGGCTTTTAACTGACTTAGAAATGTTGCTGACTTCACGACGAATCGAGTTCATGCCAGTTAAGGTTTCTTGCACCGCTTGTTGTCCTTCACGACTGGCATCGAGGGTGCGCTGCGCGATGACGGCGGTGTCGGAAGCGGTGGTGGTTAATTCCTCGAACTGCTGACTGACTTCAAGTGCTTGGCTTTGGGCTTCTTGGGCGATTTCTTCTTGGCTGACTGCACCTTGTACAATGTTGCGGCTGGCATGAGTTAATTCTCTTGCGCCTGAATTGACTTGTTCGGTCGTGGCTTGAACATCTTTTAGTAAGTAACCAACTTCTTCGGTCATCAGGTTAATTGCGTCAATCACGTTACCCAATACATCTTCAGAGACCCGCCCTTTTTTGGTAAAGTCGCCACCTGAAATATCCATCGCCACGTTTAAGAATTCACCAATGTTATCTTGGAGTTGTTTAGAGCGCACCGCTTCATCGCGCTGACTATCCACGAAATCACGAAGTTGCAGTACTGAATTATTAAACGCGATACCCAACTGACCGATTTCGTCTCGAGAGCGCACCGCCATGGTTTGCGATAAATCGCCAGAACCAAATTTCTCGGCAACCCCCACCATTTCTGAAAGCGGTCTGGTAATCGAACGGGCTGTAAAAAACGCAAAAAGTAATAACAACAAGACTAAAACGAGCAAACCAATCAAAACCAAGCGCTGGGTATTTTGCAAAGCACGAACCCGTTGCTCGAGCAGTTCGTTCAGTTTAGCCAAAGCATTATCGTACAGACTGTAATAATTGGTCAGCAAACGGTTCATACCCGACACGAAATTAGGGATAGGATAGCCAACAATTGGATTATTGACCCCTTCTGAAAGACCCCCAACTTCTTGAATAAAGGTACGTTCAACCACATCGTCTAAAGTTGCTGTCGCGGCACGGTTATAACCACCAGTCTGCAAGAAAAATTGCCGAAGTTCTTTGGGATTTGCATCGGCTGCAAATGAAGCCGAGCGTTCGGCTTCGGTTAAAACCGTCCGAACTCGAGACAAAATGGCATTCAAACGAAATTTTTCATCTTCAACAATCCGCTTACGGGTAAGAATACCCACACCAAACCCAGAAATTTGACCAAGGTCATCTAAAATGGTTGGCAATTTGTTGATCGTTAAGTCGACTGTATACAACGAGTCTAAAGAAGGGTCAAGCACAAGGTTTGAGTTATTAGCAATAATTCGCAGTAAGTCAAACATTTCTGTGCGAATTAAGCGATTATGCGCCGTAAAGTTGGCATCAGATGTGTTGGTCACAAGGTTTTCTTCGATGTTGCGCCAACTGGTTTTCACTTTTTCATAGCCTTCATCGGCTTTGAATGACTTGCCAAATCGGTTATTGAGTCCGTCGGTGGTGGCAAGTAAGACATTGATTTCTTCAGCTTTCTTTTGGCGTTCTTGAATTGTTGCTCCGCCTGAGCGTTGCTGGGTTACCAAACCACGATGCTCTGAAAAACGTTGTAAGAGTGTTCCTAAACTGCGTAAATACAAAGCGCCATCGCGTTCACGTAAAGAAAAATTGATTTGTTGTTGTTGTTGATTCAAAAGTAAAAAGGTAACGATGCCCAAAGGAATCATCAGCGACAACACCAAAAATAGTAAGCGGGTGGAAACCAAAAACCCACCGCGTGGTGCAGAGGCTGCTGAGGCTGTTGTGGCAACAGTTTCAAACTCGATAGAGGTCACACTCGAGCTAGGCGAATCGGTTTTTTTACGAGAACCGAACAACGAGAACTTGGGTTTCTTGGTCGCGTTCATTGGCAGACCTCCTGTGACGGGTTCATCGGCGAACCTCCCTGTGGCAGCTTCATAAGGCAACCTCCTGTGTTAAAAACTAAACTCATGATAAAACCCGATTGACAGTTGTCGGAACTGTAAACACAACCTGACTCGATTGTGGTGCAAAGACCATAGACAATTGATCCAGAATTTTAGGTAATGAAAGCATTGGAATAACTTCGCCAGCGTAACGCATTCCACCTTGGCAAATTGGCTCGAGAATTGGGTCTATGGTGGTAACAGCCGCTTCAAAAACCACAAAGCCTAGGGCGGCATCTATACCAATCCCAAAATTTTTGGCTTCAAATTCGAGTTGGACTGCAAATTCGTGCTTGGGAATTGGCAGTTTTAGCAAAGGCTCGAGTGCCACAATCGGAATGACCTGTGAACGCAAAGCAAACAATCCAAGTAAGGCGCTGGCGGTTCGTGGCGCACGGCGCAAATCAGTCAGGCTATAGACTTGACGGGTATATGCCCCAGCAATACCAACCCTAAACTGTCCAAATTGAACCACGCAAGCCCGTTGACTCGAAATCATAATTTCCTTAAGAAGCCGTTAAACGCGCCACCATGTTTAGTAAAGCATCGGCGGTGTAGGGTTTTGGCAAGTAATCGGTTGCCCCTTGGCGTTTGCCCCATTCAATATCGGTCGGTTGGTCTTTACTCGAGATGATGCAGACAGGAATATCTTTACTGCTTGGGTCACGGCGTAATTTACGCAAAATTTCATAACCGTTGCGTTGCGGCATAACCACATCAAGTAAAATCAAATCTGGTTTTTCTTGTTCAATCAGGGCTTCTACACCTTCGCCATTGATGCACATGGCGACCCGGTGAGCCGCACCTGTCAGAATTGATTCGGCAAATTTTAAGTCTGCCATTGAGTCGTCTACAGCGATTATCTTTGCCATGAGTTACCTCTAAAATTGAGAGTAAGGCATTTGTAATGCCTAATAAGATACCGTACCAGACTTCTGAGTGAAGTTGTGTGCGTTTTGTACATCGGCTAAATAGGCTCAGTCTAAACAACGTCTCATCCCTCCAAGGGTAACAACTAAAAATTTTGAACTGCTGTATTCTACGCGGTATTCTAAAATGTGCAATTGTTTTTGGGGCGACCATGAAACCAGAGTATCCACCAGCAGACCAGCCGCCAAACTCTAAACTCGAGATTCGGGCGGCTTCGGCAGGGACTGGTAAAACCACCAGTTTGGTGAGGATGTACTTAGAAGCCTTAAAGCACACCCCAGCCCGAAGGATAGCGGCAGTGACGTTCACACGGGCTTCAGCACGTGATTTGCGGGAGCGTTTACGGGCGGGGCTATTAGAACTGCTTGAGACTGGGCATTATTTGGATGTGACCCTGCATTCCAGAAATCCATTTGAACGTGCTTTACAAGAGTTAGACTCGAGTATAATATCAACCATTCATGGTTTCTTTCGGGTTTTGTTGCGCCTAAACGCCCCAAGCCTAGGCTTAGACCCAGAATTTAGCAACTTGGACGAAAGCCAAGCTAAAGATATTTACCGTGCTGCCAGCAGTGGTGTTCTTGCTAAAGCCGCCCTGTTTGGTGGGGCGGGTACAAATTTACTGGCTCAGCAAGGCTGGGACGAAGCCTTGAGCGCCTTAGAAACCCTTTTTGAAAAACGGGTCTATGCACCATTTCACAGCACCGATTTGAGCTTACTCGAGGCATACAACTCCGCCATTAACCAATACCAAAACCACTTGGCAAATAGCAGTTTATCTGCCACCGACATTGAAATAAAAACTTTGCAGTTACTCGAGAACCCCGAGTGCCTAAAACGCATTCAAAGCCGTTATCATTTGCTGTTGGTAGACGAATTTCAAGATGTCAACCCGCTTCAAGCTAAAGTCTTTACCCAGCTTAAACTAAAACATATTATTTTTGTCGGTGATGCCAAACAAAGTATCTATGCTTTCCGCGATGCAGACGTAACGGCTTTTATCGAGATGTACCAAAAAGCCACCCCCCTACCGCCCCTAACCACCTCGTACCGCCACGGAAAAGCCCTGACTGCACTCTACTCGAGCCTCGCCGAAAACCTTTTTAGCGAATTTAGTGAACAAGGGCTACCTGCCAGTGTCAGCAGTGGGCGTAAGCTAGACGCAACTTCAAACGCCGAAATCCATTTAATTGAAGCCAGCAGCCTAGAAAACGGACGAAACACCGAAGCCCGAATTATTGCCAAACGCCTCTGGGAAATCCATCAACAAGGCTATGCGTGGCGTGAGATAGCCATTTTACTTCGCACCCGAACTTCTTTAAGTCATCTCGAGCCAAGCCTTAAATTCGCCCAAATTCCATTTTTGGTCGGCAGTGGACAACGCTACTATGACCGCCGTGAAATCCGTGATGCGATGTTGCTGCTACGGGCTAAGCTCTATCCTTTTGCCCCAGAAACCTTGGCAGCGCTGGCAAGGTTGCCCAGCATTAACTTGCCGTTAGGGATAATCGAAAAACTCTTTAAGAACCCCAAAGCGGCGCTGCAAACCGACGAATTTAGCGCCCTGACCGAATTGCTCGAGGTGATTCATGCCAGTACCGACGCGCTTAGTTTACTCGAAGCCGCTTGGATGCACCTTGGTATCAACTTAACCCGAGAAGCCCAAAGCTATGCCAATTTAGATGGCTTATTATACCAATTGGCAGCCAGAGGCGCACGCGACCCTCGAGCCGCCCTTGCCTTTTTAGAACGCGCCCAACTTGGCGAAGCCGAAGGTGACGAGCCACTTGAGGGACAAGACGCGGTACGAATTCTAACCATCCATGCTTCCAAAGGACTCGAGTTTCCAATTTGTGTGGTTTTTGATTTATCACGCAGTGAACGCAATAACACCGATTTGTTAGCCATTCACCCCAACGGAGAAATTGCATGGCGCGGCACAGACCGCTACCACAGCATCCAAAGACATTGGAACGCAAGGCGCGATGGTGAAGCCAACCGCTTACTCTATGTTGCCATGACCCGCGCCAAAGACCATTTGATACTGACTGGCTCGAGTACCGGCACAAGCCGTGGCTGGCTGGCAACCTTAGAAAAAATCGGACTGCAAAACCTGCCGCACTTAGAAGTTTTTAGCCACCCAGAAGACCAAACTATCCCGCTCGAGACCAAAACAAGCACCACAGCATTCATCACCCTGATTCCTAATCCACAACTTGCCAATGCCACCTTTAAGCGCCACAACCCACGGGTACGCGCCCCCACCCGTTCACCCCAAGCAGGCGAACTCGAGACACAAAGCGATGAACTCCAACTGCTGGATTTACTGCACGGAGAAGCCAACACCATCCCCCAAGCCGAACGGGTGATTGGCACACTTGCCCATTATGCGATAGCTGAAAATTTCTTGAGCAGCAACAACACCCAACGCCAAATTTTAAGCGCTCAGTATGTTCTGCACCCGTACACCGTTGAGGAACGCCAAGCCATGCTGAACAGTGCCTGGTGGTACTTAGAACAATACGAAAAGCTCTATCCCAACCGCCAAAACCGCCTAGCTGACTACGCCGAACTCCCGTTTGCGTACCAACAAGGCGAGACCACTTGGCAAGGCATCATAGACCGTTTGTATCAAGAAGAAAACGGCAATTGGATTCTCGAGGACTATAAGACCGACAGTATCCCAATCGTAGAACTCCCACAACGCGCAAGGGCTTACGAACGACAACTAGGCATTTACCAAGAAGCCGTGCGAAAAGCCCGAAATATCGAACCCGAACTACGATTAACTTTTTTGCACCACGGCATCATTTACAAATTAGGGTAAGGGGCTAAAAGCAAAGACCCATTGCTCGAGAGTGATTGTGCATCAACGCCACGCAACCCTCACCCAACTCGCTTGAAGCTCGTTACCCTCATCCCGCCAAACAGCGCGGGAGAGGGTTATACCAACTTTAGGTAGATAATAAGGAATGTCAAGATTAGGCACACCTCTAACCGCCCACCATACGACTGAAGAACTCGAGAAACACTACAAACAGTGCAAAGATGCCAAAGAAAAAACTCGTCGCCAAGTGATATGG
>JANNVX010000116.1:0-13302 GCA_031414595.1 Deinococcales bacterium
GCCATATCACTTGGCGACGAGTTTTTTCTTTGGCATCTTTGCACTGTTTGTAGTGTTTCTCGAGTTCTTCAGTCGTATGGTGGGCGGTTAGAGGTGTGCCTAATCTTGACATTCCTTATTATCTACCTAAAGTTGGTATTACTGGTTATTTCAACAAAGGCTTCCTCGAGTCCAACACCAGCCACACTTAAATCGGTAATTGGCTGCTGGGCTAAAAAAAGCTGACTTAAAATTCGTTCTGGCTCGAGCGTAAAAAAACTGATTTGATCACCAATCACACTCCAACGATTTGTATTGGCTATCGGCAACAGGTTTTCGGGGTTGGCTAACTTAAACTGCACTTTTTTACCACCCACTCTGGCTTTTATTTGGTTTGGTGTGCCGTCTGCCACAATTTTCCCTTGGTTAATCACCACAATTCGGCTGGCAAGTGCATCGGCTTCCTCAAGATAATGGGTGGTTAAAACAATTGTTTTGCCTGCTTTGGCAAAACCACTCACCCTTTCCCAAAAAGTGCGTCTGGCTTCGACATCAAGCGCAGCCGTAGGCTCATCTAAAAACAGTAAATCTGGATTACCAATCATAGATAAGGCAAAGCACAAACGTTTTTTCTGCCCACCCGATAAACCAGAACTCAGTTGTGTGGCTTGTTCCTCGAGTCCAGCCAGTGCCAAAGCAGCCTTGACTGTTAGCGGCTGATTGTACTGTCGTGCAAAGAGTTCTAGCACTTCTTGGCACTTTAAGTTTGCAGGTAATTCCGAACTTTGCAGCATTGCCCCGAAACGCAATTGGGCGGCGCGGTCTCGAGGCGCAAGTCCAAAAATCTTGGCTGTTCCTGTGTCTGGACTGCGTAAACCCAGCATCACCGAAATAGCCGTGGTCTTACCCGCGCCGTTTGGTCCAAGCAGCGCAATTACTTCGCCTTGCTGCACTGATAAACTAACGTTTTCCAAGGCTTTAACTTTACCAAACTGCTTACTGATGTTCTTTAATTCAATCGCATTCATGCCCTAACCTCGAGACTTAGTTTGCCACTTTTTACTTGCCTCGAGCAGTGCAAGTTGTCAGGGCTTCAAGATGACAATTGTCAGGTACAAAAAAGCAGAACTGAAAACCAGTTCTGCTTTTTTTACCTAGATTTTCTAGCTCAAGGCTTAAAGCCTTCTAAACCTTAGCCGCCGCTCGAGAAGCCTTCTTGCGGTTGTCCTGCCAGTCCTTAAAGAAGACTGCCATTGGCGCAACAATGTAAATACTCGAGTACGTTCCAACGATAATGCCAATCACCAAAATAAAACTAAAGTCACGCAGCACCGGACCACCCAGAATTAAAAGTGCAACCAAAGGCAGCATCGTAGCAATGCTGGTCATCAGGGTTCTCGAGAGCGTCTGGTTGATGCTGGTGTTGACAATCGCGGCGTATGGTTGTCCACGCATGACTTTTAGGTTCTCGCGGATACGGTCTGAAACAATGATGCTGTCGTTTAAGCTGTAACCAATCAGGGTCAGGACAGCCGCCACCGTGGTAATCGTAAATTCACGCCCCAAGAGGGCATACAACCCAAAACAGATAAAAACATCGTGTGCCACGGCAAAAATACTACCAACACCAAGTACCCAGTCAAAGCGCACTGCCACATAAATCATGGTTAAACCAAGTGCGACCAGCACCGCAAGAATCGTCTTGGTGGTCAGTTCGTTACCAACGGCTGCACCAACGGTTTCTACAGTGTCTACTTTGGCATTCTGGATTTTACTAATCGCATCTGAAATCACTTTGACTTCGTTTTTGCCGCCCGTTGCACCGTTATCTAAAGTACGGGTACGCACTGTGAAATCCTTTAAGGCTTCGCCCGGAGTATTGCTTTCGACCACCACAATCCCGCCTTCGGTTACGCCCTCGAGTCCGCTACCGCCAACCGCAAGCCGCATTTGCTCGGAGGTGACAGTCAGTGGTGCTTTAATCAGAAGGCTTGTTCCAGCCGTGAAATCTACCCCAAAAATAAAGCCTTTAAGAAGCATTGCCACCAAACCAAGCATTGCAAGAGCAACACTGGCAGTGGTGATGTATTTACTTAAGGACATAAAGTCAAATTTAGGCGTGGCAAACCAGTCACGCGCCTTAAACTTAAAGCGTTGTGCCATCAACTCGAGCAACCACTTGCTAAAAAACAGGTTAGAGAATGTACTGGCAATAATACCAACTGCCAGCGTGACTGCAAAGCCTTTGACTGGTCCGGTGGCATAGTTATAAAGCGCCGCAGCCGAGATTAAATGCGAGAAATTAACATCAAAAATCGTCCAGAAGCTATTGCCAAACCCACCTTTAATCGCGGATTTTAAGGATAGCCCATCTCGTATTTCTTCTTTGATGCGCTCAAAACTAATCACGTTTCCGTCCACCGCACTACCAATCGTTAGCACCAAACCAGCGATACCGGGCAAGGTCAGCACCGCACCAAGCCCAGCCATCATCCCGAAAATCGCTAACCCCGAAAACAACAAGCCCAGAGCCGCCACTGTCCCAAAGAACAAACCGTAATAGGCATAGACCAGTACAAAAATTGCTGCCACACCAATTAAAGCCGCCGTTAAACCCTGACGAATTGCATCCGCACCAAGGGTTGGTCCAATCGCACGGGTTTCAACGATATTAACGGGGATACGCAGCGCACCAGAACGCAGCACTAAGGAAAGGTCGTTGGCTTCCTCGAGCGAGAAATTACCTGTAATCTGACCACTCGCGCCAATCCGTTGATTGATACTTGGAGCGCTTTGCACAACACCGTCAAGGACAATCGCAAAGCGTTTACCGACATTTTTTCCAGTCACATCTGAAAAAACTGAAGCGCCAGACGGCGTAAGTTCAAAAGAAACGGTTGGTTGACCAAATTGGTCAAATTGGGTGGCGGCTCGAGCAATCGCTTCACCTGTTAAAAGGGCTGGCTCGAGGTCTGTGGGTAATAAATCTGCATCGCTTTTACCCTGAGCCTCTGGTTTTAAGAGCTTAAACTCGAGCTTGGCGGTTTTACCAATCAAGCTAATCGCACGGGTTTGGTCGGCTTGCGATAATCCCGGTAACTCAACCACAATCCGTTTTGTCCCCTGAATTTGCACCAAAGGCTCTGCCACACCAGTTTGATTGACACGGTTTTCAATCACATTACGAACTTGGTTTAAGTCTTCGGTAGTAAAGCCAGAAACTTTACTGGTGTCCGCTTCGAGCAGCACCCGCAAACCACCACGTAAATCTAAACCCAACTCGAGCATTTCTGGGGCTTCTGCCACATACTCTACTTTGGCATCCTTTAACTTGGCTTTTAATGGATTGACAATCGCTTTCCAAGTGGCTGTCGGCAGTGGTGTTTTAGCGTTGGCATTGACCACACTAAACGAAGTCCCGTTTGGTTCGACTTTGACCGATTCAATACTGGTAATCGCTCCAGTTTCGCCAAGCAACTTGGTTAAAGCGGCTGCCGTAATCGGTGTTTTAGGAGTTATTGATAACGATTCTGTACGCGGCGCAAATGGTTTCCATAAGGCAAAAATGCTGCCTAGTACAATTGCCAGCATCACCAGACCTGTGACCAAATGGGTAGACCAAAAACTTTCTTGTGGCAAGTTCTTCTTATTGCGATTGTTGTTTTTCTCGCTCCGTTCACGGGCTTCTCGAGCCAGATTTTGAGCGCTGGAACTGCGGTTTTTTAGGGTCATAAGTTACATCCTTTAATGGCTACTAGCTGTTAGTAATTAGCTTCTAGCTTGTGGGGTTTTGTATAAGTTGCTTGCCTTGAAAGGAACAAAGTATAGGGCAACACGGGTTCGCCCTGCTCAGCAGTGGTTCAAAGTGATTTATGCTGATGTGCTTAATAGCTAGAAACTAGAAGCTATCAGCTAGTAGTTAACTATTCGTTCCATCTCGAGAAACGCGCCAAAGTATCGGTTTGGAACGCTTCGGGGGTGGTGCTTAAAAAACGTGAGACCAGCAAAAATACTGGTGTCTCGAGGTATGCCGTGATGGTTGGAGCAAGACCTGTTTCTCGGGTCGTGTTTTGGACTTGTGTGACTGTACGAAGGTTCTCTGAAACCGTTTGTTGGTCTTGGGCTGGGCTTGAAAGGCTCGAGAGATTGTTTTTATTGGGTCGCGGTGCAGCAAACATCCCAAATGCCCAAGGTTGTAGGGCAAGGATAACAGCGAGAACTCGAGCCAGAAGGATTTGCATAAAGCCTGCGGATTGTATCAGGTCTTGGGCTGCTTGGCGAATTTTACGGTTAATCCCATGTATTGTGGAGTACAATAAATCATGGACATCACCACGGATTGGATTCGTGACAACTTAATTGGCGCAAACTCGATCATCAAGACCCCTTTTGGTCAGAGGCGTTTAACCTATGCCGATTACATTGCATCGGGGCGAGGTTTAACTTTTGTTGAACAAACCCTACAAAATTGTGTTTTGCCATTTTACGCCAATACCCACACCGAGGATAGCCTCACAGGTTCACGCACCACCCATTTTGCCCATGAAGCGGGCGAGTACATCAAAGCCCAACTCAACGCCCCGCAATACAAAATTGTCTTTTGTGGTTCGGGCAGCACCGCCGCGATTAAACGCATCCAAGAAATTCTGGGTTTAGCTGCACCTAGTCAGCTTAAAAAACGCCTGCTCGAGATTATGCCGCCCGACGAGCGCCCCGTGGTTTTTGTCGGTCCTTATGAGCATCACAGCAACGAGGTCTCTTGGCGCGAAAGCCTTGCCGAAGTGGTCGAGATTCCGCTTTGTCCAAAAGGTTTAATAGATTTAGATGCGCTTCGGGACGCACTCAAAGACCCTCGTTTTGCAGGTCGTCCTAAAATCGGTTCGTTTAGTGCCGCCAGCAATGTCACAGGTTTAATTTCAGACACACGCAGTATTGCCAGATTGCTCCATGCCCAAGGCGCATATGCTTTCTTTGACTTTGCCGCCAGTGCGCCTTATGTTAAAATTGATATGCGTCCTGATAAACCCGATGGGTACGATGCTGTTTTTATCAGCCCACACAAAATGATTGGTGGAATTGGCAGCCCCGGCATTCTGGTGTTTAATCCAAGTTTGTATCAACTGTCCACGCCAAGCACGGCTGGCGGCGGCACAGTTACCTATGTCTCGAGCAGTGACCATGACTTTACCGATGACATTGAAGCCAGAGAAGATGCTGGCACACCCGCGATTCTGCAAAAAATGCGAGCCGCCTTTGGATTTTGGGTCAAAGCCCAAATTGGCACAGAGCAAATCGAAAAGAACGAAAAAAACTACATCAAAACTGCCATTGCCCGTCTGCGCCAACACCCGAACCTCGAGATACTGGGCAACCTCGAGATGCCACGCCTTGCGGTGCTGTCATTTTTGATTCGCAGTGGCTCGAGTTACTTGCATCCACGCTTTGTGGTTAAGCTCCTGAACGACCTTTTTGGCATTCAATCTAGGGGCGGTTGTGCTTGTGCGGGTCCTTATGGGCATCGGCTGCTTGACATTGATACCGCGACCTCAGATGCCTACCGCGCCAGTGTTGGGGCAGGATTTGAAGGGATTAAACCCGGTTGGACACGGCTTAACTTTAATTACTTCATAGACCAAACCGAATACAATTTTTTACTCGAGGCAATTGAATTTATTGCCACTTACGGCGAACGCTTTGTAACGCTTTATGATTTTAATTGGCAGACTGGTGCTTGGACACATAAACAAGACTCGAGCCAAGACGTTTCACTGTTTGATTTTGTACCAGCCACACTCGAGACCAGCCCAGCCAATTACGCCGCGTACCTTAAAGAAGCCCAAGCCATTGCGGATTCGCTCGAGAATCCAGCCGACCGTGAAATTCCAAATGGTGTGCCGACAGAACTGGTGTTCTTTAGGCATTAGAATACCCTTATGCAAACCACTCACCTAAAACGAGTCACGATTATTGCCGAGGCACTGCTCGAGAAAGCCTTGCTGCGCGATATTAAATCTCTTGGCGCAACTGGCTACACGATCACCACGGCACGCGGCGAAGGCTCACGCGGGGTTCGAGCCTCGGATTGGGAAGGTGGCAACATCAAACTCGAGACATTGGTGTCTGAAAGCACCGCCCATAAAATTTTAGGGCAAATCTCGAGTAGTTATTTCGAGCATCACGCGGTTATTGCCTACTTAGAAAGTGTTGAAGTGGTACGCGGTGAAAAATACCTTGGAAAATAGTAAACTAATCCATGACCATTCATATAGAAGCTGATGGGACATTGAAATTACCCGCGTCTATTCTCGAGCAATTGGGGTCGAACGAAGTGGATGTGCGTCTCGAGGGAAGGGTAGTGCATCTCGAGGCAGCCCGACCTAAACGCATTTTTGAACTCGAGACCCAAGAAGAACGCAAAGCAGCTTTTGAAGCGTGGGCAAGCCGAGTGGTTCAACCAACAGGCGTTTCGCTCCCTGAAGATTGGGCGACAATCCGTGATGGGATTTACGACTAATGGATTTTTTAGCCGATACCAACATTATTTCTCGTTTTGTCAATCGTGATGATTTACTGCACGGGGTTGTCTTCAAGGCAATTCGAGAATTATCTATGCAAAAAAATCGAATTGTGATTGTGCCTCAAGTCTTGTATGAATTCTGGGCAATTGCTACTCGTCCCACTGCTGCTAATGGCTTGGGTTGGTCGGTTGAACGCACCCGAGCCGAAATAGATGATTTACTGACTCAATTTACTTTACTTGCAGACGATTCACAAGTTTTTAATTATTGGCTCGAGTTGGTCACTAAGTATCAAGTCAGTGGCAAACCGAGCCATGATGCACGCTTAGTGGCGGCGATGCAAGTTCATGGTTTAACCAATTTACTGACCCTAAACACCGACGATTTTAAGCGCTTCTCGAGCATCAATGTGTTTCATCCCAGTCAATTCTAAACGGAGGAATTTATGGCGCTACTGATTAAAAATGGTGAAATTGTCACAGCAGACTCGAGGTACTTCGCGGATATTTTCGTGGAGAACGAAACAATTACGCGCATTGGCACAAATCTCGAGGTAGATGCCAACGTAGAGGTGATTGATGCTACAGGAAAACTGATTTTTCCGGGTTTCATAGACCCGCACGTCCATATTTACTTACCGTTTATGGCAACCTTTGCTAAGGATACCCACACCACAGGCAGCCAAGCAGCGCTGGTTGGTGGCACAACCACCTTTATTGAAATGTGCTGCCCTAGCCGTAATGATGACGCGCTCGAGGGCTATCACTTGTGGAAATCCAAAGCCGAAGGCTCGAGCGCTTGTGATTACACGTTTCATATGTCGGTCACAAAGTTTGACCAAAAAACCGAAGCACAATTGCGCGCAATTGTGGCGGATGGTATCTCGAGTTTTAAGATTTTTTTATCGTACAAGAATTTTTTTGGTGTGGATGACAATGAAATGTACCAAACCATGACCCTAGCAAAAGAACTTGGGGTGATTGTCACGGCGCACTGCGAAAATGCCGAATTGGTCGGGCAATTGCAACAGCACTTGCTGGCACAAAGTAAAACGGGTTCTGAATGGCATGAACCAAGCCGCCCTGAAAGTGTGGAAACTGAAGGCACAATGCGCTTTGCAACCTTCCTCGAGAATACTGGGGCAACTGGCTATGTGGTGCATCTGAGTTGTGCTGGAGCGCTCGCGCAAGCCATGGCAGCCAAGGCTCGAGGTGTGCCGATTTACATTGAAAGTGTGATACCGCATTTTCTGCTGGATAAGACCTATGCCGAACGCGAGGGCGTAGAAGGCGCAAAACACGTCATGTCGCCGCCGCTACGGGATAAACGAAACCAAAAGGTGCTTTGGGATGCTCTGGCACAAGGTTTTATTGACACAGTTGGTACAGACCACTGCCCGTTTGATGTGGCGCAAAAAGCCATGGGAACAAATAATTTCACGGCAATTCCAAATGGTATTCCCGCCATCGAAGACCGTGTGAATTTGCTCTACACGTATGGGGTCTCGAGGGGAACGCTGGACATTCACCGTTTTGTTGAAGCTGCCAGTACCAAAAGCGCCAAATTATTTGGCTTATTTCCACAAAAAGGCTGTATTGCGGTTGGCTCAGATGCCGACCTTGTGATTTACGACCCGAAGTACCGTGGAAAAATCAGTGCCGCCACCCAAACCGTCAACAACGACTATAACGGCTTTGAAGGCATGGAAATAGACGGCAAACCAAGTCTGGTAACAGTCCGTGGACAAATCCAAGTCAAAGACGGCAAATTTGTTGGCGACTCGAGCCGAGGTAAATTCTTACGGCGCAAACCACAGCACTTCTAAAAAACGATGGTGCAAGTTTTTTGCACCATCGTCTTGAAAACCAGAACTTCTAATCCAGAAAGTCGCGCAGTTTACGGGTGCGGCTTTCATGGTATTTCAGCTTACGCAGGGCTTTATTTTCGATTTGACGAATCCGTTCACGGGTGACGTTAAAATACTGCCCAACTTCTTCAAGGGTGTGTTCGCGTCCATCTATTAAGCCCTTACGGAGTTTTAAGACCATCGCTTCGCGCTCGGTCAGTTTAGCCAGTGCCTTCTCGAGTTCTTCGGACAATAAACTCTTGGCAGCGTTGTCCACGGGTGTATCAAGGTTGTCATCAGGGATAAAATCACCGTAGAAGCTGTCTTTCTCGTCACCAATTGGGGTCTCGAGCGAGACAGGTTCTTGGGAAACCTTCAGAACTTCCTCGACTTTTTCGGCGTTCCAACCCGGTCCCATCTGCTCAGCAATTTCTTCAAAGCTCGGTTCACGGCTTAGTTCTTGTTGCAGTTGTCTGGCGGTGCGGGTTAGTTTGTTGATCGTTTCGACCATATGAACGGGAATACGAATGGTACGGGCTTGGTCAGCAATCGCACGGTTGATGGCTTGGCGAATCCACCATGTGGCGTAGGTGCTAAATTTATAGCGGCGTTTGTACTCGAATTTTTCGACCGCACGGATTAAGCCTTGGTTGCCTTCTTGAATTAAATCCAAAAAGCTCATGCCACGCCCCGTGTATTTCTTGGCAATTGAGACCACAAGCCGCAAATTGGCTTCGATTAAGTGCTGACGGGCGGCATCGCCGTCTTGTCCTTTGCGTTTTAGGGTGCGGCGAGCCCGTTCTTCGGCATCGTCTGGCAATTCAGTAAAGGCTTTTTTGGCTTCTTCACCTTCTTCGACCCGACGCGCAAGGTCAATTTCTTCTTCTAAGGTCAGCAAAGAAACCCGCCCAATTTCGTGTAGGTACTGGCGCACTGGGTCGTTGGTGCTTAAACGCCCTGTTTCTTCGGCTACCCGATTTTCTAAGTCTTCTTCTTTTTCGCCTTCTTCGTCAAAAGCCCCTTCTAAACCAGCTTCGTCATCCATCTCGAGTTCTTCATCATCGGCTAGGTCTTCGATAAAAATACTTTCGGATTGCAAATACTGCATCAGGTCGTCAAATTCATCGGTCTCGTCTGGGTTTAAGCCAAGCTCACGCAAGGCTCTGCCCAACGCATCGGCAGCATCGGCGCTGTTGAGCATTCCATCTTTTTTGCCTTTTTTAACAAGGTCTTTAATCGCGTCAGTCTCGACCCAAGCACGTTTTTTAGCGCCAGACTTTGCGCCCGCTTCGGCTTTGCCCGCTTCTGGTTTGGCAGCACTGGTTTTTGAACTTGGTTTAGTGGTGGCTTTGGCATCTGGTTTTGCGGCAGTTGCTTTGGCTTCGGGGGTTTTTGTAACAACGGCTTTTTCTGTGGTTTTTGCGACCGGTTTTGCAGCCACAACAGTTGTGGCTTCTGGTTTTCGAGCCACGGGTTTTTTGCTAACGACAGGTTGCGGTTCGGACTGAACAACTGGTTTAGGAGATGATTTACTCATAGCAGTAGATGTTGGATTCGCTTTCTTGGTCTGAGTGGGTGGTGTAACAGCGACTGGTTTCGCGGTACTTTGGGGTTTGGTACTCGAGGCTGGTTTAGGGGCTGGTTTTATAGGAGCTTTGGAGAGACTGGTTTTAGGGGCTGGTTTTGCCGATGTTGCCGCAACTGCCTTTGCTGAGGTTGCCCCAACTGCCTTAGAAACTGGTTTTGCCTTTGCCTGTGCCATCTTTCCCCCTGCCTTAGAATCAAATGAGTTTGCGAACTCTTTACACGCACCATTGCCAGAAAAGTTTCACACGGCAAACTCGGCTTTAGAGCATAACACCCTAAGCCGATAAAAATTGTCTCTCCCTCGAAAGGGATGTAAAGTGTACGCATCTCAACTAAAACTGTCAAGCGGAAAAAGGAAATCTTATGCGAATAGCCTTAATCTCAAGTGAAGTTCATCCGTATTCTAAGTCTGGTGGTCTTGCCGATGTTGCCTCGAGCTTACCAATAGCTTTGGCTGCCATGGGACACGAAGTGATCGTGGTTTCACCTTGGTATAAAACCCTAAAAAATGTCACACCCTATTATTTGTGGGATGTCGAAGCACCCAACTTAAGCAGCAAAATGGGTGTGGCGGACACCTTAGCGCATGGGGTACGCCATGTTTTTATTGGCGGCAATCTGTTTGACCGCGATAGCTATTATGGTTACTCGGATGATGTCTACCGCTTTGCCCAGTTTTGTATGGCTGTACCGCATGTGCTGCATGGGCTGCATTTTTTTCCTGATGTCTACCACTTAAACGACTGGCAATCTGGCTTGCTTGCGCCGTTATTGCGTTTTGGCAACGTGCCAGATGCCCAACGCCGTGCCAAAACGGTACTGACCATTCATAATTTGGCGTTTCAGGGGCGTTGGAATCTCGAGGATGTGCGTGCTTGGACGGGCTTACCCGAATGGGTATCTGGACTCGAGTACAATAAAGATGCCAATTGCCTCAAAGCCGGAATTGAATACTCGGATGTCATCAGTACCGTTTCACCGCGTTACGCTTATGAAATCACCACCCCAGAAGGCGGCTTTGGCTTAGATGGCGCATTGCGTTACCGAGGTGTGACAGGCATCCTAAACGGGATAGACACCAATTACTGGAATCCGAGTACCGACAAACATATTCCAGTCCATTACCACGACCTAGCAGGTAAACAAGCGGCTCGAGAGGCATTGTGTAAAGAATTAAACCTAGACCCTGAACGCCCAACCTTAAGCATGGTCAGCCGTTTGTCGGAGCAAAAAGGTTTAAGTATTATGTTTGGGGCGCTCGAGGAAATGGCGCAGCAGTGGAACATTGTGATTCTTGGCAGTGGCGACACGGGCGCAGAGCAAGGCTTGCAGTGGTTTATGCAGACTCGAGCCAACATTCACTTTTCAAATGGTTTTAACGAAGCCCTAGCACACCGAATTTATGCGGGTTCAGATGCTTTTTTGATGCCGAGTTTATTTGAGCCTTGCGGCTTATCGCAACTGATTAGTATGCGTTATGGCACATTGCCGATTGCACGGGCAGTTGGTGGTTTAATGGACACCGTACCCGAGTCAAGAGGCTATCCATTCTGGGATTACTCCAATTGGGCGCTGGCTGCTACGGCTCGTTATGCCCGTTCACAATGGCAGACTGTCGCATGGGAAGCCAAGGTTAATGAAGCCATGAACACAGATTTTTCTTGGGATATTGCTGCACGACAGTATTTACAATTGTATAGTAGTTAATGGGGGGCGCTTAGAGCTTTTAAGACCACATCGGGGGCATAGGCAGCCACCCGCAACAAGGCTTTTGCCGCACCACTAGGTTGGCTACGACCTTGTTCCCAATTCTCGAGTGTTCGTACACTCACACCAATCATTTTGGCAAACTTTGGACGACTAAGATGAAGTTGATTTCGCGTCATGAGTGAATTCGAGGCTTCATCAAGAACAGTTTTGCGGGTTGGCTGCATTTCGCCGCGTTCAACTGCCAACATTTCAGTCAGACTTTCCTCGAGTAGTGCCGTAAAATCTTTTATATTTTTCATTGTTTCCTCTAAGGTAATTGGTCTACGAATTTGGCTAGAAGTTGAATTTCGTATGGCGTTAAATCACTTTTTTCGCTTTTGCTGTAAACCAATAACAAATAAATCCGACTTTGCACAACATGATGAAAATAAATAATTCGCAAACCACCGCTTTTTCCTGTTGTACGGGTTGCCCATCTGAGCTTACGACTGCCTTTGCCTTTTTTAATGACTTTTCCCGAATCCGGATTATTCAACAAATAAATCTGCAATAGCCTGAGTTCTTCGTCATTTAAGTAATCATTTATGATTCTGACAAAAGCAGCTGTTTCAAAGAACTCCACAACAAAATATACGCGAATTGCGTACTTTTGTCAAAGATTCGAGCGTACCCACACAAGCCACAGCCAAAGCTCGAGCAGAAGCAAAATAAAAAACTCGAGCTTCCAAAAGTGGAGGCTCAAGCAGAAGCAACTGAAATGCTGCCATAGAAATTGTACAACAGTTAGGCTTACCTCATTTCGGTGGTCAGCACTTGCCCAGTTTCAAGATGACGCAGTGTAATACTCACTTCGTAACCCATGACTTGCGCTTGCTCGAGAAGCGTAGCAACTTCGACATTTGCACCGAGCTTTTCACGATGATGCACGGCTGCTCGAGTCACTCCAAGTCGCTGTGCCACTTCTGCCAGTGTCAAACTGGCTTGGGTTCTTGCTAAAGCCAATAATTCGGGGACAGATTCAAGTTGAGCAGGTTGCAACTCTGGAATACCACGAAGAGAAATACTTGCATCTTCCAGAATTCCTGTTTTAAGTTGGGCTGAACCAAATTTCTGTTCAAGTTTAGCCAGCAAAACAGCGCGTTTACTCATAACTCCTCCGTTAATTGCACAAGAAACTCGAGGGCTTGATCTATTTTTAAGTTGCTCAGGGCAACCCCTGATTTTACTTCTGCTCCCGTAATGACAGCTTGATTATTTAGTACAAAAAAGTACACTCTTGCCCCGCCTTTCTCGCCACCTCGGGCATGGCTTTTAAGTTCCCAAATTGGTAAAGCACGTAATTTCTGGGCAAACTGACAATCCCGAACTGGATTTTGGTGCAAATCTGTGAGCATCAAAATAATTGTGCGAATTGCTTCTACTTGTCCGCGATTTGCCATCTCGAGTAAATCTTCGATAATTGCAGATTGTTTACGTTTTTTTCGATGAGGTTGACGGAGAGCAACCACTCTTTTAGTCTAGGTAAGGAACTGTCCAAGAATAACTTCCTGATTTCAAATAGACCAAAAACAGACAATTGGTCACAGGGCGGACACGGGGGTCCGCCCCTACCTGACGTATTTTTATGGATTTTGTAGGGACAGACCCCTGTGTCTGTCCTGC
>JANNVX010000117.1:0-10159 GCA_031414595.1 Deinococcales bacterium
CAGGACAGACACAGGGGTCTGTCCCTACAAAATCCATAAAAATACGTCAGGTAGGGGCGGACCCCCGTGTCCGCCCTGTGACCAATTGTCTGTTTTTGGTCTATTTGAAATCAGGAAGTTATTCTTGGACAGTTCCTAAGAAACCAACAATGCCTGAGCTTCTTGCTCGAGCCGAACAACCCCTTGGACTTTGGCAAGTTCAACGGCTTCTAAAGCTAGGCTCGAGTCATTATCTTTTTGGGCAACCAACAAAAGCGTGCGTAAAAGTAACGGCTGATGCGTCGTGGCTCGAGCCTCAGTTAAGGCGTTGCGGGCAAAACTCCCGATTTTGGTAATCGCATACAAACTCATAAGCGCCCGAATCGTGGCGGTGCTGTCTTTGCCACTTCTGGCACGTTTGAAGGCACGTTCTGCCATCTCAAGGGCTTTTTGTTTAGCGCCCCAAATCGCATGGGCATGGGCAAGTACCGCTAATGTTAAGGCACTGGCTTCTTCGGACAGGACTTCGCTAATACCAACGGCTTGACCAAGCGAAATAACCGCTTCTTTGGGTTCTGTACTCTCTAAAATGGCTTGTTGCAGCTTTGCTTCACCAGCAATGGTCTTGGCAGACATAGCAAGAAAACCATCTTCGCTCTTTTTTGCCTCGAGAAAAGCGGCTTCGCAATTTTCTAAACATTCAGAGAAACGCTCCAAGAAACACAAAGCATTGGCTCGGTGCAACAACGCCCAACCTCGAGACTCGCCGCTTGGCAGGGTTTTGAGGGCAGTCAGCGCCTCTTCTAAGCGCCCTAGGCGTACCAGTGCAGCCGCATAATTAACGCTTGCCTCGAGTTTGGCTACTTCCTCGAGTAGAGGTAGGGCTTGTTCGATGGTTTGGGCAGTCTTTAAAATTCGTTTGCGTTGCCAATAAAATTTTGCAAGTTCAAGTAAAAGTAAACCTGCAAACCTAGGCTCGAGTTTTTCTTGTTCGGCTTGCACATACATCAGATTTTTTTGTGCTTCCTCGAGCCGCCCGTTCTCCTCGAGTCCAGCCGCATTCTCGAGCAGCGCAACCAAGAAAATTCGGCGCAAAGCAAAACGCTCTCGGGCTAACCAATCCTCAAATTCTGCTGTGCCGTTTGGCAAATTCGGGGCAAATTCGCCTTTTAAGTTATGTAATGCTTTTAAGTTGTCGCTGCTGGCGCGGTACAGCAGCACATCCGAAGCGCACTCGAGCCGCCACATCTTGCCAATTTGTTCAATATACGGCGCAAAAACACTTAAATTGGTGGGTAAAACAATTTCTATTGGTGTATCGCTAGAAGCCAGTCGGACAAGGCAAAAAAGTAATTCAGGTGCGGGTTCAACAATAGCATCATTGATTTTAAATTCAAGCCTACCCATTAAGCGAACCGATAACATGACGCGATGCTACTAACTTGGTTTGTCCTCTGCTAGGGACAGATTTGCAAAAATCTTCAAAAAGATGTATACTGTATACAATGTCAAACCGAGATGCCCTATTTGCCCGTCCGCAATTGGTGCGAAACGAAGTCTACGAGCATCTGAAGCTCGAGATTCTATCGGGTATTCTCGAGCCGAACAGCAAACTTGCCGAAATCCCACTCTCTGAGCGCCTTGGGGTCAGTCGCACCCCCGTGCGTGAAGCAGTCCAACGCCTTGCCCAAGACGGACTGGTGTTAATACAAGCCAATAAAGGCGCAAAGGTACGCGGCATCAACGCCCAAGAAATCGAAGAAATTTATGCAGTGCGTGAAGTGCTGGACGGACTGGCTGCCAGACTTGCTGCCCAGCACCACACAGCAAAAAACCTAAAAGCCATGCAAACCGCTCTAGGTAAACTCGAGAATGCACCCAGCACCGCCTACACCGAACAGGTGGCTGCCGACCTCGAATTCCACAATGCCATCGCTGCCGCAAGTGGCAACCATACGCTCGAGACGACGCTGCACAGCCTCGGGCAGAGTGTTGCTCGTGTCAAACTGCTGACTCGAGAAACCAATCAAACTAAAGTTACAGAACTTTCGCATCACGCCATATTAGAAGCAATTCAAAATAAAGACCCAGAAGCTGCCGAATTCGCGGCTCGAGAACACGTCCGAGTGTTTAGACAACTCCTCCTCAATTCATTCAAAGGAAATCAAGATGCTTGACCAATACTACCGTGCAGCAGTGCTGGGAATCGCCAACGCCGAACCGATTAAAAACCTTGTGCAGACCCGTGGTTTCGGGCTTGCCAAACGCTTTGTGGCTGGAAACGAACTGTTAGACGCGATTAAAGCCGTGGAAACACTCGAGCAGGACGGGGTTCATGGGATACTCGATTTACTCGGCGAGATGATTAGCACCAAAGAACAATCCGACCCATTTGTACAAAAAATTCTCGAGATTTTCCCGAGTATTGCCAGTAAAACCTTTCCAAAATACGTTTCGATTAAACTTTCGCAGTTGGGCTTGGATGTTTCTAAAGACCTCGCCATCACAAACGGACGCAACATCTTAAAAGCCGCCAAAGAAGTTGGTGCTTTTGTTCGTATAGACATGGAAGACAGCCCTCGAGTAGACGCGACTTTGGAAGTTTTTCGTACCCTGAAACTCGAGTTTGACAATGTGGGACTGGTTTTACAATCCATGTTGCGGCGCACCGAAAAAGACTTGGAGAATTTATCTGACCTTACGCCCAATTTACGAATTGTCAAAGGTGCGTACTTAGAAACTGCCGAACACGCCTACCCAGACAAAGCCGTGATAGACCACCAATACCGCCGTTTGGTTTACACCAATCTCGAGAAAGGCAACCACACCGCCATTGCCACCCACGACCACAACATCATTAACGACATGAAACGTTTTACGACAGAAAGTAACATCCCCAAAGAACAATTTGAATTTCAGCTTCTATACGGAATTCGCCGCGACCTGCAAAAGCAACTGGCATCTGAGGGCTACACGGTTCGGGCATATATTCCTTACGGGCATGACTGGTACGCCTATTTCTCGAGACGAATAGCCGAACGCCCAAGCAATGCGCTGTTTGTGCTGCGCGGCATGATTGGCGGATAGAGTAAAAAGTGTCGTAGCTGCGACACAAATTATACTCGAGCAATCGGAAACCAAACTCGAGGAAAGGACGTAAAGGAATACATGAAAACATTTACTTTCAAAAAGAACTTTGCGCCACTTTGGTTAGCCGCTTCATTGCTGGCATTGGTCAGTATTTTAAGTCTGACAGCCCCAAATCCAAACGCATGGTTTGCTTGGCTACTGATTACACCAATGTTGCTGGCACTTGTTTACGGTTACTTTTACAGTCACGCCACAATAGACTCGGGTCACTTAAAAATCAGAGCAGATTTGTACTGGCACACGGTAAAACTCGAGGACATTGGACTCATAGAAGAAATAAACTTAAGACTCGAGCCAATGCTACACGCAGGATTTCGCAGTTGGGGTACGAGTTTGCCGACTTATAACACAGGAAATTTTACGTTAGCCAACAATCAAAAAGGTTTTTTATTTGTTTCAGATGACCGACATGTGGTTCATATTCAAACAAAAAGTGATTTGCATATTTTGCTCAGTCTCGAGAATCCAAAAGAATTTGTGGCAGCGCTCAATGCTTAATTCGAGAAGTTAGAGATTATACCAAAGAATGACAAACGCAAGTCACAAGAAATCCTACAATTTTATATTATATGAATTCATAAATTGCATAAAAATTCTTGTACAAAACATAGAGAGGGACCATTATGCGTAAAGGGAATCAATTTCGTCTAGTTCCACCAATGAATGGAGGGTTTTGGATTTTAGTATTATTTGCGCTTTTACTTATGATTTATATGATTTTAAGTAATAAATCATTTAACTTTATTTCTCCATTTTTCTTAATTGTCTTGCTTTTTGGATATTTTGTTATGTTTTTAAATGATAAAAATAATTTTGTCTTAGTGAAAAAGAATAAAATAATTTTTTTGATTCAATCTTTATCTTTAATTACAACTCCACTTAATTTTTCAAGTTGGGATATTGAAGAATTAAATATGAATGAAAGTTGCATTCTACTACCAAAAACAGAAGAGGCTAATTCTATTTTAAGATTACACGAAATTTTGAATGATTCAGTAAATTATTTCGGTCTTAAAAAATTGAAAAATAACCAAACAATTTTTCGATTCCTCTCAAGAACTGATGTTCCATTAGTAATTATTCCAATCAAATCAGGAGGACATATTCTGCTCAGTCTCGAGAACCCAGAAGCCTTTATTGCCGTCCTGAAGGAAGCCCATGCAAATACTTAATGCCGCCCAAACCAAAGCGGCTCTCCCCTACTCGAGCCTTGCCGATGCCATCCGCGAAGTGCTGCTGGATGCCGATGCTTTTGCGCCTGAACGGGCGCGTCTCGAGTTACCAAATGGCGTGCTGCTCTTGATGCCCGCTAAAGATTCTGATTTTGCAGTCACAAAACTGGTCACAGTTCACTCGAGCAACACGGTGCTACCCGCTATTCAGGGCGAAGTGATTCTGATGAATGCCCACACTGGCGAACGCCTGCTGATGCTCGATGGTGTGACCGTCACGGCTCGGCGCACCGCAGCCGTGAGTTTACTGGCTGCCCAGACCCTTGTGCCAAATAAAAGCGGGAATTTACTGATTGTTGGTAGTGGCACACAAGCCAGAAGTCATCTCGAGGCGTTCCGTGAGAATTTGGACATTGCACAAATCTGGATTACTTCAAGGAACTTTGCAAGAGCCTTAGCACTGGCAGAAGAATACGGGGTCATGGCTATCTCGAGGGGCGAAGAAGTGATTGAACAAGCCGATTTTATTTGCACCACCACAAACGCCGCCAGCCCTATCATTCCAGAAAACATTAAATCTAATGCTTTTATTGCTGCCGTTGGTGCGTACCGCCCTGACATGCTCGAGATTCCGTTTGGCATCACCCGCCGCGCTCGAGTCGTGGTGGATGATTTAATTGGAGCGCATTCAGAGGCTGGGGATATTATCCAAGCGGGTCTGGATTGGAGCAAAGTAGAATCATTACAATCTGTGCTGCAATTACACGCACCTAGCACTCAACTTACTTTGTTCAAAAGTGTTGGCTGTGCCTTGTGGGATTTAGCGGCGGCAAAACTGGCTTACTCGAGCCTTGGGAATCTGCCATGACCGAAAACAATAATTTTGTTCACCCTTCTATTAACCAAAGTTTGTATCCGCTCGAGATTACGGCACTGGTTGAAAAATCACTTTTTGAAGATAAGCGTGTTCGTGTCACCGATTTAGAAGGTTTGGTGATTAAAGATTTTAAGCCCGGCGCGGCAACTCGAGCCAGAACCACGGCGCAGAACCTGAGTAAAACCGAGTCCAAGCCGATGCTTGTTTGGTACGGGCGTTTGGTGGCGTTGCAAGCCAATTCAAGTGGTAAATTTTCTAATTATTTGCACGAAAAAATCTAACTTGATTTATTTAGGAAAAGGAGCAAAATGGTATGATGAGCCTAGCCGAAGTCAAAGAACGAGTAACTGAACTCTCACAGCAAGAACGTGCTGACTTACAAGCGTTTCTACTGAGCTTAGAAGTAGAAGAATTAAGCCCACAATGGCTCACTGAGATTGAGCGTCGTCGTGCAGATTTTCATTCTGGAAAAGTCAAATTTTTAACCCATGACGAGGTTTTCGCATCAACTCGAGTTAAAGAGTGAAGCCGTTATATCATCCAGATTTTCTCGAGGAAATGCTGTCCTTATCAAATCAGTTTCAATCAGATGGTTCAAATCCTTTTACAATTGCGCTCGAAGAAACAATTGCAGATGCTTGTTTGTTCCCCCATGCTGCACCCAAAACCCAGATTGATGGTATCCGCAAAAAGACTGTTGGAAAATACGAATTTCATCTGATTTATGAAGTTCAAGCCGATACAATCTTGTTCTTCGCCATAGCCCATAAACGCCGTCATCCTTTTTACTGGATTCACCGCCTTGATTCATAAGGCTTTAGGAGTAACTATGAACCTTCCAGAGTACCATTGCGAACCGTACACCGACTACACCCACCCAAATCACGCGGCTGCCTACCGACAAGCGATTGCCAAAGTCTCGAGCGAACTTGGCAAAGATTACCCGCTTATCATTGGCGACCAAAAAATCATGCTCGAGGATAAAGTCGTTTCGCACAATCCGTGTAAGCCATCTCAGATTATTGGGCAAGTCTCGAGTGCCACCAAAGAACATGCTGACCAAGCCATAGAAGTAGCCTATAAAGCCTTTGAAACATGGAAAAACACCCCCCTCGAGACGCGAGTAGCTGTATTGGTCAAAGCCGCCGCGATTATTCGTGAGCGCAAACTCGAGTACAACGCTTGGCTGACTTACGAAGTCGGTAAAAACTATGCCGAAGCCGAAGGCGAAACCGCCGAAGCGATAGATTTTCTCGAGTATTACGCCCGCAGTGCCTTAAAACTCTGCAAGCCGATTCAGACCTATCAAATGGCTGGCGAATCTGACCGTGCCGAGTATATTCCGCTTGGTGTGGGCGTTAGCATCACCCCGTGGAATTTTCCTTTTGCAATTTTTTTAGGGCAGGCATGTGCGCCGATTGTGGCTGGCAACTGTATGATTGTCAAACCTGCCGAGGACAGCGCCGTGATTGCATTTAAGGCAATTGAATTGTTGCTCGAGGCTGGGTTGCCATCTGGGGTGATCAATTTTCTACCGGGGCTGGGTGAGGTTGTCGGAGATTACTTGGTCAAACATCCAAAAACCCGTTTTATCAGTTTTACAGGTTCTAAAAACGTTGGTTTGTACATCAATGCCGAAGCCGCCAAAGTGGTGACTGGTCAACGCTGGATTAAGCGTGTGACGCTAGAACTTGGTGGCAAAGACGGAATGATTATTGATGAAACCGCCAATCTCGAGGAAGCCGCTACTGCCGCTGTCGCTGGGGCATTTGGTTTTGCTGGGCAAAAATGCAGTGCCTTAAGTCGTTTAATAGTGGTCGAAAGTGTGTACCCCGAAATTCTCGAGAAAGTAATTGCTAAGGTCAATGCCCTAACGGTCGGCGACCCGCTCGAGAATAAGTATGTCAACGCCGTCATCAACTTAGAATCGCTCGAGAAGTCACGCACCTACTTGGAGCTTGCCAAAACCGAAGGGCGAGTTGTGACTGGCGGCACAGCCTCAAGCAACCCCGAAACCGAAGGCTACTTTGTGCAACCCACCGTTGTTGCCGATGTCAAACCGACTGGTAAACTTGCCCAAGACGAGATTTTCTCGCCGATTCTGGCAGTTATTCCTGTCAAAGATTTTGAAACCGCGATGTTTGTGATGAACGACACCGAATACGGTTTAACAGGTGGACTGTTCTCGAGCGACCCAAGCCGTCTCGAGTATGCCGAACGCGAACTGCATGTTGGCAACTTGTACTTGAATCGTAAAATTACTGGCGCAATGGTTGGTTGTCATCCGTTTGGAGGGTTCAATCTGTCTGGGACAGATTCCAAAGCGGGTGGACCTGATTACCTACTGCACTTTTTACAAATGAAAAGCATTGCTCGTAAGAACTAGCCCTCGGGTTCGCCTATAATTTCTCGAGCATCCTCAGCACACACTTCTGGCACGTACAGCATCACATCACCTTGGTACGCGCCAGCTTCGACTTCGATGACGTTATTGCCCATGACCCAACCAAAAGGGGTTCTTAGCACACTGGGAATCCCTTCTGGCTCGAGCATTCGCCTGAATGATTCGGCAATTGGGCGTGGTTGGGTCTCGAGGTAAACCCATGTGTTACCGCCTAGGGTGACTGTTTCGGTCATGGGTTTAGTCTACTGTATTTTGCCCTTGACGAAAGCATCTGGTCTGTGCTTACAATTAGCGCAGATGCTTCTGACCGCACGAGCTTGACCGCACAAGACCACCCCACTCGGGGTTTTGTCTTGTGCGAATCACTCGAGTGAACAGAAGTTTTTTTATGCTTGCTCGAGCAGGTTTGTGCTAAAAAGGATATGTATGCGTAATCTCGAGCAAGTTCTTCTCACCCCCGGTCCTACGCCCATCGAGCCTCACGCCCAAAAAGCCCTGTCTTTCCCAATGCGTGGTCATATGGATCCCGAGGTTTTTGCCCTGAATAATAGGGTTCAAGAAAACCTCAAAACATTGTATGGCGCAGATGACTCGGCGTTTACCTGTTTACTGGCAGGGACTGGTAGCCTTGGTATGGAAGCTGGGTTTGTCAATCTGCTCGAGCCTCAAGATAAGGTTTTAATTTGTGCCAACGGAAGTTTTGGTTTTCGCATGGCGGAAATGTGCGAGCGGATTGGAGCGCGAGTTACGGTAGTTAAAGCGCCAATTGGTCTGGCAATTAAACTCGAGGATGTCAGGGCAGCACTCGAGGCAGATTCGTTTAAGCTGGTGGCAGTAGTGCATGGTGAAACCAGTACAGGTGTCTTAAATCCTGCCGTCGAAATTGCAAAACTAGCCAAATCTTATGGTTGTTTAGTGACCGTGGATGCCGTCACCACAGCCGGAATGATGCCGTACAAGATGAATGAATGGGGGATTGATTATGCTTACACGGGTTCTCAAAAATGCCTCAGCGCCCCTCCGGGGGTTGCGCCAGTCGCCTTCTCGAGCGCCGCGATTCGGACTGTCGAAAACCGCAAAACCAAAGTACCACTTTGGTACGCCGACCTCGAGGGCTTGCAAGCCTACTGGAATCGTCAAGAGTACCATCATACTGTCCCAGTGCAACTGCATTATGCTTTGGATGCGGCTTTAACTGCTGCGCTTTCTGAGGGGCTAGAAGCTCGAGAAAGGCGTGTCCATGAAGTTGGCGCAGCCGCCCTTGCCGCCCTCGAGACAATTGGGTTTTCGGCGTTTGTGGATAATCCGTTGCAACGTTTACCCACAGTTTTGGCAGTTCGTTTGCCAAATTCTGTGCAAGATGTACCTGTGCGTTCTGGCTTGCGTGAACATGGCGTGATTGTGACTGGTGGACTTGGTGAAACAGCCGGTAAAATCTGGCGGCTTGGCTTGATGGGCGAATCGGCTAAACCTGCCATTTACCACCGTTTCTTTGATGCCTTAGAGCAAGTGCTAAATGTAAAGGGCTTAATCAGCGCCTTTGATTCTAAACTTGGTATTCGGGCATAGAAAAACCTTGACTTTACAAAAACCATTGGATACCCTCAAACCATGATTCATTCACTTGGTTATAAAACCGATTTATTCTTGCGTGGTTTTGAAGGCGAAATTCTCGAGCGCAACGAGTACACCGTGATTCGCACACCGAAAAATCCGACGTTTCGTTGGGGTAATTTTTTACTGTTCAAACGCGCTCCGACCCTTTCTGACCTCGAGCTGTGGCAAGCCGCTTTTAGCCTCGAGCATGGCGCAGTCCCACACATTGCCCTTGGTTGGGATGACCCAGAACAAGGTGATGTTAGCGCATTTACGGCGGCTGGGTTTGACTTTGACCAAAGCATTGTCATGACTGCGACATCGGTTCACCAGCCGCCAAAAATCAATCCCGATTGTCAAATTCGCCCACTCGAGGGGTCTGATTGGCTCGAGTGGATAGACATGGAATGTGCCATCAATGAAGCGCTACCCGAATCGGAGCGCGAGGGGACTGGCTACCGCGTTTTTGTTGAACGCAAAGGCGCAGAGATGCAACGCATGAGTGCAGCTGGTCATGGGCATTTCTGGGGTGCTTTTCTGGGGAATAGATTGGCAGCAAGTTTGGGCTTGTACTTCTGGCAGGGCGTGGGCAGATTCCAGTGGGTGGCAGTTTAGGCGGCGTGGTTTATGCGGCACACTGGTGCATCATGTGGCAAAACTTGGACTCGAGCAGGTAGACACACTGGTGATGGTGGCTGACCCTGAGTATGTGGCGGCTGGAATTTACGAAAGTGTGGGGTTTAAGCCGAGCGAAAAACAATTCCAACTCGAGAAGGTTTGATGCGGGTTGTTTGATGAAATCTCCAGACGATTGTCATTGGGTAGTGTCCACAGTGTAGCCTTAGGAACTGTCCAAGAATAACTTCCTGATTTCAAATAGACCAAAAACAGACAATTGGTCACAGGGCGGACACGGGGGTCCGCCCCTACCTGACGTATTTTTATGGATTTTGTAGGGACAGACCCCTGTGTCTGTCCTGC
>JANNVX010000118.1:0-21863 GCA_031414595.1 Deinococcales bacterium
GCAGGACAGACACAGGGGTCTGTCCCTACAAAATCCATAAAAATACGTCAGGTAGGGGCGGACCCCCGTGTCCGCCCTGTGACCAATTGTATGTTTTTGGTTTAATTGAAATCGGGAAGTTATTCTTGGACAGTTCCTAAATCGTGAAGTATTGTTATAATCCTTAGATCAAAAATAGGAGGCTTTGACTATGCGTGACTATGCAAAAGCAATACAAACTACTTTAGCAGCTCGAGCTATATGGGAGCCTGGTCAAACAGTTATTCCTGGAGACTACGGTATTGTCCAAGATGGTTGCTTTTTACGACTTGGCTCCGTCAGTGAAATTGGAGCAAAACTTCAAAATTTTGAAGTTATAAGCGAAGGTAAATATGAATTTTCACAAGGTCTTTCATCTAGCCAAATGGTATCTGCAGCAACAAAAATAGATTGGAATGGTGAAGTATTAGCCTCTTTAGATTGGTCTGGTGGATCAGGTATATTTTTGGGAGCCCCAAAAAGTAGTCTACTCGGGATAAATGAATTGGGTCGAGTTGTGCGTGAAGCATTACATTCTAAGAGTTGGCAGTTTAACTGGCGATTAGTTCGACAAGTTCGCACAATGTCGAAGGGAGTAATCGCTTTTGGTGGAAACTTGGCGGTAGCAGGTAAGCTTGTTTTTGATTCACAAGTCCCCTTGACACAAACCAAGGCTTCTGCACAATCAAAACGTTCTGATGGATTTGTACATGTTCAACATAATATTAATGGCGCTGTCTATGCCCACACAGTACGCTTACGACCTTGGCTTGCACACGGAGCTGCCCCATTAGATCATGAACTTTGGTATGACGATGACTTCGATGATTAATTATGGTAGCCATATTGAAGCTGCTTTAGATACGTTTGTCGCAGAGCCAAGGCGTATACATCGAGCATGTATGGAATTGCTTCTTGAAAAAAATGCAACTGCTGCCAATCAAGTCAAACATTCTCATACTAAGTATATTGAAATAGCTGGTACACCTAACGATCCCATACGAGTTTCATACGAAATTTTACTAAAAAGACTAGGCGTTATTGCGGAAAAAATGCCCTCAATTGTGGTTGCAACTATACCTCAATCAGGACTTTGGGCTGCAACGGGTTCGCTAGGTATTCACTCAGTTGTTACAATTCCTTTAGGATTTATTTCATTTTTCAGAGTGTTTTGCACAATAGTTTTTCATGCACATGATCTTTATAAAAAATCACCTGAATTAACAGACTCAACTAACCAATTATCACAACTTTTAGGAGAACATCTAGAATTGGGTAGGCTTAATTTATCTGGTATTGAAGAATTAGCGGAAAAGAAAAAACCAATAATAGAACATATTACTCAACTTGCCTGTGAATTTTTTATTTTGCACGAAGCATGCCATGTTAGAGATAGTCATATTGAGCCAATAGCTCACGAAACCACATTTTTCCAGGAAGCACACCTGAGACATGTAAATGAATGCGCGGCAGATAGATGGGCATTTAATACACTTTTATCATCTTTTAGCAATGACTTAAATTTAGTGGCTGTTGCTATCGCAATGCTTTTTGATTGCCTTGATCTTTTGGAGCGATATGATTTTGCACCAATGACTCGACTCAGTCATCCGTCACCTGCAGCACGAAAATGGCATTTAATACGGTTGCTTGAAGCACCAGACGCTCTTTTCTTTCTTGATAAGCAAAAACTGCAAGAAGCAAAAGAATATTCTTTATTTTATGAAAGATTGGCGGCATTTATTGTTGACCGAGCAAAACCTACTACACCATTAAATAAAATTCTAGAATTAGGGGAACGTGAAGGATCTAGTGTGTTTGTTGAACATATATTGTCAGAATTAGCTAAGGGAAACCCAAAACTAATAATTGAAAACCTCGCTCGTATCAGAGCAACTTCGTTTGAATGGGCTGAAGAAGGTACCAGTGACGATTATCGTTATACACTAAAAATTAACGAGTGTGTTGATATTTTAGCCAGTGAGCTACAAAAACGTTCTCAGCTTAAGAATCTAGCATCAATTTTGATAGAGGCGGCTACTTGGCAAAGTAAGAATGCACGAAAATAGACGATTCTTTGATTTACTATGAGTAAAGTCAGCGATTCAGAGGTTTTTAATCTGTCTAGTTTTACTAATTTGAAGTCGATTTGGATACATTAACCTGCACTTGAAGTCAATCACACTATCCTCGAGTCTCTTTTTAAAATCATGCAGCAATAAAGTCATCCTGCACAGCAAAGACACGCCTACCATTCCCATCTCATAACTCAAACTATTCGCCAAATTTCATCAGCATTCGCATGTGCCGAAAAGCGCTTAGCTTGCCAGTCATCATGGCTCGAGTCCCATTAAGCCTGCCCTCAAGCAGCGCTATAAAATCGGCTGCTTTCGGCGTAGTAGTGGCTCGAGTCACCCGTTTTTTTGGTGGTAAAGTCTCGAAGGTTGGCACTTTGTGGTGTAGACTTTTTGCATGAACTGGAACGATATTCGTCAACTACATCCCGAGCAGTGGTTGCTACTCGAGGTTTTAGAAGCCGAATCGAGTGCAGAAACACGGTACTTGAAGAACTTAGCGGTTCTCGAGCGCTTCGATGATTCGATGACAGCACTCAGGGCTTATCGTGAACTCAAAAAGTCTTCTCCTGCACGGGAATTATTGGTTTTGCATACCAATCGGGTTGACCCAACCATTCAACAAAGACATTATGTTGGTATTCGGGGCGCTGCGTGAAATTGGTTGTACAACAAAGACTGTTGTTCACCGAAGTTGAATTGTTCCATGCTGGCAAATCCATTATCATTGACCGAGTGCTTGTTGATACGGGTTCGACGGCTACGTTGTTTCAAACGGAGTTGCTCGAGTCTATAGGACTTGTTTATGCGCCTGATGACGAAGTGCATGAGGTTTTTGGTGTTGGCGGTTCGGAGTTGGTTTTTCAAAAGCAACTCGAGAAAGTGAAATGTGGCAATTTGGAAGTTCGGGAATTTCGTGTTGAGGTCGGCTGGCTCGATTATGGCATTCACTTAAATGGCATTCTTGGACTTGATTTCTTGCTTGATACTCGAGCTATTTTGGATTTGGGTGTGGTACTTAAACCCTAACGCAATCCAAAATTCGGTTAATGTCATACAATCGCTGCATGGTTGGGCGTGTTTTACCTCAAGGCATTCGAGGTAACTTGAAGAGGTTGCCGCCCATAAGAACAGTTTACTCGAGTACACGCAAATAAAAATAAGTCAGTCTGCCGATTGTGAAACATCATTGTTTTGTATTACAATGCCTGTACCGCGACGACACCGGTCGCAGAAAATCGGTGTGCTTAGGGTTTTCCTTAAGTTCTACAAAAGACGATTGACGGTTTGTGCAACTGAATAAGCGCATAACAAAAGGAGTAATTTTAATGAGTCAACAAAAACATCTCGAGGTCATCCCATTGGGTGGCTTTGGAGAAATCGGTAAGAACATGATGGTTTTTCGGTACGAGCAAGAGATTCTGGTGGTGGACGGCGGCATGGCGTTCCCAGACAGCAACCAACCGGGTATAGATTTAATCATCCCCAAAATTGATTATTTGCTTGAACATGCCGCCGAAATCAAGGCGTTTATCATTACCCACGGTCACGAAGACCACATTGGCGCACTGCCCTATATTTTGCCACGCTTGCCAAAAGTGCCGCTTTATGGCGCAAAACTCACTTTGGGTTTGCTGCGCGAAAAATTTGCCGAATTTGGCATTAGTGCCGATGATTTGGATTTGCGTGAAGTCACGACCGACGAACGCATCAAGGTTTCAACTTGTTTCACGGTAGACATGTTCCGCATGACCCATTCGATTCCAGATAATTCGGGCTTACTGATTCACACCCCAATTGGCAATGTGATTCATACGGGTGACTTTAAGCTCGACCAGAACCCAGCCGACGGCAAAACCAGTCATCTCGAGAAAATTTCTAAAGCTGGGGCAGAAGGCGTGATGCTGCTGATTTCTGACAGCACCAGTGCCGAAAAAATGGGTTTAACCCCTTCCGAAGCCGATGTTGCCGCCGAAATCGAAAAGATTATTTCCAAAGCGGCTGGACGGGTTTTTGTGACCACTTTTGCCAGTCATATTCACCGAATTCAAAACATTATTAGCATTGCCGAAAAGTACAACCGCCGTGTGGTCATGGAAGGGCGGAGTATGAAAAAATACGCTGAAATCGCCCAAGAACTCGGCTACATGACCTTAAAAGACCGCCTGATTAGCACCGATGAATTTGCCGACCTGCAAGCCAGCCAAGCAGTTTTTATTTGCACGGGCAGTCAAGGGCAACCAATGAGTGTTCTCTCGAGACTGGCGGCTGGCAATCATCCGCGTTTAAGTATTAAGCACGGCGATACGGTGATTCTCTCGAGCAGCCCAATTCCGGGTAACGAAGAAGCCATTAACGTGGTCATCAACAGCCTATACCAAAAAGGTGCAAAAGTTTTTTATCCACCCAATTATAAAGTTCATGCTTCTGGACATGGCAGCCAAGAAGAACTAAAACTGATTCTCAACCTTGCCCAAGCCAAGTGGTTTTTGCCGTTTCATGGTGAACCACGCCAACAAATCAACCATCAATGGCTCGCCGAAGCCAGTCCAACCCCACCAAAGCGCACCATTATTGCCAAAAACGGCGATGTGATTCATGTTTCCAAAGATGATTTTAAGGTGGTTGGTACAGTTCCAGCTGGGGCAGTTTATGTAGACGGGTTGGGCGTGGGCGATGTCAATGACAGCATTCTCGAGGATAGGCTCAGTATGGCAGGCGACGGGGTGCTGGTATTGGGTTGTGTCTTAAGCCCACATCCTCATGCCGAAATTGCTTCTCGAGGCTTTATAGATGCCAACCAAGAATTATTTGACACGATTAAAGAACAAGTGATTGCGGTTCTCGAGAAGGGCGCTCGTGAAAAAAAGCATCTCGAGGCAGTGCGTGACGATGTGTACTATATGGTGCGGCGCTTTGTGCGGAAAGCCACGGGGCGCAACCCAATGATTATCCCTGTGGTGGTGGAGTAACAGACGTTTGGCTGGGCGGTGTGTTTAATGCTGTCCAGCACTCGAGAATCTATAGCCCTCAAGCAGCTATTTGTACCGAAAACACTTTATTGAGTAATCCCTCGAGTTTAGCACGGTCAAAAATGCGTTTACCCTCGAGTAAATGTCCGTCGTGGGCATGTAAATGCCAATGTCGAGCGCCGCCCTGCAAGTTAATCGAAATGTACTTTAAGGGTTCTTGTAATGGCGAAACACTGGCAACAATAATTGCCTTACCGCTCTCTAATCCCAAACTGACGCTTTGTACCGTAGTTGGCAAGGTGTACTCGCGTTCCATGCGGTAGATATACTGGGTAAAATCGGATTCTTTATCAAAACGCAAGCCGTGTTGTTTGGCATACGCCTCAAGGTTACTGAGCATTTCGAGCCAACGTTCATAAATATCAAAATCGTCTGTGTGTGCCATGAGTGGAGTCTAACATGACCAGTACAAAAACTCGAGTTTGAATTGAGCTTTAAGGACTCTTCTGAAATGGTTTTACGGCTTAGAGTGAACAGGTGCAATTTTTGACTCGAGGGCTGCTGTTGTTACTGCTTTTTTTTGGGGCTGCCAGTGGGCAAATTCTGCCAGCACCAGTGCCAGTTCCGATAGCACCAATTGAACCAGCCCATCCTAAAACAGATTTGGCGCTCGAGTTGTTGGTTGTAACATCTGAGCCTGAAATTCGGGCTGGTCGTTTAGAACAGACTGATTCTGAGCAGCGTTTTTTATTGCCGATTACCAGTGTAATCCGTTCTCGAGCCGAACAAAAATTATCCAGTGGTTTAGAAGCTGCCTTGCTCGAGATAACCAAAAAAGTGCAACTGCCTAGTTTAGATGCACGGTTTTACCAAATTCAGAATCAGTGGGTGGCAAAGCAACGCAGTGCTTGGCGTTTGGATTTAGCCGCCACTCGAGCGGCAGTGCTAACGGCGTTGCAAAACCAAGGGCTGACGGCTCGAGCCGTGCTGAGCAGCCAGCCACCAAAGCGCACGGTTGAAGATTTTTATAAGCAGGGTATTCGGCATTTTTTTGGTGGTGGCACATCAAATTTTGCAGGTAGCCCAAGTTATCGTGTCCAGAATATCATTGCTGCTGCTAAGCAACTCGATGGGCGCTACCTTGCGTCAAATGCCATTTTTGCCTTTAACCAAAGTATTACTTTAAGTGCCGAACAGGGTTTTGTGCTTGGGAACATTATTCGCGGTAACAATCTATCCAAAGAACTCGGCGGTGGGATTTGCCAAGTCAGCACCACTGTCTGGCGGGCGGCTTATAATTCGGGTCTGCCAATTCTCGAGCGTCATCAGCACAGTTACCGCGTGGCATACTATGACCCGCCGGGTTTTGAAGCCACGGTCTTTGCCCCGAGTAAGAATCTGCGTTTTCGGAACGACACCACATCAGCCCTTTGGATGCAACTCGAGTGGGATGTAGACACAGGACAGTTGGGACTGTATTTCTTTGGGGTTCGCCCAGAGCGTCAAGTCCAGATTTCCCAGCCGCGTATCAGTAACGAAAAACCCGCCCCTCGAGACCGTTTTGTTCCAGATGTAGGGGTCAAACTAGGCGATGTGCAGATTGTCAGTGGCGCAGAAGCTGGGATGCAAACCCGTATAGACCGTGTTGTGCAGTACAACTCTGGGCGGATTATCCGTGACAGCACCAAAAGTCGTTATGTGCCTTGGGCAGCTATTTACGCGGTTCACCCCAAAGACAAACGAATTAAAAGATAAAAGCAGCCCTATTGGGCTGCTCCCTCGAGACCAAAAGTTTTATTTAGCTGGCGGCAAAAGTACCGAATCAATCACATGAATCACACCGTTGCTGGCGGCAACATCGACAGCCGTGACATTGGCATTATTGACCATCACTTTGCCGTTTTTGACGGTTACACGAACGGTTGCCCCATTGACGGTTTTAACATTTTTACCGTTTAGGGTCACAACTGTGCCGCTTAGGACTTTGCCTGAAACCACGTGGTAGGTCAGGATATTGACTAATTGCCCTTTATTTTCTGGTTTCAGTAAACTTGCCACCGTGCCGGCTGGCAATTTGTCAAAGGCAGCGTTGGTTGGCGCAAAGACTGTAAATGGACCTGCGCTAGAAAGTGTTCCGACTAAATCTGCGGCGGTGACGGCAGCCACCAAAGTTGAGAAGGTGCTATTTCCAGCAGCAACGTCTACAATTGTACCGGGCGATGTCTGTGCCACCACCGAGGATGCTAAAACTACGGCTAAACCAAATGCAAGAATTTTTTTCATGTCTTACCTCCAAAGCAAACTTTAACGTGCTTTAGAGTTTCGATAAGAAGCCCATCAGACATTAAAATTTTATCGTGCCACACGAATTCTTCTCAAAACCAACATAACTTACATGGCAACTGTAGCCCAAGCAGATAAGACCTATTTTTTACTCGAGGGTAACGCCCGAAGCTATTTTGCCAAAGACTTGCCATAAAGCTGTTCTTGCTTTTGGCTTGCTTTGCCAATAAGGTGCGCCAATGAGTCAATTTGAAATTCTAGTAGACACTTCATCGGCGATTGTCTTTGATAGTTTTATCACCGATACCCGTTTATCTGAATGGTTCTGCCAAGATGCCCAAATCGAAGCGCGTCCTGAAGGACGTTTTTATGCCTATTGGAGCAACCCAAAGTTCTATGTGATGGGTGAAATTCTCGAGTTTGAACGCCCGAACCTGCTAAAATTGCAATGGAATGACCTTGAGGGTACAAACATAGCCCTCGAGATAACCTTCATACCCGAGGTGGATAACACCCGCGTTTGTGTCCGTTCAGAACAAGCCCTTGGTGAAAAAGCCACAGCCATTTGGACAAAAGGCTTAGAAGCTCTAAAATCCACGCTCGAGCAGGGATACCGCCCAGAAGTTTTTGAGGATGCGTTTCTGGGTTTGCTTGGCGTAACGACTTTAACCTTGGACAATGCCAATTTGTACACGCCGCATTGTCAAACGGGCTTATTTATTCAAGGGATTCTCAAAAATTCTTCGCTTGACATGTCTGGTTTCAAGCACGGGGATGTCCTGACTCAAGTTGGTCAACAACCCTTAAAAACCATCGGAGACCTAATTGCAGTTCTAAATCCCTTGCAAATAAACGATCTTCTCGAGCTTGAATTCTGGCGTGGTGCAGAACAAAAAAAGCAATTGCTGACGATGCAAAAACGCCATTTACCAGCTTACCCAGTTTCGCTTGAGGATTTAGCCACCTACCGCCAACAAGTCCAGCACCAAGCCCAAGCCGACTTAGAAGCCTTTGCGAAAACAGTTTTAGAACCCGAAGCCCATTTTAAGTTCCGCCCAGACACATGGAGTGCCGCCGAAATCGTAGCGCATTTAATTAACGCCGAACGTGACACCCTGACCCAAATTGCCTATTTACAAGTCGGAAATTCGGTACGGTCATTTACCACCAGTCTTCAGGCTCGGATAGAAGCCCTGATGAAACGCTATCAAACCCTGCCTGCTTTGGTACAAGCCCTAAGCCAAGCCCAAGCCGAGACTTGTGACCTTATTCGACACTTAAGCCCCAATTACTTAGAGCGCAAATCGCATGTCACACGAATTCAATTTGCCTCTGACATCACTGCTGCACATATTCAGCAGCACTTAGGGCAAATCAAACGGGCTGTGGCAAAAGCTCGAGTATCATAAAATTTCTCGAGACATACTTCACGGGTTATGCTGCGTATCTTGGTGATGACACTCATCACCCTTGGCTCATCTTGCCCGTTGGAGAAACATGACCGAAATAGAAGCACCCAAACCTCAAACTGCTATCACGCCCGAAGCTGGGCGTTTAGATGTGATGCTCTCCCGTGTGGCTGGAATCTCGAGGGCTTTGGCTCGAGTCTGGCTTGAAGCTGGGGTGGCAAAAGTGGCTGGGCTGGTGGTCAAAAAAGCCAGCACCAACTTAAAAGGCACAGAAATCCTCGAGTGGACTGTGCCAGCGCCGCTACCTTCTGAAATTCTTCCCGAGAACATTCCTTTAACCATTTTATTTGAAGATGACTTTGTGATTGCCGTGGATAAACCAGCCGGAATGCTGACCCATCCTGCGGCACACGTTCATAGTGGCACACTGGTCAATGCGCTTTTGGGGCGTGTACCTTTGGCACTCGAGGGTGAGGATTTTGGCATCGAGGGCTACCGTCCGGGAATTGTCCACCGCTTAGACCAAGACACCAGTGGAGTGATTATTGTGGCTAAAACCCGCGAAGCCCACAGTAAACTTGGTAAAGCCTTTGCTGACCGCCGTACCCGCAAGCAGTACCGAGCCATTACCGTCGGAATCCCACCCGAAATTACCTTGGATGCCAGTATCGGCAGGCACCCAACCATCAAAACCCGCATGAGTGTCGCGGGAACAAACGCCAAGGATGCCAAAACCGAATTTAAGGTACTCGATACCACACCCAACAACCATGCACTGGTCGAAACCAGAATTTTCACGGGGCGGACGCATCAGATTCGGGTGCATTTACAGCATTTACAGACCCCAATTCTAGGCGATGATGTCTACGGCAGACCCTCGAGCCTGATAGACCGCCAAGCGCTTCATGCATATCTGCTCGAGTTGCAACACCCGATTACCCTCGAGACCTTGCGAATTACCTGCGACCCACCCGAGGATATGGTGCAGGCTTGGTTAGCCTTGGGCGGAGTCTGGAATCCTAAACTGTGACTCAGCTTTGAATCAACGTCCCAACCCGTTCACCCGCAAATAATTTCTCGAGATTACCGCTTTGGTACATATCAAACACCACAATTGGCAATTTCTTTTCCATACACAAGGTAATCGCCGTCATGTCCATCACTTCGAGTCGTTTTTCGACCACTTCGGCATGGGTCAGGGTATCAAACTTTTTGGCATCGGCATTTTTACGTGGGTCTGAATCGTAGACACCATCTACTTTATTTTTTGCCATAAAAACCACATCTGCCCCAATCTCGAGGGCGCGTAGGGTTGCCGCCGTATCGGTGGTAAAGAACGGATTGCCCGTGCCACCGCTAAAAATCACCACCCGCCCTTTCTCGAGATGACGCATTGCCCGACGACGAATGTACGGCTCGGCGACTTGCTGCATTTGAATCGCGGTTTGTACTCGAGAATCCACACCAGAGCGCTCGAGTGCATCTTGCAGTGCCAGTGCGTTCATGTTGGTGGCAATCATGCCCATGTAATCAGCTGTGGCAGCATCCATACCCTTGCCATTACGAGCGCCACGCCACAAGTTGCCAGCCCCAACCACACAAGCAATTTCAATACCAGCACGGGATTCCCTTGCTTTAGCAATAATCATTGCCAGTTCTAAAGTGGCTTCGGGAGAAATACCAAAGCCATTGCTGTCTGCTAAAAATTCGCCGCTTAGTTTAAGTAAAATTCGTTTATACATGATTCTCCTTTTTGGGGTATAAAAAAAGAACGGGATTAACCCGTTCTTAAAAATTTGTTTAACCCCGTCTCGAGGGCAGAAAAACGTTTTTGATGTGCTTGGCTCATGCTGCCCTCGAGTGGTGGGCGCAGCGTGCTGCGCCCCTACGGGTTATTTGTTGCCGATTTCAAAACGGGCAAAACGCACGATTTTGGCGCTGCCAACCAAGGCTTTGATGGTCTTATCGTTGTCTTTAACAAATTTCTGCTCGAGAAGAACGTTTTCTTCATAGAATTTTGCAAGTTGCCCAGTCACAATTTTTTCAACGATGTTGGCTGGTTTGCCTTCGTTGATGGCTTTATTGGTCAGGATTTCTTTTTCTTTTTCTAGGTCATCGGTGTTGACTTCATCACGGCTTAAGTAGCGTGGACGTTCCGCCGCAATGTGCAAGGCAACATCTTTGGCTAGGGCTAGGTCGCCGCCCTCGAGTTCGACCAACACACCGATTTTGTCATTTTGGTGAACGTAAGACACAACCATACCGTTGGCACTCGAGAAACGGGCAGCGCGGTGCAGCACAAGGTTCTCGCCGATTTTGGAGATATTGGCAGCCAGGTGGTCGCCAAGGTTAATTTCTTGGTTTAAGAATTTTTGGCTGCTGAGCGTTTCAACTTCAATAATTCCGTCCACACCCGCATTCTGGGCGATATGTTCGGCAAATTCTGCGACCATCTTTTGAAAATCCACATTACGCGCCACAAAGTCGGTTTCGGAATTGATTTCAACTAAGCCAGCCGTTTTGCCGTCGGCAGAGACGAAAGCCCGTACCAAACCATCGGTGGCTTCACGGTCAGCTTTTTTGGCAGCTTTGACAATGCCGCGCTCACGCAACAGTGCCACGGCTTTGTCTTCGTCACCAGCCGCGTCGGTCAAGGCTTTTTTAACGTCCATCATTCCAGCGCCAGTCATTTCACGAAGTTTTTTAATTGATTCCATCATGGTGTATCACCCCTTCAATAGGAAGCCTCGAGCAGTTTACTCGAGGCTAATCTAGCTTTCTCGAGTTCTTAATTCACGGTTTCGGCGAGTTCGCTTGCAAGTGCGCTGTTCTTGGTTGGTGCAACATAATCGCTTGGCATTTCGGTGTCGTCGTCTTCAGTGGCAACACTAGCCACTGCGCCACCGCCACGGCATTCGATAATCAGGTCGGCAAAACGCTGAGCAATTAACTGGATGCTGCGAATCGCGTCGTCGTTGCCCGGAATGATGTAATCAATCACATCTGGGTCAGAATCGGTATCGGCAAGCGCAACCACAGGAATGTTCAGCTTTTGGGCTTCTTTGACGGCGATTGCTTCTTTGGTTGGATCTATAATAAAAATTGCATCTGGTAAGCGGGTCATGTTGCGAATCCCACCAAGGTTTTTGAGCAAATCTGATAACTCTTTTTGCAGCAAAACCCGTTCGGCTTTAGGACGCGCCATGATTTCGCCCGTCTCAAATTCGCGTTCCAAGTTCTTCATCCGTTCAACCCGCAAGCGAATGGTGCGGAAATTGGTCATCAAGCCACCAAGCCAACGCACATTGATGTACGGCAAGCCACAGCGTTTCGCCTCGAGTTCGGTGATTTCTTGGGCTTGCTTTTTTGTGCCAACCATCAAAATTACGCCGCCCTTTTCGGCAACGTCTTTGACAAAATCAAAACTACGATCAAGTTGCTTTAAGGTTTTTTGCAAATCAATGATAAAAATTCCGTTGCGTTCGGCAAAAATAAAACGCTTCATCTTAGGATTCCAGCGTTTGGTTTCATGACCAAAGTGAACTCCGGCTTCGAGTAACTGCTTCATTTGAAGGTACGACATTCTTTTCTCCGTGGGTCACGTTTATTTTAGATTAGACCAAGCGCGGTTTAAGTATCTTCGAGGACATGACCCGAACCTCGAGCAGTACCGTTACTCGTCTGGATGCCAAGAAAGCAAACCGAGCAAGTGTACACAAAAATGAGCCTCGAGACAAGGGGCGTACCCCTTGACTTTTGGGGAAAACCTTGTACAATCTTGTAGTGCCTACTCTGGCGCTTTACTAATTTTTTTCTCATTCTCCGCAGGTTCTCGCCTGCGGTCTTGTTGCGTCACCCATGATTGGCACTGACAAACAGGGTTTTGGGCTTTTAGGCGATTCGTTTTTTTTCGCACAGCCAGACCACGTTCAAGTCTGGCAATCCGCACCATAGTAAGTAATACCAGTCTTACATGGGCGGTCACAGGGAGTTCGATGCAAGAAATCATCCGTTTTGGCAGTATCAAAGAAATTCTCGAGCTTCCACGTTTGGTGGAATTGCAAATTGGTTCTTTTGACCATTTTTTGCAAAAAGGTGTGCTGCCTAAAGACCGCGAGGACTTTGGTCTGCAAGGCTCTTTTAGAGAAATCTTTCCGATAGACGAATCCGAGAAGAACCGCACTGGTGGTTTGGTCTTGGATTTTCTCGAGTACGAACTTGGCGACCCACCGTATAGCCCCGAAGATTGCCGTGATAAGGACTTGACCTACCAAGCCCCAATGTTCGCCAAGCTCCAATTGATTCACCGCGATACGGGCTTAATCAAAGAAGATAAGGTTTTCCTTGGCGATTTACCCCTGATGACCGAAGAAGGCAGCTTTATCGTTAATGGTGCAGACCGCGTGATTGTTTCGCAAATCCATCGTTCGCCAGGTGTCTATTTCACCAAGTCTTACCGTGGTTCAAAGCCGCTTTACGCTGGTTCGATTATCCCCATGCCAAAGCGTGGTCCGTGGATTGAACTCGAGTTTAACACCTCGGATGTTTTAGAAATGAAAATCAACAAGCGCAAATTCCCAGTCACGATGTTACTGCGGGTGCTTGGTTACGACGACCAATCCATGCGGAAAATTTTTAAGAATTCCGATGCGGTCTTAGAAGCCACTTTCAACGAAGATAAAACGGCTGGTATGAGCGGCGATGAAGCCTTGTTGCGTTTATTCACGATTTTGCGCCCAGGTGATCCACCAAAGCGCGATAAAGCCTTGTCGTACTTGTACGGTTTACTGGCAGACCCAAAGCGTTACGATTTGGGCGATGCGGGGCGTTTTAAGGTCAACAGCAAACTTGGGATTAAGAACCCAGAAAAAACCTTGCTGATTTTTGAAGATGGACAATTCAAAGATGCTGGCTTGATTTCTGCGATTCAGTACCTCTTAACCCTGCAAAGCGGCGAAGTTGGCTATTCCGAAGACGATATTGACCACCTTGGCAATCGTCGGGTGCGTACCGTTGGCGAACTCTTGGGCGACCAATTTCGCGTTGGCTTAGGGCGTATGGCAAGGGGCGTGCGTGAACGGATGCTCTTGGGCAACCCAGACGCAGCCACCCCAAGTAAACTGGTCAATAACCGCCCAGTGGTGGCAGCCATGCGTGAATTCTTCGGACGTTCACAACTCAGTCAGTTCAAAGACCAAATCAATCCGTTATCAGAACTTCGTCATAAACGCCGTATCTCGGCGCTTGGACCTGGTGGTTTAACCCGTGAACGCGCAGGCTTTGATGTCCGTGACGTTCACCGTACCCATTACGGGCGTATCTGCCCTATCGAAACGCCAGAAGGCGCAAACATTGGTCTTATCTCGAGCCTTGCTTCTTTTGCTAAGGTCAATCCCTTGGGTTTCATCGAAGCCCCGTACCGCAAAGTCACCAAAGGCAGATTGTCCGACAACATTGAATACATGACCGCCCATGTCGAAGACCGTTATGTGATTGCCCAAGCCAGCACTGTAGTGATTGACGGAATGCTGACTGGTCAGGTTGTTGCCCGTAAAAAAGGCGACCCTGTGATTGTTTCGGGTGAAGAATGCGATTACATGGATGTTACCCCAAAGCAAATTGTTTCGATTAGCACCAGTTTAATCCCGTTCCTCGAGCATGACGACGCTAACCGTGCCTTGATGGGTTCTAACATGCAGTCCCAAGCCGTGCCACTGGTTCGTGCCGAACCGCCAATGGTTGGTACTGGCATCGAAGAGCGAATTGTGCTTGATTCCGGTACAAGTTTGGTCTGTGATGTTGACGGCGAAGTGACCGAGATTGATGGTGCAAAAATTATTGTCAAATACGGCAAGAACCACATCAAAGAATACAAGCTAATTCGTTTCCAACGCTCCAACGCTGGTACAAACCATGACCAACGCCCAATTGTGGCAGTCGGCGATAAGGTCAAAGTCGGTCAAGTGATTGCCGATGGTCCTGCTTCGCTCGGTGGACGCTTGGCATTGGGTCAGAACATCACTGTGGCAATCATGCCTTTTGATGGCTACAACTACGAAGACGCGATTGTGTTGTCTGAAAACCTGATTCGCAAGGATTTCTACACCAGTATTCACATCGAAAAGCACGAAAAAGAGGCTCGAGACACCAAGCTCGGACCTGAGAAAATCACCCGCGATATTCCGGGGCTTTCCGAAGCTGCCCTGCGTGACCTCGACGAAGACGGCATTGTGCGGGTCGGCGCGGAAGTTAAGCAAGGCGATATTCTGGTCGGTCACACCAGTTTCAAGGGCGAAACCGAACCAACCCCAGAAGAGAGGTTGCTACGTTCAATCTTCGGTGAAAAAGCCCGTGAAGTCAAAGATACTTCGGCTCGAGTCCCATCGGGCGAAGGCGGCATTGTCATCCGCACAATTCGCTTTAAGCGCGGTGAAGAGGGCGTAGACCTGAAACCTGGTGTGCGTGAAATGGTTCGTATTTACGTGGCACAACGCCGTAAGCTCCAAGTTGGCGATAAGCTGGCAAACCGTCACGGTAATAAAGGCGTGGTTGCCCGTATCCAAGCTCCAGAAGACATGCCGTACTTACCAGACGGAACACCTGTAGATTTGGTCTTCAATCCGCTCGGTGTGCCAAGCCGTTTGAATTTGGGGCAAATTCTCGAGACTCACTTGGGCGAAGTTGCCCGTCGTATGGGTGTGAGTTTTGTCACCCCAGTTTTTGACAGCGCCACCGAACACGAAATTAAAGACCGTTTGGTCGAAACTTCTAAAGTCATCACGGCTGCCCATGAAGAACTGGGTTACGGCATTGATAAGCGCGAAGCCGAAGTCTTTGTTCGTTCACAACGCCTTGGGGTGATTACTGCCTCTGAAACACTCGAGGAAGCCCGCGAAAAACTTTGGCGCACTGGTAAAACCCCACTCTTTGACGGGCGCACAGGCGAAGCCATCGAAGGACCTGTGGTGGTCGGAACAATGTACATCTTAAAGCTCTACCACATGGTCGAAGACAAGATGCACGCCCGCAGCACTGGACCTTACAGCTTAATTACCCAACAACCCTTGGGCGGTAAAGCCCAAAACGGTGGTCAACGTTTTGGCGAAATGGAAGTCTGGGCGCTCGAGGCATACGGCGCAGCCCACACCCTGCAAGAAATCCTAACCGTGAAGTCGGATGATATTGGCGGACGCGACGATGCTTACCAAAGTATTGTCAAAGGCGAAGAAGTCCAAGATGCCAGCATCCCCGAATCCTTTAAGGTACTGGTCAAAGAACTTCACAGCCTAGGCTTAGATGTCCAAGTGCTAGACCAGAACGACAAAACCGTGGATATTTTTGAAGGGATGATGCCGAGAAGATAGCAGTTAGCTGCTAGTCACTAGCTTCTAGCCCGTCTCGAGTGGGGATTTGGGCTAGAAGTCACGAAGAAGGAAAGTTCTTACAACATCAAAAAGCTAGTAGCCAGAAACTAGCCGCTAGGAGCTTAAATGCGCGATTTTAGTAAAGTTAAAATTCAACTCGCCAGTCCCGAGAAAATTCGTTCTTGGAGTTACGGCGAGGTTGAAAAACCAGAAACCATCAATTACCGTACCCTCAAACCAGAACGTGATGGGTTGTTTGACGAACGGATTTTCGGTCCCGAAAAGGATTATGAATGTTCTTGCGGTAAGTACAAGCGTCAGCGTTACGAAGGCAAAGTCTGTGAGCGTTGCGGGGTTGAAGTCACCAAGCGTATTGTCCGCCGTTACCGCATGGGGCATATCGAACTTGCCACGGCTGCGGCTCATATTTGGTACGTCAAAGACATTCCAAGTAAAATTGGTACGTTACTAGACTTGAGCGCGGGGCAACTCGAGCAGGTCTTGTACTTCGGTAAGTTCATTGTGACTGACCCACAAGGCGCAATTAAAGATGGTCGTCCACTGAAAAAAGGTGAGCTGCTATCCGACGAAGAGTACCGTGAATTGCGGATTGGTAAGCAAGAAACCTATGCGCTGCAAGTTGGCACTCAAGCCGAAGTGCGTGACGGCGAATATGTGACCCGTGGGCAAAAACTTGGTGGCAATGTTGTCTCGAAGATGGATGGTGTGGCTCAGTACCGTTTCCCACGCAAAGCCACCCTCGAGTATGCGCGAGACGGTGAAGCTAAATTTAGTTTGCCTAAAGGCGTAACCCTAGAACTCGAGGCGTTCCGTGCGGGCGAAGAAATCTGTGATGGACTTGAAGAACATACCCTTTTGGCAGCAAGGGACGGTGTGATTAGCATTACCGAACTGGGCGAAGGCTATGGTCGCGGTGGTGTGATTATCGAAGTCCAAGACCCAGAAGATGCCCAAGTTCTCGAGCGTGTCTTTGTGCCAATCGGTTTTGAAGTCATGGTCGGCGACGGCGAAAGTGTTGAATCTGATACCGAACTGGCTCGAGCCAATGGCGATTTGATTCGGATGCCTCGTGGTGCAAGTGCTTCGGGTGTCGGCAGCAAAAAACGTGGTGCAAATCTTGAAGTCAGTTTAACGCTGCATTGGAAGCTCGAGAAAACCCTCGAGGTCAACCCAACCATGCACGTTCTTGTTGGTGACGGCGCAGAATTCAGCAACGGCGAACGTTTAATTGGGGCAATAGACCCAGCCCAAGAAGTGACCGCCGAAGCCGATGGAACACTGACCCTGCAAGAACCCGCCAGCATTATCGTCTCCCGTGCCAAGCTCTACAAGTACGAAGACGAACCAATTGTGGTCAATGGCGACCGCGTAGAACCGGGCGACGACTTAGCCGATAAAGGCAACTTAAAATCCGAAATTCATGGTCGAATCGAAATTGACCTTGTGCGCCAACAAGTGCGTGTGGTCGAAGCCTACGACTTTGAAGCCCGTATGGGTGCAGAAGCGATTAAGCAACTGCTCGAGGGCATTGTTCTCGAGACCCTAGAAGCTGAACTGAACGAAGAAATGACCAACCCAAGCCGCCACAAACGAGCCAAAGCCCGTAAGCGCCTTGAAGTTGCCCGTTCATTCCGCAAGAGCGGCAACCGCCCAGAATGGATGATTTTAGATTCTGTGCCAGTCATGCCACCAGATTTGCGTCCGATGGTTCAAGTGGACGGTGGACGTTTTGCGACTTCGGATTTGAACGACTTGTACCGCCGTTTAATCAACCGCAACAACCGTCTGAAAAAACTGATGACCACTGGCGCACCAGAAATGATTGTGCGTAACGAAAAGCGAATGCTGCAAGAAGCGGTGGATGCGCTAATTGACAACGGTCGTCGTGGCACACCCGTCACTCACCCTGGCTCTGACCGTGCGTTGCGAAGCCTGACCGATTTACTCGGTGGTAAACAAGGTCGTTTCCGTCAGAACTTGCTTGGTAAGCGCGTGGATTACTCTGGGCGTTCGGTCATCGTGGTTGGTCCGCAACTGAGACTGCACCAATGCGGACTGCCTAAGCGCATGGCACTCGAGTTATTCAAGCCATTCTTATTCAAGGTTCTCGAGGAAAAAGGTGTTGTCACCAACATCAAACAAGCCCGTAAGCTCTTAGAACGTTACCGCGATACTCGAGACGAAATTTGGGACGCGCTGGAAGAAGTCATCCAAGACAAAGTGGTGCTGCTCAACCGCGCTCCGACACTGCACCGTCTTGGCATCCAAGCCTTTACACCAGTCCTCGTCGAAGGTCAGGCTATTCAGTTGCACCCGCTCGTCTGCGAAGCCTTTAACGCCGATTTCGACGGCGACCAAATGGCGATTCACGTTCCACTTTCGCCGTACGCCCAAGCCGAAGCCCGTATTCAAATGCTCTCGGCACACAATTTGCTTTCACCAGCCAACGGTGAACCAAACGTAAAACCTGCCAAAGACATTATTCTGGGTATCTACACCCTGACCCAACCACGCCCGGGCTACAAAGGTGTTGGCGAGAAATTCAAAGACCCAAGCGCGGCACTCGAGGCATATAACAAGAATAAACTGGATTTGAACTCTAAAATTGTCGTGGCTGGCAAAGAAACCACGGCTGGCGCAATCAAATACATCTTCTCTAACCTAGACGAAGCCTTACAAGCCGTCAATCGCGGTGAAATTGACACCCAAGATACCGTATCTGTTCGCCTAGATTTGGTCGGCGGTACACAAGTGGTCGAAACCACCACAGGACGCGCCCTTTTCCGCCGAATGGTCAACGAAACCATCACCGAAGACGGCAGTACCATGAGCCGTGAATACGTGAACCTCACCACCACTTACGGCAAGAACCCCTTGACCGACATGGTGATTGATATTTTCAAAACCATGGGTGTCGAAAAAACCGCCAATATCCTCGATGCGCTAAAGAGCGCTGGATTTAAGCTCGCCAGTACCAGTGGTGTGACCGTAGGCATTGACGACGCAGTAATTCCAGTCGAGAAAGTCAGACTGCTCGAGTTAGCCGATGCTGAACTTGCCCAGATTAACGAAGATTCCGACATGGGCTTAGTGACCGAAGAAGAACGTTACCGCCAAGTGATTACGCTCTGGACAAATACCACCGAAGATGTGACCAACGCGGCTTATGCTAACTTCGAGAAGAACCTGCCTTTGAATCCGTTCTATGTCATGAGCCAGTCCGGAGCGCGTGGTAACAAACAACAACTGCGCCAATTGATGGGAATGCGTGGTTTGATGCAAAAGCCAAACGGCGACACCATCGAACTGCCAATCCGTACTAACTTCCGCGAGGGCTTGAACGTTCTCGAGTATTTCACCAGCACCCACGGCGCTCGAAAAGGTGGCGCAGACACCGCTCTTCGTACCGCCGACTCTGGCTACCTAACCCGTAAACTGCACGATGTCGCCCATGAAATTGTGGTGCGTGAACCAGACTGCGGAACTTCGGATTACTTAAGCATCCCACTGCTCGAGACCGACGGCAAACTCCGCAAAACCTCCGATGTTGAAATGGGCTTATATGGTCGTCACTTGGGCGCAGACCTTGAAGTTGGCGGACAAACCTTAGAGGCAAACCGCTTACTGAACACCGATGAAGTCAAACTGATTTTGAAGCACCAAAAAGAAATTGGCGCTGTACCCGTTCGCAGTCCAATTACTTGCCGTACAAGGGCTGGAGTCTGCCAAAAGTGCTACGGTTTTGATTTGTCACAAGCCAAATTGGTTTCTAAAGGCGAAGCTGTTGGCGTTATTGCGGCGCAAAGCATCGGAGAACCAGGCACACAACTGACGATGCGTACCTTCCACACGGGCGGTGTGGCTGGCGCTCAGGACATCACCCTTGGTCTGCCTCGCGTGGTCGAGTTGTTTGAAGCTCGCAAACCAAAAGTTAAAGCCACCTTATCCGAAATTGACGGTATTGTTAGCATTGCCGATGAAGAAGGCAGTGACAAGATTATCCTTAGTGTCACCGACAACGACATTGCCAAGAAATACAAAGTCGAACGCAACACCCGTTTACTGGTACGCGAAGGCGACAAAGTAGAAGCTGGACAAGTCATGACACGCGGCGCAATCAACCCAGAAGACCTCCTCGATTCCAAAGGCGTGGAGGCAGCCCAGCGTTACCTCGTGGATGGCATCCAACAAGTGTACCGTCAGCAGGGTGTAAAGCTGCACGACAAGCACATCGAACTGATTGTCAAACAAATGTTTAAGTATGTGGAAATTCTCGAGGACACAGGCGACTCAGAATTCCTCGAAGGACAAGTTCTCGAGAAATTTGATGTTGAAACCGAGAACAACCGTCTCGAGGAAGCTGGAAAGAACCCAGCTTCATGGAAGCCAAAACTGATGGGGATTACCAAGAGTGCGCTCAGCACCAAGTCATGGTTAAGTGCTGCGAGCTTCCAGCACACGACGCACGTTCTTACTGAAGCCAGTGTTAGCGGCAAGGTAGACGAGTTAATTGGGCTTAAAGAAAACGTGATTCTTGGTAAGTTGATTCCCGCAGGGACAGGGCTTGCCGAAGTCAAAGAAATTCAAGTCATGGACGATAGATTGCGAGAGAAAGTTCTCGAGGGCAACGACCGTGCTACGCGCCTAGCCCAAAGCGGCAGCGCACAGATTCAAGCTCCTGCTGGCGATTAGAGATATTCGGCTCGAGAAAACCCCCAAGTTACGCACTTGGGGGTTTTTATTGATTGCTTAAAATCAGTTTTTTATGAACAGGTTTCAAAACCACACATAAACGTACTGCTTCCAAAACAGCTATTTGGGCTGATTGCCCTAAAATCCCACGCTGACTTGTTTGAGTCAAATTGGCTCGAGGAAAAGTGTACGGTGTTTGGCAATCCACAAACGAATCATGGGTTAAAAATAGTGGATGCTCAACACAAAGCAACTCGGCATGGCAAGGCAACAAATGTGGTCGCTCTAAAACAAATTGGTTGAGGCTCGAGTTAATCACAAATCCAAGAACGTAATCAGTAGCGATATGAACCACAACCACTAATTTATACTTGGCTTCAGGACGCATTTGTTCGCACCACAAATGAAAAACATCAAATTGTTATACCTTAATAAAATCGGACAAAAGCGCCTCTAAGGATGTGGATTATTGATGTACTGAAGCACTTGCGAACCATTCTCGAGGGTCAGAATAATACTCTCGAGTGGCATCACAGAATTGGGCTTTGAATTCCAAGCCTGTTCCCAAGCCGCGTCATGGCTGGCTTTAGTGGTTTTCGGAAACGATTTCGTACCCCAAATCCTAATGGCTTGGTCTAAGCATTCAATGTCTGATTCACTCAAATAATCTAAATTAGCAGAAGCCAACGCCTCAACCACAGGCGAAGATTTTACTCGAGAAACCCGAGAAGCCCCCTCGAGGCTACGCCCCTCCGCTTTTTTCTCAGCCGCTTTGAGCATACCGTACACCTGATGCGGCACAGGACCAAATTCATAAGCCCGATATTCTGCTCCAAAAATAGTCCGTCCGTACTTTTCCAAATGCAGCAAATCTGCAAAATACATGACCTTAGGATTTGTCCGTAAATAACTTCCCGATTTACACCTCAAGTCGGTTTAGCCACATAATTCCATTGCGGCATGACCTTATCAAACACAATACGCATCGAATCCTTGAAGTCATCTGCGACTTTTCGTTTAGTGGCATAA
>JANNVX010000119.1:0-24916 GCA_031414595.1 Deinococcales bacterium
GCAGGACAGACACAGGGGTCTGTCCCTACAAAAATCATAAAAATACGTCAGGTAGGGGCGGACCCCCGTGTCCGCCCTGTGACCAATTGTATGTTCTTGGTTTAATTGAAATCGGGAAGTTATTCTGGGACAAATCCTTAGTGCATCAGGAGAACCATGACACAAACTCGAGAATTGATAACTCGGCTCGAGACACGGCGGGTCAGATGAGTGCCGTGGCTGCACCAAGGCGGCAGGCTCGAGTACGCGGCTCGTTCTTGGCGCTCAACGAGACCAATCCGCTTGTGCCTTACTTATTTTTGCTGCCCCATGCGATTTTTTTTCTGGTGTTTATTGTTTATCCGGTGGCGTTTGGTTTTTATGTCAGTTTGCATCAGTGGGATTTACTCAGTGGCAATTCGCCATTTGTGGGTTTGAAGTATTACACCCAAATTTTTGATGGCTCGAGTCCGCAGTCGCAATTTTTTTGGAGTACACTCTTAAACACCACTTTTTTTACAGTCGTCAGCGTGCCGCTTTTGGTGGCAACGGCGCTGGGTTTAGCGTTGTTGTTATACCGCCCGATTTTTGGTCAAGCTATTTTTCGAGCGATTTTTTTTATGCCGGGGATTTTATCGGTTTCGGTCATGGGTATTTTGTGGCGTTGGATGTTTGATAACCAAAGCGGTTTAATCAATGTGGTGCGTGAACAGTTTTTTGGGGTGGCAGTAATTCAATTTTTAACCACCGAAGGCTGGGCGTGGGTGCCGATTATTATTGGTACGGTCTGGTGGACAATCGGTTTTAACATGACCCTCTACTTGGCGGCGCTGGGTGGGATTAACCAAAGTTATTACGAAGCCGCCCAGTTAGATGGGGCTGGGGCATGGGCGCAATTTCGGTTTATCACCTTGCCGCTACTTGCCCCAACCACGCTGTTTATTGCTGTCACCACGGTACTGGCAAGTTTTCAGTTATTTGGACAATCTGCACTGATTACTGGCGGTGGTCCAACCCGCAGCACCCAAAGCGTGATTCAGTACATCACCGAAGAGGCGTTTGGCAATAATCAGCAATCGAGCGCTTCGGCAATGGCATTTGTTTTTGGTGGCTTAATGCTGGTCTTTACAGCTTTCCAGTTTCGCCTGATGGCAATGGATTTACGTGCCAGCCGAAAGGAGCAATAAGTATGCTGACCGCATCAGTCTCGAGTCCAAGAAAAAAACGCCCCGCTTGGCTGTCGGACGCACCTCGTTTTGGGCTACTGTTGATTCTGGCAATTATTTTTTTAGCCCCGATTTATTGGATGTTGTCCACCAGTTTTAAGCCAGAAACGGACGCGATTTCGATTCCAATTCAGTGGATTCCAGCCCGTCCGACTTTAGAAAATTACACCGAAATTCTCAATTCACCCGATGGCAATTTGTGGCGCTGGACATTTAATTCGGTTTTTACGGCGCTGGCGTTTACTTTGGCACATTTAACACTTTGTGTGCTAACCGCCTATCCATTAGCCCGCCTTAAATTTGTAGGGCGCGAAACTTGGTTTTGGATTATTTTATCTTCACTGATGATTCCTGGCATCGTCACCTTGATTCCAAGTTACATCATGATGCTGCAACTCAATTGGATTGATTCCTACCACGCCCTAATTTGGCCTGGGGTGGCTGGGGTCTTTGGGGTCTTTATGTTGCGCCAATTTTTTACCAATATCCCCTTTGAACTCGAGGAAGCCGCCCGTTTGGACGGCGCAAATAGTCTGCAAGTCATTCGCCATGTGATTTTGCCGCTCAGTGTCCCTGCTTTGGTTTCGCTGGGTGTCTTTGCCTTTATGGGTTCATGGAATAATTATGTCTGGCCCTTGTATGTGGCAACCTCGCCCGATATGCAAACCCTCCCTGTGGGGATTACTTCGTTCTCGCAGCGCTATGTGACCGAGTACGGCAAACTGATGGCGGGTACTGCCATCGCTGCCATTCCAGTCTTAATTGCCTATTTATTTGCCCAACGTTTTTTAATCAGTGGCATTGCCTTAACGGGGATGAAAGACTGAGCATCTTGAAAGCCAAAGGAGTCTCGAAGTGAATCTTTTGCGTGTCCTCTGCGTTATTTTATTTGGTCTAGCCGCCACCGCCCAAACTCCAAAAACCGCCATGACCTATATTAATCCTGTCTACAATTCCGATTTCCCCGACCCTTTTGTGTTGCGGGTTGGCTCGAGCTATTATGCCTATGCCACCAATGGCGGCGGCGCAACGGTGCAAATTTTGCAATCCAGCGATTTGGTCAATTGGCAAGCCTTATCCGATGCGTTTGGTAATCTGCCTGCTTGGGCAACGCCCGGTTGGACTTGGGCACCCGAAGTCGAAGCCGTGCCGAATGGCTACGTGATGTACTACACCACCCGCCACAGCGACAGCCAAAAACAGTGTATTGGGGTGGCATTTTCAAAATCGCCAAAAGGTCCGTTTACCGACACCAGCAGCCAACCTTTGATTTGTCAACTCGAGGATGGTGGCTCGATAGATGCCAGCCCATTTACCGACCGCGATGGCAAACGCTATTTGTACTGGAAAAATGATGGCAACTGCTGTGGCTTACTGACTTATTTGTATGTTCAGCGCTTATCCAGCGATGGCTTGAAGCTCGAGGGTAAAGCAACGGCTTTACTGCACAACACCGAACTCTGGGAAGGAAACTTAATCGAAGCGCCAACCATGTACCGGCGCGGCAACAAGTATTATTTATTTTATTCGGCTGCCGATTACAGTAACGACACTTACGCAGTTGGCTATGCCTACAGTGCCAGCCCACTTGGACCGTTTATCAAATGGCGCGATAACCCAGTCCTGAAGACCACAGGGCAAGTGGCAGGACCCGGGCATCAGTGCATCATCACCGATGAACTCGGGCAGCCGTGGATGGTCTACCACGCTTGGACGACGGGTAAAACTGGCTATCCCAATGGGCAACGCACCATGCGGCTTGACCGTTTGGATTTTAAGGATGGTGTGCCAGTGATTATTCCGACCACCAGCCGTCAGAATGCACCAAATGCCAAACCAAAAACAGGAAAATAACCATGACTCGAGCCTACACCAACCCGGTTTATCCAAATTACTTTGCCGACCCATTTGTGCTGCGTTATGATGGCGTGTATTACGCTTATGGCACAGGTTTACACGCCCAAACCAACGGCTTGGTCTTCGAGGTGCTGCGTTCAAATGATTTGATTGATTGGCACAGTTGCGGTGGCGCACTCGAGCCACTTGGCGCTGGTTTTGAGGATTATTGGGCACCCGAAGTGGCATTTTGTAACGGCACATTTTATATGTACTACTCGGCGGGAATTGGCGATACCGGGCATCGTTTGCGGGCAGCCACAGCCAAGCAACCCACAGGACCATTTACCGATTGCGGACTGGTGCTGACCCCCGATGAGCCGTTTTCGATAGATGCTTGCCCTTTTTGTGACGATGACGGGCAGTGGTATTTGTTTTATGCCAAAGATTTCCTTGATGGGCAGCGCCTTGGGACAGCCCTTTGTGTGGCAAAACTCGAGGACATGACCCGTTTAGTCACACCGCCACAAACGGTATTACGCGCCAGCCAAGATTGGCAACTGTACGCCAAAGACCGCACAATGTACGGACAAGTGCTTGATTGGTATACCCTCGAGGGACCCAGTGTGGTTAAACGCTTTGGGCGCTATTACTGTTTTTATTCGGGTGGCGCATGGACAAACCTCAGTTATGGGGTTTCGTATGCAGTGGCAGACCATCCGATGGGACCTTGGAGCGAACCTGTCTCGAGTACCCCAACGGTCTTAAAAACCATTGCCAATCAGGTCATTGGACCTGGACACAACAGCCTTGTGGTGTCCCCAGATGGTCAGGATTACTTGGTCTATCATGCTTGGGACATGGCACAAACAGGACGGCGAATGTGCTTAGACCGACTCGATTGGACTAACCAACAACCCAGTACAAGCGGACCAACCTTTACGCCTCAAGTCGTACCGCGAAAGCAGCAACTCGAGGCGAGCCATGACTGAGTTTGAGCATAAATTACAACAAGTCCGTGCTGTGATCAAAACCACGCAACTGGCAGGCATTGTTTTTCGGTCTCATGCTTGGTTTGCTTGGGCAACTTGCGGCGGCAGCAATGCTGTGCTGCTGACCACCGATTCTGGGGTTGCCGAAGTGCTGATAACACCAAACGGCGCTTAGATTCTGACCGATAAAATCGAGGCTGCCCGTCTAAAACAAGAAGAAATCCCCAACGGCTTTGAGTGGTTGATTCACTCTTGGGCGGATTCAAAAGCTCGAGGCAAATTTATCAGGGAAGTGGCAAGCGATTTAATCGCCTCGGATATGCCGCGCTCCGGTGAAATAGAATTGCCACCACAACTGGCAGTGATTCGGGCTTCTTTGCATCCAGCCGAACTCGAGCGGTATCGAGTGCTTGGGCGTGATGCGGCTTGTGCCATGACCGATGTTTTGCTGCAAGCCAAGCCAACTTGGACTGGGTATCAGTTGGCGGGTGCGGCTTCGGAGCGTTTGTGGGGCATGGGGATTCATCCAGCCCTAACGCTTGTGGGGGATGAACAGCGCTTACCGCTTTACAGGCATTCGACCGCCCACAGCAACCCAATTGGCTCGAGAGCGATGCTGGTGTTTTGTGCCAGAAGGCATGGGTTATACGCCAACCTGACTCGTTTTGTGTATTTCAGGAAACCCAGCCAAATCGAGCTAAAAATAAATTCAGATGTGATGCAAATTGAAGCCGAAATTTTAGCGGCTTCTCGGGTCAGTGCGAGCCTAGGCAGTGTTTACCAAAAATCAGTGGCTGCTTACCAAAATTCTGGGCATGAACACGGCGAAAATAAGCATCATCAGGGTGGAACGTGTGGTTATGGCGCTCGAGATGCGATTGCACTGCCAGACTCGAGGGTCAAAATTAGGGAAAACAATGCCGTGGCTTGGAATCCCTCTTTGCCGGGTGCAAAAATTGAGGACACGATGGTTGTCTCGAGTACGGGGATTGAGGTGCTGACCACCGACCCGAGATGGGAAAACACAACAATCAACAAAATTCCTAGACCGAATTTACTCCTGCGTTAAAGGGTTTTCTACAGATTACTGTTTGGGGCGGATGTTAGTAGTATTACCTACTAGACAAATTTTTTAGTATTTCCAAAGGTGCTTTGAAAGCAGACTCGAGAAGCAAAGAAATTATTGGTACTTAGGATACCTGCCCCATTCATTTCACGGTACAGTAGCAGCCTATGTCTATTGAACGTACTTTTGCAATGGTAAAACCCGACGGTGTGCGCCGTGGTTTGGTTGGCGAGATTATCTCGCGTCTCGAGAAAAAAGGCTTTAAGATTGTGCAGCTAAAAATGCTCACCCCAAGCCGTGAAATGGTGGCAGAACACTATGCCGAACACAACGGCAAGGGCTTTTTTAATGGCTTGGTGGATTTTTTAAGTGGTGGTGCTGTGGTTGCCATGGAACTCGAGGGTGAAAATGTAATTGCCGAATGGCGACGCATGATGGGAGCGACCCGTCCGTGGGAAAGTGCGCCCGGTACGATTCGTTTTGAATTTGCCACGACAGTAGACGAAAACGTGGCGCATGGTTCGGACAGTTTAGATAGTGCTGCTCGAGAATTGGCTATTTGGTTTAAGTAGGTCTTTCTAGTGGCGGCGCTTGGAGCGCCGCCATTTTTTATTCTTGGCTGGCTGGTCGCGGTAAGATAAGGCAGAAACGGAGGTTTTTATGACGATAGAATTGAAACGCATCTCGAGTTGGGTCAATGGGGCAGCCCATCCAAGTTCTTCTGGACGCAGTGGTAAGGTTTTTAATCCAGCCACGGGTGAACATGCCGCCAATGTGGATTTTATGTCCGTCGAAGAAATTGATACGGTCGTGGCTGCCTCTAAAGCGGCGTTTGCGGCTTGGCGAGGGACTGGTTTAAGCCGCCGTGCCGAAATCATGTTTCGTTTCCGTGAGTTGCTCGAGGCAAATAAAGGCAAACTCGCCGAGATTATTTCGCTTGAACATGGCAAAGTCCCGTCCGATGCGGCGGGTGAAATTGCCCGTGGTTTAGAGAATGTCGAGTTTGCTTGTGGTATTCCGCATCTCTTAAAAGGTGGCTATTCGGAACAGGCTTCACGCGGCATAGATGTCTACAGTATTCGTCAGCCGCTTGGGGTGGTGGCTGGTGTTACCCCATTTAATTTTCCTGCCATGGTTCCCTTGTGGATGATGGCAAATGCGATTGCTTGTGGCAATACCTTTATTCTTAAGCCTTCAGAAAAAGACCCGAGTTCGGCGCTGTTTTTAGCCCAATTACTGCAACAAGCTGGGCTGCCCGATGGTGTTTTTAATATCATTCAAGGCGATGCTGTGGCGGTCAATGCAATTCTTACGCATCCAGATATTGCGGCGGTTTCTTTTGTCGGCAGCACCCCGATTGCCAAATATATCTACGAAACGGGGACAAAGCATGGCAAACGAGTCCAAGCCTTGGGTGGCGCAAAAAACCACATGATGCTGCTGCCCGATGCCGACCTCGAGATGGCAGCCGATGCCGCCGTCAATGCCGCGTATGGCAGTGCTGGAGAGCGCTGTATGGCGATTAGCATGGTGATTGCGGTGGGTGACATTGCCGATGCCTTTATTGAAAAAGTCAAAGAGCGTTTGCCGAAAATTAAAGTCGGTCCTGGCACAGACCCAAGTGCCGAAATGGGTCCTTTAATCACCAAAGAACACCGTGACCGTGTGGCATCGTATCTCGAGAATGCGCCGCTTGAAGGGGCTACACTGGTGGTGGACGGACGTGAGAATGTGGTGGCAGGCAATGGCTACTTTCTGGGCGTGAGTTTAATTGACCACTGCAAACCCGGTATGAAATGCTACGACGATGAAATTTTTGGACCCGTACTGGGTGTGACCAGAGTTGCCACCTATCAAGAGGGCTTGAAGCTGATTAACGACAACCAATATGGCAACGGCACCGCTATTTTTACCAGAGATGGTGGCGCAGCCCGTCAATTCCAGGTTGAGGTCAATGTTGGCATGGTCGGGATTAATGTTCCGATTCCAGTCCCTGTTTCGTATTACAGTTTTGGCGGTTGGAAAGCCAGTTTATTTGGCGACACCCACATGTACGGACCAGAAGGAATCCAGTTTTACACAAGGGGCAAAGTCGTGACTTCGCGCTACCCAGACCCCAGCACCAGTAAAATAGATTTGGGCTTTCCACAGAATCGCTAATTTTTATGACCTCGGGTGGGCTAGACCCGAGGTTTTTCTATTTTTAGAACTGCCCGTAAACCATGCGGCACGGTATTCTCGAGTTGTAAAACCCCACCGTGGGCTTTGGCAATTCTGTCCACCACGGCTAAACCTAAGCCACTACCATACGCCTTTGTACCAGCCGCTCGGTAGAAGGCTTCGGTGGCTCGAGCTAAGGCTTCGGCAGTCATGCCCAGCCCCGTATCGGTCACAGAAATCAGCACTTGGTCTGGCTTGGTCTCGAGTTGTACGGTAATAACTGTCTTTGGAGCGTGCTTACTGGCATTCTCGAGCAGGTTCTCTAAGGCTCGTTCAAGTAGGATTGGATTGCCATGCCAGAGCCAATGATTTGTACCAGTAAAAGTCGCATGGCGTTTAGTTGCCAATTCAAAAACCATCTTGCCAAGGTCAAATTCCATCATTTCGGTGCGACCTTCTCTTGCCAAGACCAGCAATGCCTCGGAGAGTTTGGTCATACGTTCAACTTGGGTTCGAGCCGTGGTGAGGGCTTCTTCGGGGCTTGCCCAACCATTGGCTTGGGCATCGAGTTGGGCTTGCATCGCTGCCAAAGGAGTACGGAGTTCATGGGCGGCGGTGCGGGTAAAATCAATTTCGCGTTCCCGAAAACTTTGTAAGCGTTCAAGCATCTGATTAAATGTTCGCCCTAACCGCTCGAGTTCACCTTGTCCTAGCCCATGCGGGACCCGTTCGGCTAAATTACCCGATTCGGCAACCCGACCTGAAGCCGCAATCAGGGTCTCGAGCGGCTTGAGGGCTTGAGCGCTCAGTAACCACGCCGCCAATGCCCCTAAACCCGCAAAAAGCGGCACAGTCAAGGCAAGGGTGCTGAGGTAATTGCTTGCCCCGAGGCGTTGCTGCCCTAAATTGGTGATGGCTTCAAAACGAGCGCCGTTGGGTAAATCCACCGCCAAGGCTCGCCATTCACCGATGGTCGAAAATCCACCTTTCAGAACAGTAAAACCTTTTGGGAATAGTTCACCAAAGGATTGCAGCAGCAAATTATTCTTTTGGACTCGAGCGCGAACATTAGAATCTGTGTCTAAATGAATCTTCGGGCGGTCTCCACGCCCACCATCACGCCCACCATCACGCCGAGGTGGACGAACCTGCTCCTCGAGAAAATTTTGCAAGATACGGTCGGCTTCGGCAAGACCAAGCCGTTCAAAACGGACATAGCCAACCGCACCTTGGGCAATCACGGCGGCAGCAATCAAAATTGCAATCAGTAAGGCAAAACGCAAGCGCAAACTCATGGCAGACCCAATTGATAGCCGTTTTTATTACTTTTGACCACCTCAGCCCCAAGTTTTTCACGCAGACGGTAAACCGTGACTTTGACCACCCCAAGCGAACTGGCGGCATCTCCCCAAACCGCATCGAGCAATTCTTCAGGGGCAAAAACTCGAGACGGCATTAAGACCAAACGCTCCAACAGTGCGTACTCTCTAGAACTCAAATCGGTTCTGATTCCCGCTAACAGCACTTCTTGGCGGGTTAAATCCACTTCCAGAACCCCAAAAGTCAGATGACTGGTCTTGGCTTCGGTCGGACGGCGCAATAATGCCCGCACTCGAGCCAGCACCTCGAGCAGTAAAAACGGCTTGACCACATAATCATCGCCACCACCATCCAAGCCCTGCACTCGGTCAGACAAGGCATCTCGAGCCGTCAAAAACAAAATGCTGCCGATAAACCCCGAGGCTCTGGCTTCACGCGCCAAGATAAACCCACCATCTTCAAATTCATGCAAACGGACATCTAAAATCATCAAGTCTGGTTCGCGTTCTAGCAGTGCCTCACGACCAGATTCAAGGTCATGGCAAACCGTGACTTCTAAACCTTGGGCTTTTAAGGCTCGAGCCAAAGGTGTGGCAATATCAATTTCATCTTCGACCAGTAAAACCCGCATCTTCACAGTATGCCCCAAAACGGTAACAGGCGAGTAACAAGGCACACGGCACTTGCGTTAGATGGTTAAACCGTACTTTTCGCGTAGCAATTGCTGGTGGTACATCGCATGACCAACGATAATATAGGCACAGGCTCGAGGGGTCATGGTGTGACCACTGGCAACCCCGTGTTGTAACCACGCAGATTGGTTTAAGCTCGAGCATAAGCTAATGGCAGCCGCACGCACACCGCGCCACTCGAGCAGTAAATCGGCTAAGTTGCGGCTGGCAAAATCCACATTTTTTGACCATCTGTCTTGGTCAAAACTGGGCAATGGGCTGGGGTCGCCTCTGGCAATATGTAGCCCCCGAAACGTAAAAACCCGTTCGGTGTCGGATAAATGCCCAAGTACCTCGAGAACATTCCATTTGTCTGGCGCATAGCGAAACTGGGCTTGTTCGGGGCTTAGGCTGGCGAGGGCTTGGTATAAAGGCTCGAATTGCGTCTCGAGTAAAGTGTTTATATCGCCGTCTGGCACAAGGTCTATGTATCTCGAGAAATACGGCAGGTGTTCGTTTGGGCTTGGGCGTTGTGGGTTCATGCTGCTTAGTTTAGCTGATTCTGTTTGGCTCGAGTAGCACCACCTGGTAGTAAAACACCCAGACCAATAGCGTTTTTCTTAGGTGTGCCGCTCGAGATGAGCTTAGGTAGCACTGAACTTTATCCAATCGCCCAATCTGAAATTTGTTTCTGCTCGAGGTCAAACAGCACACCAACTTTAACCACGGGTTTACTTAGACTATCGGCGTAACGACTCGAGTCTATTTGATTTAAGGCTTCTTGTGCCGTACCTGTAATCTTAAATTCAAAAATAATGCTGAACTCAAAAGTGGTGGTTAGCGTGTCCATTCGCCCAAGACTGGTTTGAACTTGGCTTTGGGTTTGAAAGCCCGTACTAATCAGCATTAAGTGCATTAAACTATGCACATACGATTCTTTTTTCGGGAAAATCTCGTATGGAATTCCCGCTAACACCCTGTTCGCAACTTCAAAAAATTTCACCCAATCCAAAACCAGCAGTGCATCTTGCAACTCGAGACTAAAACTGCCAATATAACTTTGGCTTTGGCTGTACTCGAGCAGTAGGCTCTTAGAAAATGCCTGACGCACTTCTTCGTTTGGGTATGACAGCAAATACCGTGTCCCAAGGGTGTTGCGGGTTTTGGCAATCATCGTTAAATAACCCGTTTGGAACATTAGGCTAACAGGTTCAAGATTCTCGACATTGGTGCTGCTGATGCTCATTTCATCCAAAGCTATCGAATCAAAACGCATCGGGTCAAACTGAGCCTGGCGAATCATTTCGACCAGAAAAGTGGGTGTGCCTGTTTCGTACCAAAAAGACCTGAATTCTTGATTCTCTAAAAAAAGCAAAAACGAGAAGGGGCAGAACATTTTATGCACCCCGTCCCATGAATAGCCGTTGTACCAAAAAGTAATCGCTTCCCATAAAACTGGCATTGAAACACCTAGAACAACAGCTATCGGCTCGAGCCACGCTGTAAAATGCGTTTCGATTTCGTCGCGGCTGTACCCACAAACCTGAGCGTACTTTTGATTCAAGCTAATGTCTTGCAAATTGTTCAGGTCAGAGAACAAACTGAGCTTACCGATTTTAGAAACACCTGTTAAGAACACCAGATGGATATGGGCATCGAGCGGTTTGAGGACACCATAAACACTTTTTAGAATCGCTTGATGTTCGCCACGTTTTTCTGGCTCGAGCAGATGGTCGGTGATTGGTTTGTCGTACTCGTCTATTAAAACCACAACTTTGGTATTTTTTGATAACTCGAGAATCAGTTCCCGAAAAGCATCTCTGGCATTTAAGCTCTGTAAGGTATAGCCGTACTCGAGCGCATTGATACGCAACCAATCCACAATTCCAGCGTCTAGCGGCTTAGAAGTAAAATTGATGTTGCTAAAATCAAGCCGAATCACTGGGCGCGGCGTAAAATCATGCCGTTGCTCGAGCCAGAGATTAGCAAATAAATCCTTGCGCCCCACAAAAACCGCTTTTAAGGTAGTCAGCAGCAATGACTTGCCGAATCGTCTTGGACGCGCCAAAAAGTAACGCCCTCCAGCCAGTAATGGTTGTAAGAGCATGGTTTTATCCACGTAAATATAATTTTCTTCACGTAAATGCGTAAAATCTTGAATTCCAGTCGGGAGGCGCATAGGAGCATTGTACTCGAGTAAGTGCGTGGCTGCTACATTAAAAATTTTCAACTTCGTTTCGCAGCCGTGCTGCCCTAGTTTGTAACTGCTCGAGATTGGCTTGGGTTTGGGCATAACGTTCGGTTTCGGCACGAATAAACCTTGTAAATGGGGCTATCGCGTCGCGTAATCTGCCTTGGGCGCGTTCCCCTTCTAAGCTATGTTCACGCAGCAGCACTTCGGCGAGCCGTTCACGGGTTTCACGAATGCGGGTCTCGAGTTCGGCTTTGGCTTGGGCGCGTTTGCGCGGCAGAATCAAAAAACCCAGTCCAGCCACGGCAATACCCAGCAGAATCCCCGTAAAATCTGCCAGTAATGTCCCGAACACCCCAGCCAGCAATGCGCCCAGTCCGATTCCACTAACACTGGTTAGTCCACCACGCACCACCGCACTCGAGGCATCGGTGGCGAGTTGGCGGGCAAATTCTCCGCCTTCAAAACGGGCAATTTCGGCATTGGCGGCTTGCCCTAAGCGCTCGAGTAAACCTTGACGGTCATAATCAAATTGTGCGCCGCGTACCAGTGCGGCACGGGTTTCATCGGCTTGTCCTCGGGTGCTTAGAATTTGCACCGTGTCGTTCCAGAATTTGACGTTGCGTTCTAAGAAGCGGTCTATGATGTCGGACACACGGCGCTCAAGTTGTTGCGGCGCATCGGCAACCACTTCGCGTTCAAAACGCCCACGGATTTTATCGGCGTTCAGTAATTCTAGGGTTTTAGAGACCCGCAAAGTATCGTCTATAAAAATCTCACCGCGTTTTTGTACCCCGTCTAGCACGTTATAGACATTATTTAACTGCGCCTCGAGTTGGGTTTTTAAGTCGTTTTGATGATGCAAAAATTCTTGTTCGATGTCGTTTAAGAGCTTACTATCGGCGGTTAGCAATTCTTGACTGGCTTTAACCCGTGCTACAGCCCGGGTTAAAAGTTCGCTCGAGACCCCAAGCGGCGAAAGCAACTTCAGGCGTACCCGATTTTGTTCGCCCAAGACCTCACGCAAGTGCTGCTCGAGGGCAAGAAAACCCGTGTCGTTGTGTTCGCGTTTTTGTCGTCTTGCCGAGACCATAAAAATTGGCGGGGTTTCGCCAAGCGTGGCAAGGGCATTGGATTTTACAAAGTCATAGACTGTGGTTTTATCGGTGTCCGACTCGAGTAAATCTATTTTGTTAATCACCATCACGACTTTGCGCGACCAGGCTCTGGCAAGGCTTAAAAATTGGCGTTCGGATTCAGAAAATGGGCGGTCTGCACTGGTTAAAAACAGCAGCAAGTCAGCCCTTGGCAAAAACCCTTCGGTGATAATTTGGTGCTGCCGAATAACGGCGTTTGTACCGGGTGTATCTACCAAGGCTACGCCTTCTAAAAAACCAAAAGGTAGTTCTCGGCGTATCACAAACGCATCTTGGAGCGGTTCGTAGGGCGTGATTGTATCTTGTGTACCATGCACTAAAATCTGAACTTTATCGGTGGTCGGTGTGACTCCCTCGAGCAGCGCATCACCACCCAGTAAAGCGTTCAAGAGTGAAGATTTGCCAGAATTAAATTCGCCCGCCACGACCAATAAAAAACTCTGCTCGAGACCAGTGGCGGCGGCTCTAGCATCGCGCAATTCGCTTTCTGGGGCAAGGCTGGCAGTCAGGGCTTCGCGTAAATCACCCAGAAAAGCACGATGTAAGGTTAGGCGCTCGAGAACACGAGGGTCGAGGAGATTCATAATTTAAGGCTATCACTTTGCTGCCCTCGAGTGGGATGGCTTACTATTTTAAGACTTTTGCTGTCAATCGCAACTTTATGCACTTTGTTTTTGAAGTTTTTAGTACAGACAGCGCTTACGATTGTATTTAATAGTTCAAGTTTTTTAAGTACCCTGTGAGAAACAATAAAATCGTGGGCTGGACTGGTTTTTGATTGTCATGCCGAGCTTGGTTCTTGAGGCAAGCAATTGCGTAAGCTCGCATCCGAGGTAAATATATGAAAAAATTCTTTGCACTTGGATTAACCGCCGCCATGCTCTCAACCGTTGTTGCCCAAACTGCTCCCGGAACAATCGTGGACGTAGCGGCTGGTAATAGCGCCTTTGCCACTTTGGTGGCTGCCGTCAAAGCTGGCGATTTGGTCGGAACACTTTCGGGTCCCGGTCCGTTCACCGTTTTTGCCCCAACCAACGAAGCCTTTGCTAAACTCCCAGCAGGCACAGTGGCAACCCTCTTAAAACCAGAAAACAAAGCCACCTTGGTCAAAGTCCTGACCTACCACGTCGTTTCGGGTAAAGTCATGGCAGCCGATGTTGTCGGTATGAACCGCAAAAAAGTTAAGACCGTACAAGGCGGCGAACTGACCATTTATGTGCTGAATGGTGGCGTTTCCTTGCTTGACGAATCTAAGCGCCTAACCCGTGTTGTGGCTACCGATGTTGGCGCAAGCAACGGCGTGGTTCATGTTATCAATAACGTTCTCTTGCCAAAATAATTTTACTGCTCTTGAATATCCCCAGTCTTTTAGGGGATATTTTTTTATGCTGATTCACCTCGAGAAGGCTGGCGTAGAACTTAATCATCAAGTCTTACTCGAGAAGATTAACTTAGAAATTCGCCAAGGTGATGTACTGCATTTAATCGGCGCAAACGGTTCAGGTAAAAGTACCCTCTTAAAACTCTTATCAGGCGATTTTTGGCACTCGAGCGGCACACGAAGCTACTACTTTACGCATCCGCCACGCAGCAGTCCAATTGGCGCTAAACAACATATCGCCTTGGTCAGTCCAGAGCTTCAAGAACGGTATCAGCGCCTGAATCATGACCGTAACGCCTTAGAGGTTTTACAGACGGGTTTTATGCAAAGCGATTTTTTATATACTCCACTCGAGCCAGCCCAACAAAAGGCGGTGCTTGAGGCTGCCGAGCGATTCAAAATTACAGCCTTTCTCGAGCAGCTCTTTAACCAACTTTCCAAGGGTCAAATGCGTCAAGTGCTGCTGACCCGCGCCTTGTTGCTCGAGCCAAAAGTATTGCTGCTGGATGAGTTTTTTAGTGGTGTGGATACGAGTTCTCGAGCCAGACTGCGTGGAGTTGTCAAAAATTACCTTGAACATGGTGGAACACTGGTTTACACCACCCACCGCCAAGAAGAACCTTTTGCGGCATCCGAAAAAACCTTACTGCTCGAGAACAAAACCATTTGTTGGTACAGCCCCAACAAAAAAATTCAATCAATTCCAGTCAAACAAGCTCGAGTTAAAGCACAAACCGAAATTTTAGTCCAAATCAAAAATGCCAATCTGTACCTTGGTGAACCCAAAGACGATGCCACCGCCCCAGACGGACACGCCATCAGCCAAAAAAAACTGATTCTCGAGCAAATCAATTTTACTTTGTACCGCCACCAACACTGGCTGATTACTGGACACAACGGCGCAGGAAAAAGTACCTTTGCTCGGCTTTTACGCGGCGACATCCCAGCCGCACACGGCAGTCAAATAACTTGGTTCGGTTCAGAAAAAACCCCAATTTGGCAACGCCAAGCCAGAATTGCCCTTGTCTCGAGCGACATGCAGGCATGGCACAGGGTAGACGCTAGTGGGTACGAGATTGTTGCCAGTGGATTTTCTGGCGGTATTGGCTGGCATAGACCACTCGAAGCTCACCAAACGTCTCGAATCGAAAAGCTGTTTGCACAACTCAAGATTGAATACTTAGCGAGTCGCAACGCCCTGCACACCTCCCAAGGTGAATTACGAAAATTACTTCTAGCAAGGGCTTTGGTCACAAACCCAGAAATTATTATTTTAGATGAAGCCTTTGACTACCTAGACCCACCCTCGAGAGACCTGATTTGGACGGTTCTAAGCCAGCAAAACGCGACGCTGCTGATTATTGCACATCGCAAAGACGACAAGCCGCCATTTGCTACACTGCACTTGGAACTCGAGAAAGGAAGAGCAAGGGTGAAAAAATAAAAACCTTAACCCTTTAACCCTGCCCGTATTCCCTCGCCGCCAGCGCAGCCCCAATCACACCAGCATCGCTGCCAAGAACAGCTTTGTAAATAACAGGAACAGCAAATCCTTTGGCTTCGGCTTCGGCTACAGCTCGGATTTTATTTAAGAAGAAATCGCCGACCTCCGAAACGCCGCCACCCAGCACAAAAACTTCTGGGTCGAGATTTTTTTGTAGGTCGGCAATGGCGCAACCAATGTAGCGAGCCGCTTGGTCTACAATTTTGACGGCTCGAAATTCGCCATTTTGTGCCATCACAAAAAGTTCTTTGGTATCCACGGCTCGAGCAAAGGCATAAGTGGCATCGCGAGACAGGGCAGTACCACTGGCAACCGCTTCTAATGCCCCAGACACGCCACTGCCAGCAATCACCCCGCCGGGCAAGGAAATAATATGTCCGATTTCACCAGCGATTCCATTTGCACCGCGCCAAATACGGTTATTAAGGATAATTCCGCCGCCAATCCCGGTCGAAATGGTGATGAAATAACTTGAACTTGCGCCGCGTCCAGCCCCGTAGGTGTGTTCGGCAAGTCCGGCGGCATTGGCATCGTTCTCGAGTTCGATGTGTAAACCCAAGCCAGCTTGTAAGGCAGCCACCACAGGCGCATTGACGATGCCGTTAATGTTTGGAGCAAATTTAATTTCACCTTTTTTGAAATCGAGTGGTCCGGGTACGCCAACCCCAACTCGAGTGGCAGGAGCGGTTTTTAGAACTTCTTTAGCCGCTTCAATCATCGCGGCAAAAACACTGTCCGCACCATCTTTTGGGGTTGGGATAACCACTTTAGCAATAATTTTACCGTCTTGTACGGCTGCGGCTGCGATTTTTGTACCACCAAGATCAATTCCAATGAGCGTTTCCATCTGTCCAGACTACCATGTGATTACTCGAGAGCCGTCCGTGGGTGATTAGACAAAAAAGCGGACATCGAGCGGGAGGTCTCGATGTCCGTTACAAATCATGGAGTCTGACGTGGTGTTAGAGTCAAGAGGTTTTTGTGACATTCTGGACACACTTTTTTGACTCGAGTCTACTGTCGTGTGTTATACGGCTTTTCCCGCACTGCCCAAAACCTGCATTCGGTGCGCCGCGATTTCTTTCATCACATCTTTGGCAGGTCCGAGGATTTTACGCGGGTCAAATTCGGCAGGGTTTTTCATCAGCACTTCACGCACCGCCGTGGTAAAGGCAAGGCGTAAATCGGTATCTATATTGACCTTGGCAATGCCAAATTTGGTGCTTTGTTTGAGGTCGTCATCGTGAATTCCAGCCGCTTCGCCAATTTCGCCACCAGAAGCCTTAAACCTATCGGTTAGCCACTGTGGAACGCCAGAAGCCCCGTGCATCACAAGTGGAATCGGGGTTAGGGAAGCGATTTTTTCGATGCGGGCATGGTCAATAAACGGTCTGCCTTTGCCTTTGTACGCGCCGTGACTTGTGCCGATGGCTATTGCAAGGTAATCCACACCTGTTAATTCAATAAACCGAGCCGCTTCTTCGGGGTCGGTTAAAAAGGCATCTTCGGCAGAGACATCCACATGCTCTTCGATGCCACCCAAACGCCCAAGTTCGGCTTCGACCGTCACGCCATGGGCATGGGCATACTCGACCACTTCTTTGGTGATTCGCACATTCTCATCGAACTGGTCATGCGAAGCATCAATCATCACACTGGTAAAGCCAGCCGCAATTGCACTTTTACAAATCTCTAAACTCGAGCCGTGGTCTTGATGAATGGCTACAGGTACGCTCACACGGCTTGCCATATCAGCAATCATGTGTGCCAGATTTTCTGTGCCAGCGTACTTTCTAGCGCCTTCGGAAATTTGTAGAATTACGGGGCTGCGTAGTTTCTCGGCGGTTTCCAGAATGGCTTGGGTGAATTCCAAGTTGTTTGTGTTGAAAGCACCAACGCCGTACTGACCTGCGCGGGCTGCGCTTAAAATTGCTCCACCAGTGACTAAGGGCATAATAATCCTCCTAAGACCTCGGTTCTCGAGGTTTAGGGTATCGTAACCCAGTCTGCCTTCAAAGTGCTTGTACCAAGTCTAGTCTCATGGCTCTAATTGAGAATAAATTATCATTAAGTAATGAAACCTTTGATTATCAGTATTTTTCTGCTCTCGAGCCTCGCCCAAGCCCAAACCCTACAAGTCGTGACCAGTTTTTCGATTCTCGAGGATTTGGTCAAAAACGTTGGTGGCAATAAAATCCAAATTGTAAATTTTGTACCTCGAGATGGCGACACCCACAGTTACCAACCAAGTGCTACCGATGTCAAAGCCCTTGCCAAAGCGAGGATTGTGTTTACCAGTGGACTTGGACTCGAGACATGGTTCGCGAAACTGGCTAAAAATGCTGGGGGAAAAGCCCAGATGATTGAATTATCCAAAGGTCTAATCACCCGCAAATTTAGCGAAGGCGACGAAATTGGCGAATCCGACCCGCACATCTGGTGGAATACAATCAATGTGGTCAGCTATGTTAATAAAATTCGTAACGCTTTAAGTGCTGCCGACTCGAGTAACCAAGCCACGTATTGGAATAATGCCGCCAAATACACCCGAGAACTCGCCAATCTGGATACTTGGGCAAAACTCGAGGTGCAAAAAATCCCAGCCACTAATCGTAAAATTGTCACCAACCATGACGCACTGGGTTACTTAGCTGACCGTTACGGCTTTCAGGTGATTGGCACAGTGATTCCCGGTGGCAGTACCGAACGCGCCCCAAGTGCCAAAGAAACGGCTGATTTAATCCGCATCATTCGCCGTGAAAAAGTCAAAGCCATTTTTACCGAAAACGTTATTAACGCTAAACTTGCCGAAACAATCGCCAGAGAAACCAATGCCAAAATTGCTCCAGCCCTGTATACCGATGCGCTTGGTGCAATTGGCTCGAGCGGCGAGACGTTTTTGAAGGCTTTTCGGCACAATATAGAAACCTTAGTGGCGGCTTTGCGTTAAAAATTAACTGCGGATTCATTTTACCTCGAGAACGACGCAAAGAAAACATCGGTATTGTTAAGTGCAACATAAACCGAAACATAGGTAGCCAACAGCAACCACAAAACCCGAAATCCAATCATGGTTGCGGCTCGGCGGTCAATTCTCCAAGCCAGCAAAAAATTAAACAAAGCAATCAATAAGCCAAAAACTGTATCTATTGCCCCTAAAATTGGACTTTGTATCCAAAAGTATAGGGTGTTAAAAACAGCAAACAACACCCAGCCTACTATCTCGAGCTTAATAAAAGTTTGCTTTTGGTGTGTTTGGCTGTTTGAGTTGACCACCATTGCAAGAGCAATCAGCGATGTGACATTCAAAAAAAACCACATCGGCACAAATAACCAGTCTGGGGGTGCAATGGCTGGACGTACAAAATTGTTATAAAAGGCTTCATCACCGTTAATTCCCGCAGGAAGAACACTGATGGCATTGGCAATCATAAAAATAGCAAGTCCATGCCACCATCTGAATGGCTGAATGACAAATAGAATCGTTTTCATGCTTATTCGCTCTGTCCTTCAAGTCGCATTCGGTATTTGCTGCTGCCCGGAAACGCATGGTCAAAGTATTCTGCGCCGTAACGGATATACAATTGAAAACCGATGGCTTCGTAAGCTCGTTGGGCGGCTTCGTTTCCTGTGGTCACAGAAATCCCAACATGGCTGTGACCTAACTTACGCCCTTCGGTAAACAGTGCAGCAAATAATTTTTTGGTCATCCCGCGCCCTCGGGCTTTGGGGATTACTGCCACCGATTCAATAATCCAAGACGCTTGCGGGGCTAGGCTCGAGTCCAGAGGGTCACTCCAAACTTGTTGATACATTTCTTGGAAAGCCAAGGTTGCAGTTGTGTCCCAGCCTAAGCGTTCGGCAATAACCCCTAAACGCTCGAGTCTTAATGGGCGGTAATCTGTCTCTGACATGGTAAAAGCCGATGCACCAGCGATGGCTTGTCCTGCTTGCTCGAGGATAAAAAACTGCTCGACCTGACCCCAAGCCAGTGCGTTACTCTGAAATACAGCTTCGAGAAAGGTTTGGCTCGAGGTTTTGGTCTGGGCTAAAAGTGGGTCCCAGTAACAAAATTCAGGTGCGGGTGAAGTGGCTTCACGGTTGCACCATGCCAAAAAAGGAATATCGGTTGGTATGGCTCGACGGGCTATGATTTCGGGATTCATATTCACTCCAGTGTGCCGAACATTTTGTTGCGATTGGTTTGCTTAACAAAATGTTCAAGTCGTTTTTTGAAAACTTCGGGTTGTCGGCGAACTTCTTCGATGTAACCAATACGAATGCGCTGATACAAGGCTGAAAAGGCTTGGAAATTTGCCCAAGTTTCAGGGTTGGTTTTAAGGGTATTTTGAATGTCCTCAGCGATTTTGAAGGCTTCTACAGAAAGGTCTGGCAGAACTGCGCTGCCTGCCTCGGTCATTAGGTTCTGGGCTATCAGTCCTCGAGCGCGTTCTTTATTAAGTTCTGTCCAGTGGCTTTTTTGGCGGCGTGGCGTGAAGCGCTGTGCCAAATGCGCTTCGTCATGGCGCTTGGCGATGCCATCTATCCAGCCGTAACACATTGCCTCGAGAACCGACTCGAGGTAGGTCAGGGTGGGCTGGGTTTGATTGTGCAGTAGCCAAATCTCGGTTTTGTCTTGATGATATTTTGCTAACCAAGCCCGCCATGCTGCGCGGTTAGAGACTTTGAGTGTTTCTGTGATTTTCATATGTTATCCAAATGTTGTAAAACGATTTTAGATTTAACGACTGTTAGGTAGATTTTATGCAATCCAGATTCACCCCTTTTCATTTTCTAATCCCTCAACAAACATCGTTATTAAGGCTCGAGCCAATTCTGAGGGTTTCATCTCTGGGAAATCAGCCATTTCCGAAAGCAAACCCATAAACGCCCAAGCACTTAAAAGGGTATTGTGCAAACGCAGTTCTTGGTTTTTAATACCAATTTCAAAAACTTGGTGAACAACATTGAACTGCTTTGTCCTAAAGCGCTGGAAAACCTTCTGCTGGTGTTCTGGGCCGATAAAACGTAAAGCATCTCGCAGTACCCGAGCGCCATCAGTTCGTTGTGTAAAAGCATATTCAGCAATAGCGCACAATTGTTCTCGAGCCGTGCCTTGTGACTGATAGGCGTTTTCAATTCCAATTTCATCCTCGCTCATCATCTGGTCAGCAACCGCCAGAACAAGTTCCTCCTTACCGTCTGGGAAGTGGTAGTACAGTGTGGCTTTGCGAACCCCAATAGCTTTGGCGACATCATCCATCGAAAACCCTTGATACCCATATTGGTGCATCAATGTGTTGGCTGCCTTGAGCGCAAGGTGACGTGTATCTTGGGCTTCCTGTTTTTTTGGTCGCGCCATAAATATCTGCCGGTTGGTAGATTACTGGGATTAACTGCCAGTAACCATGAAGCAGCTTACAATTTGGTTGCTCGAGTTTTGATTAACCATAAAACCACTGCACAAAATCATCCTCGAGTGGCAACAACAAATCCAAGTATTTTCCATCATGTCCAGCCACAAAACCAGTTATCTTGGTCGAAAAATACGGGCGATGATCCACCCGAGTCAATCCCAAACCGAGGCGTGTAAGCTCAGATGCTAAATGTTCACAAATGCGCTCGCCTTCGGCTTGACTCCCGAGCTTGGCGGTGAGCAGTGTACGACCATCCCCAAATTCGAGTTTACCTTCAGGTCCTCGAGCCAAAATAAGTGCTAGTAACCCCGAATAGCTCGAGGCTACACCCTGCTCGAGTGCAAAAGCGACTCGAGCCTCAAAGGTTGTGAGCCGCACCCGAACTTCAAGCCATGTGTCTTGTTGCAGGACTTGAACTCGAGCATCCGTTCCCTCGAGCATCTGCGCTTCACGCTGAATTCGTTCTTGCGTAGCATTGGCTAGATTTATTTCACCACAATCAAGTAAAGCAATTGCCCAGCCGTGATGTAATTCTGGTTTGGCATTCCAACCACCAAGCAGCAGCACCTCGAGTAAACCTAAAGCTCGAGTTGGTAGATTAATTGGGTTTAGCCCTAGTATTGAATCAGGCGAAAAATTTTGTTCAGTGATCCATTCTTGCCAAGTGGTTTGTACACCTGTGGATAAAGTCACGGTCAGGGCATTAGTATCAATCAAGCACCACGGCATGGTTAAGAGCGGTTTGATTTTCTCAAAATGCCATGATTCTATTGGGTTTCGTGCCAGTAAATACAAATGCTTCACTTGGTCAGATTCAATAAAATACGCATCTTGATTACTTTTTTGGTACTCAACCACCCAAGCATTGATGATTGAATCCGTTCCGATTCGTACAGGGAAATTAGTAAGGGCATGGTCTCGAGTAGCCGCAAAATGCCACGCCATTTGATTCCAAACAAAGTGATTCATAGTTAATCCATGTTACACCGAAGCAACAACTACACCCAGTAAAAATTCGCCCTCCCAAGATTAAGCATATTTAATTCAATCTACGCCATAATATAAACCATAGCTACGCCGTTAAGCGCATTCAATTTGGGCTTTAAGGGATTTATAATCTTCGGCTGAGATGTTATTTTCATCTCGAGTGGAGATGTCGTGATAACAAGTCGTGCCTTAGAAGTCCTTGAATTTCAACCTATCCGTGAAGCCATTGCGGAGCGTTCAAGCACAGTCATGGGTCGAGAACTGGCGCTGGCGCTTCATCCAACTTCGGATGCTTACGCTGTTCGTACCATGATTGAACAACTCGAGGATGCCCTGATTGGCTCGAGTCTGCACCTTGGTGGAATTACCGATGTGCGCGGGGTCATCAGTAAACTCGGACAAGGACAATTGGTGGGCGCACCTGAACTGCTCGAGGTTGCTTATACCTTAGATGCTGCCATGACCTTACGCCGCAGCATTGCCCAGCACAGTTTGGGTCCTCTGATGCACGTTGCCGAAAAAATTGGACAGCACACGATTTTAACCCGCAGTATTTTAGAAAAACTCAACCGCGATGGGTCGGTACGCGACGATGCCAGCCCAAAATTGCGCCAATTACGCCGCCGACTCGAGCCGCTTCGCAGCCAAATTCGTGACAGCCTAACCCGCATCATGGAACGAAACGGCGAGTACCTGCAAGACAAAATTATCACCATTCGCCGCGATAGGTATGTGATTCCCGTCCGCTCGAGTTTTGAAAATCAAGTCCCCGGAATTGTGGTGGATTCAAGTGCCAGCCAACAAACCGTGTTTATCGAACCTGCCAGTGTTGTACCACTCAATAACGAACTTGCCCGCACCGTCATCGAAGAAGAACAAGAAGTTGCCCGAATCCTGCTCGAGCTAACCCGCATGGTGGCTGATGAACCGGGGCTTTGGGAAACACTACGGGCTGTTGCCGAACTCGATTTAATTGCTGCTAAAGCCGCCCTGTGCAAAGACTGGGATTTAACCCGACCCGATGCCAGTCCCGAAGGCGATTTTGAAGTTATAGATATTCGCCACCCGTTAATTAAAGATTGCATCCCCAATTCATTTCGCCTCGGTAAAGAACGGCGTTTACTTTTAATTACCGGACCAAACATGGGCGGCAAAACCGTCACCCTAAAAAGCCTAGGTTTAGCCATTGCAATGCACCAAAGCGGTTTATTTGTTCGGGCATACAGTGCCAAATTACCGATTGTCCAAGAAATCCTGTGCGATATTGGCGATGGTCAGAACCTGCTCGAGAGCCTAAGCACCTTCGCCGCCCATCTTAAAAACCTCAGTACGATTCTCGAGCGAGCCAAATCTGGCACGCTTGTTTTAATAGATGAACTCGGAAGCGGCACAGACCCTTCTGAGGGCGCGGCACTTTCTCAAGCCATGATTGAACAGTTATTAACCCAAGGCGCTCGAGGGATTATTACAAGCCACCTCACGCCCCTAAAAATCTTTGCATCCGAACGCCAAGATGTGGTCAATGCCAGCATGAGCTTTGATGTCGAGAATTTGCGCCCAACCTATAAACTCTCAATTGGCGCACCCGGACGTTCCTATGCTCTCGCCATTGCACGGCGCTTGGGCTTTCCAAACAGCGTGGTCTCGAGGGGCGAAACGATTTTAGGACCCGAAGGGCTACAAGTCGAAAAACTGCTCGAAGCGCTTGAAGTCGAACGCAAAAACTTAGAAACCGATGCCGCCGCCGCCAGAGTTGCCAAAGAACACAGCGAGCGCCAAGAAAAAGAACTCCGCATTAAACTCGAGCAATTAGAACAACAAAAAAACCAGTTTCTACTCGAAGCCCAAGCCAAAGCCGATAGCGTTTACCGCAACGCCATTGAACAAGTTCGGCAACTTAAAAACCGCACCCAAACCGACCTACAAACTGAACGCCCCAAAGTCATGCAGGAATTACGCGACCTTCGGGCGGCCGCCCAAGCCGAACGCCCACAAATGAGTGCTGTGCAACGCGAACCAGAAGCGCTAAAAGCTGGCGCGAGTGTTGAAGTTCCAAGTTATGGCACAAACGGCAAAATTCTCGAGTTACGCGGCGAAGATGTACTGGTGCAAATGGGGTTACTGAAAGTGACACTTAAGCGCCGTGATGTGCGCCTAAAACAAAATGGTGTTAGTGTCAAAGCCGCCAGTGGCGGGGTGTACGTTTCCCCCTCGAGTTTCACCAAAGAACTAAATTTGCGTGGCGCTCATGTTGAAGAAGCGATTGAAGAAGTGCGGAATTTTATCACCGAAGCCCAAGCCTTGCGCGAAGGGCAAATTCGGATACTGCACGGCAAGGGCGAAGGGATACTCAGGCGCGTGGTGCGGGATTACCTGAAAACCGACAAGCGCATCTCGAGTTACAGCGACGCGAACCCCAACGAAGGTGGGCATGGCGTGACCATAGCTAATATTCGGGTGTGATGCTAGACTTGCTAAAGTTTTACATTCAGAATAATGTCTATAGCTTCTTAGTATGAGAGGAGTCTTATGAAAATGAGCTTCAAGTCTACTTTTATAATCGTTTCTATTATTAGTTTTATTTCTGTAAGTTGTGCGATTCAATATCCAATAGTTCAACAAGCATCACCTATAAATTTGCAGAGTGAGATTCAAAGTGCTATATCTCGAGGTCAATCAAGTTTAACCTTACCCTCAGGTACTTATCGAGTTGAAAATCATTTGATGATTGCTAATGCAAAGAACTTTATTTTAGATGGTAATTATTCCGATATTATATTTACGAGTAAAGCTGGTAAAATTCTTATTTATAATTCGGAAAGCATAACAATTCGCAACTTAAAAATTGACTACGACCCTTTACCCTATACACAAGGAACGATTACGTCAGTTGAATTGTCAAGAAGTCGTGGACATGAAGGTCGGTACTTGAGCCTTACACCAGTTTTCCTCGAACTCAGCAGGTGATTTATAGCCAATTGTGGAGTGTAGCCGTTTCCGATTATAGAACACTTCAATCCACTCGAACA
>JANNVX010000120.1:0-1959 GCA_031414595.1 Deinococcales bacterium
ATATCTCAATAGTATTCAAATGCGGTGAATACGTAGGTAAGAAAAATAAGTGCAAGCCTCGTTCTTCCCAGTATTCTCGTCGTTCCTGAACTGCTTTACAAGTATGCACTCGAGCATTATCAAGTACCACCACAGTGACTCGTTTTAAGTCCCTAGAAAAATTCTCGAGTTGTTCAATCACAAATTCACTATTAATAGGCTGAGTTGTTGTTCTAAACATTATTTGGTTACTTCTTGACAATAAACCAAAACAATTCAAACCCTCACTTTTTTCACTCGGCATAAACACATCTTCGTCCTTGAATTGCCAACCATAAGGTACATACCCTTCCATACTGACTCGAGTTTCTTCTCCATAAAACACGTCAAGTAAACCTTGTTCAGCTAATTGTTCGAGTTCAGCTAAACACTCGACTCTATGCGTGTAAACTTCCGCACACGGTTCTTTCCTTGGACGTTTTCGGATGCGTTTATAGCGACCACCGTTTTTTTTACGAATCGTTGCAAAGTAATCAAACTAAACCCTTTACCTAAGACTTGTTGTAATTCTGCTTTTGCCATACTTAAGCGTTGACGATTATTGGCTACACTGGTTCTAATTGTTTCAAGGTCTTCTCCCGAGTTGAGAATACGTTTCCTCCCTCGTCCTGGTTTTGTTTCTAAGCCTTTGATACCTTGTTTTTGATAACGCTGCATCCAAGTGTTGACTACGACTTCGCATCCACCTAGGATTTCGGCTACTTCCTCTGATTTCTTACCTTGGTTTTTTAACAGCATCATTTGGTAGCGTTTTCGTATTGCATGTGTTTTACCTTCTTTATAGGTTTTCTCGAGTTCTGCTTTTTGCGTTTCACTCAGTTCAAGTTTTTTGATTGGTGCGCCCATAATTTAGTTTGACTTATTTTGGTGGGGGTACTTAATAATACCAAACTCAAATTAAATACGGTTATCACGCGCCTGTTTTTCTTGGTGGGTCGTTGGTGGGTAGCCTCGTGCTACCTTCACAATGCACACCAAAACAAGATGGCAACTGAATCAGACCACACGCCCCAAAAGGAGTAGCAAATGCTCAAATGGATACCACAAACAAACGTAGACGCATTTTACGGCAACCCTCGAGGGCGCAACGGACGTGCCTCCCCGACATGGGAACGAGCCAATCTGGTGGTTATTCGTGCGCCTTGGAAACTGGTGACATCTTGGGATGGAACGCTGGTACGCGGCATTCGGATTCACAAGAACTGTGCCAGTAGTCTACAAACAGTTCTCGAGAACATCTGGAAAGCCTCTGGACAAAACGAACTTCAAATTCGCAAATGGGGAATGCACTTATACGCCGGTGGGTACAACTACCGCCTGATGCGTGGCTCGAATCAGTTATCGATGCACTCATGGGGTTGCGCCGTGGATTTTGACCCAGCAGGCAATGGTTTTGGCGACAGCGCACCCGCTTTTGCCAATCATGCGCCAGTGCTGAAAGCCTTTGCCGACGAGGGATGGATATGGGGAGGGACGTGGGAAAAGCCAGATGGAATGCACTGGCAAGCGGCAGATGTGTAGTGGCTCGAGCCAAGAAATTTAAGCACCACAAAAGACCAAAAGGCAGGGCAATGGCAAAAAAACAACTTACCCTAATTGCTGGTTAGCAAATGATTAGTGATCGCCAAAGCAAGCAAAGAAGCGTGAGTCTTGTTCATAAATCCAGTCCGTGTTCGTAGAGCGCATTTTTGTGATTATTGGCAAAAGATTTAGCGGCTATAACTGCGACTGTGAGGACTTCAGCGTCAGTAGCTAGACAATGAGTTTTGTGACCTAAGAATTTGTCCGTAAATAACTTCCCTATTTGGAAATGATGAAACATTGTTTCTAGCAGGACAGACACAGGGGTCTGTCCCTACAAAATCCATAAAAATACGTCAGGTAGGGGCGGACCCCCGTGTCCGCCCTGCGACCAATTGT